>CACWTR010000006.1 GCA_902763865.1 uncultured Bacteroidales bacterium | reverse complement strand
CATACGCAAAACCCACTATCGACGGTAAACAGACTCGTGACGAGGGATACTTCAAACCGCTGGCAACGCAGGTGATACTCGGTACAGAGAAGGGAACACGCTTCACAGCCGACTTTGCTTACGACGATGACTCGCTCTACATCTCGGCAAGAGCATCCGACCGCACTCAGTATCCCATCAGGAATACTACATATACAGATGGCATTTCGATTTATCTCGACGCGAAAAACCTGTGCGAAAGCACTATCTCCGACGACTTATACAAGATTTTCATGCGCCTCGACTCCACTGTGTGGTTCTACAAGGGAGCAACAAACACCCACAGATTCGTAAAGCAAGACGATAACGACATACGTCTGTGTGTGCAGCGGCGAAGCACATATTACATCATGGAGGCTGCCGTACCTTGGTCAGAACTGGGATTTGAGAAAGCACCTGTCAATCAGGTTATGCGCTTAAACGTAGAGTTGTCAAACCGCACTTCAGAGTCGTCGTCAACACTTACAAAGGAGATGCTCCCCGATGCCAAAGCAAACTCTTCATGGACATGGATGGAGTTCCGGCTGCGACCAAATCCCGACGAGACAGGCATCTCCTCCGTATGGAACGACGGAACACATCTTTCGGTGACAGGTAACAGAATAAATATCAATAGCGATTTGCCCGTCGTTAACGCTACACTCTATACCATAGACGGTAAAGTGGTAGCTTCACGTCGAAACGCAGGAAAAGACTTCAGCATCGAAGTGAAGAACACAGGCATCACCGACCAGAAAGGCAGCGGCAGGTGCTGGCTCTTCACCGGCCTCAACGTGCTGCGCGGAAGGGCAATGAAGAAGCTCGGCATCAAGGAACTTGTGCTCAGCCAGAACTATCTCTTCTTCTTCGACCAGCTGGAGAAGAGCAACCTCTTCCTGCAAGGCATCATCGACACGCGCAAACAACCCCTCGACAGCGAAATGGTGCGCTGGCTCTTCCAGCACCCGCTCTCCGACGGCGGCACCTATACCGGCGTGGCCGACCTCGCCACGAAGTACGGCGTAGTACCCTCCGACGTAATGCCCGAGACCTACGTCAGCAACAGCACCAGCGAGTTCTGCGGCCACCTGAAGCGCAAGCTCCGCGAATTCGGCATCACACTGCGCGAGAAGAGCGAGGCAGGCATGAGCGAGAAGCAACTGCAGACCCTGAAGGTGGAACAGCTTGGCACGGTCTATCGCATGCTCGTCATGGCCTACGGCGTGCCGCCCACACAGTTCACCTGGAAAGGCAAGAGCTACACGCCTGGCGACTTTTTCCGTGCTTACTGCATCGATGAAGGCGAGGACCTCAACCGCGACTACGTCATGCTCATGAACGACCCGAGTCGCCCCTACAACAAGGTCTATGAGATAGACTACGACCGCCACGTCTATGACGGCCACAACTGGCTCTACGTGAACCTGCCCATCGAAGATCTGGAGCAGATAGCCATCGCCTCCCTCAGGGACAGCAGCCAGATGTACTTCAGTTGCGACGTAGGCAAGTTCCTTGACCGCAGCATTGGCATTGCCGACCTCAACAACTATGACTACGGGAGCCTTCTCGGCACCACCTTCGGCATGACGAAGCGGCAGCGCATACAGACCTTCGACAGCGGCAGTACGCATGCCATGACCCTGATGGCCGTCGATCTTGACAGCGAAGGCAAGCCCCTCAAGTGGAAAGTGGAGAACAGCTGGGGCCGGGAAAGCGGACAGAACGGCTACATCATCATGACAGCCGAGTGGTTCCGCGAGTACATGTTCCGTGTAGTGGCAAACCGCCGCTACTGCCCCGCCTCGGTTCTCGACCTGCTCAAGCAGAAGCCCGTCCGCCTGCCGGCATGGGACCCGATGTTCAGCGAGGAGGATTAAAGAGCCTCACCCCCAGCCTCAGTCTCACCCCAGACCCCTCTCCGGGGAGCGGGAAGAAAAGGTAAAAAGACCTTTCCTGCCTCCCTTAAAGGGAGGAGAGAAATGGTAAATGATAAATGATTAAAAGGTAAATGTAAGGTGGAAACAACAAGACAAAACAAGATAGCACGCCTCATACAGAAGGAACTGAGCGATATCTTCCAGCGGCAGACCAGCGCCATGCGTGGCGTGCTGGTCAGCGTCAGCGCCTGCCGCATCAGTCCCGACTTGAGCCAGTGCCGCGTTTATCTCAGCGTCTTCCCCAGCGGGAAAGCCGAGGAGATAGTGCAGAACATCAACACAAACCAGCGACAGGTGCGCTACGAGCTTGGCACGCGTGTCGGCAAGCAACTGCGCATCATTCCCGAACTGAAGTTCTTCGTGGATGATTCGTTGGATTACGTCGAACACATAGACGAGTTGCTGAAAGCCTCCCCTAACACCTCCAAGGGAGAGGAAAACTGAACATACGAATGGAAGCAGGCAGCAGTTCACCCCTCCTTGTGAGGGGATGGGGGAGGCTCGAACTCTTCATAGCCCGCCGCTATCTCCTCGCCAAGAAGAGCCATCATGCCATCAACATCATCAGCGGCATCTCGGTGCTCGGCGTGGCGGTGGCAACGATGGCGATGGTGGTCACACTGAGCGTCTTCAACGGCTTCCAGGACCTTGTGGCCGACCTCTTCACGGCCTTCGACCCCGAACTGCGCGTCTCGCCCCGCAACGGTCAGACGGTCAGCGACCGGGACAGTGCCCTGCTGCTGCTCAAGGCGAACAGTGCGGTGGAGGTCTATACGCCGGTGCTCGAAGGGCAGGCCCTCGTCGTGCAGGACGGCAGGCAGCAGGTGGTGACCATCCGGGGCGTGGCGGACAACATTACGCAACAGGGTCATATCGAGGAAATCCTCTATGGCGACGGCTCGTTCTGCCTTCATGCCGACGTGCTGGAGTACGGTGTGCTGGGCATTCAGCTGGCCCAGCAGCTGGGGTTGCCTGCCTTTTTCGAGAACCCGTTGCAGGTGTATGCCCCGAAGCAGGGCGAGCGTGTCAACATCGGCAACCCGCTATCCTCCTTCAACCACGACGAGTTGCAGAGCCCCGGTGTTGTCTTCATGGTGCGGCAGGCCAAGTATGACGCCCACTACATCCTCACCAGCCTGCGCTTCTCCCAACGCCTCTTCGACCGCGAGGGCAGGGTGTCGGCCATCGACCTCAAGCTGAAGCCGGAGGCCGAGGTTGCCAAGGTCAAGCAGCAGTTGCAGGCACAGCTGGGCGAGCGCTTCAAGGTGGAGGACCGCTACGAACAGCAGAACGACATCTTCCGCGTCATGCGTATCGAGAAGTTCATCTCTTACCTCTTCCTCTCCTTTATCCTGCTTGTGGCCTGCTTCAACATTATTGGTTCGCTCTCGATGCTGATGATAGACAAGCGGCAGGACATTCAGACACTGCGCAGCCTTGGGGCTACGGACAGCCAGCTCTGCACTGTCTTCCGCCTGGAAGGTCTCATCATCAGCCTGGCCGGAGCACTGCTCGGGCTGGTCCTCGGGGCTGTCTTGTGCTGGATTCAGCAGGAGTACGGACTGGTCAGCATGGGCGATACGGAGGGCAGCTTCATTGTGGAAGCCTATCCGGTCAGCGTCTATCTGACGGACATCCTGCTCATCCTTGCCACCGTGATTGCCGTCGGCTGCCTGGCAATCTGGTTGCCTGTGAAGTACCTTGCAGGGAAGATACTGGACTAATCCTTGAGTCTATGTCAACGGCCTATCCTTTTGCCCGTCCGCTTTACGTCATGGCAAAGCCGGCAGGAGCACGGTGCAACCTGCGGTGCGAGTACTGCTATTATCTGGAGAAACAAAGCTTGGATCCTCCCCAATCTTCCCTTAAAGGGAGGGAGTCAGAGAGGGTCTGGGAGCGCTACATCCGCGATTACATAGAGCTGCAGCAGACGCCCGACGTGCTCTTCACCTGGCATGGCGGCGAACCGATGCTGAGGTCCCTCGACTTCTACCGTCAGGTCATCAGGCTGCAGCAGTACTATGGTCGGGGCAAACGCATCAGCAACAGCATACAGACCAACGGCCTTCTGCTCACGCCCGAGTGGTGCCGGTTCTTGCACGACGAAGGCTGGCTGGTGGGCATCAGCATCGACGGCACCCGCGAGCAGCACGATGCCTACCGGCGAGATGCGCAGGGCCGCGGGACGTGGGAAAGAGTGGTGCAGGCCATACGCATGCTGGACGAGTACGGCGTGGAGTGGAATGCGATGGCGACGGCCAATCACGTCAACGCTCAGGACCCGCTTGGCTTCTATCGCTTCTTCCGCGACGAGCTGCACTGCAGATACCTGCAGGTGACTCCTGTGGTGGAACGCTTCAAGGAGCACAGCGACGGTCGCCGCCTGGCCCATCTCTTCGACGAAGACTGCCCTCTGGCTTCCTTCAGCATCCGTCCCGAGGAGTGGGGCCGCTTCATGTGCAGCATCTTCGACGAATGGGTGCGCCACGACGTGGGCGAGGTCTTCGTGCAGCTCTTCGACGCCACGCTTGCCGGCTGGATGGGTGTGGCGCCGGGAGTGTGCGTCTATGCCGAGGAGTGCGGCCATGCAGCAGTCATGGAGCAGAACGGCGACGTGTATAGCTGCGACCATTTCGTCTTTCCCGAGTACCGGCTGGGCAATATCCGGACGCACGGCCTGCCTGAGATGCTCTACGGCGCGAAGCAGAACCGCTTCTCCCGGCTGAAGAAGGAGGCCCTCCCGCGCCAGTGCCGCCAGTGCGAATGGCTCAAGGCCTGTCACGGCGAGTGTCCGCGACTGCGCTTCCTCCATACAGCCGACGGCGAGCCCGGACTCAACTACCTTTGTGCCGGCTACCGCATCTTCTTCCAGCACGTGGCACCCTTCATGGACTATATGCGCGGGGAGCTCCTGGCGGGCCGTCCTGCCAGCGGGGTGATGAGAGCCTTCTGATTTTATCAAGCTTTTTCGTGCTGCCGTGCTCTCTGGCGAGCTCTTTTTCCTCCCGCAGCACCTTCCTGCCCTGAAAGCGAGAAATGCGCTCAAATCGAATTTGCTGTGATAATCAGACGATTAAAAAGCCGTGATTCGGAGTTCGAGGCAAAGAAAGCAGAGGTACTTAACATTCCCCTGCAAAGAAAAGCACGGAAACAGCACGAAAACGACGCTTCGAGCCGGGCAGAAGAACGTGACCCGTCGGCCATAAGCACGCGAGTCGTGGGCCCGAAGGACGCGAGTCGCCAGCCATAAGCTCGAGAGGTCCCAATCGGCACCTCACGGAGCGCCAGTTTGCGGTTCGCGGTTTTGTGTAAGGATATTTCGAGCCCTCCGGAATAACGGATGAGGCGAATTTATCAAAATTTCTTAAGCCGAAACTTGTAATTTTGCGGGAAATTCAGTATCTTTGGCCCCGAAAAAGCAAAAAAGTATGTGAATACCCTGCGGATTCGACCCAAAACCTTATAAAATCATACCATTCAAATACTATGACTGACAAAGCTATTACGGAGATTACTCCGCTTGGGGAGAAAGATTGCTTCCTCATGGTGGACCGTGAAAAAGACGTCTTTTCCTACCCCTTGCACAAACACGACGAGATGGAACTGAACTTTGTGGAGCACTGCGACGGCGCACGCCGCATCGTGGGCGACAGCATCGAGGTGCTTGGCAAGTACGACCTGGTGCTCATAGGCAGCGGCCTGGAGCACATGTGGGACCAATACGACTGCCAGAGCCACTCCATCCACGAGATCACCATCCAGTTTCCGCCCGACCTGCTCGGCGAGCAGTTCCTGCAGAAGAACCAGCTGAGCAGCCTGCGCACCCTCTTTGAGAACGCCAAGCGCGGCATCGCCTTCGAACTGCCAGCCATCATGGGTCTCTACGGCAAGATAACCGGTATCACGACGGCACAGCCCGGCTTCTACCGCATGCTCTCGCTGCTGGAGATTCTCTACGAGCTCTCATTGCAGGAGAACTATCACCTGCTGGCCAGCAAGTCGTTTGCCAACGTAAGGAACCAGCCCGGGAGCCGGCGCGTGAGAGCCGTGGAGGAGTATGTTGACAAGAACTTCAAGGGAGAAATCCGCCTGAAGACGCTTGCCGACATAGCCGGCATGACCCCCGCCGCCTTCAGCCGCTTCTTCCGCACCAGGACAGGCAAGACCGTCAGCGACTACATCATCGACATCCGCCTCGGCTATGCTGCCCGCCTGCTGGTAGATACGCATACCAGCGTGGCAGAAATCTGCTACTGCTGCGGATTCAATAACATCAGCAACTTCAACCGCATCTTCAAGAAGAAGAAAGGTTGTTCGCCGACCTCCTTCCGCGACAACTATCATAAGAGCAAAATAATAATTTAGTTCATCCATAGACCACAGTCAGCATCATGAAGCGAATAGCCTATTTCCTCGCCGCGATAGCCCTGGCAGGCGTGTATGCCTGCCAGCAGAGCGGCAAGACAGCAGAGAGTACGGATTACGTACAAGTGCGCGACGGCAAGTTCTACCGCGGCACGGAAGAGTACAAGTTCATCGGCACGAACTTCTGGTTCGGCGCAATCCTGGCCAGCGAAGGACAGGGCGGCAACCGCGAAAGACTCGCCCGTGAACTCGACCTCATGCAGGAAGTGGGCATCACCAACGTCCGAGTCCTTGCCAGCGGCGAAGGCCCCGATACCGTGGCATCCCATGTCCTTCCCGTCATGCAGCCGCAGCCCGGCGTCTATAACGACACCATCCTGCGCGGACTCGACTACCTCATTGCCGAGCTCGAGAAGCGACAGATGACCGCCGTCCTCTTCCTCAACAACGCATGGGAGTGGAGTGGGGGATACGGCGCATACCTCGAATGGGCCGGCTGCGGACCCGTACCCGACTGGTCGGACTGGACCATCGCACAGAACTACCACTGCCAGTTCGTCCGCAGCGACAAGGCAAAGAAGATGGCCGCAGACCACGTCCGCTTCATCGTCTCGCGCACCAATACCGTCACCGGAAAACCCTACAGCGAGTCGCCCGCCATCATGGCCTGGGAACTGGCCAACGAGCCCCGCGCCTTCGCCCGCGACTCCGTGACGAAAGCCTGCTTCGCACAGTGGGTGGAGGAACAGGCAAAGCTCATCAAGAGCCTTGACCCCAACCACCTCGTCACCACCGGAAGCGAAGGCATCGAGGGCTGCGAGCAGGATGCCGACCTCTTCCGTCAGGTTCACGCATTCCCCGAGATAGACTACGTCTGCATCCACATCTGGCCCTACAACTGGCACTGGATCGGACCGGCCAGCGGTCCGCTCGAAGTGGGACTGGCCCGCAACGGCGCAACCTCCATGATCGACAGCCTGCTGCCAGCCTGCCGCAACACGTCCGCCTACATCGACGCCTGCCGGAATGCCGTGAAGGACCTCGGCAAACCAATGGTGCTGGAGGAGTTCGGTTATCCGCGCGACGGCTATCTCATCGAGCCCGGCTCGCCCACCATCGGGCGCGACGGGTACTATGCCCACATCCTCAGTCAGCTCGTGCAGAGCGAGAAGCTGCAAGGATGCTGCTTCTGGGCATGGGGCGGCTATGCACAACCCGAGCACCGGCGCTGGCAGCGCTGGGACGACTATGTAGGCGACCCCGCACAGGAGGAACAAGGCATCAATGCCGTCTTCGCTGCCGACACGACGACACTCAAGCTCATCCGCCTGGCCGCAGAAAGCATCAAAACTGCTAAATAGCCAAACGACAAAATCGAAAACAAATCGTAACTCGTCAAATCGTAAATACAAAAAGATGTTATTCGACAAACAGACATACGTTGAGCGGCGCAGGCTCCTGAGCCAAAAGGTAGGGTCCGGCCTGATTCTGCTCATGGGCAACAATGACGCGCCCGCCAACTACCCCAACAACGCCTACCGCTTCCGTCAGGACAGCTCCTTCCTCTACTTCTTCGGACAGCATCGCGAAGGACTGGCCGGCATCATCGACATCGACAACAACCGTGAATACCTCGTAGGCGACGACATCGACATCGACGACATCGTCTGGTACGGTTCCGTCATGAGCGTAGCAGACATGGCAGCAGAGAGCGGCGTGGCACAGACCATGCCCATGAGTGCGCTTTCCGATTTCGTCGGGAAGGCCAAAGCCAGCGGCCAGCGCATCCACTTCCTGCCGCCCTACCGCCACGACACGATGATTCAGCTCATGGACATGCTCGGCATCCATCCGTCGAAGCAGCGGGAGGCAGCCAGCATAGAACTCATCAAGGCCGTCGTCAGCCTTCGCTCCGTGAAAAGCCAGGGCGAGATAGCCGAAATAGAACGCGCCTGTGCCATCGGCTACGAGATGCACACCACGGCCATGCAGATGTGCCGCGAAGGTGTCACCGAACAGGAGATAGCCGGACGCATCGGCGGCATCGCCAGCAGCCGAGGCTGCAAGGTCAGCTTCTCCAGCATCGTCACGATGCACGGCGAAATCATGCACGGCTACCCCAGCCCGCGGCCACTGGAAGCAGGACGCCTGCTCCTCTGCGATGCAGGAGCCGAGACCAACGAGAACTACTGCAGCGACAACACCCGCACCATGCCCATCAGCGGCCAGTTCACCCAGCGACAGCGAGAGATATACGACATCGTCAAGGACTGCCACGACTATGCCCTGACGCTTGCCGCACCGGGCGTGAAGTGGTGGGACGTGCACTTCGGCGTCTGCCGCCTCATGACAGACCGCCTCAAAGAGCTTGGCCTGATGAAGGGCGACACGGAGGAAGCCGTCCGCGCCGGAGCACACGCCATGTTCATGCCCCACGGCCTGGGACACATGATGGGCATGGACGTGCACGACATGGAGGGGCTCGGACAGACCTACGTCGGCTTCGACGACGAGGTGCGGCCAAACCTGGAACAGTTCGGCACCAATTGCCTGCGCATGGGACGCCGCCTGCAAGAGGGCTTTGTCGTCACGGACGAACCCGGCATCTACTTCATCCCTGCCCTCATCGACGAATGGCGGAGCACGGGACACTGCGCCGAGTTCCTCTACTTCGACAAGCTCGAGACCTACAAGGACTTCGGAGGCATCCGCATCGAGGACGACATCCTCATCACCGCCGACGGATGCCGCTTCCTGGGCAAAGACGGGATACCTTATTAAGTACATTATCATTAATTCAAAACATCAATATGAAAAAGCTTATCGCACTCGCTGCAGCCGCACTGATCGTCATGCCTGCTGTGGCAAAGGACTTCCGCTCATCTGGAGAGCGCCTTGACAGTAAAGTGTCCAAGAAGGACAAGAAGGAAGACTCGAAGGACTCCCTCATCTTCACCACCATCATTGAGCATCCCGTCACCAGCATCAAGAACCAGAACAGCAGCGGCACCTGCTGGGCCTACTCCTCCCTGGCTTTCCTGGAGAGTGAAGTCATCAAGAAGCACCCCGAGATGAAGGATGACCTCGACCTCTGCGAGTCCTTCCTCATCAGCAAGACCTATGTGGACCGTGCCGACAAGCACATCCGTACCCACGGCGATGCCAGCTTCAGTCAGGGCGGCAGCTTCGAGGACGCACTCTACTGCATGGAGCACTACGGCTTCATACCCGAGGGCATCATGCCTTATCCCATCACCGAATACGGCGACTCCCTCTTCAACTTCAAGAGCCTCTTCCCTCCGATGGAGGCATACTTGAAGAGCATCGCACCGGACGGCGCAAAGAAGATTCTGCACAAGGGCTGGAAGTCGGCACTCCAGGCTATGCTCGACGGCTACTTCGGCAAGTGTCCCACTGAGTTCGAATACAAGGGCAAGCGCTATACGCCTCAGTCCTTCGTGAAGGATTACCTGACCCTCGACCCCAACGACTACGTCAGCCTGACCAGCTATACGCACCATCCCTACTACAGCACCTTCGCCCTCGAGATTGAGGACAACTGGCGCTGGGCAAGCAGCTATAACCTGCCCCTCGACGAGTTCATGCGCGTCATGTACGAGGCCGTGAAGAACGGTTGGACCTTCGCCTGGGGTGCAGACGTGAGCGAGGACGGTTTCAGCCGTCGTACAGGCAAGAACAAGAGCGTCGCAATGGTGCCTACCACCATCTCCAAGGCCGGAGTGGGCAGCGACCAGGCTCGCTGGACAGGCGAGAAGGGCGCAGGCGAAGTGGAGATTGTCAGTGCCAATGCCGAGAAGAACATTACGCCCGAGATGCGTCAGGAAGCCTACGACAACTGGGAGACTACCGACGACCACGGCATGCAAATCTACGGTCTGGCTAAGGACCAGTACGGCAAGGAGTACTTCATGATGAAGAACTCGTGGGGTGAGAGCGGCCCGTTCAAGGGCTTCTGGTACGTCAGCCCTGCCTACGTTGCCTACAAGACCATGAACATCGTCATCAACAAGAACGCCATCCCGCAGGACATCCGCCAGAAGCTTGGCATATAAAAAAGTCCGCCGGAGGTTTACATTATATATAATATACGTATATAATATATAGGGGCTGTGTCAGGATGAATGACACAGCCCCTGTTGTTGCTCATTGTTTTGACACGCCTTCTTTTTTATGTGCGTACGGGCAGGAAAGGATTGCCAGACGTATGCATCAGGGCACGTCTCCTTGTACGTTCTGGTGCGCGATGGTGAGCAGAATGTCGCCTGCACGCATCTCCATCTGCCCGTTGGGCACGATGAAGCTACCCTCGCGCTTCACCATCATTACCAGTGTTCCCTTTGGAAACTGCAAGTCTTGCAGGCGTGAGCCGCCGGCCAGTTGCTCCTTTGTCAGCGTCAGTTCCGTCAGCTTCGACTCCAGTTCGTCGGGCAGTTCGATGCCGAAGTCGTTGCTGTCCTTCTCTTCTTCTGTAGCCAGACCGAGCCATCGGGCAGCCGTCGTGATGGTTGTGCCTTGCAGAGCGAGCGAGAGCAACGTAATGACGAACACCACGTTGAAAAGGAAGGCGGCATCATCGATGCCCGCTATGACGGGAAAAGAAGCAAGGTGGGGATGCCGAAACGGTAGCCCCACTTGCTGATGACGATGCTCGCAAGGATGAGCACTGCGTCGAGAAAGAGGAAATTTTCAGTAGAGAATGTCATGTGTCTGTGTTTAGAAGATGAAGTTTTCCTCTGCCCAGTAGCAGAGCATCCCGGCCAGGTACCCGGCCAGAGCAAGCCATGAGATGTGCTTCATGTACCAGCCGAAGGTGATCTTCTCCAGCCCCATGACGACCACTCCCGCTGCGGAGCCGATGATGAGCATTGAACCGCCAACGCCTGCGCAGTAGGAGAGCAGTTGCCAGAAGCTGCCGTCAATGGCCATGTTGCCAGCCTCGGCCAGAGGATACATGCCCATGCAGCCTGCCACGAGCGGCACGTTGTCCACGATGGACGAGAGTATGCCGATGATGCCGGTCGTGATGTAGCAGTTACCGCGGAATGCCGAGTCCAGCCCCTCGCCCAGCATGGTGAGCACGCCCACCGTTTGCAGGCAGGCTACGGACATCAGCACGCCGAGGAAGAAAAGGATGGTGGACATGTCGATGCGCCGAAGCATTTCCGACACACGTTTCTGCATGGCACCGTCTTCTTCCTTAATCTGCGGGTCGGCATAGAACACTTCCGTCACGGTCCACAGCAGGCCAAGCACGAACAGCAGGCCCACGAAGGGAGGCAGACCCGTCAGCCCCTTGAAGAAGGGAACCGAGATGAGGCCGCCCACGCCGAGGAAGAAGATAATCCTGCGTTGCCTCTCCGTCAGTCCGCTCTCGCTTACCGCAGCTTCCGTGCCTCCAGCGTCGTAGGTGAGCCGGCCTTTCAGCGTGAGAGAGAGCAGATAGGCAGGCACCATCATCGAAACCAGAGCCGGCAGGAGCAGTCTGGCAACGACACCGAGTGCGGTGATGACACCCTTGTTCCAGAGCATGATGGTCGTCACGTCGCCGATAGGCGAGAAGGCACCGCCCGAGTTGGCAGCGATGATGACGAGCGAGGCATAGACGAGGCGGTCCTTCTGGTCGGCCACCAGCTTCCTCAGCACCATAATCATGACGATGGACGTGGTGAGGTTGTCCAGGATGGCCGAGATGAAGAAGGTCATGAATGCCATGCGCCAGAGCAGCGCCCGCTTGCTGTGGGTCTGCATCGTGGTGCGCACGAAGTTGAAGCCGCCGTTCTGGTCGATGAGCTCCACGATGGTCATGGCTCCCATGAGGAAGAAGAGCGTGGTGGCGGTGCTGCCCAAATGTTCTTCTATCACGTCGGCCCCAGCCGTAGCTGCCTGCCCGTCAGTGACGGACAGGTAGCCAGCGGGGTCGAGCATGAAGAGCGTCCAGGTGACGGCCATCATGAGCAGCGCGATGGCGGCCTTGTTGATCTTGGTGACGCCTTCAATGGCAATGAGGAAGTAGCCGAAGCAGAATACGGCGACGATGGTCAGTGTCAGCGTACTCATGGCTACAGGATTTGTGCGATGAGCTTGGCATCGTCGCCTTCATAGAAGTGGGGCTCGTCGATGGCATTGTAGCGGAAGTCGCCATAGCGGAACACTTGGAGGGCGCAGAACTGATGGTCTTCGCTCAGGCAGACCTCGAGGTGATAGTGGCCGTTGCTGCCCGATACGGGCTTCCCCTTTTGCTGAACCTCTGCCGTAAGCTTGTCGAGCGGCAGGTCGAGCAGGCTGATGAGCCGGCTGCCTTCTGTGGGTGTGTACTCCTGAGTGAAGGCGCGGACAACGCTCCCGGTGGGGGTGTAGATGAGTTTTGTACTGAAGAATGACTTCTTTACTATGATATGCGGATGTGTGGAGACAGCGTAGGCCATCCCCAAGTTTTTGTAACTTGACATGATGTGAAAGTTAAAAAGTTAGTGATTAAAAAGTTGATTTGCTAAGAAGGGTGGCTTCACTTTTCAACTTTCAACAAAGGATGTGCCTCAGGGCAATGATGTAGTATTGCCGCGAGGCAGCGGTGCAGAAGGGGGCTGTCTCGAGCCTGCACCTGCAGTCGTAGTTGGATTTTAGGGGTGTGACGTTGTGTCGTCGGGCTAAGTTGCCTGACAAGTTTGATGTTCGTTCAGAGCCGGAGCTGTGAGGCGAGACTATGCGCTGCGGACGCGAGCTGCAGATGCGGCTGGACTGTGCGGCGTCGGTCAGCGTGGCTTCCGGCACGTGGTGCTTCTGCGCCGTCAGGGTTGCCTCCCACCTGCCAAGGCTTTCCTCGGCAGGGACAGCCGCTTCGCTGTGGACGTTCTGCAGCAGGGCCAGGCAGACGATGCCCACCAGTGCCAGAATACAGATATGCGTGTTGTGCAGTCTTTGTCTCATTCCGATGACGGGTACGAAAGAAGTACCTTAGTGTTTCTCTATGAGTTGATGCTGAGGATGAAGCGTGTGCCTTTGGTGAACTCGGGGTCGATGCTGAGGTCGCCGTCCATCTTCAGCGCCATTTGCCGACAGATGGGCAGGCCCAGGCCGTCGCCTGTCGTGAGGTCCTTGATTTCGCGGAAGGGCTTGAAGACAGCTTCGCGGTCCTCTTCGGGGATGAAAGAGCCGGTGTTGGACACGATGAACTGGAACTTGTGCATGCTGCGCTTCTTGAACTCAAGGCGGATGTGTCCGTCCTGGGGTGTATGCTCGGCTGCGTTGGTGAGCAGGTGAAGCAGGATGTGGGTGACGTATTCCTTGTTGAAGGTGGCACTCATCTTGGGTATGTCGGCGTTCACTAAGACTCCGCTGCGGACCTGTCCTTTTATCTTGCCGAGAAGTTCTTCGCTGAAGGCAGGGAGGTTTGTCTCTTCCTTTTCAATGGCTTGTCCGCTGTCTGACTCAAGCTGCGAGAGGGTCTGGATGTGGTCTGAGAAGTCGAGCAGTGCCTTTACTTCGGGACGTTGCCTGTCGAGTTTCTGCAGGGCCGGCGTGAGCTGTGCCGAGATGTTGCTTGTGAACTTTGCCTTGAGTGCGATGTTGTCGTTCAGGATGCGGATGACCTTCTTCTGCTGCCGTGTCTGGAAGATGAATCGTGCGAGCAGGAGACATGTGCCTACGAGGACTGCGACGAGGATGGCGGCGAGGATGCAGAGTGCGGTGATGATGTAGGAGCGGGAGGCCAGGGACTTGTCTTTCTCTGCGATGGATGCCGCTCCTGCCTCGATTTGCTGTTTGAGGCCGTTAATCTCGTCGGCTACCTTGAGGGCGTTTGCTGAGTCCTTCCATGCGATGTAGTCGCTGTAGGCTTGTGCCACGATGCCTGCGTTGCCGGACTTGCGTCCGTTGGCGATGAGTGTCTGATAGACTTCTTCCACTTTGCCGTATTCCTTGGAGACCATGAGGCGTGCCGTCATTTCCTTGAATGCGGCATCGGCTTTGTCTGTCTGCCCGACGGTGTAGTAGTAGATGGTCTTGTTGTAGAGGTAGTCGCTTCGCAGTGCTTCGTCTCCGGAGGCGTTGGCGAGGTTCTCCATCTTTTCGAGATGCTCCAGTGCGTTGGCGGGTCTGCGCATCCTGAAGTACATGTTCATGCGTGTCCGTGCTGCCTTGTAGCGCTCGGCTGCCTTGCCTTTGTCGTCGAGGTTGGGGTTGGTCAGTACGGCGTGTTCGAAATCTCTGAGGTGTTCGAAAGCTTCTTTGTATTTGCCGGCAGCAGCTTCCTTCTCGGCTCGCTGCCATGCGTTGCTCTTCTGCTGGGCGAATGCCGGTGTGCAGCAGAGGAGGATGACGACAAGAATATATTTCTTCATTTTCTTTCTTTACCAGATGTCTTCCGGTGATTCGGGATTGTCATAGACTTCTTTGGGGCACCATTCGAGGTAATCGACAAAGAGCTGTTTTGTGGTGTAGTCGGGCTGTACGGTTTTGAAGCGTATGTAGTAGGTGACGTCTGGCGACATGGCTTCGCGCACGACGATGCGGCGCGTGGCACCTGCGTTCATTCGGTTTGTTTCCCTGCCGCCGGCAACTGCTACGATGTATTCGGGCCCCTTCATGAAGCCGTTGTTACGCATCTTCTTATCGACTTCGGCATCGTAGTCTTCGTCGTCGGTGTCGCGTTCCCAGCCGAGTATGTTGTTCTCGCTGTTACCGCCGAGCTGCATGTTGACGGGGATGCCTTGTGCTACGAGCTGGTCCTTGCGGGGTCCCCAATAGACTTGGCAGATGCCTCGTGTGCCGCTGTAGGTGGATACGCCCATGCGTATCTCATAGACGCCGCTCTTGGGTACGGGTGGGCAGGTGATGGTGATGTCATAGACGCCTTCTGCCAGCAGTTCGTCGCCCTGGTAGTTGGGCCAGCTCTGGTTGCGTCCGCTCAGGAGCATGAAGTTTGTCTGCTTGCTGTTGACGGTGGCGTTCTCGAAGTATTGTTTGTCGGGGTCGCTCGAGAAGTACCAGATGGCGTCGTTCTGGCTGACGAGTCGCATGTCGTTGTTCATTGCTTCGGGCTGCAGTTCCCAGGAGTCGAAGCGGAGTCGCACTTTGGCGAGTTCGTTGCGTACGTTTTCGGAGTAGGCGATGGGCTGGTCGATGGGGTAGATGATGCCGTTGATGAGCTTGACGATGCCCGAATTCTCGTCGGTGCGGATTTCTACGCCTTTGTTCTCGTCGCTGCATTCCCGCTCGTGGTAGTCTTCCTTGCGTCCGTTGTTGAGCTTGGGGAAGCGGTTGATGCACGGCCATTCTGTCTCGGCGCTTTCCCAGATGCGCAGGAGGCGTCGCTTTCCCATCGTGACGTAGTGTGCCCAGACGGGTACGGTGGGTACGGCGTTCTTGTTGTTGTAGTTGTAGCCTTTCTCGTTGTAGTGCAGTCCGAGCTTATCGACGGGCAGACGCATGGGCAGGAGGTGGTAGGTGACGAACTGGTTCAGGAGGTTGTCGGGGCTGTTGTAGTTGTCGTCGTTGACGGCCTCGGGGTAGAGTCCCTGTGAGGTAATCCAGGCGATGATGTCTTCCTTCTTGATGTCCCTGCGGTCCTTGCCGAGTTCCTTTTCCCAGAACTCGTCGGTTTCGGCGAAGAGCGTGAAGCCGTACTTGCGGTGTTCGGGTGCCGGGATTTCCCATCCGCGCAGCTGCCACTTGAAGCTGGGGAATGCTCCTTCGCGGTAGAGTCTCTCGTAGCGCTCGTCCTTTACCTGGCTGAGCGTGTCGGTCAGTCCGCACACTTCCACGAGTCCGGCCATGACGCTGAGTCCCGACTCGTAGTCGTAGGCGTACTTGTGGAGGGTGCTGCCCAGGGTCTCGTTGCTTGGGTTGATGACGTAGCCTATCTGGTGGATGGTGCCGTTGATGGCTTCGATGTCGCGGTTCCGCTTCGAGAGGGGGCAGATGCCGTCGATGTAGATGCTGTCCTGGTCAGTCTTGATGGGGTAGGCGATGCTGATCTTGCGGTCGGCCATCGTGTTGATTTCAAATTCCTCGTTGACCTTCGGGAAGCTTGTGGTGTAGAATTTCTTTTCCTGTTTGGTGCCGTCGAGGATGCTGTTCAGGACGATGACGGTGCGTATGCTGTCCTTGGTCCTCTCGTCGGGGAATGCGTCCCAACTGGCCTGGGGGATGATGCCCTTGATGACGAGGGAGTCCAGGTAGAGCTGGATGCCCTGGTTGGTAGGTGCGAAGCAGGTGTAGTAGCCGTAGGCCGTCATGAGCTGATAGACTGTTGTCTCGCTGACGTCGCTCACTTTCTGCTCCTTCAGCAGGCGCACGTATTCGCTGAACTGCTGGTGGTCCTCGAGATAGCTGGCCACGGTCCGCTCGGTGAAGACGTAGCGGGCCGAGGTGTCAATATCTTCCTTGCAGCCTGCGAGGACTGCAATAGCCATTAACCAATAACCGATAACCTTCTTCATAACCTTGAGGCTTTAATTCCTGAACATAAATCTTTAATCCTTAATACTGTAAGCAATGCATCATGTACGCCTGATAAGACTCGAACTTACACGCCTCGCGGCACCAGATCCTAAGTCTGGCGTGTCTACCAATTCCACCACAAGCGCATAATGCAAAGGCAAAGTTACGCTTTTTTATCTAACCTGCAAAGCAAATGGTTGGAAAATCTTTCCCTGTGGCATAAAAAAGACATAAAAACTGCCCGATTTTCCGCAGGACGGAGGTTGGAGAGCCATTTTCCCGGCAACAAAACGGCAGCAGCACTCTCTCCGTGCCTCACGGACGGAGTGCGCTACCAGCGTGAGTGCTTTGTTGCTTCATCGCGATGAAGCAATCACTCCATCGCGATGAAGCAATTGCTCCATCGCGATGGAGCAAACAAGTCATCGGTATTTTTCTTGGCGAAGATTCTTGGAACTGTGGGGAAAATTCACTAACTTTGTGGCGTTAATCTAAAGAATAAGGAATATGTCTATCCGTTTTTCAATTACCAAGCGTGGCCTGTTGCCTCAGGAAGAGGCACGGGCAAATGAGAGTGCAGGAAACGATTTGAAGAGTCTGCGGCCCCAGTTGGAGAGCCCGGAGACGGTGGATGCCGTCGAGTTCCAGGGCAGCAGTTCCAGGCTGCCTTCCGTCATGCCCAAGGCCGAGCTGAGGGCTGCTCTGAGCACCTTGCAGCGGGTCATGCTGCACGAACTGGCGAAGGGCAATGCCGTCACGTTGCCCGACATCGGCACCTTCCGCCTCTCGGTCAAGGGCGACATCGAGGTGAGGGAAGGCAACCTTCACGGTCGCGACGTTCATGTAGATGGCATCCTCTTCCGTCCGGACCGCGCGTTGCTGGCCGCTGTGCAGGGCTTCGAGGTGGAGCAGGTGCCATTCGGATGGAAGCTCGGTGCCGAGGAGTCGGAGATTGAGGCGCGTCTGGCCGAGCTCTTCACTACCCGCGAGTACATTACTCATAAAGATGTGTCCGCCGCCTTCGGGCAGACGCTGACGCGCAATCGCGTGACGAATCTCCTCGCCCGTCTCGTCAGGGAGGGCCGCCTCGTCCGCGACGGCAAGGGCGCACAGACGCGCTACCGCCTCGCGTAGAGCCGCCTGCGCCGTTCCGATTCCGGTGTCGGCTAAAAAAAGCTAAGGGGGAGTTCTCAGTCGGGGTACTGAATGCGGGTGTGATAGACCGTGCGGAGACGGGCCTGGAGCACCTCCTTGGCTTCGGCTATCTCGCGGAAGGTGATGGCACACTCGCTGAAGCAGCCTTCGCTGACCTGTGCGCCGATGATTTTCTCGACCATAGCATTGATGCTCTCCTCGGTGTATTCGGGCAGTCCGCGGCTGGCGGCTTCCACGGCATCGGCCATCATGAGAATGGCCTGCTCCAGCGTCTGGGGCTTGGGGCCGGGATAAGTGAAAGGGGCAAGGGACAAGGAGCAGGGGGCAGAAGGATTGCCGGAGCTGGTTGTACCCTCTTGCTCCTTGCCCCTTGCTCCCTCCTGCTCCTTCGCTTTCGCATAGAAATACTTCGTGAGGCTCTTGCCGTGGTGAGTGGCGATGAAGTCCTTCACGACCATCGGCAGCTTGTACTTGTCGGCCAGCCGCAGCCCGTCGGCCACGTGGCGGATGATGATCTGGGCACTGCGTTCAAAGGGCAGCCCGTCGTGAGGGTTGCGACCGTTCTGGTTCTCGGTGAAGAAGACTGGGTTCTCGAGCTTGCCGATGTCGTGGTAGAGTGCGCCGGTGCGGACAAGCTGAGCCTTGGCACCAATCCTGATGGCAACCTCGGCAGCGAGGTTAGCCACCTGCATGCTGTGGTTGAATGTGCCGTTGGCTTCCTCCGAAAGGCGGCGAAGCAGAGGATTGTTCACGTTCTGCAGCTCGACAAGCGTGACGATGGACGAGAAGCCGAAGATGCGCTCGATGGGGATGAGCAGCAGGTAGGCCAGCATGGAGAGCACGCCAGCCATAGCCAGATGGATGTAGGGCAGGGTGCTCAGCTCGTTGCTCCCGTCGGCAGTGCCCCGCACAAACTCCAGGCAGAGGTAGGTGAGCAGGGCAGAGACCGTGACGATGACGGCTGCACGGAAAAGCTCGTAGCGCTGCGACAGCTCGCGCAGGGAATAGATGGCAACAAGGCCCGCCACCGTCTGCGTGACGATGAAGGGGAAGGGACTGGTCAGCACGACTGCCGAGGCCAGCACCGAGATGACGTGCGAGACGAAGGCTGTGCGCGAATCCAGAAAGATGCGCAGCATGATGGGCAGCACGCAGTAAGGTACCAGATAGACGCAGTTCCACGAGTGGATGACAATCATGTAGGTGATGATGGGGAACAGCAGCGAGAGCGTCATGATGAGCAGCACGGTGCGCAGGCTGTCGAGGTAGTCGCTGCGGAACTGCTGGAAGTACATCAGCAGCAGAACGACGAGAATGGCGGCATAGACGGCACGTCCGGCGATGCGCGACACCTTCTCGCGCGTGCTCAGTGTGTGTTCACGCCGATGCTGTTCCCAGGAGAGCAGGATGCCCATCACCTCGTCATCGACAATCTGGCCGCGATCCACCACCTTCTGCCCCTGCAGCACTACACCCTTCGTGCGCACCAGGCGGCTGTCCACCTCCTGCTTCTGCTGCTGGCTCTTCCCGGCATCGTAGGTGAGGTTGGGGCTGACAAACTTCATGAGGTCCAGCCCGTGCAGGAGGCGATGATTGTAGCGCACGCTGTCCTCTTCGGCCAGCATGTACTCGTAGGCAGTCTTCTCGCTGAACAGCTCGGCAAAGGGGCGGGCGCTCGACTCGTTGCCGTGGTAGATGCGCACCAGGCGGGGCTGCTCTTCGTCGAAGTGCGACAGGTCCTCAGCCGACAGGATGCCTACCGAGTAGATGTGCTGAAGCTTCTCCAGCAGGTGAGGCATGAAGTAGTAGGGCGTGCCTAAAGCCGAGGGGGAGACGAAGTACTGGCGCAGTGCCGCCTGTCTGTCCTCCAGGATGGTCTCGTCCTGTCTGAAGTAGGGCTCGTAGAATTGGCGGAGACTGTCCCGCTCGCGCTCCACCTGCTCGGCGGGCTTGAGGATAGGGAAGCTGTCTTGAGCTATGAAAGCCTCATCCTCCCAGGGTTCGCCCTTCTGGAAGTGGAGGGCAGAGTTGTTGCCGTAGGGCATGAAGACCACCAGGATGGCGGTGGCGATGAGCGAAAAGAGAATGCGGTACAGGATGGCACGGGTGCTCAGTTGGTGCTTATGGTTGTAGCGGCTCATTTTTCAGTTCATAAATCTTAATTCACAATTCATAATTGCTTTTTCAGCACAAAGATACGAAATAATCCCTAATCCCTAATCTCTAATCCAAAACTTTTTTGTACTTTTGCACGGAATATATAACTGCGAATTATGAATCAAGAACAAAAGAAGGTGCGCGTGCGCTTTGCACCAAGCCCCACTGGTCCGCTCCACATAGGCGGCGTCCGTACAGCATTATACAACTACCTCTTCGCCCGTCAGCACGGAGGCGAGCTTATCTTCCGCATCGAAGATACCGATTCCACCCGCTTCGTGCCCGGAGCCGAGGAATACATCATCGAGTCGTTCCGATGGCTCGGCATCCAGTTCGACGAAGGCGTGAGCTTCGGCGGCAGCCACGGCCCCTATCGCCAGAGCGAGCGACGCGATATATATAAGAAGTACGTGCGCGAGCTTCTGGACCGCGGCAAGGCCTACATCGCCTTCGACACGCCCGAGGAACTCGATGCGAAACGGGCCGAGGTGGAGAACTTCCAGTACGATGCCAGCACGCGTCTGCAGATGCGCAACTCGCTGACGCTGCCCAAGGAAGAGGTGGATGCCCTCATCGCAGAGGGCAAGCAGTACGTGGTTCGCTTCCTCATCGAGCCGGGAAGGGACATCGTGGTCGATGACATCATCCGCGGCGAAGTGCGCATCAACTCGAGCATCCTCGACGACAAAGTGCTCTACAAGAGCGCCGACCAGCTGCCCACCTATCATCTTGCCAACATCGTCGATGACCACCTGATGGAGGTCACGCACGTCATCCGCGGCGAGGAATGGCTGCCCAGCGCACCGCTCCACGTCCTCCTCTACGAGGCTTTCGGCTGGCAGGACACGATGCCTCGCTTCGCCCACCTGCCGCTCCTGCTTAAACCCGTCGGCAACGGCAAGCTCAGCAAGCGCGACGGCGACAAGCTCGGCTTCCCCGTCTTCCCCCTCGAATGGCACGACCCGAAGAGCGGCGAGGTGAGCAGCGGCTATCGCGAGAAAGGATATCTGCCCGAGGCCGTCGTCAACTTCCTTGCCCTGCTGGGCTGGAACCCGGGTAACGACCAGGAAGTGATGTCGCTTGACGAGATGGTCCGCCTCTTCGACCTCAGCAAGTGCTCGAAGAACGGCGCGAAGTTCGACTACATCAAGGCCGCATGGTTCAACCATCAGTACCTCCTCCGGCAGCCCGACGAGGCTTGGGTGCCCTCCTTCGACAAGGTGCTTCGCGAGCAAGGCATCGAAGCGACGCCCGAGCAGGAAGCAGCTGTGGTCCGCATGATGAAGCTGAAGGTCATCGAATACACCGACGGCCAGGGACAGAAGCACAAGCGCAACATCAGCTTCGTCAGCGACCTCTGGCCCCTGACGCGCTTCTTCTTCGTCGCCCCGTCTGAGTTCGACACCGAGGACAAGTTCATCCGCAAGAACTGGAAGCCCGAGACGGCAGCCGAGATGCAGCAGCTTGCCGACGTCCTCGCCACGGTCGATGACTTCACCGTAGAGGGCCAGAAGGCCGTCGTCGATGCATGGGCCGCCCAGACGGGCATCAAGCCCTGGAACGCCTGGCGCATCTGTCTCGTTGGCGAAGGCCAAGGCCCCGACATGTACGAACTGGCTGCCTTCCTCGGCAAGGACGAAACCCTCCGCCGCATGCACTTCGCCATCAAGACCCTCGGCTAAAGGTCTTTGCAAACTAAACGTGGTTAGTTGACAAACATCACACGTTTAGTTTGCAAACATCACACGTTAATCACCATGAAACGACTCGCACTATTAACCCTTTTGCCTTTTTTCCTTTTTACCTTTCTGGCACTCATGCCTTTCGCATCGGCCAGTGCACAATCTCACAATATAGTTTTCACTGCACCGATTCGTACCGACAGAGGCAGTGTACAGATGGCCTTTCGCACGAGGGAAGACACCCCCTTTGCTGCAATTGGTTATGAGGAATACTCTCACCCTGCCATTCCTGCCACGACGGAAGGCGAGATATTCGTTCCCGACAGTGTTGTCGGTTCCGACGGACGACACAGACGAATCCGTTGGGTTTCGCGAGGAAGCTTCCAAGGCTGCAAGAGGCTAACGAAGATTCATCTGCCTTTTAACATAAGCACCATCTCCGACCTCGCTTTCCAAGGTTGTGATTCACTCCGCGAAGTTACCCTACCGGACAGTCTCAGAATCATTTATCCGCAGGCCTTCTATGGGTGCTTTGCGCTCAGGCGCATCAACCTCAGGTGCCCCAATCCGCCCCTCACCTACTATGAGGGCACGTTCGAGAACCATAGCTTCAACACCGCCACCATTGTGGTTCCCTTCGGCTCGGTGGATAACTATCGGAACGATAAGACCTTCTCGTCCTTCCGCTATCATGCGGAACATATTCCAACCTTCCCCAAACGGCAGCCATGAACAGACCAGACGACTCTTTCTCTGACTTCGAGACCGGCACTTTCGAGCAGTTGCAGCGTAACTTCACCGACATTCAGCTCATCAACCAGACGCACACACACCAGCTCTATCGCGCCAAGCGCTTCGGACGGTGGTATCTCCTCAAGGCACTCCAGCCAGAGCATCGGGACAGTGCCGTCCACCAACAGATGCTCCTGAAGGAGATGGAAATCCTCATGCGGTTGCAGCATCCAGGCATCGTCGGCTGTCTGGGCATAGAGCGCCTGAGGCTCCCCTCCTCGGAGGAAGAGGCAGAGTGCATCGTCATGGAATACATCGACGGCATCAACCTGAAGGAATGGCTCGCTTCCTCTCCACATCGGACAAGTCGGGAAGGGGCTGAAATTGTCAGCCAACTCCTTTCAGCACTTGCCTATCTGCATGCCACAGGCATCACCCATCGCGACCTGAAGCCATCCAACGTGATGCTTACCCGCAACGGCAACTTCGTGAAGCTCATTGACTTCTCGCTTGCAGACACCGACACTCACGCCATCCTGAAGCAGCCTTCAGGCACCGCACAATATATGTCGCCCGAACAGAACACAGCCAGCACACCCGACGTTCGCAACGACATCTACTCCCTGGGAGTCATCATGAAGGAACTGCCACTGGCGGACTCCTGGCACAAAATTATTGAGCGTTGCCTCATGCCTATTGACAAACGCTATGCCAACATCGAAGAGTTGCAGGACGACATCGACCGCTGCAAGCGCCGTGCCGCCCGTCGCCGTTGGATGATTCCTCTTGCAGCTCTCGTTCTGGTCTTGCTTGCAGGGGCAGCCTCCATCTACAAGCTCGACGCAGACAGGCGGGCTATGTACCTACAACTGAACCGCATCCCCATCGCCAAAGAACAAGGTCTGGAGCTTCTCGAGAAGAAAATCAACGCGACAGGACTCAACCACCATACCGACACCCTCACCGCCTGGCGGTACCTCGACCCCCGAATCAATGAAAAGATACTTGACGCCAATGCCTTCTGCTACGACTACGTCGAAGAGCAGCTGACCGACTTCAATGACACGGAGCGCGAAGAAGTCCTTATGGCATTGCTCGACCACTGGCAGGCTTGGCACGACACCATCGTCCGTCGGGTCAAACCATTCATTCCATACAAGAAATAGCTATCCACCGCATACTCCCCCCTCGCTTTTGGGAGAAGATGTCAGGCTAAATCGAATCCCGTCCTTTTTACCCGCCACATAAACCATAGGCGGACGGCCTTCGTGTATCAGGTGGTTCAGGTACAAAGGCTCACCCTCAATAAAGATGTCGCACCGGAAAGTGTCGCCAATGCTGAGCTTTGTGTTCTTAGCTTCCAAAACCTCATACTGACCATCCGAACGAAGCTCTATCACGCATCTGCGGTCGGGATACCAAATCAGTTCCACCTGCTGACCCACCTGCAAATCCGACGTCTGCAAGTGACGAGAAACCACCTCATCGCTCTGCGGCTCGTCTTTGTCCGCAGGCGACCATTGGCAGAACATCACATAATCGGCATAGCCAAGATAACGAGCCAAGATGTCCAGTGTGGATTGTCTTGTGGCCACGCCTTGCCGATAGCCCCAGAGACGCATCAAGGTCGATGCGCTCACCCGTTCCTTCATCTTGTTCCCTATCTTCACCTCGAGCCACTCGAAGTCCAGCGGCGTCAGCATCTGCTTCCCCGCCTTCTGCTCCACAGCCTCACACAAAGCCCGATAATCCTGCTGCATGTTGTCCATATTGATGTTTTCGTGCTACAAAGGTACGAAAAAGACAGAGAAATAAAAGCGGAAGAACAAGGAAATCTTTCCTTGATGCAAATGACATGGAAATGACATCGAAGGTTTCAGGAAAAAATGCAACCTTTGCCCGTGGATAGTGCTTTAACGCACACATCAAGCATAATTTACACTTTTATCAACACTCTAAAAACAAACTTTTATGAAGTCAAAACTATTTCTTATGTGAATTTGCAGCCGACAAACAACAAGCATTAATCAACATATAACTTATGAAAAAGACTTTACTCCTATTTATTATGTGCGCACTGCTGCCAAGGGTGGCAGAGGCACAAACACTTGATGGTGCATTTGCAGTCAGTGACATTTTTTATGATGACTTCTACAGCAGTTATGCGTTTAATGTCAGCCTCGTAAACAGTACCTCCACGTACACTGCATACGACCTTGACATTTGCCTGCCCGCTGGAATCTCTGTAAAAAAAGCTGGGACAAATACCAATATGGTTTATATGCCAATAGATGATAGCATTTATCCGTTTACCAGTGGCAGAACAGGAAAGACATACTTTCATGTCATTTCTTCAAATAATTTAGATGGGAATGTCCTTAGAATAGCATGTGCATCAAATGAAAATAAGAACTTTGAAAGAACAAACGGTGACTTATTTGAAGTTTGTATTACTATCGACGAATCAGCCTTAACCACCAGCTTCTCGCCGAAGCCTATTGTAAAGCTGTCGGGACTGAACCTCACGACCTCGGCTGCCGTGAAGTATGTTCCTGCGGACTTTGCCTGCCGGCCGTTCACGACAGGCATCCCGACGGAGAGGACGCTGCCTGTCAATGTCTCTGCTGCCAACAAGGTGGGGACGCTCATCCTTCCTTTCGACACAGAACTGCCATCGGGACTGAAAGCCTATAGCTGCAATGCCACAGAGGGCGACCTGCTGACGCTGACACCTGCCGAAAGCATCGAGGCTTGCACACCTTACATCGTCTATGCCGAGAACGGCTATTCGGGCAACCTCAGCGGCACAGCCGAGCTTCCCGACGCCAGCAACGTCACTGATGTCTTCACCAACGGACTGCTGACCGGACTCCTGACAAGCGGCGTCGTCAACACTGGCTTCATCCTGCAGAACAAGGGCGAGGGCCCCGTCTTCTACGATGCCGAGGGTGTGAACTTCAGTCTTCCCGCTGGCCGTTGCTACCTGACATCCTCCGGCAGCAGCGTCAAGGCATTCCAGTTCGCCTTCGATGATGCAGATGGAATTGAAATGGTCAATGGTCAATGGTCAATGGTCAATACATATGACCTCAGTGGTCGCCAAGTCCTCGCACCCAAGCACGGAATATATATACAAGGTACACACAAGGTAATCGTGAAGTAAAAAGAAGAAGTCTTTGAATTATGAAATCAATAACCATCCATAATATGAAAAAAGAATCCCTCGCTAAATGGCGAAGGACAGGGTGGCTATTTGAATGTTTTCAAATCGAAGTACATCAATCGCGTCTCTTCTCCAGCATCTTTTTCTGTAAAGAGCCGGAAACCACACTTCTCATAGAACTCAACGGCATGGGCGTATGCATCCAAGGTAATAAATCGACATCCTGTACGATTGCCATGCGAGAACTTATATTTAATACTTTCCAAAATGGCTTGACCAACACCTTGATGCGCATAGGCCTCAGCAACAGCCAAACGTCCTATTTTAACGGCAGGATAATGGGTGCGTTGCTTGGAGAAAGGAATCTGCCTATTGATACGATTGCGGACGGACTTATCTTCTTCTGTGAAACGGATTTGGTCATTGAGCAAGCTGTAGTAGGCAATGATGTCATCTGTTTCTGCATCAATCATCAAGTATGTGACAGCCAACAGTTCCTCAGCGTAGTTTTTTGCATCGCTCAAAAGGAAATCGTTCAAGTCATCGTCAATGCTCTTGAACGACTTCAACTCTGTGTCGGCTTCCAATCGACAAAACCTGAAAGGCCTCATGCTTACCAGTCGAAGTCGGCTGCCTGTTTAAACAATTCGTATGATGTGCGGCCTCGTTCTTTTTCAGTTTCGGTCGCTATAGCCGGATGTTCCATGTGCCAGATGAAGCGTTCCAAGTCCTGTCCCTCCAAAACGGGGGTCTCTTTAATTAATCGTGCCATAGTTCAGTCTTTTTGCTCTGCAAATGTACGACATAAATCCCATACGACAAGCGTTTTGAGAAGGAAAAATCATTTTTGTAACAATAATCATTAAAATATATCGCCTATGGAAACTAATAAAGTAAGGCAAAGGGGGCCTAACAATACCCCTCCGACATCAGACATACTGCGTAAAAAGTCAATCAAGGACAAAGACAAACGAATGTCCGACATTGTAATTTCTGGCAAATCCAGTCAGGGGAAAACTTGCACACTTCAACATTTGGCTGTATTACTGTTAAGTGGAGGTGTCTCACTAAATCCTGTTGTGGTAAATGCTTTTGAAAATACGTTTTGGAATGGGAAGTCTTATGATGATTTTATGATACTTATCCCATATAAGAGAGAAATTGATGGAAAATTTATAATGATATATCTTTCGACGATGGGTGATAATTGGCTTATTGTAGAGGATAATTTCGAGTTCTTCTACCAGCATTTCATTAGAAAGGGGAAGCGCATTTACATCTTTGATGGTGCCTCTTTTATCAAATGGGAAGATCTCACCAATGATAGGAAGGGGTTCTTGTTAGCAGACAGGCCCTCCATTTGCATAAGCCCAGCCAACTTCAATAATGGAGCAATACAGGCGCAACGCTATTACTTAGATGCTACGCATAATGACTGGAAGAGAGAACGTTGGATTCTCAAAGAGCGTGAGAATAACCCTGGTGCCCCCCTTCAAGAATATATGAAGAAGGTTATAAAAAAGAGCCATGATATTATTGCAAAAGAAATAGTTAAAATAATCCATGATTTCATGGACAATACGATTGTATAACATAAAACTTAATATAATGAAACCAAAACATTTTATAATTACTTTGCTGGCTTTCTTTGCCAGCATCGCAGCATCGGCTTATACCTGGACTGATGCCAATGGAACCGTGTGGAGCTTTTCGACGTCGGGAAGCACAGCGAGTATATACAAAGGTTTTAATACCCCAGCCATCAGTGGTACTATTCCTGCAGACTTGACGATTCCCGCCACACTGTATATTGGCGAAACACCCTATACCGTGGCAAGCATCGGAACCTGTGCGTTCTATGGTTGCTCAAGCCTCACCTCTGTCACCATACCCGAGGGCGTGACAAGCATCGGAAACTCTGCGTTTGATAGTTGCACAAGGCTCACCTCCATCAACATACCGGAGGGCGTGACAAGCATCGGAAGCTATGCGTTTGCTTATTGCTATAGCCTCACCTCTATCAACATACCCAGCAGCGTGACAAGCATCGGAGGCTGTGTGTTCGATAGTTGCTCAAGCCTCACCTCCGTACATATCTCTGCTGCCACAAGTGCAACTTATGCTTGGCCAAGTTACACAATATTGTTTGTACCTGACGAAAGTGTGGATGTCTATAGGGCAGCATGGACAAACTATGCAAGCCAGATTGTGCCCGAAACATCGTCCTCTTATGTGTATTCCGTGGATGTCACTGCTAAAGCGGATGCGTCGGCCGTGATAGAGGCCATTGGCGAGGAGAATGCACAAAATGTGGTGAATCTAAAGGTGAAAGGCACCT
Organism: uncultured Bacteroidales bacterium; assembly: GCA_902763865.1. Lineage (GTDB taxonomy): Bacteria > Bacteroidota > Bacteroidia > Bacteroidales > Bacteroidaceae > Physcousia. Next base: position 89,252 of record CACWTR010000006.1, on the reverse strand, counting down.
TCAATAGTTACGACCTGATGGTATTTCGCAATAAAATGACAAACTTAAAGCATCTTGACCTTAGCGAAGCTAACGTGGTAGCCAGCACGTATAAATACTACGATTCGTACAACAGTAAGGATAACATCATTACGGGCTACTTTGCTCCCACGAACATCGTTTCCTTGAAATTGCCCAAGGACATCACTGCACTGGAGGACAATGCGTTCAATGGATGCACCAGATTAAAGACCATGGAGTTGCCAGAGGTTATCACCTCCATTCCAAATTATGCATTTAATAATTGCTCACGCCTCACCTCCGTCATCATCCCGGAGAGTGTTACGACCATAGGTGGCGCAGCATTTTCTCAATGCTCATCCTTAAGAGACATTCGTCTTCCCATGGGGCTGAAGCGTATTGGACACTCTGCATTCTATTCTTGCATAGCTCTGACCGAGCTGCACCTGCCGCCCTATCTGGAATCGATAGAAGGCAGTGCATTCTTTTCTTGCGGCAATCTGAAGACCATTTATGCCTATATGCCCGACATCATCACTATAGCTAACAATACGTTTGCGGACTACACAACCTCTCAGCTCTACATCCCCGAGTTCCTCTACAACAATTACTACTACGACACAGGCTGGAGCCAGTTCCTGAATGTGATTCCAACTGAATTGAAGCCAGATGACTACAAATCTCTGTCGATTCAGAAAACAGATGTTGGAGCCAATGTTGATGGAACAGCAATACCAATGCAAAGCAATGGCGATGCTGTGGATGTGGAAGTGGGGTTACAAGGTAGCTTTACAGCAGGAGAAGGATTGAGTCAGACTGATGAAAATGCACAATATTTCAACAATGCCGATCAGGTATTGGATGGCGAAGGTCAGGGCGGTTCGCTCATCGGCGAGGATGATGGTGAGAACGAAGGCAACCTGAGGGTCAATACCCTTCGCGTAAAGATTAACGTGAAGGCTGGCCGCTGGTACTTCTTCTGCTTCCCCTTCGACGTCACCATTGCCAACTGCGAATACCCCGGCCAGTACGCTTGGCGCTACTACGACGGCGCATGGCGTGCCGAGAACGGCAACGGCGGCTGGAAGCCTGTGACGGGCGAGACGTTGAACGCACGCCAGGGCTATGCCTTCCAGACCAGCCACACGGGCAACCTCATCGTCAGCTTCAACCATCCTGCCTTCGGCGGCAACCGCGCAAAGCCCCTCAACTCGTACACCTCGGGCAACGCTGCCAATGCCAGCTGGAACCTGGTGGGCAACCCCTACAGCAGCTTCTACGACCTGCTGGACGATGCCTTCACGGCTCCCGTCACGCTGTGGAACGGCACCAGCTACCAGGCCTACCGCCCGGGCGACGACGAGTGCCACCTGCAACCCTACGAGGCCTTCTTCGTGCAGAAGCCTAACGGTGTGGACGAAATCAGCTTCAAGGCCGACAATCGCGAGACGTACCGCAAGGGACAGGAGAAGAAGAGCGCCCGCTCGGCACGCCGCCGTGCTCGCGGCATCGACCCCGACCGCAGCCTCATCAACCTGCAGCTGCTCAGCGGCGAGCAGGAGGCTGACCGCACCCGCGTGGTGCTGAACGAGAAGGCTGCCCATGCCTACGAGCTGGAATGTGACGCAGCCAAGTTCCTCTCCGCCGATGCCGACGCACAGCTCTACTCCATCGAGAACGGCGTGCAGATGGCTATCAACGAGCGTCCCGAGACGGGCGACATCCGTCTGGGCTACACGGCCAAGAAGGCCGGCACCCTGAGCATCAGTGCTCCGCGCATGGACATGCCCATGCTGCTCGTCGATACGAAGCTGGGCATCAGCTTTGACCTCTCCGTAGGCACCTATGACTTCGAAACCGCAGCCGGCACCTTCAATGACCGCTTCCAGCTCCGCATGGGAGGCGACGCCACCGCCATCAGGACGATGAAGGAGAAGACGGGCGTCTGCTTCGGCACACAGGACGGCGGCATCGCCATTGGCGGTGCTGAGGGCAAGACCGTCAGCATCTACACGACAGGCGGCGCCGTGGCTGCCCAGCACAGCGGCAACGGCTTCGTCGCCCTCACGAGCGGCATCTACGTGGTCAACGTGGACGGCGTGACAGCCAAGGTGAGGGTGAAGTAAGTGAAGAATGAAAAGTGAAGAATGAAAAATGAAAAATTGATAGTTCTTGCTTATGAATAGTTTTAGATATTTCCTTTCTGGCCTGCTGCTTCTCTTTGTGGGAAGCATGCAGGCACAGGACAGCTTCGGCGACCCGCCCGAGCCTCAGGTGCCGGTGTTCTACTATCCCCTGACGGTGACGTGCGACCCCGACGTGGCAGGCACAGCCAGCGGACGCGGCAGCTACGCTCCGGAAACAGTCGTGACGGTGAGCACCTCGGCCCGGAGCGGCTACACGTTCAGCCACTGGACGCTGAACGGCGAGCGCATCGCGCAGCCCGCTAGCTTCAGCCACACCACAACGGCAGACGCGATGGACTTCGTGGCCCACTACAACCTGGACCCCATTGACCCCGCCGAACCGACGATGAACGTGAAGAGCCGACTCTACCTGACCTCCGAGCCCGAAGGCATCTGCACCTTCAACCGCACCAGCGGCGCCTTCGTCCAGGCCGACCAGTATGTGGCGGTAGATGTGACGAATGCCGACCAGTGGTACGAGTTCACCGGCTGGTACAACGGCAGCGTGCTGGTCAGCGACGTGCAGAGCTTCAACTACCTGACCGACTATCAGGACGTGACACTCACAGCCCACTTCCGCGAGCTGCCCTTCACACCCGTTGACCCCAGCGACCCCGAATCGCAGGGCGGCGACATACAGACGCTGGACAACGGCGACGCCAATGGCGACGGCAGCGTTGACGTGACGGATGCCGTGGCCGTCATCAATGCCTACCTGAGCGGCGACAACAGCAGCATCAACGTCAGCGTGGCCGACGTGAACCGCGACGGCGTGATAGACATCACGGATGCCGTAGCTATTATCAACCTATACCTAAACAACCAATAACAGACATGAATAAACATATTCAGACTGCCGCTCAGAAGCGGCCCTACATGAGTCCCCAGCTGCTGACGCTGGTCATCTCGCACACACAGATGCTGGCAGCAAGCGGCGACCCCTTAGTCCGCACGTCGAGCGACAAAGCCAGCACCGACTACGAAGCCCTGACCAAGGAAAGTTCTCCCGACATCTGGGACGACGAATGGTAACCCAACGCCCCATGCAAAACGAGGGGGGATGCGCCGCTGGGTGCATCCCCCTTGTTTATTCAAGCCCTATGACGTAAGAAATCATCATTTTGTCACTATCCTTCCGAATTTGTCCTCTGTCGCAATCTTACCTTTTTGGTGGTACTTGCACATGAGGCTATGGTTTTTCGTGCATTTTTTCATCTATGCACTAACCTTTTTCGGAACAAAACATTTTTCGTCGCGCAAAATTTTCAAAAACAACCTACATTCCTACACAAAACCACTTAACACACACTAATGCAGTCCGTTACACCATGTATGTTGCCTACATAATTTTGAAGCTACCTACACAAAAAGGGGGCTTTCAACGGCTTTTTGCTGGTTCACGAATGCTATTCAACTGATTATCTGATTATTTCGGACAACATATCCCCTGCGAAACTTTTTGTTTCACAGGAGAAACAAATTGTTTCGCAAGGGAAACAGCCAGTTTTGACGTGCCACGTGATGTTGAAGTCCCTGTCAAGGAGGGCTAAACGGCCTGAAAGCAGAGGTGATTTAGGTAAAAATCGGTGAAATGGCGGAATGCTTTCAATAATGTAGGCAACCTACACAGTGTAACCCATGGAGCATCAACGTGTAAAGTACGATTATGTAGGTATGTAGGTTGTTTTCAATAATTTTGCGCGAAGAAAATTTATCAGGAACACAATTGTCAAGACATTTCCCCGAACTTTGAAGAAACCACGAATTGCACGAATTGCACGAATTTATAATTAGCTGACAAACAGCAGTTGAATAATTCGTGTAATTCGTGCAATTCGTGGTTAAAGCAAAAAAAGGGGCTGTGCCATTCATTCTGACACAGCCCCTTTGTTTTGTTTTAGGCTGAGTGCCTTGGCGTTTGGGCTCGATGCTTTTGCTTTGTCTTGATGCTTTGCATGTAGCCGACTATAAGGTAAAGGCTGGTGTCACCTGTCTTCCGCTTTATATGACTCCCTTATTATAACAGAAGTTTCGGATGTCAAGGAGATAAAAGAAGATAGAGGAAGATAGAGTGCAAAGGCACGAAGAATGGCACAACTATGCGACACCTATGGCACGCAAAAGCCGACGGAAAAAGCACAAAACTTTTATTTTGTAGCAAATAATAGCAAGTTTGTTTGGCGGAATCAGAGAATAAATGTAATTTTGCCGTCGGAATGGTGGCATAATGCCGTCATAAGATATTAAATTCAGATTATGGCACAGTCGGCAGTAACAGTACGTATAGATTCGGAGATGAAATCGCAATTCGATGAACTCTGCAATAAGTTTGGAATGAGCATAAACACTGCTTTCAACATCTTCGTCAATGCGGTGGTGAGAAGCCGGAGCATACCGTTTACCATCAAGGATGACAGAGTTGAAAAGTCCAGTGCGTTCGACCTTTTTATGAAACAGCGTAAAGCAGCAGAGTCCAGCTATGAACCGGAGATGACGCTGGAAGAAATCAATGCAGAGATTCGTGCTGCAAGGGAAGAACGGCGTAAGAAGCAACAGGCTACCGTATGATTTACGCAGTGATAGATACCAATGTGTTGGTTTCAGCCTTGATAACGCACAATCCAGAGGCTGCGACAGCAAAAGTCGTAAGGCATTTGTTAGAACGGGACTTTATACCGATGTACGATGAAGACATCATCGCTGAATATGCCGATGTGCTGCGTCGTACAAAGTTCCCTATTTTATCAGAAACGGCTGATGCGCTCATATCGCATATTATAGAAAATGGCGTGGAGGCATCAAGGATTAACTTTGAAGAGCCAATGCCTGATGAAGATGACAGGGTGTTCCTGGAGGTGGCATTAAGCATGGAGGATTCATTTCTGGTGACAGGCAACCAAAAACATTACCCTACATCAGCGCGTATAATAACACCGTCCCAGTTCCTTGAGTATTTTGGCAAATAGAAAATTGAGGAGTAACATATACGGAAGATGAAGAAAAGAAGCCCCATACATGCCTATAAGCGACTGCTGGCCCGCGACCAAGACTGAGATTTTGCCTTCCTCATAGCCTTGGAGAAGAAGAAGCTCCAACGGATGCACGACTACTTCAAGTATCAAGGCCATCCCGAAGTCAACAGAATGGCTCCGCGTGATTTTGCCATCTGCATCCACCTCATCGACATCTTCATGGAGGACGATGCCGCCTATATTTTTTCATTCTGTCAAAAGTTTATAAATCCATTTGATAGTTTATTTGTTGCTGTAATACTGTTATGGTTTTGGCAAAGGAATAGATGCCACCCTTTCTGGCGCTGTAGTAGCGCACCTGCATCACTTCTCCTTCATCGCGGGCAAATACGGTGAATGATGTGCCCAACTGTCCGGCTCCGCGACATTCATCGCCCACGAAGACTGCTACCTCATCATCAGGCGTGATGTTCAATGGAGTTGAGGGTTTGAGTGTCACCGTGAGCGGTTGTTGCACGGGATATTTGGCACAGCCGTCGAGCAGAGGCGGCACATAGTCGCTGTCGAAGCCTCGGGTGCGCTCCGGCACGAAAACGTCGATGGCGGGCAGGGTAAACAGCTGTTTCAACTGTGCACTGTAATAGCTCAGGGTGAGCGGTGCCCGCAGGTCGGCATTGTTGCCATGAATCTTAAGCAGATAATAATAGACTCCCTCATCGGCCGTGTTGCGCACCTGGGTCAGCCCTCGGCACTCGCCGTCTATGAGAACGGCCATGCAGTCGTCATCGCTCGATGATGCCGCCAACTCATCCTGCAGGCGCACCAACAGGAACATATCACTCTCATACCCGGCAGGATCGGGCATCGTCCAGTCGGGTCTGCCTTCATGGCCTGTCAGGTTGACTGTCCAACATGGCTTCTCGCCGGCACTGAAGGTGGCGTTTGAGCCATTCATCTCTTCATCGTCCGATGAGCAGCCCCACGCCGTGGTGAGGGCTGCCATCAGTAACATAATCTTTGATACTGCTTTCATTTGATAATCCGTTTTTTACCGTTATTTATATAGATACCTTTATTCAGAGGCTTACCGTTTAGCTTATAGCCATAGATGCTGTACCAACCGTCATCAGCCGGTGTGGTGTTATCGTTGACAAAATGCAACTGCGTGGGCTGCTGCGGTGTGCCGCTGTTGGCATTGGGAATGTAGGTCATTGTCTCATTTGCAACTGCAATGATATCACCTTGCCGCTCAATGGCAAATGTCACAGGTGCCTCAATATCCTCGTTTATGCTCATAAAGAACAGGGAGTCTTTAACTGTGGCTTCACCGCATTTCTCTCCGCCGCAATATGCCACAAGGCGGTCGCCCTCCTGCAGTTCCAGGTCGGCAGTCCGGGCCACCAACGTCATCGTGGTGCTGAAAGGCTGGGCGTGCCGTGGTGCCATTGTGGCACTGCCTCCGATAGTCGCTCCCGGCTCTACGTAAGGATAACGGAAAGTTACCGTATCGGAATTTTGACGGTATAGCATATAGCCCTCGCCCGGCTTCATGTAGCGCAGTGAACCCGTCCATTCACCTGTGCCGTTGGCGCCCTCGGTGAATATGGCAAACTCATGCTGGCTCTTGATGATGTCGCCGTCAGAGGCATTGCTCCAGTAGTCGGCCAGTGCTGTGCTCACGGGCAGGTTGGTCATGGGTGTATAGCCTATGCCGTTCCAGCCTTTCTTTACAGTGATTGTTCGCTGTTCTTCAGTTTTCAGCGCTTGGCCTGTTACTTCTGTATCGATGGCCTTATTTACGAATACACGATACAACAGCGAGGTGTACTGTGGGTCAATATTATTGGATGGTGACACATTCCAGTTTCCGTTGCTATAGGAAAGAGTCACATTATCTGAAGTAATAATATCTCCATTAGCCCATGGGAATGCAGGCTTCCAGGAACCCTGTCCCACATACATCAGATTCTTGTTATAGACATTGAATGAAATCCAGTTCCAGCCCGGCTCCAAGTGGAAACTCTGGATGTAAGCATCGGTGGCTGTCATAACAACAGGATTCTTGACGGTTCCCACGTAGGTATCCTTTTGGAATTTGATCTGTTCAGGCGAACTGAGTTCCATCGTCTTGCCAGTGTTGTAGTGCCACAGACGGAAGGTCAGTAAAGGACATTTTTCGGCGGTGGTATTGTCACCATAGATGGTGAGATAGAGCAGCGCCTGGTCAGTCCTGTTGGAATATTCAATGTGTCCGGTGCCCAAGCAGTTTCCAGTGTCGTCGAACGCTGCCACGATGTCGCGGGTGTCGGTGAGGATGGCATCATCCATCTTCACCACGCCGGTGATGCTCATCGACATCTTCTTGAGCTCTTGGCTGACGGCCCACTGCGGTGCTTCGCCCTCAACGGTGAAGTAGAGCGTCAGGGGCTCGGCCAGTCCATTCTCGTCCGTCAGGTAGATAATCTCGTCGTAGCTGCCCACGTTCAGGTCGGGGCCTACGGTCAGCACCACCACGTCCTCGGCCTGCGGCTCTATGATGTCGGTGGTCTTGCTGGCGGTCATCCATCGCGGCATGTTCTCGATGGTGTAGGTATGCTGACGCCCCATCGTGTTCTGTATGCGCAGCTCTATCTCCTGCGTCTCGCCGCTCATCCACTGCCGGCGTATGGTCTTCGCGCTCCAGCGCAGCGGGTTGCGGTCCACGAAGAAGGTGGCCGTATAAGGCGATGCCATGTAGTTGCCGTTCATGTCGGGAATGTCCGTCACGGTGACGTACAGGTTACGCTTGTTGATGCGACTTTCGTGTTCGTTGATGTTCACCATCAGTTGGTTGTCGCGGCCCACGAAGTCGAAGTTCAGGTTCTTGAGTTCCTTGAACAGCTGCACCGGTGCGCCCACGCTCTTATCCACACGTGCCAGCAGCAGGGCCTCGTTCTCATAGAACACGGTGTCGCGCTCATCGGTCATGTTGCCGTCCATGTCGGTATGTATCACCTTGTTCACGACGCATGGCTCCAGCACAATCTGGTTCTGCGGGTCGCGCTCCTGGCGGCTGAAGCTCAGGTAGGTGATGAGTCCCTTCTCGGTGCCCAACGGTGCCTTGGTGCTGTAGCGCTTGATGAGGTCGTGGGGCAGTGCCTGTGCAAAGACACCCACCTCGTCGATATAGCCCGTCAGCGGATTGTCCTCACGGAGCGTCTCACCGTCTATCCACACTTTGTTTCCCAGGAAGAAGTTGTCGCCCGTCATACCGCCTAAGCTGTCGGTGCGGAAGGTCTGGCGCAGCACGCGGTCCACGTATATGTTGGCGGTGTTGTGCGCACGGTCCACGGTCATGGCGTAGTGGTGCCAGCTGTTGTCGCAGAAACTGTCGCCTAATGCGTACTCCTGACCGTTGGTGCGGTATTTCAGTGTTTTGTCCTCAAATCCGATGAAGAAACTATTGAGGGCGTTGTTCTCGTTTCTGGTCCCCTTGCCGTTGCTAACGAGCGTTCCGTCCTGCTGGCCGGTCTTGAACCAGAACATCAGCGTGTAGTCGGCCTCAGCAGTACGGCTCATGTATTTGTTCTTCAGCTTCAAGCCCTTCATCTGTCGGCCGTCCACTTCGGAGGTCCTGGTGCTGTCCATGTATAGCGACATGCCTCGTGGCAGTGCCCATGTGGCACCGTTCAGCTTCAGGTGTGCGCCCTGTGCCTTGTCCTCGGCATTGTCGCCATCGCCTTCGTCCATGGGATAGTAGTCAATGAGTCCCATCTCGTAGCCCGTCAGGTGCTGCATGCCATAATTGGCAAAGAGTGTGGCGTCCATAGCGCGGTTCCACACACGGCTCTCCAGCATGCGGCCAGCGTAATACTGACGTTTGCCGTCGCCACTCTTGGCTGTTGCACCGAAGATGAGGGTGCCGCTGCCGCCATAGCTGACGTTATCAAACTGACCTATCAGGGTGTTGTTGTAGAGTCGCAGTTGCTTTTTGTCGTTATCCAATACCATAGCTACATGCTGGAAGCCAGCCGAGCCGATGGCCTTCTCGCTGGTATATGTCGCGTCAATATTGTTGGCTGTTGACTTCACGACAGCTTTCAGCTTGCGCTCTGCCGTGAGCCACAGTTCCAGACCGTAGCCCTCGGTGGCGGTGGTGCCGTGGGCAAAGAGCGGCATGTCCTGGCCTGTGTCGTCAGGCCGGATGAGCATCTCCACACTGATATTCTTGTCGGCAAAGTTGCGGCGTGCCTCGCTCTCGGCATAGCCCGTGCCACTGAACAGAAGCGACGTCTCCTCCTGGATGTTGGTCTCGTTGGTCTCGCCCATCACCTCAAAATTGGTGATGCCGCTCAGGTAGTTGTGCTCAATGGCCTCCGAGAAGTTGAAGGTGATGTCATCGCCGGCTCCCAGGATGCCGTTCTTGGGCTCTGGCTGTCCGAACAGGCGCGGACGGCGGGTGTCCTTGATGCCCGAGAGCACCTTGGATGATGAGGTCAGATACTCGCTGCCGTTACGCACAAAGAGCACGGCCCGCAGGTCGTAGGCTTTCTCCATCTCCAAGCCCTCACCATAGAATGAGGTGGTGATGTATCCGTTTTCGGGTATCTTGGCCTTGGTGCCGCTGGCCAGTGCCATGAGTGAGTCGTTGGCATAGAAGGCGCAGAGGTTGGTCCAGTAGTCGTCGCCACGTGTGCTCTCCTTATACTGGAACTCTATGTGGTCAAAGTTCTTCTGGTTCTTGTCGTAGCCGCTGATGCAGACCGGCATGTAGTAGCCGCGAGAGTCGGTGGGCGCATCGGTGTTCATAATCCATTTGTCGCCGGGACTGGATATGGCTATCGTGCCGGCAGTATGCAAGAAGTGTACACTGAACTGTGCCTCCTGGAATGTGCGGCTATCGCCTAACGAGCGGATGCCGATGCGCAGGTTCTCATAGTCGAAGTCCTCGCTGGCATACACCTCAAGGGTCTTCTCCGTCACCTCGCCGGGCACCACCTTCACCGTGCGCAGGTCGCCGGTGAGCGGCATGCCGTCGAGCATCAGTTTGGCTCCCTGGGTGTTCGACTGTTCGTTCATATACAGACCGAAGTAGCTGTAGGCCGCCTCGGGCTGCTCGCTCTCGTTGGTCAAGTATATCCTGAATCGGGCCGGCTCGCCGTAGGGCACGCCGCTCACGCTCTGCTTGTCCATCTTGATGATGGGGTTCTCAATGCGCTTGGTGGCCTGGTCGAGCACCGTGCCAGGTTGACAGAAGATGGTCTTGCGTTCACCCTCGTAGGGTCGGCAGGTGGCACCGCCACGGGTGCGATAGACGAAGCTGCGGGCATACTGCCAATCCTCTGTTTTGAAGTGGCGGTCCAGATACTCATAATCATAATCTACCTGTTTCAGGAAGTTGTCGTTGGTGAATACATCCATCAGTTGCTGAGTAGTCTTGTTGTCATCAGTCTGTGAGTTGTATTCCTTATCAGCGAATGTCTTGACACGATATACGTCAAAGTCAATATGACTCATCGGGTCCATGCTGATGCTGAAACTCTCACGACGGTTGAACTGGTGCGATTCCGAATGGACTGGCGTGACATCGTATGACCCAACAGGAGAGATTGAGAAAGAGAATTCACAGACTGGGAAAAACACTTCATATGAGAGACATTTGCCTATGTTTTCGTCGTTTTCATTTTTGACTGGTCCACCAGCCGTGCCTGTATCCCATTTTGTAGAGCTTTTTCCAAAAACAAATTTGTTAAATATCGGTGCTAATGTGCCTAATATTTGTACGGCATCTTTACTATTACCAAAAAATCCATCTGTAGCACTGGTGATTCCTAATGGCCATTTGGTCATTGAGCTATAGCTATAGGCACTGGCAAAGTCCTCAGTATAGTTCGTGGTGGAGCCGCCGTCCACGTCAAAGTTCTTCACCAGTTCTGTGGCATTCAGCTTCTCCCGCTCGTTTTGCTCAATAAAACTCATCCAGGTAAGGATGGCTTGAAGATGTTGGTTTAGTCTGTCTGGAGTTTTTTTTATCTTATCTTGATCCCAGCTATTGGGATAGACTATCTCATAATATGGATTATTGCAGCCATCAGCAACCTGCGTATCGGTGGTAGGCATCTCATCTGTCAGCCAATAAACAGGTTCGTTTTTAGCGTTTGCTGCAGCATGGGCTGCTACACTATCACCGGTAAACAGCATGGACTGGCATTGCTCCACCAGTTCAGGGATGAGTTGCTTCATGATGTACTGCTGTGAGTGGTGGAACACGGACGAGACTTCGCTTCCGTATGCCACAATCTCATCGCGCACCAGATGCACTATGTGGTCGTTCTGGTCCTTACCATGGGCTATTTCCACCATGCGGCCAGCCTCTAACTCACCTTTCAGCTGGTTGAACATACTGTCAGGCAAGGCGCGGATGGCTACGGCGGGTTTCGCAAAGATGTTGGTCTCTATGCCAATATATACGTCTGCATCTGCCCCCACCATCAGCGGTGAACTGCTGGTGGAAATGTCCTCGGTTGTGGTGATGGTGTACGAGAATGCACGCTGTCCGCTGCCGGAGAACACAATATCTAAACTAATAGGAATCTTAGTCTGAGTACTTTGTGGATAGGTCAAAGTCATACCTCCTCCAAATCCGGCCCATGCACCGATATAACTGGTATAGCCAGAACCAAAAGTGAAATTCATGCTGGCCCCGGCAGACCATTTCATATCCATCTGGTAGGCATACTTCAGCGTAGAGCCCTTGCTGATTTTGGCCGATGACGTGCCGCCGGGCGGGTCACGCAGGATATCGACAAGCTGTGGTTGCCAGATAGTCAGAATGTCCTGGGCACCGGGTTTATATGACACGTTTAACACATACGCCCGCAGCGGCTCAGCCTCGAAGGTTGTGCCATCCTGTTCTAACGTAAAGCTGACAGTGCGCAGGGCCTGCTCACCCGTAAGCATATAAGGTGTCTGCGCTGCCCGTAGCTCGTATGTAGCCTGACCATTGTCGCCCAGCGTCACCTCCTCACGGTGGGTGGCACCGACCATCTGGTTCTGTATGGTTACTTTACCGCCAGAGAGGTACACCACATCTTTCGTGTCGGATTGGCGGTCGTTGTTCCAATAGTAGGTCTCCTGTGCTGAAAGCTGAAGCGTATAGCTGCGGTCAATATTGAACACGGGATGTCCGAAGGCATAGCAGGTGGTTCCGTCTTTCTTGTAGGCTAACGGAACCTGTGCCTTCTGTCCGGCCAGGTTCTGGGCCATATAGTTTTTCTCGCCAAAGTAGTCGAGCGTATCCTTAACGATCTGAAGCTGCTTGTAGGCCAACTCCACGGGAGCATGGTAGATGCGGTTGTACTGGGCATGATATTTGGTGACGGGATTAACGATGGTTTTGCCGTCACGGTCGATATATGGGCCTGTAACCGTATCGCTGCACTCAACCAACGCCTCTGTCAGGTCTATCACGTCGCCCGTCTTACCCTCCTGGAACAGGGTGGGATAGCCCTCGGCAGTAATCTGCGTAATCTTCCAGGCCACAGGGGGCAGCAGCACGCGGTATTCGCCGGTGATGGCGTCGGGCCATATCTCAATGCGGTGGCGGGTGGTGTGCATGCGGGTCTTGTGGTTAGCCTGTTGACCATCGCGATGCTTGAACTCCTCGTTGCGCTCGGTCAGCGAAGGATGGGTGTTGTCATAGACCAGCCATGAGGTGTGGTCGCCCTCCAGCTCCATCACCATCTTCAGGTTGTCGCCCAGGTTGTTGCGCGACAGGGAGTTGTCCAAAGGCAGGTCGCCCTGGTCCTTGCCGCCTGCCACACGACCTACGAGGGTTACACGCGTCTCGTCGTATAGGTAGAGGCCAGCCACGTCCCCGGTGATATTGGCCGTGTAGGTGGCTTTGTCGCCAAAACGGTGATTCGTCTTCTTGGCCTGTATCTGATGCTGGCCCTGCAGCGTCCAGAACGAGAACTTGCCTTCATGGTCGGTCACGACAGGACCATCCGCCGTGCGCACTTCATTTCCGTCCATCGTGAAGCTGACACCCTTGACGGGAATGCTGGTGCCGTCAAACATCACGTAGCCAGAGATGCGGTAGCCCTTGGTGACGGTGAATAACATGTCAACCGTCCGGTTACCACCTGCATTGGCCGTGAAGGTGGCGGCAAGACCACCGGCGCAGTCGTCACGCAGGTCGGTGCTGGGGATGCCGATTACAGACACGGTGTATGTGCCTGTGCTCCCTCCGTAGTATGCCAGGTTCTCCACTTCAAAGTGCCCACTCTCATCGGTCGTGGCGGTCACCTCCCCAGGGCCGCCTGCCTCGGCAGCCGCTACGGCAACGGTGATGCCCGGTATGCCCGTGCCGTCGGCAAAACGCACATAGCCCTCTATCCGGCCTGTATGCACGCACTCGCCCTGCACGGTATGGGTCTTTGTGATGATGCGTTCCTCGCAGTCTGTCACGGAGCAGACATAATAGTCGTAGTCCTTGGTGGGCGATACGGTCTTGTCCTCATACTGAAGGTCGGAAAGGTTGGTGGCAATCCGCTCGAATTGATTCTCGCTGCGGATGCTGCGGTACACCTCGAAATAATCTACAGGCTTGGTGTTATCTTCCAGTTCCCATTCCAGCAGCACTGAACTGTATAGTTTGGTGGCCGTTAGGCTTTTCTCGCTGACCTTGCCTAATGAACTGTCGTCGTAGTATTGTGGGGTGGCGGCATTTTCTTCCACTAATGCATCGCTGAGCCACGGTGATGTCTTTTGGTCTATCCGCAAGGCGAACCTGTAACTCACGCAGGAACGCGGCAACGTGTATTCAATGCTGTGCTCGCGGCGCTGTTCGTCGGTGACGGTCTGCGTCAGGGTGTCTTTAGGATTCCCTTCCCTATTATATAGGTAGGTAATGAGCGACAATTCCCCGCGACTGTCCCAGATGCCGCCTTTGTCCTGCCACGTCAGTGTCACCTTACGGTCGTTCTGGTTGGGCTGCTTTGATTCCAGGTTCGTCAGAACTAAGCCTGTAACATTACTAATATCCACCGTAACGGAATCCACCGTCGGGTTCCCCGCCCATCCCCACATGGCTGTGGCGGCACGGCGTATGCGATACTTGATGTCAGCTATTGTATCGACTAAAGTGATGGCTTCATCATCAAAGTACTCGTACGATTTTAGTGTATCGTCGAATACAACCATGTCAACGTCTGCATAGTCGGTTTGGCCCGGCAGCTTGCGCTGAACCTGGAACATGTCGCCTGGCAGCAGGTCACTGTAATTCAGATGGCTGACATCCCACACCAGCTTGATAGAACCGCCTTGAACTACTGAACTGAGATTCTCGGGCTTATGAATCATGGGCAGCGAGTCGGGAATCACTTTCGTGAAGGGACCGCTCACCGACGTGGGACTGTTTACAGGTGCGTTGTAAACGGTAGAAAGCTGGATATCGGGTTCGTACTTGAGACTATCGTAAGGCTGGGTGGCATCAACCTTGAGCATCATATAATTGCCGGGCTGGGCGGAAGCTGTATCCACAAGCAGTGTGCCAGCCTTGTCATACAGCTTGAGGCTGTTGATGGTGTTGCTGCTTACCACGGGAATCATCATCTTGCCCTCGTCGCCAGCATCCATACAGGGAACAGGGTCGTAGGCATCCAGCATGATATCGTCACCGATGGTGAATGTACAGATATCCTCTTTATAATACTCTTTCCACCAATTATGATTAGCGTCATGAGCTTGTATCATGCCATCAAAGTAAAATGTTACCTTCTGGCCTATCATGTGTGTGGGGTAGTGCCACTCAAATTCTGCGTACGTGATTTGATCGAGCGACTGTCTCTCTTTTACGGTGTTGCCTTTAGACATGTCAGTCAGCGTCCCGTTGCTGCTCTGGAACATCAGAGAACTGCCGTGCTTAGGGTCATTCGTTAGGTAATACTGATAGTATGCATGATTGTCTCCCCCTGAGTTGTTTGACCAAATACCAAGGAAATTACAGTCTTCCTGCTCACTACGACCTCTGGGAATGTATTTAAGCTTGATGTTCGGACGGGTGGGATTGTCCGCAAGCTGCATGGTCTTCCAATGTGCCAGACCATCTACCGTATAGCTCGTGCTGATGGCCACCTTGATAGTGATTACACCAGACATCGTGTTTCTGAACGTAACGGTTTCGTTGAAATGGCCTTTACTTAGCAAGCCATCATCTGCTGCATGAACCTGTGGCGTGCAGATAAATAGCGCAAGGGTGACCAAGAGCAAACTTATACACCTATGGCACGACCGCCAGGAATGATTGTTTTTTGTCATGACTATTGTTGTTTAATTGGTTAGTGTTTGTATTTTCCGAGCATCAGCCTGCTATTGGGATGACCATGGCAAGCGTCTCGGAGATAAGGTCGGTGATGCCCAACTTGTCGTAGAGCGCAGCGGTGTTGACGCTGACGATGGCACTACCGGGCTAACTCGACGGCTCTCGCTGCGCCGTCCGTTGGATAAATCTTTTCGTTTTCATTGTTGCCACGATTTTAAAATTTTTACGTGCAAAGATACGAAAAGATGCTGGAACGCACACGTAAGGGGGTGTTGCAATATCGAGAAACGATGTTGCAAATCTGCAAAGCACTGAAAAAGAAATAGCTAGGAGGTCTTATAGAGTGGTAACGAAGTCGGTGGGAGAAGTGCCCATGAACTTCACGAAGTTGCGATAGGCGGCAGTACGACTGCGGAAACCGGCCTCGAAATAAAGCGCCTTATGGTCTTGCTGTGGGTCACGGCGCAACTGTGCGGCCATGAAATCGATGCGCTTGCGGTTCATGTAGTCGTTGAACGTCAGCCCTGTGTGTTCGCGGATGATACGGCCCACATAGTAGCGATTAGTGCCTACGGCGCGGCTCACCGTCTCCACCGTCGTGTTGGGATTGCGCCACTCCTCCCACTCGTCCATCACCTGACAGATGCGCGGCCAGTAGTCATCGCGGTCTGCCGCCTCGCCGACAGCATACTCTGTCGATGACGGCTCCGATGGTTTCTGCTCTACCTCAGCAGGTGGCAGGAGCCTGACGACCAATTCAAAATAGTAAAAGAAGATACCTGCGCACAAACCCCATAGCATGTGCAGGTAAAAGAATATAGGAAGGTTGGATAGCACATTGGCATAGAAGAGAATGGTAATGCCTTGAGCAACAAACGTAGTTCTACGAATCCATCGGTAGTCGGCACTCGACTTGCGCCAGTTGTATGGTATGAAGAGCAGTATCAGGGACATAAAAGTCAGCATGGCAAGGCACAGCAGGCGCAGCAGCACGTTGAACTCGCCAATGTGCGCCCACAGGTCAGCCCACGAATGCAACGCCTGAAAATGCATCCCAAACACAGCTGGCAGCGTAGCCAGCAGCGACGGTAGGAAGAGCAGCGCCAGCCACCGGCCACGCAGCCCTCGCGGACGCATCACCTCAATCGGGTAACAGACGAACATGGAGATAGCCCAAAGCCCGCCAATCGTCAGTTCTGGCTGTAATAGTTGGTGAGAATAGTCCGTCACATCGTGTCTGATGGCAGCAACAATATAATTTGAGATGCCGATAGCGGTCAAGAAGCACAAGACAGACAGGTAGGTGCGCGACCGGTCGGGAACCTCCTTTCGCTTTATCCACAGCAACCCGCCATAAATCAAGCTTATCGTTATCCAGATGCTGACTATGATGATTGTTATATATTCGTACATGAATCTTGCTCGTGACACACGTCGAGTAAGTTGAGGGACTTTCACCCTCCCTTCTCTCGGAACCGTGCTTGACAGTCTCCCATCACACGGTTCTTTTTGCCTCAAAGTGTTACCTCATCCTTGTTATTGCCGTTTTGCCTTGTTGACAAATTCGGCTGGTGTCATGACCAGTATGTCCAGGCCGTAGAAACCTTTCTTGTCGCGCGTAATCACTATGTCTGGATGATATGGCTGTGCTGACAGATACTGCACGGCATCTTCATAGTCGTATGGTTCAAGACTTGCGGCTTGCTCCAAAACAGATGCATCTACGTTGCTTATCGTGAACATCCGTAGCATTGTTTTTATCTGTTCCAAGACTGCTTCACCACTATAGTGTTTGGGCAGTACGTAGGCACAGTTAACGATGCTGAGTGAAGAGACAATACCGGTCAACTGACCTTCGTCAACCATAGAAAAGATGACAGCGGCATCCTGACAGAAACCATCGCGATGGGCGAGGTGGTCAAGCAGCACATTGGTGTCTATCAGTGCTTTTATCTTGTCCATTCCTGCCAACGCTCTTCAAGTTCTTTTTCTAAGTCAACGCCCTCTGGCAATTTCCCCAAGGTCATTGCCATCACCTTTGCCGATGGTTTATAGTCCTTTGGAATCTTCGGAAACACGAGTTCCGCCTTATGCTGCTTCTTTTCCGCGTTTTCCGCAGCCTCCATCAGGTGGTTGGCCAGCCAGCGCTGATTGCTCGCTGTGAGCGAAAGCCCTTGTAGGTAACTCCACAGATTGTTGAGTGAAACTGCATTCATATTCTATTGCTTTTGCTCGTTTATGCTTGCAAATAATTCCCTGTTTGTCTCTGGGCCGATTGGCTGTGTGGTTTAGCCGAGGTAGGAGCGGAGAAGGCTGTTGCGGCTGCCGGCGCGGAGTTTGCGGATGGCTTTCTCGCGGATTTGGCGGACGCGCTCACGGGTGAGGCCGAAGGTCTCGCCGATTTCTTCGAGGGTCATCTCGGGCTGGTTGTTGATGCCGAAGCTGCGCTCGATGATTTGTTTCTCGCGCTCGTTGAGTACGCCGAGTGCGCGGTCAATCTCGGTGGAGAGGCTTTCGCTGACCAGTCCCTTGTCGGCCATCGGCGAGTCGGGGTTGGTCATGACGTCCAGCAAGCTGTTCTCTTCGCCTTCGATGAATGGTGCATCCACGCTGACGTGGCGTCCGCTGGCCCGCAGCGAGTCGCTGATCTTCTCGGGCAGCTCGTTGACGAGTTCGGCCAGTTCGTCGGCACTGGGTTTGCGCTCGTATTCCTGTTCGAACTTTGTCATGGCCTTTGTTATCTTGTTGACGGCGCTGACTTGGTTGAGGGGGAGGCGGACGATGCGGCTTTGCTCTGCCAGGGCTTGGAGGATGGTCTGGCGAATCCACCAGACGGCGTATGAGATGAACTTAAAGCCTCTGGTCTCGTCGAACTTCTCGGCAGCCTTTATCAGTCCCACGTTGCCTTCGTTGATGAGGTCTGGCAGGGAAAGTCCCTGGTTCTGATACTGCTTGGCCACACTGACCACGAAGCGGAGGTTGGCACGCACCAACTTGTCGAGTGCGCGTCGGTCGCCCTTGCGTATCTTCTGCGAAAGTTCCACTTCTTCCTCGACGGGAAGGAGTGCTTCGCGGCCAATCTCCTGCAGGTACTTGTCGAGCGATGCGCTGTCGCGACTGGTGATGCTCTTTGTGATTTTAAGCTGTCTCATATATTGTTTTGAACTTTTAGCGCGCAAATATAGGACTTTTTGCCTGAATAATCAACCTTGAAATGCTAAAAGATGCAAAAAAGATGCAAAAACGCACAATCTTTCGCAAAAACGGAGCCTGTGTTGTCTCTGTTTTCGCCTTTTTATGTAACTTTGCACCGAGAAACAAACCTAAACAGTAATCGTTAAACAGCAATTGAAAAGATGAGTACAGCAACAATTATCCTGATAGCAGTCGCCGTGCTGCTGGTTCTTTGGGTTATCGGTATCTATAACAATCTGGTGACTCTGCGCAACAATCGTGAAAACGCTTTCGCCAACATCGATGTTCAGCTGAAGCAGCGTTACGACCTTATTCCTAACCTGGTGAATACCGTCAAGGGGTATGCCGAGCACGAGAAGGGTGTGTTGGAGCGTGTGACGGCAGCCCGTACTGCTGCGATGAATGCTACATCCCTGAATGATAAGATCGAGGCTGAGAATGCCTTGAGCAGTGCCCTGGCAGGCTTGAAGGTCAGCGTGGAGGCTTATCCCGACCTGAAGGCTAACCAGAACTTCCTGCAGCTGCAGAGCGAGCTGGCCGACATCGAGAACAAGCTGGCTGCAGTCCGCCGCTTCTTCAACAGCGCGACGAAAGAGCTCAACACCGGCGTGCAGAAGTTTCCTGCCGTGCTCTTTGCCGGTATGTTCGGCTTCCACCAGGAGCCGATGTTCGAGGTTCCGCAGGAAGAACGTGCCGCTGTGCAGAAAGCTCCTGAGGTTAAGTTCTAGGGTCTCTCTCCGGCCCTCTCCCAATGGCCTCTCCCCGGCCCTCTCCCGTGGGAAATGGCCTCTCCCCGGCCCTCTCCCGTGGGAGAGGGAGAAATATGGTAAATGGGAGAGGGAGAAATGGCCTCTCCCCAACCCTCCTCCCGTGGGAGAGGGAGAAATGGTAAGTGGGAGAGGGGAGAAATGGCCTCTCCCCGGCCCTCTCCCGTGGGAGAGGGAGAAATGGTAAATGGTAAATGAAATAAATAGTAAATGTGAAATACGTTGGCATTCATACGCAGCAGGTGCAGAACAATCTGAAGAGCATCCTGCTGCTCATTCTCTTCCCGTGCATCATCCTGGCTATCGTGTATGTCTTCCTGGCATTCCTGAACCTGCAGCAGGTGCCCGATGGCTACCAGAGTACGCACCTGGAGTTCGATGCCGTGGCTACCGGCGAGGCTTTCGTCATGACATTGCCTTGGGTGGTGGGCATCGTGGGCATCTGGTTCCTGATTTCCTACTTCACCAATGCCAGCATGGTGCGGCAGGCTACCGGTGCCCGTCCGCTGGAGCGCAGGGAGAATCCGCGTGTCTATAACATCGTGGAGAACCTGACGATGACGTGTGGCATGCCTATGCCGAAAATCAACGTCATCGACGACCCGCAGCTCAACGCTTTTGCCAGCGGCATCGACGAGAAGAGCTACACCGTCACCGTGACCACAGGCATCTTGGGCCGCCTCAACGACGACGAGCTGGCAGGCGTCATCGGCCACGAGCTGACGCACATCCGCAACCGCGACACGCGTCTGCTCATCGTCAGCATCATCTTTGTCGGCATTATGAGCACGGCTCTGAGCCTGGCTGTCCGCATGCTTTGGAACACCTTCATCTATGGGGGAGGCAGTCGGAGGTCGAGTCGCAGCGACGGCAAGCAGGGTGGCTCCGTCATTGCTGTCATCCTTGTTGCCATCGTGCTGGCTGCCATCGGCTATTTCTTCACGTTGCTTACGCGCTTCGCCATCAGTCGCAAGCGCGAGTACATGGCCGATGCCGGAGGTGCCGAGCTTTGCGGCAATCCGTTGGCCCTGGCTTCCGCCCTTCGCAAGATAAGTAACGACCCGGGCCTCGGGAACGTTGACCGCGAGGATGTGGCACAGCTCTTCATCGTGAAGCCTGTGGCCTTCAAGAGCGAGTTCACCAATATGATGAGCCGCCTCTTCAGCACCCATCCCAGCACGGAAAGCCGCATCGCCTACCTCGAACAGTTCTGACGACCCCAAAGGTCACTGGAGATTCGTAATAAAAGCAATAAAAGGGGCTGTGTCAAAACAACGAAGAAGTTTCCAAACCACGAATTGCACGAATTACACGAATTTATAATTAGCTGACAAACAGCAGTTGAATAATTCGTGTAATTCGTGGTTAAAGCAAAAAAGGGGGCTGTGCCATTCATTCTGGCACAGCCCCTTTTTTTCATGCGAACCGGAGGCGAATGACTTGTGGCGGATGCGTACCCCTCGCGTCGTGTTCGTTGCTTCATCGCGAACAAGCAATTGCATCTACATGTATGTGCAATCACTCCATCGCGATGAAGCAATGAAGTCATCGCGTAGTGTTTCCTGTTAGGACGCGAAGTATTATGCCAGGATTGCCTCGGCAAGGCTCTGGAGCTGTGCGTCGTCGGCTGGCTTCATGCGGGAGCGGATGGTGACGAGAGGCTCCACTATGGGGCAGTCCTTCATCTCTTCGATCATCGCCCGCATGACGCGGCCTGCCGATGGAGCCCAGCTGCCGTTCTCGACGATGCCGAAGGTGCGCTTCTGGTAGTTCTTTATCTGCAGGTGATAAAGGAAATCGTGCATGACGGGGAAGACGCCGCCGTCGTAACTTGCAGCGCAGACCACAATCTTGGGATAGCGGAAGGCATCCTCGATGACCTCGGCCATGTCGTCGCGGCTCAGGTCGCTGACCACCACCTTGGGAGCACCTTTCTCCCTGAGAATCTCGCCGAGCCGCTCTGCTGCTGCTGCCGTGCCGCCGTGGATGCTGGCGTATGCCACGAGTACGCCTTCGCTTTCGGGCTCGTAGCGGCTCCAGATGTCGTAGAGCTTCAGAGCCTTCTGCATGGCCTCACCCGTGAGCACGGGGCCGTGGAGCGGACAGATGGCCTGTATGTCGAGTGCAGCGGCTTTCCGGAGCACGTTCTGCACCTGCGGGCCGTACTTGCCGCAGATGTTGAAGTAGTAGCGACGGGCTTCGCAGGCCCAAGAAGAGCCATTATCAGGGGCAAGGGGCAAGGGGCAGGGGGCAGGAGAACAGCTCTGGGAGTTGGTATTCTCTTGCTCCTTGCTCCTTGCTCCTTGCTCCTTTGAGAGTGCTCCGAACTTCCCGAAGCCGTCGGCAGCAAAGAGCACCTTCTCCCGGTCCTCGTAGCTCATGAGCACCTCGGGCCAGTGCACCATAGGCGCGGCAATGAAGTGGAGCGTGTGGCTTCCCAGGGAGAGCGTGTCGCCCTCCTTGACCGTCAGGACGCGTCCCTCGAAGGGGAAGCCGTCGAAGAAGTTGGGCAGCATCTTCAGGGCCTGTGCGCTGCAGACGAGTTGCAGCTCCGGGTAGGTCCCGAGCACTTCCGCGATGAGCGAGGCATGGTCGGGCTCCATGTGGTGCGCCACGAGATAGTGGGGCTTGCGTCCGGCAAGGGCCTTGGTCAGGTTCTTCTTCCACTCGTCCGCCTTGCGGCGGTCGGCAGTGTCCATGATGGCAATCTTCTCGTCGTCGATAAGGTAGGAATTGTAGCTCATGCCTTCCGGCACGATGTATTGGCTCTCGAAGAGGTCGATGTCGAGGTCATCGACACCAATGTACTTAATGGAATTCATAATTCATAATTGTTGATTCATAAATGTCATTTACTATTTGACGATTTACGATTTGTTTTCGATTTTATGATGTTACGATTTGGCTATTCTTGGCTGGGTTCTTTCCCCCTTCCTTTAGGGGAGGGCAGGGGTGGTGGGGCTTTTTTTACTCCAGGTAGGTATATCCATATAGTCCGGCGCGGTAGTTGCTGATGAACTCCTTGCCTTCGCTCTGAGTTATCTTGCCGTCCTTCACGGCCTTGCTGACCCATATCTCCAGTCGGCGCACGAGTTTCTTCGGGTCGTACTGAACGTACTCCAGCACGTCGGCCACGCTCTCGCCGTCGATGAACTGCTCGATGGTATATTGGTCCTTATCCACGCTGATGTGTACCGCGTTGGTGTCGCCGAAGAGGTTGTGCATGTTGCCCAGAATCTCCTGATACGCCCCGACGAGGAACACACCTATATAATAATGTTCGCCCGGGAGGATGGGGTGCAGGGGGATGTAGTTCGTCTGCTGTCCGCCGTTGACGTAGGCCGATATCTTGCCGTCGCTGTCGCAGGTGATGTCCTGCAGGGTGGCGCTGCGAGTGGGCTGTTCCTCCAGCCTGGCGATAGGCATGATGGGGAAGAGCTGGTCGATGCCCCACGAGTCGGGCATCGACTGGAAGAGCGAGAAGTTGCAGAAGTACTTGTCGGCCATTTGCTTGTCGAGCTTGCGCAGCTCGTCGGGGACATGCTTCTGGTGGTGTGCCAGCTCGGCCACTTCATGGCTGATGGCCCAGTAGAGCGACTCAATCTGTGCACGTGTCTTGAGGTCGATGATGCCGTGGCGGAAGAGGTCGAGCGCCTCCTCGCGAATGTCCTCGGCATCGTGCCAGTCCTCGAGAAGCGAGCGCGAGGAGAGGTGGTCCCATATCTCCGTCAGGTCATGCACGAGTTTGTGGTCCTCGGGCCCCGGCACGAAGTCTTCGGGCATCTGAGGCGCAGAGACGCTTTCCAGCACATCGATGATAAGGACGCTGTGGTGTGCGGTGAGCGAGCGTCCGCCCTCCGTGATGATGTCGGGATGAGGAATGTCGTTCTTGTTGGCAGCCTCCACGAAGGTATAGACGCAGTCGTTGACATACTCCTGGATGCTGTAGTTGACGCTGCTCTCGCTGTTGCTGCTTCGGGTACCGTCGTAATCCACACCCAGACCGCCGCCGCAATCCACAAACTTGATGTCGAAGCCCATCGCGTGGAGCTGCACATAGTACTGTGCCGCCTCGCGGAGGGCGGTGCTGATGCGGCGAATCTTGTTTATCTGGCTTCCGATGTGGAAGTGGATGAGGCGCAGGCAGTCGCGCAGCCCCAGCTCGTCAAGCATCTGCAGGGCCATCAGCAGCTCGGAGCTGTTGAGCCCGAACTTCGAGGCATCGCCGCCGCTCTCGCTCCACTTGCCGCTGCCGTTGCTGGCCAGCTTGATGCGGATGCCGAGGTTGGGATGCACGCCCAGCTTCTTGGCTGTCTCGGCTATGACGGCCAGCTCGGGAAGCTTCTCGATGACAAGGAAGACTCGCTTGCCCATCTTCTGAGCCAGGAGAGCCAGCTCGATGAAGTTCTGGTCCTTGTGCCCATTACAGATGATGAGGCTGTCGCTGTCCATGTTTGTGGCAATCACGGCATGCAGTTCGGGTTTCGAGCCGGCCTCCAGCCCAAGGTTGTAGCGCTTGCCGTGGCTGATGATTTCTTCTACGACGGGGCGCATCTGGTTCACCTTCACGGGGAAGATGATAAAGTGTTCACCCTTGTAGTCATATTCCTTGCCTGCCTTGCGGAAACATTCGTCGGTCTTCTCGATGCGGTTGTCCAGTATGTCGGGGAAGCGGAGCAGCACGGGGGCCGTCACATGGCGGGTAGCCAGGTGGTCCACCAGCTCCTTGAGGTCCACCTGCACGCTGTTCTTCTTAGGTGTGACATAGACATGTCCCTTCTCGTTGATGCCAAAGTAATTGACTCCCCAACCCTTGATGTTGTAGAGCTCCTCAGAATCCTCTATGCGCCACTTTTTCATTTCAGTTTATAATTATCGGTATTCATAATTATCCTTCTCTATATTCCCAGCTCCTGGCGGATGAGTCGTACGCTGGTCTGGAGCTTGTCGTAGTTGTCGAGCAGTGTCACATCGACGACGTGCTGTGCCTGGAGATAGAAGGGCTCGCGTTCTTTGAGCGAAGCTCGGATGAAGTCGAGCAGCTCCTCCGGACTCTTGCCCTTGATGAGCGGACGTTCCACCTTGCCCATCTGGAGGTGCTGGGCGAGCACTTCAGGCGTTGCCTTCAGATAGACGCTTTCGCTGACACTGCGGATGTAGTCCATGTTGTCGAAGAAACAGGGAGTGCCGCCCCCGCAGCTGAGTACGATGTCTTCGAACTCTGCCGCCTCGTGGAGCATGTTGCGCTCCAGCTCGCGGAAGCCTTCTTCGCCCCTCTCGGCAAAGATTTGTGCGACGGTGCGGTGATAGCGCATCTCGATGTACCAGTCGAGGTCGTAGAAGGTGCGCCCCAGGGCAAGGGCAAGCTGCCGTCCGACAGTCGTCTTGCCGGAACCCATGTAGCCTATCAGGACGATGCTCTTCATTTGTAGGCTAAGTGTTTGGCTTGTCTTGCGGCAACCTTTTCAGCTTGTCCGTTGACGATTTGCATGCACTCCTCGTAGGTCAGCTCCTTTGCACGCTCGTGCATGGCTTTCGGCAAGCGGTAGTTGTTGCCTTTGTAGGTGATGTAGGGGCCGTATCTGCCGTTGAGGACTTCCAGTTCGGCATCCTCCGGGAATGTCTTGAGGTGGCGTTCTGCTTCCTCCTGGTGCTTATGGTGCATCATGATGACAGCCTGCTCGAAGGTAATCTCCATCGGGTCTGTTCCCTTGGGCACCGAGACGTAGGAGCCTTTGTGCGACACGTAGGGACCATACTTGCCGGCTCCGATGATGACGGGCTCCCCTTCGTACATGCCCAGCTTGCGGGGAAGGCGGAACAGCTCGAGGGCTTCGGCCAGGGTGATGGTCTCGAGCTTCTGCCCGGCGGCGAGCTGTGCGAAGCGCGGCTTCTGTCCTGTTGCGGCGCCGCCCATCTGCACGACCGGCCCGAACCGGCCTATCTTGACTGCTATGGGAGCCCCCGTTGCCGGGTCGTTGCCCAGTATGCGCTCGCCGACCTTGTGCTCTGTGCGGGTGTTGACGGACTTTTCCACAAGGGGCTCGAAGCCTTCGTAGAACTTCTTGACGACGCCTTCCCATGCTATCTTTCCTTCGGCGATCTCATCGAATTCCTTTTCAATGTCTGCCGTGAAGTTGTAGTCCATGATTTCGGGAAAGTTCTCTTTGAGGAAGTCGTTGACGACGATGCCTGTGTCCGTTGGGAGCAGTTTGCCTCGCTCCTGGCCGACGGTGGTGGTGTGCGACTCTTCGGTCAGCTTGTCTTCGGCCAGCGTAATGGTGTGGTAGGTGCGCTCTTCGCCCTGCTTGTCTCCCTTTTCCACGTATTCGCGCTGTTGTATGGTTGTAATGGTGGTGGCGTATGTGCTTGGGCGTCCGATGCCGAGTTCCTCGAGCTTGCGCACGAGGCTTGCCTCGTTGTAGCGGACGGGACGCTGCGAGAAGCGCTGTGTGGCTACGGCTTGCTGGCGCATGAGCTGCTCGCCGACGGTCATGGCGGGCAGGGTGCTGAGATTCTCGTTGTCGGCTTCGCCTTCGTGGAGTGCATCGCTGTTCGTCTCGGCATAAACGCGCAGGAAGCCGTCGAACTTGATGACTTCGCCGTCGGCCAGGAAGGTTTCTTCCCTGCCCTCGATGCTGATGGTCACTTGTGTGCGTTCCAGCTCTGCGTCGGCCATCTGGCTGGCGATAGTGCGTTTCCAGATGAGGTCGTAGAGTCGTCGTTCCTGCTGGTTGCCTTCTATCTGCGAGTTTTCAATGTAGGTTGGGCGGATGGCTTCGTGTGCCTCCTGTGCGCCTTTCGAGTTGGTATGGTACTGGCGTGTCTTGACGTATTCCTTGCCCATCTGCCCGGTGATGACTTTCTTGCTGGCATTCAGGCAGAGCTGGCTGAGGTTGACGCTGTCGGTACGCATGTAGGTGATGCGTCCGCTTTCGTAGAGGTGCTGTGCCACCATCATGGTCTGTGCCACGGTGAAGCCGAGTTTGTGGGCTGCCTCCTGCTGCAGTGTGCTGGTGGTGAAGGGTGGGGCCGGTGTGCGGCGTAAGGGTTTTGTGGCGATGTCCTGAACGATGAAGCTGCTGTCCTTGATGCTTTCGAGGAAGGCTTTTGCCTCTTCGGATGAGGGGAATCGTCGGCTGAGTTCGGCTTTCACTTCGCTGCCGTCTGCGCTCTGGAAGAGGGCGGTGACGCGGTAGTTCTCTTCGCAGTGGAAGTCTTCTATCTCGCGCTCGCGCTCTACGATGAGTCGGACGGCGACGCTCTGGACTCGTCCTGCGGAGAGGCTGGGCTTCACCTTGCGCCAGAGGACGGGGCTGAGCTTGAAGCCTACGATGCGGTCCAGCACTCGGCGTGCCTGCTGTGCGTTCACCAGGTTGAGGTCTATCTGCCTGGGATGCTCGATGGCTTCTAGGATGGCGGGTTTCGTGATTTCGTGGAATACGATGCGACGTGTGTTCTCCGGCTTGAGCCCGAGCACTTCGTAGAGGTGCCAGCTGATGGCTTCTCCTTCGCGGTCTTCATCGGATGCCAGCCAGACCATGCGTGCCTGTTCTGCCTGTGTCTTCAGCTGTGCTACCACTTTCACCTTGTCGGCAGGAACCTCGTATTGCGGTTCAAAGGTCTTTTCGTCCACGCTGAACGACTTTCTCTTCAGGTCGCGGATATGTCCGTAGCTGGACAGGACCTTGTATTTGTCTCCCAGGAATTTCTCGATGGTCTTAGCCTTGGCAGGGCTCTCTACGATTACCAAATTTTCCTTCATTATAGCTTTTTCTGTTTGATTGTGGGCGCAAAGGTAAGGCATTTTTTTCAAACTACACATTATTTATAAAGAAAATGACATTAAAGATTCAAAAATACGTGTCTAGGTTTGTGTTGTCTGAAGTTTTTTCGCTATTTTTGCAGCATTAAGCAGAAAAATTAATCACTAAAACATTCATACGTATGAAACTAACAGGAAGAAGAGAGAGTACAAACGTTGATGACCGCCGCAGAATGCGTTCTACAGCGAAGATAGGCAGAATGGGCATCGGAGGCATGCTCATTGCATTACTTTTGACGTGGGCCACGGGCGGCAACCTGGGCGATGTCTTCAATAGCGTGATCAGCAGTGCAGGCATGCTGAACGGCAACGTCACGGAGCAGGCCGAAGGCGGACGCGAGTTCACGCAGGAGGAACAGGAGCTTGCCAAGTTCTCCAAGCAGATTCTGGCCGGCACGGAGGATGTGTGGGCCCAGGAGTTCAAGAAGATAGGGCGCACCTACGAGCCGCCCAAGATGGTGCTCTACACGGGCAGCGTACAGACCGCATGCGGCGGCGGACAGTCCAGCATGGGACCCTTCTACTGCTCTGCCGACCAGTGCCTCTACATCGACCTCTCTTTCTTCTCCTCCATGAAGCAGCAGCTCGGAGCCGACGGCGACTTTGCCTATGCCTACGTCATTGCTCACGAGGTGGGGCACCACGTGGAGTACCTGCTGGGGACTCTGGGCAAGGTGCACCAGCAGATGGCAAGGCTCAGCCCGGCAGAGGCCAACAAGCTGAGCGTGCGCCTCGAACTGCTGGCCGACTTCTATGCCGGTGTCTGGGCCTACCACGACAACGAGATGTTCGGCAGCATCGAGGAAGGCGACCTCGAGGAAGCCATCCGCTGTGCACAGGTCATCGGCGACAACTACTTGCAGGAGAAGGCTCGCGGCTATTCTCAGCCCGAGACTTTCACCCACGGCACCAGCAAGCAGCGCATGAAGTGGCTGAAACTCGGACTCCAGACAGGCGACATCACCCGCGGCACGACCTTCCAATGCAGTGACGCAGAACTATAAGAACGATATGAAGATTGGCGATACGGTGCGCTTCCTCTCCGAGGTGGGAGGGGGCACGGTGAGCGGGTTTCAGGGCAAGAACATCGTCCTGGTTCAGGACGAGGACGGCTTCGAGATACCGATGCAGCTGAAGGACGTCATCCTGGTCCCGAAGGTGGAAGAAGAGGAGAAGCCTCGTCCCATTCCCGCTCCGAAGAGCGAAAGGCAGGAACCCGCGGTCAGGGAGGAAAAACCGATTACCTTCAAGCCCAAACCGTTGGAGCGAAGGGAGGGAGAACGTCTCAACCTCTACCTCTCCTTCCTGCCCGACGACGTGAAGGAAATCTCGAGCACGGGCTTCGAGTCCTACCTGGTGAATGACAGCAACTACTACATGCAGGTGTCTGTCCTCAGTGCGCAGGGAGCCAGCTGGCTACTGCGCTTCTGCGGCGTGGTCGAGCCCAACAGCAAGCTGTTTGTCGAGGCCTTCGACCGCTCGGAGGTCAATGACCTGGAGCATCTTTGCATCCAGGCCATCGCCTGGAAGCAGGACAAGCCTTTCCAGCTCAAGCCTGCCGTGACGACGGAACTGCGGCTCAACCTTACAAAGTTCTATAAACTGCACGTCTTCCACCCCAATGAGTTCTTTGGCGAACCCAATTGGACGGAAGACGTCATCCGCGACGACAAGCCCGTGCGCAGTGCATGGTCTGTTCCGGAAACCTGACTGCAAGCCATTCCCGACGTGTTGCAAAACCCTTCCCGGCGCGTCGCATAAGTCGGAGCGACACGTCATAAAACTATTTTCACGTCATGAAAATCTATTTTCATGACGTGAAAATTAATTTTCAAAGCTTGAAAATTGATTTTCAAACTTTGAAAATAACTTTGTGCCGTGTTGTCCGGACTTTAGTTTTTCGGCTCGCCGAACTTGGTGTCTGTATGCATGCGTCGCATGGCAGCGATGTCCTGTCGGGGACAAATCATGAGGATTTCCCCTTCCTCGGCTACGACGAAGTCCTTCAGTCCCTTGATGACAGCCGTGCGTCCGCTGGGCAGACGGACGATGTTGCCCGAGCATTCATAGAGGTGTGCACTGGTACCCATCAGGACGTTCCCGTCGGCATCCCGCGGGGCATCCTCTCCGATGCTGGCCCATGTGCCAATGTCTGCCCAGGTGAAATGGCAGCGCTGCACATAGACGTGGTCGCTGCGCTCCAGGATGCTGACGTCCATGTTGTAGTTGGGCAGAACGTTGAAGCTGTCGGGGACGAGCTTGGGGTCGGCACTCTCGGCCTCTGCCATCATGCGCGGTATCTCGATGCGGTATTCAGGCACAAGCGTGAAGAGATTGTCGAGCATGACGCGCGTGCTGAAGCAGAGCAGGCCGGTGTTCCAGAGGAAATTGCCTTCCTGAAGGAAAATGTTGGCAAATTCTGCGTCGGGCTTCTCGGTGAAGGACCTGATGGGGAAGATGTCGTGGTGGAGCGGTTTGTCGTCGTCCATCTGGATGTAGCCGTAGCCTGTCTCCGGACGCGTGGGGTCAACGCCCATGACGATGATTCCGTCGTTCTCGCTGGCGAACTGCAATCCGTCGAGCACATCCTGCCTGTACTGCTCCCTGTCCGGAATGAACTGGTCGGAGGGCGTGACGAAGAGTGTGGCCTGCGGATTCTGCGTGGCTATGAAGACAGAGCCCCAGGCCACGGAAGCCAGGGTGCCGCGGCGGACAGGTTCCTCCAGGATGTGCCGGTCATCTACTTCGGGCAGCTGCTCATAGACGAGGGGCAGGTATGCCACGTTGGTGCTGATGTAGATGTGGGCAGGGTCGATGAACTGCTTGACGCGGTCGTAGGTCTGCTGTAGCAGGGTACGTCCCCTGCCGAAGAGGTCGAGGAACTGCTTGGGCTTCACCGTGCGGCTGATGGGCCAGAGGCGGCTGCCGTTGCCACCAGCCAGGATGAGACAATACTTGTTGTCGGCCATGATGTCTGCTTAGCGAAGTTTCTTGATGACGGGCAGCAGCAGGCTTTCCATGACGGCATAGCCGGCTCCGTTGGGGTGAACACCAGGGTTGTCGTTGGCCAGTTCGGGCTTCATGGCAGTGCCTTCGGCATTGACCATAGCGCTGAAATAATCTACGTAGGGAATCTTGTTGGCCTCGGCATACGCCTTGACGCGGGCATTGAGGCTGCGAATCTTCTCCATGCTGTCCTTGATGGCCGGGCGCCAGCTGAAGCCGCCGGCAGGGAGGCAGCTGGTCAGGATGACCTTGCACTTGTGGTAGCGTGCCAGCTCGACCATCGAGAGGACGTTGCCGTAGGTGAGGTCCTCGTTGTATTCGCCGGTGTTCTCGGCTATGTCATTGGTGCCGTAGTTGATGACAACGACCTTGGGCTGAAGATTGATGACATCCTCGCGGAAGCGGAGGAGGAACTGGTAGGAAGTCTGGCCGCCGATGCCGCGCCCGATGATGCTGTTCTCCTTGAAGAATTCAGGCCGTATGCGGGGCCATCCGTCGGTAATGGAGTTGCCCATCAGCACTACGCGCTTCTCGCCCTTGGCGGGAGCGCCGAGTTCCTTGTTGGCATCGGCATAGCGTTTCCAGTTGGCGAAGTCATGTTTCTGGGCCTGTGTGCCGAGCGCAATGCTGAGCAGTGCCACGGCTGCAATGATTCTTGTTTTCATGATTTTATTTTTTTTAGTTGTTATGGGGATGCTATAGTTCCTTGCGGATGCTCTGGGCTATCTGCTCAAACTCCTCGGGAGTGAGCTGGAGGTGAGGGTTCGTGAATCGCATGTCGGCTTCGCTCTGCATGGGCACGAGGTGGATGTGGGCATGGGGCACTTCCAGCCCGAGCACGCACTGCCCTACCTTGACGCACGGAATGGCACGCTTGATGGCACGTGCCACCTTCTTGGCAAAGACCTGAAGGCCTGCCAGCTCGTCGTCTTCGAGGTCGAAGATGTAGTCAACCTCTCGCTTGGGGATGACGAGGGTGTGTCCCTTCTGGAGAGGGCTGATGTCGAGGAAGGCGTAGTAGCGCTCGTCCTCTGCTATCTTGTAGCTCGGTATCTCGCCGGCTACGATGCGGGAAAAGATGCTTGCCATTGTGATTAGACAATTTACAGTTTTACAATTTGACAATCTGACAATTTACGGTTTGGCGAGTCGGTTCTCTTAGTCGAAGCTGATGCTGACCACTTCGAGCTGGATGGTGCCCTGCGGCACTGTGATCTCTGCAATGTCGCCCACCTTCTTGCCGAGCAGTCCCTTGGCAATGGGTGTCTCCACGCTGAGCTTGCCGGCACGCAGGTCGGCCTCCGTAGCGCTGACGATGGTGTATTTCATCGTCATCTTGTTCTTGATGTTGCGGAGCTCTACGGTCGAGAGAATCTGGACGGTGCTGGTGTCGAGGTGTGTGGTGTCGATAATCTTTGCCTCGATGATAGTCTTCTTGAGCTGCGCAATCTCTGTCTCGAGCTTTCCCTGCCATTCCTTGGCAGCGTCGTATTCTGCATTCTCTGATAGGTCGCCCTTGTCGCGGGCCTCGGCAATGGCAGCACTTGCGGCGGGGCGGTCTATGCTCTCCATGTGCTGCAGCTTGGCTACGAGCTCGTCGTAGCCTTTCTGTGTCATGTAAGCCATTTTATTGTTTGTTTTAGTTATACATTATCTTATTATATATGCAGGAAACACGAAAAAAAGAAGAATCCTGACCCTGACGGTCAGAACCCTTGACTTTCTAACGTATTTTATGATTCCCGAATGCAAAGGTAGGGAGTTTTTCCGATTCTGCAAACTTTTTGGCAAGAAAAACGCTTAACGAGGCGAAATTATATCACCCCGGAGTCGAAAAACCTCGGGTTGGGCCTCGAAAGGTGGCCCGTCTGGAGCCCTAATGCCTTATCTTGTACTTGCCGCCGACAAGCATCTGCACCGCGCCCTTCATTTCGAGGGAGAAAAGCAGGCTCGCAAGGCGGTTCACGGGGATGTCTGTCTCGACGGACAATGTGTTGACCTGCTGGCCGTCGGCAGAGGAGAGGGCCTGCAGGATGCGCTGTTCCTCGTCCGTGTAGTCGGCAAGGAACTCCTGCTGGACGCCTTCGGCAAGCTGGCGGCTGCGACTCATGTCGTCTGCCCATCCCATTGCCAGGCAGAAGTCCTCGGCATCGGTGAGCAGCGAGGCACGATTCGTGCTGATGAGCCTGTTGCAGCCGGCGGAGTACTGGTCGTAGATGCGACCGGGGAATGCCCACACCTGTCTGTCGTAGCTGAGTGCGATGTCGGCTGTGATGAGCGAGCCGCCCTTCGAGGCGCTCTCGACCACGATGGTGGCGTCCGCCATTCCCGCAACGATGCGGTTGCGCTGCACGAAGTTGCGCTTGTCGATGGCTGTGCCCGACATGTACTCGGTGAGCAGTCCGCCCTGGGAGAGCATCTGCTTGGCCGTCTCGCGATGCAGGCGCGGATATATCTGGTCCAGCCCGTGGGCAAGAACGCCAATGGTGGAGAGCCCTTCTTCCAGAGCGGCGCGATGACAATGGACATCCACTCCGTAGGCCAGTCCGCTCAGAACAAGAGCATCGGGGCAAACGTTGTGCAGGTCGCTCACGAAGGAACGGCAGAGGTCCTTGCCGTAGGAGGTTATCTGTCGCGTGCCTACCATGCTGACAATGTGGCGTGCATTCAGGTCTGCCGTGCCGCGATAGTAGAGCAGGACAGGTGCATCGGGGCAGTCGCGCAGACGCTGGGGATAGCCCTCGTCGTTGAGGCCGAGGCATGTGAGTCCGCCTTTCTTGCAGAACGCCAATTCCTGCTCGGCCCGCCCCAGATGGCTGTCCATCGCAGCCAAGGCATCGAGCGTGTGCTGCGAAGCGGCGGGGAGAAGCTTGCGCAGGTCCTTGCAGTTCTCGTGGATGGTCGTGGCCGAACCCATCTCCCCAACAAGCAGCCGGAGGCTGGACAGGCTGAGCGAAGGCACCTTGGTCAGGGCCATCATGTAGAGAGTTTCCTGTTCGGTCATTGCTCGGAATAGTAAGGAATCAGCTTGTCCTCCAGTTCGGTGCAGCGCTCCAGCTTGCCGTTGACAAGGCAGACTGTATCAACGGTGCCGCGTGCTGCCAGCTTCATGTCGGGCAGACGATAGATGTCCTGATGGAAGACGTAGCGGACGCCTTCCTGCTTTATCCTGAGGCACGAAAGGAACTCATCGCGGCTCCGCAGCGGTGTCTTGTAGGAAATCGTGATGCGTGCCACCACCGCGTCTATTCCGCGCTCGTGCATCTCGGCAAAGCTGATGCCAGCCTGAAGCAGGAACTCATGGCGGGTGTGCTCCATGTAGTGCTGATAATTGGCATTGTTGACGATTCCCTCGAGGTCGCACTCGTAGTCGCGCACCTTCATCTTCAATTCGTAGGCATATTTCATTGTCTTCATCTTTACTCTTTAGTTCTTTTTAGGTATTCGTATCCGAAGCGGCAGCGGAGGCAGTCGGCGCGGTCACAGTACTGACGCTTGAGCTGGATGAGTGCCTGGCTGTCGGCAGCAGTCCGCACCCGAAGTCCGCATGCCTGCCATTGGCGCAGGATGTAGTTGTTCTCGGCAGGCAGTTCCTCCAGCAGGCGGAGAGCGCGTTGGCAGATGTCCTCGTCGCCGATGTGCCGACCGTAGGCAAAGAGCAACGGCACAACAGTGTTGATGATGAGCAGGCGTCGGCTGGCAACTGTAGTTCCCCGCACGGCAAGGCATCCCAGCAGTCCGTCAATGTCCTTTGCTTCCAGCAGACGGCTCATCTGCGCCATCCCCTTGTGATAGAGCTCTGCTATCTGCAGGATGCGCACCGAAGGGAAATTGCCGGGACGAGTTCGCAGGAAGCGCCAATCGTTGCGCTGCATCGGCTCGTCGAAGCCGAACTTGTGGCGAAGGAAAGCAAATTCCTGCTGAAGCCGCAGGGCCTCCTGCTCGCTCATCTGCGCTTTGATGTCGTCGATAAGCCCTGCCATTCCAAGGAAGATGGTCTCCACCTGAAAGAGGTCGTCGCGGTGCTTGCCTGCAGCAGAGAGAGGTATCCTCATGGCCCAACGCTCGAAACTGTCACCGTTGAGGCCGAAGCCGAAACTGCGACTCAGCGTGACGAAGGTGGCCCGTTCCCAGTCGCCGCCCGTCCTTTCGGCCCTCGCCGCCACCTGTTCCGAGCGCTCCTTCAGGCGTTCCACGAGCAAGGCATCCATCCATTGATGCACCTTTATCTGCGGCACTTGGGGTATGACCGTGTGGCAGCGCGGATAGTCTTCCGTCCGGCAAAGCTCCTCGTAGCTTCGGCGGATGCTCTCCGGAATGTCGAGTTGCAGCTGGGGCAGTAGCTTGCCCTCCTGTGTCCTGGCTTCTGCGTCCGCTTCGCCCACGACGTGCAGGATGACGCTGTTGTAGGCAGGGTCGCTGTCATGCCCGTGCCGGTACCAGTCGGACGAGCGTAAATGCACCTCTATGTTGCCCGCCCAGAGCATTCCGTCCAGGCGGATTTTGGCATTGAAGAAGTCGGGACCCTGATTGCGGTTGTAAAGGCCGGGGTCGATGACTTCCAGCTCCTGCCCGTTCTCTGTGGCAAGGGGCTTCAAGGGCAAAATCTTGTGCTTCCAGACGTAGTGCAGCAGCCTTTCCATCCTTATTTTGGCTCTGTTAACTTATTTTGTGAAACAAAAGTACATAAAATCGTGCGAAAAGCATTACTTTTGCACGAGAAATATCGCATAAGACATGAAAATAGCACTCATAGGGTATGGCAAGATGGGCCGCATGATAGAGGAAATAGCCCTTTCGCGAGGACATGAGATAGTCAGCATCATTGACATAGACAACCAGGAGGAATTCGAGTCGGAGGCTTTCGCCAGTGCCGACGTTGCCATTGAGTTCACTACGCCCTGGACAGCTTACGACAACTACCAGAAGGCGTGGCGTGCCGGCGTGAAGGTCGTCAGCGGCAGTACGGGATGGATGAAGGAACACGGCGATGATGTCCGCCATGCATGCACAGCCGACGGCAAGACCCTTTTCTGGGCTTCTAACTTCTCGGTAGGCGTAGCCATCTTCAGCGCGGTCAATGCATACTTGGCTAAGATTATGAACCGTTTCGAGCAGTATGATGTCAACCTTGTCGAGACGCATCATGTCCACAAGCTTGATGCGCCTTCCGGCACAGCCATTACTCTGGCAGAGCAAATCGTAGAGAACCTGGACCGCAAGGAGCGCTGGGGACTGCACGAGACGAAACCCGAGGTGTTGCGCATCGACGATATCCGGCAGAAGGAAGTACCCGGCATACATACCGTCACATACGATTCTCCCGAGGATATGATAACGATTACCCACGATGCGCACTCCCGCAAGGGATTTGCCCTCGGTGCTGTCCTTGCTGCTGAATACACCAGGGAGCACAGCGGTCTGCTCACGATGAAGGACCTGTTCAGTTTCTAAGCTCCATGAGCCCAGTATAATTATAAAACCCAAAAGAAAATGACAAAGAAGAAAAAATATCAAGCCACAGCGAAGGACTGGGCAAAAGCCATCGTCGCCATTGCCCTCTACATTGCCTTCCTCTATTGGGTGGATGCCTGGTGGGGCATCATCGTCGTCCCGTTCATTTTTGATGCCTACGTCACCCGTCGCATCCCTTGGACGTGGTGGAAGGAAGCAGAGAACCCCGTGGTGCGCACCGTCATGAGCTGGGTGGATGCCATCGTCTTTGCCCTCGTTGCAGTCTATTTCGTCAACATCTACTTCTTTCAGAACTACACCATCCCCTCCAGCTCCCTGGAGAAGAGCCTGCTGGTGGGCGACTACCTGCTGGTGAGCAAGATGAGCTACGGCCCCCGTGTGCCGCAGACACCCCTGCACATGCCGCTTTGCCAGCACACGCTGCCCTTTGGCGGCAAGAGCTACATCGAGTGGCCGCAATGGGAGTACAAGAGGGTTACACCTAAGCCAGTCACGCTGAACGACATCGTCGTGTTCAACTATCCTGGCGGCGACACCATCGTCAGCAACCCGAAGTTCCAGACGGAATACTATGCGATCTGCTATAGTGTAGGAACTCAGCTCTATCAGAGGCAGAACGGTTCGTTAGTGCAACCCGAACAGCTGTCACCCCAGCAGCAACGCCAGTACTATGCTACCATCTACAACCTGGGCCGTCAGTATGTCCGCCTTGCTCCGCAGGACTTCGGCGAAGTGGGTTGGCGTCCCGTTGACCGCAGGGAGAACTACGTGAAGCGTTGCGTCGGCCTGCCCGGGCAGACGCTTGAGATACGCGACAAGGTTATCTACCTGGACGGAAAGGAAAATCCTGCGCCCAAGAACGTGCAGTTTAACTATCACGTTGAACTCAAGACGAGCTATATTCCGGAGGACCTTGTCTATGAGCTCGGCTTGAGCATGAAGGATGTGCAGGACCTGTACGTGACGGGCGAGATACCCCTGACGTCCGAAGCGAAGAAGGGACTGGAGGCTCATCCGGAATACGTGGCGAGCGTGACACCCGTCGAGAACCGCAATACGCAGGGCCTCTATCCGCAGAATGCCTACACAGGCTGGACACAGGACAACTACGGACCCATCTGGATTCCCAAGAAGGGTGAGAGCATCAAGCTTTCCATCGAGAACATCGCCATCTACGAGCGTCCCATCCGTGCCTATGAGGGCAACGACTTGCGCGTGACGCCCGAGGGCGACATCTTCATCAACGGAGAGAAAGCCACGGAATATACCTTCAAGATGGACTACTACTGGATGCAGGGCGACAATCGCCATTGTTCTGCCGACTCGCGCTACTGGGGCTTCGTGCCCGAGGACCACATCGTCGGCAAACCCATCTTCATCTGGCTCAGCACCGATGTTGACCGTCCCTGGCTGAGCGGTCACCACATCCGCTGGAACCGACTCTTCTCGCTGGTCGATAACATAAAGTAGCAATGGCAACCCTTCTGCCTTGCTGTTACCTGGCGCCTGTCTCGCACTATAGCGCTTACTATCGTGCCGACGAGGTGCGGCTTGAGGTCAACGACTACTTCGTGAAGCAGACGCTTCGCAACCGTTGCCTGATTGACAGCCCGTCGGGAGTGCTTCCACTCTCCATCCCGGTCTGCAAGACGGAGGGCAAGACCCTGATGCGCGACGTGCGAATCAGCGACCACGGCAACTGGAGACACCGGCATTGGGTTGCCCTCGAGAGCAGCTACAGGCAGTCGCCCTTCTTTGAATACTACGCCGACGACTTCGCTCCCTTCTACGAGAAGAAGTGGGAGTTTCTTGCTGACTTCAACGAAGAGCTCATGGCGCTGGTTACTTCGCTGCTCGACATCAGCAAGCCGGTAAGGCGGACTGCAACGTATGAGGGGGCAGGGAGCAAGGAGCAAGGAGCAGGAGAATACCGGCTGGCCGTACAATCCTCTTGCTCCCTTGCCCCTTGCTCCCAGCTCCCAGCCCCTCGTCCCTACTACCAAGTCTTTGCTTCGCGGCACGGGTTTCTGCCGGACCTCAGCATCGTGGATTTACTTTTTAACGAAGGACCGGAGGGCGTGCTATGGCTGTGACACTACATCCCCTTCCCCTTGGGGGAGGGTGGGAGGGGACGCTTCCCGAACAGTTCACCTATCCTTTCTGCTACGAGCCCCATCCGCTGTGCCTGGCAGCAGCCGACGAAGTGCGCCGCTATATCGACAGTCGCGCTGAATGGCACGACGAGTTGCAGCACGGCAAGATGTTCGGGGTGCTGATAGTCCCCTACGGAGGAGGGCTTTCTTTCCTTGCTGCCTTCTCAGGCACGCTCGACGGCAAGACGCAGCACGAGTACTTCGTGCCGCCGGTCTTCGACCTCATGCAGCCCGGCTGTCACTTCCAGCAGGAAGAGGCTGCCATCAGCCACATCAACCGACAGATTGCATCGCTCCTGCCCGCAACTGAGCAGCAGGAACAGGATGCAGCCGTGCTTCGCCGTCAGATGGAGGAAGAGCTTGCGGCATACAAGGACTTCATGCAGCGCAGCAAGGCAAAGCGCGATGCCCTGCGCCAAAGCATCTCCCCCTCGGGGGAGGACGGGATGGGGCTTCAGCTCATCCGCGAGAGCCAGCATCAGAAGGCCGAGTACCGCCGTCTGAAGCGGGCATGGGAGCAACGCATCTATGCCGGCGAAGCCTCCTTGCGACAACGGCAGGAACAGGTCGTGCGCCTGCAGACGGAACGGCAGGAGCGCAGCAAGGCCCTGCAGCAATGGCTTTTCCGTCAGTTCACGTTCCTCAATGCCCTGGGCGAAGAGAAGTCGCTGCCCGAGCTCTTTGCCCCTGCCGTTCCGCCCGCAGGTGCCGGCGAGTGCTGTGCTCCGCGACTCTTGCAGGCCGCCTACCGCGAGGGACTGCGACCACTCTGCATGGCCGAGTTCTGGGTAGGTGCCTCGCCGACGGATGAGCTTCGGCAGGACGGACACTTCTATCCGGCCTGCAACAGCAAGTGCCGTCCCATCCTGCGCCACATGCTTCGCGGCCTCCGCGTGGAACCCAATCCACTGCTTGCTGACCGCGAGGGGCTGCTTTCCAAGCTACACATTATATATAATAATAAGGAGATGGCCGTGGTGAGCAAACCAGCCGGGCTGCTCTCCGTGCCGGGCAAGGACGACCAGCCCAACGTACATGATGCCATGAGGCAAAGGTTTCCTCAGGCCACGGGGCCGCTCATCGTGCACCGCCTCGACATGGACACCAGCGGACTGATGCTTATTGCCCTGACCGAAGAGAAGTACCACGAGCTGCAGGACCTCTTCCTGCACCGCCGCATCCGCAAAGTCTATCATGCCCTGCTCGAGAGGGAGATGCCCGTTGCTGAGGAAGGGGACATCAGCCTGCCCTTGCGCCCCGACTTCGATGACCGCCCGCGGCAAATGGTCGATCCGCAGCACGGCAAGCCGGCACAGACGCACTACCGCGTGCTCGCCAACCGCGACGGCCATGCCCTTGTGGAGCTCAGGCCGGTGACGGGCCGCACCCATCAGCTGCGCGTCCATTGTGCCCATCCGCTCGGCCTCGGCAACCCCATCGTCGGCGACCGCCTCTACGGAAAGCCCGCCCAGCGGCTCATGCTGCACGCCTATGCTATTACACTTGAAGAAAAGACCTTCATAGATACGATGAATTGTGAATTATGAATGATGAATTAAAACTTGACGTCCACACTCACACCGTCGTGAGCGGCCACGCCTACAGCACGCTGCAGGAAATGGTGACGGCTGCCCAGGAGAAGCACCTCCAGATACTCGGCATTACGGAACACGCTCCCGGCATTCCCGGCACGTGCCATCCCATCTACTTCCGCAACCTCCATGTCGTGCCGCGACAGTGGGGCGAACTGCGACTGATGCTTGGTGCCGAACTCAACATCCTCGACACGCAGGGCACACTCGACCTCGACGAGTTCTACTACCGCCAGCTCGACCTGCGCATCGCCGGCATCCACCTGCTCTGCTGGCAGGGAGGTACCGTCGAGGAGAACACCCGGGGCATGGTGGCTGCCATACGCAACCCCTGGACGCAAATCATCTCGCATCCGGGCGACGGCACGGCGGAACTGCTCTTCGAGCCCATCGTGCTGGCTGCAAAGGAGACGGGGACGCTGCTCGAAATCAACAACAGCAGCCTCAATCCTGTGCGCAAGAAGGAATCGGCCTACGCCAACAACCTGGAGATACTGCGTCTGTGCAAGCGCTACGAGGTGCCGGTCATCCTGGGCAGCGACGCTCACATCAGCTTCGACATTGCCAACTACGACTTCATCTGGCCGCTGCTCCGGGAGACGGACTTCCCCGACGGGCTCATCATGAACTACGATGCCGAGCGCTTCCTGGAGTATATTTCACACAAAACCGATACGCTATGAAAAAGTTGCTATTAGCTCTCGCTGTCCTGACGATGACGGCAAGCCACGCGGAGTCAGCCGAACCGGTGCTGGACTCCCTGAAGATACAAGGGCAGACACGCCGCTTCTGGATTTACAAACCCGACGGAACACCGCAGGGTGCGCCCCTGGTATTTGTCCTGCACGGTTACGACAATCCCGGACAGAAGAAAAACTGGATGAACCAGGCGGCAGAGAAGCACAAGTTCGCCGTCTGCATACCCCACGGATGGAAGGACCCTCAGGGTAAGCCTTCGTGGAACGTCGGCTATCCCTTCCAGAAAGGATGGCAGGTCGATGAGGTGGCTGGCATGGAGAAACTGGCAAAGTATGTTCAGAGGAAGTACGGCCTGAGCCGGCGGAACATCTTCATGACGGGCATGTCTAATGGCGGCGAGATGTGCTACCTGACGGCCTACAGCAAGCAGAAGACGTTCAGGGCCGTGGCTTCCCTTTCGGGACTGACGATGGAATGGATTTACCGGACGATGGAGGCACCGGGCCCCATGCCGCTGTTCGAGATACACGGCACGGCGGACCACGTCTCCGAGTGGGACGGTGACCTGGAGAACGCGGGCGGCTGGGGAGCCTACATGCCCGTGCCCATTGCCGTCGGTTACTGGGTAGCCAAGAACCGGAACGAGCAGGAGCAGACAGAGCGTGTCGGGAGCCGCGACAAAGAGAGCGGCAGGACCATCATCAAGCACAAATTTACGGGCGGTCCGACAGGCTGCGAGGTCTGGCTCTATGAAGTAACGGGCGGTTCTCACAGTTGGTTCGAGGATGATATCAATACGGGCGAGGAGATATGGTCATTCTTCAGCAAGTATCTGGAATAATCCGGCAAGGGGCGAGTGATTGCAAAATGTAAGCAAAAAGGCGATTATGCTTACACCGGATTTTCAGGCAATCGCTCCAGAATCGACTTTTTCCCCTTCGGACATGCTTTTCTATCCCCGAGGGGAAAATAAGGGCCTGAATCAAGAGAGCACTGTTTATCAGAGTCTTACAGCAGATTATTCGTAAATGCAAACCTCCGGATTGGCATCCTGACTTTGCAAAATGGGGCGATTTGAGCCTTTATTGCACACTTTTCCGACATGAAGTTCCGCCAAGCATGTCCCGTCGTGCCCCTCAACGAGACGCGACGTTTTTGCCAACGCGACGTGAGCTTATGAAGCCGAGGTCACGTCCCGTTGCCCCAAACACCCCGAAAAGGGCCCTTTTTCAACCTTTTTCGGAGTGTGCAATAATTGACATAATGACACGATTCGGGCCAAATCGGTTGCTCCGTGATTCTTGGACGGGAATGCGGAATCAGCTTTCCCGGGCAGAGCGGGCAAACTCGAACAGGGACAAGGGCAGGTGGCAATAGCCGTCGGGGTTCTTGTCGAGGTAGTCCTGGTGGTACTCTTCCGCCGTGTAGAAGTTCTCGAGCGGAAGCTTCTCCACCGCCAGGGGCTGCTGCCAGTTCTGCTGCTCGGAGGCAAACACCTTCTCGATGACGGGCAGGTCGGCTGGGTCCGTGTAGTAAACGCCCGTCCTGTAGCGCGTCCCCTCGTCGTGCCCCTGCTTGTTGAGGCTTACGGGGTCGATGGCCTTGAAGAACATGCGCAGCAGGAACTCCAGGCTGCACACCTCCGGATTGTAGGTCACGTGCACCGTCTCGGCATAGCCCGTCGTGTCGGTATAAACCTCCTGGTACGTCGGGTTCGGCGTGTGTCCGTTGGCAAAGCCTACTTCCGTTTCCAGCACTCCGGCAATCTGTTTGAAGAAATGTTCTGTTCCCCAGAAGCATCCTCCGGCAAGGTAAATGTCTTTCGTCTTCATGTTGTGTTGGTGTTATTGAGTTACGGTTCTCTTTCCGCTACGGCACGGACGCCCTCCTTTCGGTAGCCGCTGGCTGTGAAGATGGCAACGAGGTTGCCGTCGTTGTCGGTGACGCGCACCTCGCAGAACGGCAGGTGGCGGTGGTTGACGGTTTCCCGTGCCTGAGCCGTGATGATGCCGTCCCGTGCTCCGCGAATGAATGTGATGTTGGCCGTGCTGGTCACGGTGAGGGTGCCGTGGCTATTGGTGGCGGCGGCAAAAGCCAGGTCAGCCAGTGTGAAGAGGACCCCGCCCTGCACGCTGCCGCCCGCATTCAGGTGGCGAGGCTCTATCCGCACCTGTGTGCGGGCATAGCCTTCGGCAATCTCTACAATCTCGATACCGTTCTGCCGTGCAAACTCATCGTGCCGGAAGAAGTCCTTTAGTGCCTGAAAGTCTGTCATGTCGGGTTATAAGTGATTGGTTTTCCAATGGCGGATGTTGCGCATGAGTCCTTCGTACTTGGCGCGTTTGACGGCGGAGCCCTTGAAGAGCAGGCGGTACTGTTCTTCGGTCAGGGCGGGCCAGTCGTCGGGCGTCAT
This sequence comes from uncultured Bacteroidales bacterium, assembly GCA_902763865.1. Classification (GTDB taxonomy): domain Bacteria; phylum Bacteroidota; class Bacteroidia; order Bacteroidales; family Bacteroidaceae; genus Physcousia. The sequence continues at coordinate 46,666 of CACWTR010000006.1, read as the reverse complement.
GGCAAGGAGCGACGGAGAAGGCTGGAAGGCCGGTTCCGTGGTGGGCTGCGCCTCGGCGAACTGCGGAGTGGCACGCAGGCAGCGGTCGCAACCGTAGAAGGTCGGCCCGAGGCGAAGTCCGTCGGGCAAAGGGCCGCGATGCTCGATGGTCAGGTAGCTGATGCAGCGCCTGGCATCGAGGCCGTCGGGGGTGAGGGCGGGACAGACCAGGACCCCCTCTGGCTCCCTCCGGACCCTCTCTGACTCCCCCTTAAAAAAGGGGGAGGATGCAAAGTCTCCCTCTAAGGGGGATTTAGAGGGTCTTGGGCTGTCGTAGTGGTCGGCCTCCTGCAGGAGGAAGAGCTCGCCGAGGAAGACCGTCGGGCCGTAGCCAGGGACGCTGATGAAACCTCCCTCTTGCGTGAAGACGCCGACACCGCTCCGCCAAGCCCAGTAACGTTCCAACACCGGAGCACTATCCACAAAGCAACGCCCCTCCAGGCTCATGTCCTGCATGAGCTGACGCATGCGGCTGCGGAGTACGTCGTGGTAGTCCTGGCCTTGTGCATAGAGGCTGATGGCGGGCTGACGCGACTGCGGCATGAAGTTCATGGCAAGGCTGACAATGGTCTTAACGCCGGGTACGAGCAGGTCTGGCCGAAGGCGCATCTCGACGTTGCGCCTCAGATAGTCCATGCCGGCACAGTAGTCGAGCTCCAGCCAGCGGCGGAAGCGGGCGGCGAAACGGTCCGCCACGGGCTCTGCCTTTGCCAGTCCGCAATTGGCAAAGCCCAAGCGCATGGCCTGGGCTTTGAGCTCTGTGCTATTCAATAATGCCGAATTCATATCCTTCCTGTCTGAGCCAGGCAAGTATCTCGGGCAGTGCATGCTTGAGCTTGTCGATGCTCTTGAGCGAATCGTGCAGCGTGATGATACTGCCGTTGCGGGTGTAGCGCTTCACGTTGTTGACCACGTCGTCGGCTGTGAGCAGGCGGCTGTAGTCGCGCGTCACGACGTCCCACATCACCACCTTGATGCCGATGTATCGCAGCACGCGGTACTGCACCATGCCGATCCATCCGTGGGGCGGACGGAACAGGTTCGTGCTCCCCAGCACGTCGCCCGCCTTCTTGATGTTCGCCAGATAGGTCCAGGGGCTGTGGCGTGCTCCGGAGATGTGGTTGAACGTATGGTTGCCGATGGCGTGTCCGCGAAGCCGGACCTCCTCGACCAGATGCGGGTACTTGACCGCGTTGTCGCCCACCATGAAGAACGTGGCCTTGGCATCGAAGCGGTCCAGCACGTCAAGGATGAAGGGTGTAGCCTCGGGGATAGGCCCGTCATCGAAGGTCAGATAGACCATCTTCTTCTCCGGGTTTATCCGCCACAAGGCGTGGGGATAGAACCAGCGGAAGATTCTGGGAGGCTGCTCTATGAACACCGATTCTTATTGTCGATTTGAGGGTTTCGGGTTTCAGAGCGTGTCGTCCTCGCCAGACTCTTCTTCGTATTCCTCTTCCTCTTCGTAGTCATACTCCTCCAGCTCTTCTTCGGGCACGTCCATGCCCACGCTGGCATAGAGACGCTTTTGGAGAAGCTGATTGTAGAGGTTGAGCTTCTTCGTGAGTTCCGGCACCTTATCGCTGCCGGCACTGTTCAGCACGGTCAATGCGCTGTGCATCTGATACAGGTAGTACATGCAATCCCTCTCGCTGATGAGGAGTATCTTGTTCGGCAGGCTCAGGTACCACTCCATGTACTCGCCGGCCTGGATTGCCAGGGGATAGGCGATGTCGGTGGCTTCCTTCTTCTTGCCCAACGTGTTCCAGACGCGTGCCAGCTCGAGCGAACCGCTGCTGTAGCTGTGGGGCACGGTGGCAGGCGGGATGACCTTCTCGGCCTTGGCTACCACGCGGGCTGCCTTGTCGAGCTTGCCTTCCTGCACGAGGCGCGAAGCCAGCTGCGAGAAGATGCGGCGATGAGTGCCGCACATGCGCATGACGGTCTCGTCGAGGTAGATGCCCGGCTTGTCGATGCCGCCGAAGGAGAAACGCGTCATGAGGTTCTCGTACATCTTTTCCGTGTCGATGTCCTTGCCGCTCTTCGCCGTGTTGAAGGGTGTGATGCGATAGACGAGGCCTTCCTGGACGAAGTAGTCCTGTACGGTTCCCTTATTTTCCGGGCCGACGGTCATAGCCATGTAGATGGGGCGTTCCCAGTTGCACTGAGCAATCATCTCGTACATCATCATCTCGCTCTTATAGACGGCACGCTTGCCCTTGAGGGAGATGTGCATCTGGTCGGGGATGCTGTCGGCTGCTATCATCATGCCGCTCCGACGGACTGCCTCCTTGTCTATGGTCAGCACGATACTGTCGGTGGGAATGAAGCGAAGGTCGGGGTTCTCGTTGAGCACCCAGTTGTCGATGATGCTCTTGAGTTCAAAGGGATTGTCGCCCAGGAGGTCGCGAAGCGTCGCGGGGTCGTCCTTGTACGACTCGATGAGGCGTTCCAGCGTGCCGGGGCGTACGCTGACACCTTCGCGTGTTCCTGCCACGTACTGCAGGCGGCTCCAGTGAATGGGAATGGCCGGGGAGTCGTATGCCGGACGCTTCATCTGGTCGATGTACCAGTCGGTCTGCAGATAGGAGAGGTTGCAGACGCGTGCATCCGTGCGGAAGCCCTCCGTCTCCTGTGCATACCAGAGGGGGAAGGTGTCGTTGTCGCCATTGGTGTAGATGATGGGGTAGTTCTCCTTGTCGAGCGACTCGAGATAGTTGCGTCCGAAGTCGCGGCAGGTGTAACGTCCGGAGCGGTCATGGTCGTCCCATGTCTGCCCGGCCATCTGTATGGGCACCAGGATGCAGAGGCAGCTCAGGGCTGCACAGACGGTCTCGTTCTTGAGGAGCTTCTGCAGATAGCTGGCGATGGCGGCTACGCCAAGGCCTACCCAGATGGCGTAGGCGTAGAAGGAGCCTGCGTAGGCATAGTCACGCTCGCGGGGCTGCATTGGTGTCTGGTTGAGATAGACTACGATGGCGAGTCCGGTCATGAAGAAGAGGAAGAAGACAATGCCGAACTGCTTCTCGCCTTCGCCCAGGCTTTTTGCCTGAACGGGGCTGAGCTTGTCGTCGTTCTTGAAGAGCTGCCATATCAGGCCGATGAGTCCGAGCAGCAGAGGCAGACAGTAGAAGACGTTGTGCCCCTTGTTCTCGCGCAGCTCGGAGGGCAGCTTGCTCTGGTCGCCCAGGCGCATGTTGTCGAGGAAGGGGATGCCTGTAATCCAGTTGCCGTGCTCCCATTCGCCGTTGCCCTGCAGGTCGTTCTGTCGGCCTGCAAAGTTCCACATGAAGTAGCGCCAGTACATGAAGTTGACTTGATAGCTGAGGAAGAAGCGGAGGTTCTCCAGCTGTGTCGGTGTCTTTATCTGTACCATCTCGCCGCAGCGCTCATAGCTCTTGACGGTGCCTTTCACGCCGCCCATCCAGCTCTCGTAGGCTTTGGGATGTGGGTCCGTGGAGCTCCACATGCGGGGGAAGAACATGTTCTGCTGATAGACGTAATCGGTCTTATAGCGCTGTATCTCGTAGCGGTCGGGTTCGTCGGGTGTCTGCTTCTCTTTGCGCTGATAGACGGGAGCGCCTTGCTCGCTGACGGGCACGCAGTAGTTGCCGTCGGGCTTGAGCAGGACTTGGCTCGTGTAGGCTGGTCCGTAGAGGAGCGGACGGTCGCCGTACTGTTCGCGGCTCAGGTAGGTGCCCAGCGTGAAGATGTCCTCGGGCGAGTTCTGGTCCATCGGCGTGTTGGCAGCACTGCGGATGACGATGACTGCATACGAGCTGTAGCCTATCATGATCATCAGCATGCAGAGCAGCGAGGTGTTCATCAGCCGTGCCGAGACGAGGTCCTTACCTTCGCGCTTCCAGCGGAGGGCAAAGAAGAGGACTGCCAGTACTGCAACGCCACAGAGGATGCTCGTCCAGCCGTAGCCGTAGAAGGGGATGCCCAGCATGCCTACGCTCAGCAGGTAGGAGACGGTCATCCGCATGCGGCTCTTCTGCCGGATGGTTTCCCAGATGCTCCAGAGAACGATGCCTACGAGCAGGGCGATATAGACGATGACGCCTGTGTTGAAGGGCATGCCGAGGGTGTTGACGAACAGCAGTTCGAACCATCCGCCTACCTTCACGATGCCCGGCACGATGCCGTAGAGCACGGCTGCGATGAGGACACCGCTGCCAACCAGCGAGAGCAGAGCGCCCTTCATCGTGGCATTCTTCACCTTCCTATAATAGAAGATGAGCACGAGGGCAGGCAGGCAAAGCAGGTTCAGCAGGTGGACTCCGATGCTCAGGCCCGTGAGGTAGGCAATGAGGATGAGCCAGCGGTCGCTGCCCGGCTCGTCGGCATGGTCTTCCCACTTCAGCATGAGCCAGAAGACGACTGCCGTGAAGAGGCTGCTGTAGGCATAGACTTCGCCCTCGACGGCGCTGTACCAGAACGTGTCGCTGAAGGTATAGACCAAGGCTCCGGTCAGTGCACTTGCCTCGACCGTGACGAGCTGGGCCAACGTCTGCACCTGCCCCTCCTTTCCGATGAGCTTGCGTGCCAGATGGCTGATGCTCCAGAAGAGGAACATGATGCAGGCTGCACTGAAGAGTGCACTCATCATGTTGACCATCAAGGCAACTTTCGTCGGGTCGCTGACGAACTGAGTAAAGAGGTTGGCCGTGAGCATGAAGAAGGGTGCCCCAGGCGGGTGCCCGACTTCCAGCTTATAGGCTGTAGTGATGAACTCCGGGCAGTCCCAGAAACTGGCCGTGGGCTCTACCGTGCTGCAATAGACGAAGGCCGCAACAGCGAATGTGAGCCAACCCATCAGGTTGTCCACAAGTCTAAAATGTCTCATTCTGCTTGCGTATATATATAAGATGAGTAAATTCCGTGCAAAGGTACAACATTTAATTCATAATTACGGCATATTTCGGGAAAAATATAAAAAACTTGAGCCTCGAATGGTGAATTACGAATTAAATGTTGTACCTTTGCAACGTGAAAGCCGTGCGGGTGCCCTTCGTGCCCGGTCGGTCAACCTCTTTTGCTGAAGGATAATATAAATATCAGATAATATGAAATTCTATTCCTATCTCCTTTCCGCCGCAGCGGTCACTGGGATGCTTCTGGCATCGTGTACCCCGGACGAGAAAGAGCCTGTTGTTCTGGATGAGCAGCAAGTGACCTTCAACGTGGAACATGCTTCCGATTTCATCTACTATTCCGGCACCTCACTTCTTGGCTCGACTATGGGCACCAAGGCCACGCGTGCCGCCAACGTGAACGGCAACCAGTGGTACCAGAACTGGGGAAGACCCACAAACGTCACCGAAGAGGAGCGGGCAAAAGTCGTGGAGGAATTCAGCAAGAAACGCGAGGGAGAGAAGAACACCATCTCCGTGACGTGGAAGAACTTCTGGGTGCAGCAGGTCTATAAGGGAGAGACAACCTACACCGACGGCTTCGGACAGAACATTGGCCTCGGCTCGGACCACATGAACCACCTGCTCGTCTTCAACAACCTCAAGACGGAAGTCATCAGCTGGTGGCCCTACGAAGAGTCCGTCACCGAGTACGAGGGACAGTACGAGCACATCAACAACTTCAACAGCGGCAACAACACCACCACCTATACCGACGACGAGACGCACCAGACCTACCAGGGCACCACACTCATGGTGAACATGGGCACCGACGGACGCGACGAGCAGTTCGCCTACCACAACTCCACCGACAGCAAGTATCACTACGAGTACATCATCCTCCACATCGACGGCGCATACTACATCGGCTTCGACTTCTATGCCAACGGCACGCAGGAATATCCTGCCAACAAGAACATGGACGTGGAGCGCGACTGGATCTTCAACGACTGGATTGTCAAGGTGACTCCCGCTCAGAAACTGGGTGCCGAGCCCGTAGATCCTGACCTGCACGAGCAGACAGACGGACCTGCAGACCCCGCCGACCTCGTTCCCCAAGGCGGCGAGATAGAGGTGAACCTGAGCCTCAATGCCCTGCGCGACAAGGATGACTACATCTACACGAAGCTCTCCATCCATGTGCGCGACACCAGCGACGTGGAGGTCTTCATCCCCGTCACGCCCGAATACTACTGCGAGGCCGACGACATGAACATCGTCCTCTCGCACCGGCAGGGCGTTGAGATGCACAGCTCGGCTCCTGACCGCATTGAGTACAACATCGGGGGCCAGACCGTGACCGCCACCGTGGAATACGAAGCCGGCGGCATACGCATCAAGACGCAGGGCATCACCTCCGCTATCCTGAAGTACCTGCGGCAGAACTACGCCGACGGACTCACCGTCGAGGTCTGGAACTACTACAACGCCTACGCCGTGAGCCGCGGACGCGACGAACTGAAGCAGATGCTGGACCGGAGCACCGCCAGCTTCACTACTGCCCCGGGCCGCTATGTCAACGCCTTTGCCCGCCTCGGCGAGGCGAAGAACCCCCTCGACTGCACCGTGACGCCTCCCGAGGGCTGGACCGGCACCGCCGCCGACGGCACCTGGAACTACAACGTCACCTACCGGAAGGAATAGCCTCCGGACCACGAATTACACGAATTACACGAAAGAGAGAAGAGGCCCTCCCCCCGACGGGAAGGGCCTCTTCTTCTTTTGTGGTTGGACTACCTGGGTTCGAACCAAGACTAAGAGAACCAAAACCTCTTGTGCTACCATTACACCATAGCCCAATCCGGAATCAAACTTTTCATCGTTTGCGGCTGCAAAGGTACAACAAAAAGTGAAAAGTGAAAAGCGAAACGAGAAAAATTATTTGCTTCCCCGCCACTTTTTGTGCATTTTGTCGTACCTTTGCCGAAGAAAGAGAACCTCCACGACCATGCTTACGCATCTGAGCGACATACTGACCTACTACGTCCTGCCGGGGTTGATACTTGCTTTCGGCCTTTGGTTGGTTGGCACTTTCGGTTAATGCTTCTACGACATCAACCACACAGAAGTACCACTTCTCCTGCTCGCTGTCCCAAACCGTGCGAACCTTCTTTGTCTCGAACAGTTGTATTTCCTGTCTCTAGGTCATGGTCCCATTAAATGGTAAATGGTAAATGGTCAAATGGTAAATGTCATTGTTTTGCAATGAGCAGGAAGTACTTCTTCTTGCCTTGCTGCACGAGGAGGTACTTGCCGTCGAGGAGGTCTGCCTCGGTGACCATCTGGTCGAAGGAGGCGAGCTTTTCCTTGTTGAGGCTGACACCGCCGCCTTGGGTGAGCTTGCGCATCTCGCCCTTGCTGGGGAAGCACTGGGTGTGCTCTGCGAAGAGGTCAACGGCTTTGGTGCCTTCGCCCTGGAGCAGGTTGCGGTTTATCTCGAACTGTGGCACGCCGCTGAAGACGTCGAGCAGCGTCTGCTCGTCGAGTTTCACGAGGCTCTCCTTCGTGCTCTTGCCGAAGAGGATGCCGCTGGCTTCGAGGGCCTGTTCGTAGTCCTCGCGGCTGTGGACCATGACGGTGAGCTCTTCGGCCAGCTTCTTCTGCAGGACGCGACGGCCCGGGTCCTGTCGGTGCTCCTGGATGAGGGCGTCGATGGTCGGTTTGTCGAGGGAGGTGAATATCTTGATGTAGCGCTCTGCGTCCTCGTCGGCCACGTTGAGCCAGAACTGATAGAAGGCATAGGGCGTGGTGCGATTTCGGTCGAGCCAGATGTTGCCCTTCTCGGTTTTGCCGAACTTTTTGCCGTCGGCTTTCGTGATGAGGGGGCAGGTGAGGGCGAAGGCTTCGTTGTCGCCGCCGAGCTTGCGGCGGATGAGTTCGGTGCCGGTTGTGATGTTGCCCCACTGGTCGCTGCCGCCCATCTGCAGCTTGCAGTTCTTGGTTTGATAGAGGTGCAGGAAGTCGTAGCCCTGCAGGAGCTGGTAGGTGAACTCGGTGAACGACATGCCGTCCTGGAACTCACCGTTCAGTCGGCGCTTCACGCTGTCCTTTGCCATCATGTAGTTGACGGTGATGCACTTGCCGATGTCGCGTGCGAAGTCGAGGAAGGTGAAGTCCTTCATCCAGTCGTAGTTGTTGACGAGCTCGGCGCGGTTGGGGGCGTCGCTCTCGAAGTCGAGGAAGTGTGCCAGCTGCTTCTTGATGCACTCCACGTTGTGGCGGAGCGTCTCTTCGTTCAGCAGGTTGCGTTCCTGGCTCTTTCCGCTGGGGTCGCCTATCATGCCTGTTGCTCCGCCGACGAGGGCGATGGGCTTGTGCCCGCAGCGCTGCAGGTGGCGCAGCATCATTACGCCGCAGAGGTGGCCGATGTGCAGGCTGTCGGCAGTCGGGTCGATGCCGACGTAGGCCGACACTTGTTCTTTCATTAACAGTTCTTCTGTTCCGGGCATCATCTGATGGACCATGCCCCTCCATTTCAGTTCTTCTACAAAGTTTAGCATCGTTTTAAGTTCGCTTGTTATGTTTTGGGGGAAGTTAGGGGAAGTTAGGGGAAGTTAAGGGACGATACTATCGGGACGCGGTGTATTTTCAGTCTTGATTGGGGCTGAAAAAACTATTGTCCTTTAACTCCCTTTAACTTCCCTTAACTTCTTTAACTTCCATATTCTTCATCTAATCTTCTTTTGGCCTGCAAAGATACGCTTTTTAATTCAGATTTCATAGTTTTTGGCTTTTTCTTCGTGCTTATCGGACGAATTACAGACGCTGCGGCCCCGTTTTGCGGCGCTGCGACGGCCCCGTTTTGCGGCGCGGTTATTTGCCTACGACTATCTTCCTGACCATCGAGGCTCCGTTGCGCAGCACGATGTGGGCGATGACGGTCTGGCCCGGTTCCAGGGCATAGCCGACGCGCTGCCCTTGCAGGTTATAGTAGCGGACGGCAGCGATGTCGTTGCTGAGAGAGGCCTCCCCCGTCCCCTCCAAAGGAGGGGTGAACGGCCCCCCATCCCCCGTCCCCTCCAAAGGAGGGGTGAACGGGGAGGCTATGCCGGTGGCTATCTCTTCCGAGGTGGTCTGTTCGAGCAGGGCCTTGCAGAGCGCGGTGGGGGGCGTGAGGCAGTAGTTGTCGAGCAGCTCGAAGCGGGCGCCCTTTGCGGTGCTGACGGCAGCGAGCCGTCCGTCTTTGTCCATCCCGACGGCTTTGGCGCTCTCGCGGATGACGAAGCGCTTGGCCGTCATGGTGAGCGACAGCTTTCTCGGCGTGGCGGAGAGCGCGGGCTGCGAGCCGACGGTCAGGTAGTAGCCGGTGGCAAGGTTGTAGATGCAGTAGTAGGTCTCGTCGTCGTGGCGCAGGACGATCCAGTGGTTGGCGGGGTCCGTGACGTCGGCCTCGGCTCGGGGGATGCTGACGAGCTGCCTGTCGCGGACGGCCAGCACGCCTTCTTCTGCGGCTATCATGTAGGCGCGGAAGGAGCAGATGTGTTCGGCCTTGACGGTATTGCCGTAGCGCAGGGTCGTGTGCTTGGCGGCCATGTCGAGCAGGGCCTTGCGCATAGCCGTATAGGTGTAGTCGGTCCCGGCCAGCTCGCGGATGGGCTGCATGGCTTCGGCGCTGTAGCCTTCGAAGCGGTTTGTGCGGGCAAGGAGGTCCTCGACGAAGGGCTTGAGCAGCTTGAGCGACGGACGGGGCTTCAGCAGGGCTGTCATAGAGGCCTTCGAGTCGTCCTGATAGGCTTTGTCCAGCGTGGCGACGAGGGAGTCCAGATTGATGTTCTCCACGCAGCTGTGGTCATCCACGAGGGGCAGCGTGCTGGCCGAGTCCTTGGGCTGTCCGTAGCCGCCGGCCTGCATGTAGAAGGCGCGGGGCACATCGCCGGCCCGTCCGTGACCGTAGTCTTTGCGGACGTGGCGCGCGGTTATCTCGCCATCCTTGATGAAGTTCAGGTAGTCCGTCTGCGAGAAGAGGTCCACCTTGTTGACGAAGTACCACTTGCCGCTGCCTACGCTTCGCTGGTAGTTGTTGCGGTAGTAGGCACGACGGAAGAGCTCGCCGCCCGTGTCGGCCCAGTTCTCGATGAAGGAGTACCAGGTGTTGTAGTAGTGTGACTCACCGCTGTGGCGGATGGTGGCAAGGTAGTGCCATTCGGGGTCGTCCGTCCTCTTGTACCACGTGGAGAGCAGCGAGCAGGGATAGCGGATGATGCTGTCGCGTCCGGCCTGGTCCTTGAGGGTGATGGCCCTTTCTTCGGGGCGTGCGCAGGTGAGGAACTGCACCCAGTCTCCCGGGTTCCAATGCCCGTTATAGACCATCGACTGGCATCCCGTGCCCTCGTTGCCAAAGCGGTTGATGGCAACATCGTCGCCCCAGGCCAGCGCTCCGGCCCGCAGGTAGGCGGCCAGGTCGGGCGTGAGGTCCGTGTCGCCGTTGTCCCAGATGGAGAAGAGCACGCGGTGCTGATAGGACGAGGGAATCGTGTCGGTCTTCTGTCCGTTCTCGTTGGGAACCGTCTGCCCGCACATCTGTATGCCCATGTAGCCGCCCGTGATGCCCAGCGTCATGAGGTAGGTGTTGATGGTGGCCCACTGCTTGGGCATGAGCACCTCCTGATAGCACCACTCGTAGCTCTCGTTCTGCGGGGCATGCGGGGCCGTGGAGTGGCCGAACCAGAGGTGAGTGGCGGGGGTGGGGAAGCCCCTCAGGTGGGCATCGATGACGGGTTGGCTGCCCGAGCGCTCGAAGTCGAGCTCGCTAAGGCGCAGGATGCGGCGGTAGCCTTCGGGAGCCTGTATCTCGACGCGGTACCACGTGTCGGCGGGAAACGACATCTGCGGGATAATCTCCAGGCTGGCGGCCTGGTTGCGCTGGCAGGCTTGCGTCACGCTGTGCTCAAGGAGCAGCTGCCCCGTCTCGCAGTCCTTGACGCGCACGTTCAGCGTAATGTCGCCAGCCACTTTCGGGGTGAGCAGGGCGGTGGCGGACACCGTGGCGCGGGGGATGCGCAGGCAATAGACGAGGGTGATGCGGTCGTCGGTCTCGAAGGTGGTGTAGGTAATGCCGTTGTCGTTCTTGCGGACGCCTGCATAGCGCCCCTCTATCTCGCGGTAGTGGCAGTTGCCGTCGATGACGTCCGTGGCCCGGAGGGGACAGGGGGAAAGGAGCATGGGGAGGGGGGCAAGGAGCAGGAGGAAAGTCTTCAGTTTCATGGTTTTATTTTTAAAGGAAGTTAGGGGGAAAGTTAAGGGAAGTTAGGGGGGAAGTTAAGGGAAGTTAGGGGACGATACCAATGGGATGCGGTGTGCTTCCTGGGGTTTGCCTACGCGAGGCGATAGCGCGTCTGAGCGCCCTTTCCTTCGCGAATCAGACGCCCCTCGCGGACGAGCCGCTGCAGCAGACTCGTCACGCGGCTGCGCGTCAGGGTCTGTCCGAAGGCGACGGACACATCCCTGTGGGTAATGTAGGTGCCGGCGGCAAAGAGTTCGGCAAGGCGCGTCGCGACCTCCGGTTCCCCGGCATCCCACTTCCAGCCGTAAGGCACCTGGTTCACCTCGAATCTGCGCACTTCCTTCAGCAGCTCGCCGTCCGGACGGAACAGGATGCTGTCGATGCGGACGTCCTTGCCGTGACAGCTGCCGTCCTTCACCTCGACGCCGCCCTTCAGGGAAAGGCGGAAAGTGCCGATTCCGGGCAGCGCGACGGCATTGCCCTTCTCGAACTCATGAACCATCACCCTCTGCAAGATGCTCAGAGCCGCTGTCAGCTCGGCTTTGGGCAGGACGGAAGGCAGCCGGCTGCTGCCGGTCTGGAAGTCGATAACATCCGTCGTCTGCGGGCTCTCCAATAGGACGCGAAGGTTCTTCGCTTCGCTCAGGTGCAAGCGGTTCTCACCGCCAGTCGCTTCGCCCGTGTTTTCCGGCTGTCCTTCCGTCGGAAGAACGCCGCGCCGGGCAATGGAAAATCGTATAGGCATAGTCGTATCGTTTGGGTTTGCCCTGCAAAGTTAGAAAGAATCTCGGACTTCACCAAACGTTTTGCCAGGAAAATGCAGTCAGGTCGCTTGCACGTACATGTAGATGCAACTGCACGTACATGTATGTGCAATTGCATCTACATGTACGTGCAATAGGTGTCTGCTGTCTCTCGGAGCTCGGCGTGCCGGACAATCTGTCCGTCGTAAAGCTCCACGGTGCGTGGACAACCTAATACGAAGTTCCATTCAAGTTATCAATGCGGAGTATTGGCAGTGCCTTGCCCGTACTCCCCGCCGTCTGTGCATACAGCGATGATATACCCCAAACCAGGAGGGTGACGGCTATCATCCAAAGTCTCTTTTGTTTCATTGCTGCAAATGTAAGAAATAATAATCACCCCAGCAAACTTTGCATAAAAAAATGACTTTTCTGCAAATTACAACAGATAGCAACATGCTACAGCTCGGCGTGCTGGACAATCTGTCCGTCGTAAAGCTCTATGATGCGGTCGGCAAAGCTGGCATCGTGCTGCGAGTGGGTGACCATGACGATGGTGGTGCCTTGTTTATGCATCTGGCAGAGCAGGTTCATCACCTCCTTGCTGTTCGTGGAGTCGAGGTTGCCCGTCGGTTCGTCGGCAAGGATGAGCTTTGGGTTCGAGACGACGGCCCTTGCGATGGCTACGCGCTGCTGCTGTCCGCCGGAGAGTTGGGCAGGGAAGTGTTTGCGGCGATGCGACATGGCAAGGCGGTCGAGCACCTGCATCACGCGCTCCTTCCGCTCCCGTGCCGGCAGCCCCATGTAGAGGAGCGGCAGCTCGACATTCTCATAGACGCTGAGCTCGTCGATGAGGTTGAAGCTCTGAAACACGAAGCCGATGGTGCCTCGGCGCAGCTTGGTGCGCTCCGTGTCGCTGAGCTGACTCACGTCACGTCCGCCGAGCATGTAGGTTCCTTCGGTCGGCACGTCGAGCAGCCCCATTATATTTAATAATGTACTCTTGCCGCAGCCCGAAGGCCCCATGATGGCGACGAACTCTCCTTCTTTCACTTCCAGGCTCACTTCGCGCAAAGCCCAGGTGTCAATCTCTTCCGTGCGGAAGACTTTCTTGAGGTTGTGTAACTGTATCATTGCTATTTACAATTTGACGATTTACAATTTACGATTTATTTACTATTTTAACTTCCGAAGGTTGAGTTACTATTTAATAATTTATCCTGCTGCTGTTCACCCCTCCTTTTGGAGGGGACGGGGTAAGCCTACCTTATATATCTTCTGCCCTACGGCAAGCAATGTGACGAGGGCCACGATGATGACGCTGACGACATATGGGACGTACAGCCCCCAGCCATGTGGCACGACTTTCTCCGAAACGATGAAGTAGATGACGAGCCAGTAGATGGGCAGCGTGATGAGGATGCTGACGAGGAGCATCAGCAGGTACCATCTGCCGAAGAGCCACACTATCTGCCATCGGCTGGCACCGCAGGCCCGGCGTATCGACACTTCCCGCTGGCGGAGGCGCGTGTCGAGCGAGGCAGACGAGAAGGTGGTGAGCACGATGCTGAGCAGGGTGACGAAGGTCAGCGTCAGCACTATCATCTGTATCAACTTCATCCAGAGTGCCTTGCAGAACATGAGGTCGAAGTAGTTCTGCATCGGTGCCTTCACCTGCCAGTAGTGTCCTCCGTTGTATCCTCCCTCCTCAAGAAAGAGTGCCTCGACTTCCTTCCAGACCTTGTCATATTTGTGCGGCTTCGCCTTCACGATGACGAAGTTATTGTATATCCATCTGTCGCCAATCATGCTGTCTCTCTCGCTCACGTACAGCTTCTTTATCTTCTGTCCGTAATTGTAATCCTCGGGAAAAAGGTCTGCCTGCACATAGCCAAGCAGCACCGAATCTTCCGCCTCACGGCTGGTATAGACGGGAAGCCTCACCCCTAACCCCTCTCCCGTGGGAGAGGGGGACTTTTCGCGGCTGGACTCCCCCTCTCCCACGGGAGAGGGGTTAGGGGTGAGGCCAAGCATGGGCAGGAAGTGTGTGTCCACCTGCATGGTCCTCTGGGTGCTGTAGTAGGCTGTCAGCGCGACGTCCTCCACATCGTCCAGCGCCTTCAGCTTCTCCACAAAGGAGGGCCACAACATCTTTTGGTCCACAGCTATGCAGTCGCGGAAGGCATCGGCATTCTTGGGCATATTGTAGATGCTGTTCCTCTCCGTGAATTCAGCAGTGACGGCCAATATGCTGAGGCTGATGCAAACGAAAATCTGGCTGAGCGCCATCTGCAAAACGATGAGCAGGCTGCGACCTCGGGTGGAGACCTTGTGGCTCTTGCCTACTATCGTGCTCAAATCTGCCTTGACTACCCTTCGAGCCGACAGGACGGCGAGTGCTGCCGTCAGCAGGAACACCAGCAGACAGATGCACAGTTCTATGCTGAAAGCCCGGGGCATGTCCATCGAGAAGACTTTATAGAACTGCCGGATGAGGGGGATGCCATAGTCGGCCAGGAGGGAAGTGAACAGGAGCGTCAGGGCTGTGACGAAGATGAAGACGATGCCTACCTCGCACACCAAGAGCCAAAGCAGCTGACTGCCCGTCGCTCCCATGCAACGGCGAAGACCCATCTCCCTCTGCCGCAGGCGGAAGAGCTGTGTCTGCATCTTCAAGAAACCAAGCAGACCAACCAATAGCACCAAGCTGCCAACGACGAAGAGAATCACATACATTATCATCGCGAAGGTGCGGTGGCCTTTCTTGCTCCCGTGGACTTCAACACGGTACTGCGGGAAGAGTTCCTTCATCTCCTTGTCCAAGTCGTGATACGTCTTTCCCTCTGCAAGAATGATCCTCAAGTTGTATGGCAGGAGATAGCCCCTGTCGTTGTAGTTCGTCTCCTGCAGCAGGTTGGTCACGACGTACAGCTTGTCCTCCGAGAGGAAGAGGTCGCCCGTATCGACCACATCGACAATCTTGTTGAAGCCCTTGCCCGGTGTCTTGAGAAGGTAGTCGAAGGACGTCGTTGTGAAGCCTCGCGGGTCAACGTCCCTACCGAAGATACGCTCCCACATGAGCCTTGTCATGAGGATGTCGCCGGGCTTCAGCACAGGAATCGGCTTGCCCGTTATGGCCGACCTAAGCCCATGATAGTTGAGCCACTCGGGGCTGACCCAATAGTTCGCCGACCAGACGGCATTCTCCTTCCCTTTCTTGTCCTTGATGACCGTATGACCGTGGTAGATGCTCTGGTTGGGTTCGATGAAGCGGATGCTCGAGAGATGGCTGTCGCTGACTTGCTTCAGCATTTCGGGAGTGAAATAGACGAAGCCGTTCATCGTGGAGTCCTCCTTCTCGTGAAGGGTCATCCAGGCAAGCGACGCTTCGCCTTCCGGCCACCGCTTCCCGACTCTCCAGGCGGAGTGCAGGAAGAGGGGCATCACGCAGAAGCATACCATGCCTACGGCAAGGCAGAAGACGGAGATTAGGTTCTGCACCTTGTACTTCATCAGGTCGCGCCATGCGATCCTGACGGTCGGAAGAATCATTCTAATGTTCATAGTTATTATCTTTCGTTATGACGTTATATCGTTATATCGAGAGGCCGTTTAAGCCTTTTCGTTTCCTTTTCTGCTGCAAAGGTAAGACTTTCTTTAATTCATAATTCACAATTCATAAATCATAATTGCTGGATGTCTAAACTTTAGACACGGTTGTGTCCAATTCTTATACACTTTCGGGCAAAATTCACACTCCTTTACAAATAATCTCTAATCTCTAATCCCTAATCCCTAATCTTTTCCTATCTTTGCATCATGAACTACGGAACGCTTCTCATCATCGACGACAATCCTGCCATCCTGACCGCTGCAAAGATATGCTTGGCAAGCACCTTCGGACGCATCGTCACGCTCTCTTCGCCCGATAAGGCTTTGCATGTTATCGCCGAGGAACAGCCCCAGGCCATCCTGCTCGACATGAACTTCTCGATGGGCGTCAGCTCGGGACAGGAAGGCATGATGTGGCTCACGGCCATCCACCGCCGCTTCCCCGACACGCCCATCGTGCTCATCACAGCCTATGCCGACGTCAAGCTGGCCGTCCGCGCCTTGAAGAACGGAGCCGCGGACTTTGTGACAAAGCCGTGGGACAACGACGAGCTTATCCGCGTGCTGAAGGATGCCATCGACAAGGCCGGCGAGGTCGTCCCCCTTGAACAACTCGAGGCGGAACACCTGCGCAAGGCACTCGCCAAGTGCGGCGGCAACATGAAGCGTGCCGCCGACATGCTCGGCATCAGCCGGCAGACATTATATAATAAAATGAAGAGTGAATAATGAAACAACGGACTATTATTCAACCACGAATTTCACGAATTACACGAATTGACTACGTCCTCAACACTGCGAATAATTCGTGCAATTCGTGTAATTCGTGGTAGAAAACTCAGCAACATATTCGTGCTGGTTCGTGTAATTCGTGGTCAATAAAACGCAATCGCTGTATGTCGCTAAGTTACGTTATCGCTGCCCTACTTGCCTGCTTCGTGCTGGCTCTGTTCTGCTGGTATCGGCACCAGCGTCTGCTCAGGGAGCGGGCGCAGATTATGCGCGACGCCATCAGGCACAGGGACTTCTCGTTCCACTTGCCCACGCGCGGCCTCTTCTTCGGCGAGAAGGCTTTGCAGGAGGCGCTGAACGACCTGGGCGGCGAGATGCAGAGGCTGCTGGCACGGGGCGAGGTGGAGTCGTGGCAGAGGCTGACGCGCGTGCTGACGCACGAAATCATGAACGCCGCCACACCCATACAGAGCATCAGCCAGGCCTACCTCAACTCGCCCGACATCGAGAGCTCGCCCTTCGAGGAAGGCATCCGCGCCATCCACGACACGAGCACGGGCCTGACCTCCTTCATCGACAGCTACCGCAAGCTGACGCAGCTGCAAGAGCCTGTCATGTCGGACATCAACGTCCTCTCCTTCGCCGAGAGCCTCGCCTCGCTCTACCCGCAGCTCAGGTGGCACATCGACATCCCGGCCGACCTCATCATCCGGGCCGACGAAAACCTCCTCCGGCAGGTCTTCATCAATCTCATCAAGAACGCCATCGAAGCCGAAGCGAAGACAATCAGCCTCTCCCCAACCCTCTCCCGTGGGAGAGGGAGTTTTCGCGGCAGTCCTCCCCTCTCCCACGGGAGAGGGGTCGGGGGTGAGGCTGTCTTCTTCTCCAACGACGGCCACGCCATCCCGCCCTCCGTGGCGCAGGAAATCTTCGTGCCCTTCTTTTCCACAAAACAAAGAGGCACAGGCATCGGCCTGTCCCTCTCGCGACAAATCTTGATGATGATGGGTATGACGCTCCGCCTCAGCGACAGCCCCCAACCGGGCTACAACGTGACGTTCGTCATCGAAAACGTCTGACAAGCTACCTGCCGAGGACTTTCCTGCCTCTCCGGACTGTTATCCCTTTGTAATCTTTGCCTACGCGCTGACCGCTCAGGTTGTAGACATTCTCCTCCAGGGCGACTTCCGCAGGGGCGCTTATGCCTGTCTCGCTGTCGTAGAAGAACCTGAAGCGAGAGCTCTCTTTGTCCCTGCCAAGGAAGAAGTAGCGGTCGGCAGCGATGACTTGATACATCACCTCGAGCACGTAGTTCTTGCCAAACTGGAGTCCGGCTGATATATCCTGTCCGAGCCCGTCGGCAAAGCACATCGTCTGGTGTTCTATGATGCCCTTCTCCGGGTTTTTCACGTCCTGGCTGAAGATTTGCATCGCATCCAGACGATTCCATCCGCCGTCCTGTCCCTCTTCATAGACTTTGTACTGCAGACTCACGTCAGTGGCTTTCACGTCGTCGTTGCAGATGAACGACACATAGAAGCCATTGATAACGAGCGAATAGGCATCGCCCGGTTGCATGTTCGGCAGACGGTTCGCATCGCCGTCGAAGACATAGCTTTGGTCCATGCCGTTGACCAAAAGGGTAAGCGTGGCAGTAGCCTCCTTGTAGAACTTCACTTTCCAGTCTGTGTCGCTGCCACCTCCGCCGCCTGTCGTGAACGTCACCTTGTAGTTCTGCGATTCGTTGTTGTAGTGCATGGGAGTGCCCGACGAATCTTCGGCATAAACGAAGAACTCGAAGGTCTTTATTTTGTTTTTCGTCAGCCAATCACTCTCCACGAGCTCCTGCCCTTCGCCCATGTCGATTGCCCAAATGCCGTTGCCCTGGTATGTGAACGGAATGGTTCGCCATTCGTTTTCGTTGCGTTGCCAGCCATCCTCGGCGTTGTACATCGTAGCAATGAACCCAATGTATCGCATCGATTCGGGAGCATCTACCTCAGCTCTTAACACCTTTAGAGAAGTCGTCTGCCCGCTGATGACAATATTCTGCCATCCATTTGCAGGAAACGTCTCGGTAAACGTATCACCATCGTGACAAATGGTCAGTCTGAAACCAGTGATTTCTTCAGCCTTTGCACTCCATGCGAATGCAAACAACAACATCGACAGGATAAAAGTGTTTGTTTTCATGTTATTTTAATTTAAAGGGTTTCTTCATTTCCTTGCCTATGTTTAGGAAGTTCCATTCCTTGGCTTTGAAGTAGCCACGCTGGGGACTTCTATCCTGCCTGCGCTTCTGAAATAAGCACGAGGCGCTTCCGAAATAAGCACGAGGCGCTTCTGAAATAAGCGCAGGGCGCTTCCGGAATAAGCGCGTGGAGCTTTTATCAACTTTCTGTGGCAAAGATACACATTTTCTGCATTACGATACAAATTTTATCAGCAGAAAAATGAGGATTTTACGCCATTTAACAGAAAAACTGTTGGGCAAGTCATTTCTTTGCCCCCGCGTGTGACTTCTTCTTCTTGTGCTTGTTACAACAAAAATCGCGCATGATAAGATGCTTATCACGCGCGATAAAAAGGAATCGTATTGGAGCGGTGAGATGTCCCTACTCGCCCAGCGTGTTCTTTATCCAGCTGTTGTGCTTCTCTACCTCTGCCTCGGCAAGGCGGACGTAGTTGCGCAGGCTCTCGCCAAACAGTTCGGGCGACTTCGCTGCATTCTGCATGAGGAGGAGGCACATGATGACGTCGGCAGCCATCTCGTAGAGGTGACGGGCGCAGAGGTCGAGCGTGTCCTGGTTGCCGGTTTCCTTTACGGCAGCGGTGCAGGCGTTGAACTTCGAGGTCATAGCCAAGACCCTCTCTAACTCCCCCTTAAAGGTGGAGGACTCGGGGGTGAGGCTTTCGATGACCTCGGCGTAGAAGCCGTTGGTGACGTATCGGATGGCGGCCACGACCTGCAGCTGCGTGGTGCCCTCGTAGATGGAGGTGATGCGGGCGTCGCGGTAGATGCGCTGGCAGGCATACTCGAGCATGAAGCCCGAACCGCCGTGCACCTGGATACAGTCGTAGCCGTTCTGGTTGGCATACTCGCTGTTCATGCCCTTGGCAAGCGGGGTGAAGGCATCGGCCAGGCGGCTGTACTTCTTCAGCTCGGCACGCTCTTCGGGTTCCAGCTTGCGGTCGCGGCTGATGTCCTCCAGTGCCTTGTAGATATCGACGTAGCGTGCCGTCTGGTAGAGTAGGGCGCGACCGGCATCGAGGCGGGCCTTGATGTTCGATATCAGCTCCTGCACGGCAGGGAACTCGATGATGGCCTTGCCGAACTGACGGCGGTCCTTGGCGTATGCCACAGCCTCGTTGTAGGCAGCCTGCGAGAGGCCGACGCTCTGGGCGGCAATGCCGAGGCGGGCGCCGTTCATCAGCGACATGACATATTTGATGAGGCCAAGCTTGCGGTCTCCACACAGCTCGCACTTGGCGTTCTTATAGACAAGCTCGCAGGTCGGCGAGCCGTGGATGCCGAGTTTGTTCTCAATGCGGCGCACATCGACACCTCCGTCGCGCTTGTCGTAGATGAACATCGAGAGGCCGCGTCCGTCGCGCGTGCCGGCTTCGCTGCGGGCCAGGACGAGATGGATGTCCGAGTCGCCGTTGGTGATGAAGCGCTTCGAGCCGTTCAGTCGCCAGCACTGGTTCTCTTCGTCGTAGGTTGCCTTGAGCATGACGCTCTGCAGGTCGCTGCCGGCATCGGGTTCGGTGAGGTCCATCGACATGGTCTCGCCCTTGCAGACACGCGGGATGTACTTCTGCCGCTGCTCTTCGGAGCCGAAGCAGTAGAGCGTCTCGATGCAGTCCTGCAGGCTCCAGATGTTCTCGAAGCCGGCGTCGCCAGCCGAAACAATCTCGTTGGCAGCCGTATAGACCGTGACGGGCAGGTTGAGTCCGCCGTAGCGACGGGGCATCGTCATGCCGTTGAGTCCTGCCTGGTTCATGGCGGCGAGGTTCTCGTAGGTCTTGCTTGCGTATCTGACCCTGCCGTTCTCGTGGTGCGGTCCCTCGGCATCGACGTCCTCGGCATTGGGTGCCACGACGTTAGCCACGATGTCGCCCACGACGTCGAGCACCTTGTCGTAGGTGTCCATAGCGTCGGCATAGTCCTGCGGCGCCTCGTCGTACTGGTCCTTGTCCTCGAAGCTGCGTTCCTTGAGCTCAACGATGCGCGGCATCAGCGGGCTCTGCTCCAGCTCAAACTTAATCTCGGAAATATCTTTGTAATAATTAGCCATTGTTCTTGCTTTTTTAGGGGAAGTTAAAGAAGGTAGGGGAAGTTAAAGAAGTTAAGGGACGTTACCTTTTCCGTTTACTGCTCATAGTCTGTTATAGCAACATTATTGACAATAGCCTTGCAGTAGGAATTGAGGAATTTGCTTGTCACCTCTATGCTTTGGTGCAGAGCCTCAAATTCTTCAGACTGCAAATAGCCTAAATCTCTTGACAATATATGATAGTCACGACACTCTTCCAAGCTTCCTTGAGCGATGTTGAAGAAACGGAGCTTGTCAGCTTTGCTCAGTTTTTTGTATCCTTCAGCGATGTTTGCCTCAATGGATACTGCAGCTCTCCTGAATTGAGAAGTCAGCCCGAATCGCTCGTCTTCGGGGAAGTGTCGTGTTATCTTATATACATATAGTACAAAGATGTGTGCCTTTTGCCATGCAATCACGTTCTCGAAACTATATGTCACTTCGCTTCTCATGTTTAGGTAATAAAGCTATCGTCCTTTAACTTCTATAACTTCCCTTAACTTCTTTAACTCCCCAGGTTATTTACTATTCTGCTTATAATACTTAATCAACTTGGGTACGACCTCTTCCACGGTGCCGTTGATGACGTAGTCGGCAATCTGGTTGATGGGGGCGTTCTCGTCGCTGTTGACGGAGATGATGATGCCCGACTCCTTCATGCCTGCCACGTGCTGGATGGCGCCGCTGATGCCGCAGGCGATATAGACCTTGGGGCGGACCGTGACGCCTGTCTGACCAATCTGCAGGTCGTGGTCGGCAAAGCCTGCATCGACGGCAGCGCGGCTTGCACCGACCTCTGCATGCAGCACCTTGGCGAGCTCGTAGAGCTGGTCGAAACCTTCCTTCGAGCCCACGCCGTAGCCGCCTGCCACGATGATGCTGGCGCCCTTCAGGTTGTTCTTGGCAGCCTCGACATGTCGGTCGATGACCTTCGTGACGTACTCAGCCTCGGGCACGAACTTTGCCACGTCCTCCACGATGACCTCGCCCGGGTAGTTCGGGTCGAGCACCTCGGCCTTCATGACGCCGCTGCGCACCGTTGCCATCTGCGGGCGGTTCTCGGGGTTAACAATCGTAGCCACGATGTTGCCGCCAAAGGCCGGACGAATCTGGTAGAGCAGGTTGTCGTAGTGCTTGCCCAGCTTCTTGTCGTCGTGCGGACCAATCTCGAGGGCTGTGCAGTCGGCGGTGAGGCCGCTGTGCAATGCCGACGAGACGCGCGGACCGAGGTCGCGGCCAACCACGTCGGCACCCATCAGGCAGATTTGCGGCTGCTCCTGCTTGAAGAGGTTGACCAGCACTGCCGTGTGCGGCTTGCTGGTGTAGGGAGCAAGGCCCTCTGCATCGAAGATATGAAGCTTATCGACGCCATAGGGGAGGATTTGGCTCTCCACTTTTCCGGTGATGCCGCTGCCGGCTGCCACCGCCTCGAGCTGTACGCCCAGCGTGTTGGCAAGCTTGCGGCCTTTGGTGAGAAGTTCTTGCGACACCTCCTGCACCTGTGTGCCTTCTATTTCACAATAAACGAAAACGTTGTTCATATCTCCTTATCCTATTAATCTTTCGTTCAACAATTCCTTAATTAAGCCGTTCACGTCCTCGTCGCTGCCTGTCAGGACCTTGCTCTCCTTTGCCTTGAAGACGATGTTCTCCACGTTCTTCACCTTTGTCGGCGAGCCGGCCAGTCCGCATTGCTGCAGGTCGGCATCAACGTCGGCACAGCTCAGCTGGCCGAGCTTGAGGTAAGGCTTCTTCTCGTACTCTGCAGCGTAGGGCAGGTCGCCGAAGCCCTGTCCCTGCGGCAGCTCCATCGGGGCGAGGCAGCGCTTGAACTTCATGACGCGCTTCACGTTCCTCGGACGGCAGGGGGCCGCGCTCCCGTTGACGGTCAGCACGCAGGGCAGCGGACTCTCCACCGTCTCCACGCCGCCGTCGATGTGGCGCTTGACGGTAATGAACAGGCCGGACCCTTCCAAACCTCCCGAGTTCCCTCCCTTTAAGGGAGAGTTAGAGAGGCTTTTTATCTCCTCCACGTATGTGATTTGGTTCAGCCCCAGCTTCTCAGCCACCTGCGGGCCCACCTGCGCCGTGTCACCGTCGATGGCCTGCCGTCCGCCGATGATGAGGTCGGCATCGGGGCAGACATGCTTGATGGCCGTGGCGAGGGCATAGCTCGTAGCCAGCGTATCGGCACCGGCAAAGGCGCGGTCCGTGAGCAGATAGCCGCCGTCGGCACCGCGGTACATGGCTTCGCGAATCACCTCGGCAGCACGGCCCGGTCCCATCGTCAGGACGTGGACCGTCGTGCCGGGAAATAGGTCTTTCAGCCTCAGAGCCTGTTCCAGGGCATTGAGGTCTTCGGGGTTGAAGATGGCAGGCAACGCGCTGCGGTTCACGGTGCCCTCCGGTGTCATAGCATCGGGGCCCACGTTGCGCGTGTCGGGTACCTGCTTGGCAAGTACAATAATTTTCAGACTCATATTCTTTGTTTAGTTGTGGTGTTAATACATTATTATATTATATATGGGGGGAGTCACCAAGTCCCTCTTTTTTGCACACTTTTGCAAAAATACGAATAAGTGTGCGAAATACCAAAGGAAACCCCAAGTTTTTCTCCTTATCGTTTCCGCGGGTACCTTCGTGCACCCGGAACGACCTCCAAATTCCATTCCCGTGCACACTTCTCCGCAAAACCTCAATCATTGCGAGACATAACTTCTCGCAACACGACATAAAAGTTATTTTCAAAGCTTGAAAATCTATTTTCAAAGTTTGAAAATTAATTTTCATGACGTGAAAATTGATTTTCACGTCATGAAAATAGTTTTTGCATCCCGTACTTCGGACTTATGAAAAGCCCTTCGCCGACAAACATTCTGAGTGCAGAATCACATTTTTACGCGTAATATCAGCAGGGACATTGTTTTTTTTTCGTATCTTTGCAATCAAATCGCAGACAAGAAACGTGTGTAACTTTGGCAAAAGGCCACTGGCGACATAGCTACCTCCGAAACTTCGGTAACACCACAATAAGCAAATCTTGAATACAATGAAATACGATCTCTATGGCAGCCATGCATGGTATGTTCCGGGCATAAAGGGCATGTTCGCCCTTTTGGGCCTGTTCCTGGCAGGTTCGCTCCTGGGCAGCGTTGCTCTGGTGCTCTTGGACCATTTCACGCCCCAATACGTACAGGCGTATGAAATCCTGTTAGCCGAGCCGCTGAACCTGCTCCCTGCTTTCATCTATGTATATAGGAAGAGTTGTCGCAATAAAGCGACGGAGGTTGGTTACAAGCTCGACAGCAGTCACTTCGGGCAGTTCAGCGGCTGGCAGATAGCACTCGTCACCGTGGTGCTTTCCTTGGCCTACCTATTGGCTGTAGAACCAATTACAGACTGGTTCTTCAACCTTACGATGCTTGTGCCCGGCATGAAGCCTTTATTCGACTTCATAGAGGAAATCTTCGAAAAGATGACAACCGGTCCGTTCTGGGTAACGTTCATTTCGGTGGCTGTCTATGCTGCTGTTTTCGAGGAATGGCTGTGCCGCGGCGTATTGCTTCGCGGACTTCTCGTCAGGATGAAACCGGTATGGGCCATCGTCGTTTCGGCCCTCTTCTTCTCCGTTATCCACATGAATCCCTGGCAGGGCCTGAATGCCTTCTTTCTCGGCCTGCTGCTGGGCTATATCTATTACAAGACGGGTAGTCTTTGGCTCACCATGCTCCTGCACTTTGTAAACAACGGAACGGCTATAGCGCTTAGCCAGATTTCCTCCCTGCAGGAGGCAGAGTCCTTTAGGGACATAATGTCGCCGACGGCCTATGCGGTAGCTGTCTGCGCGGCGCTTGTGATTCTGCTGGTCTGCCTCTGTGCCTTCCACAGCATTCCGTTGGAACAGAAGCGCGGAAACATCGACAGGGCATGAGTGCCGGCTGCCCCGGAGTGTTCAGTTACCGTCGGGCTTCGTGGTGTCCTGCTTGTCGGCGGGGTACCAGCGGAAGGCAGCGGGGTCGTCGGGCTGCTGTGGAGAATAGTCCTGCCAGTCGGGACGAAGATGCTCGACCAGCGGCAGTCCTAAGCGCTTCATCTCCATGATGACCATCTTCGCCACTTCGTAGGCTCCGTAGGGGTTGAAGTGTGTGTTGTCCTCCAACGCCTTCTCCTGTCCGGGGAAAGTACCGGCGGGGTAGTGGACGAGTGCCTGCTTGCTGCCCTCGTAGCCCAGCGTCTCGAAGAAGGTACGCGTCAAGTCGTGGAGCTCGAGGAGCGGTACGTCCTCGCGCCGGGCCACCTCGCGCATGGCATCGGGGTAGTCGCCGTGAGTCTCCTGGATGCGGCTGTGGGTGGCAGCATCGAAGCTGCGGCGCTGAGTGGGAGTGACGAAGAGAGGGTGCCCGCCGGCGGCTCGCACCTGGTCGATGAAAAGCTTCAGCTGATACTGGAAATGGTACCAAGCGCCGTCACCGGGGCGTTGTTCCTTCTGGTCGTTATGGCCGAACTCGCAGAGGACATAGTCACCCGGCTTCAGCATGGAGAGCACCTTGTCCAGCCGGTGACTGCCCAGGAAGCTGCGAACCGTGAGTCCGCTCTCGGCATGGTTCGAGACGGCTATGCGGTCGGTGAACCAGCGCGGTATCATCTGTCCCCACGAGGCCCAGGGCTCTTCCTCTTGATCGACAACGGTAGAATTGCCGCACAGGAAGAGGGTGACGGCAGTGGTGTCCGGCTCGATGCGGACGGACCGGACGGCGGGGGCCGTGCCGTTGAATTCTATGGTGAGCATGTCGTCCCAGTTGAGATAGCTGAGTTCACGCGACTTCAGGCTCACCTTCTTCCCTTCGGCCAGTGACGGTGACCGCTTGCTGACGATGAAACTGTAGGTGCGGAACTCTCCGCGGCGAGTGGTGCATTCCTCAACCATCAGCCTTCGCGATTCAGCCCTTACGACCGTGTGGCCGGACTTCCGCCGCGACCCGAGAGTGACACTGACCTTGTAGTTGCCGTCGGGAACGGGCACGGAAAGGCGGAAGGGATGTTCCTCCGTCCTGTCCAGAAGCGTGTCGAGGGGAAGGGAAACGCGGGCAGGGCTGTCGCCCTTGGCGGAGTCCGGGCTGTCACCTATCATGTCGGGACTGTAGGCGAACCGCTCCCCGCGGACGGTGCAGTCCTCGAAGGTGAAGTCCTGCAGCCGGTACTTGTCGGACGTGCCGACGTCGAGGAAGCGGTCCGTATCGACGTGGATGTTGCGGAACGTGATGTCGTGACAGAGCGAGAGAGGCATGTCGGGGCGGTCACCATTCTGGTAGAACTGCGTCCAGGGCCGCACGACAAGGAAGGAATTGCAGGAGCCGCTGACGTCCTCGACGCGTAGCTTCTCGTAGTGCTGGGGCGTGTCGGGCCGCATCTTGAGCCAAAGGACACGGTCAACGTAGCGGACACTGATGCCGGAGAGCACGATGTTCCAGTCGTGGACGGACTCCGAGCCGAGGGTCAGACAGCCGTGAGTGCGACCATAGCGGCAATGGCGGACAAGGACATTGAAGGTGGGGCCGTTCTCGGGAGCACGGTCGGCCCAGGTGCCCTTGCCGCCCTTGATGACGACGGCATCATCGTTGACCTGCATGTAGCAGCCATGTACCAACACGTCGTGGCAGACATCGAGGTCGATGGCATCGCTCGACGGCGCACCATGTTCCTTGGCGTCACCCGGTGGAATGACACCTTTGGTTGGCGCATAGATGAAGTTGTCGAGGTAGCGCACGTGCTCGCAACGATAGAGATGGTTGGTCCAGAAGGGTGAGTTGACGAGGTTGACATCCTGGACAGTGACGTTCTTGCAGTTGGAGAGATAGACCAGTCGGGGCCGCATGGCCTCGAGGTTGGTGCAGGCACGATTGTACAGGCGCCGGTACCAGAACTCCTCCCAATAGGCATAGCCATTGCCGTCGATGCAGCTCTGCCGTATGGCAAGCCCGTACTCCGAGGGTGGAGCGTCGTCACTCCAGTCCAGCCTGGCTTCGTCGCCTATGATGCAGAAACCGTCGAGCCCGTCGGCATTGATCAGGGCGGCGAAGTACTGCAGAGTCTGCCCTTCCATGCGTGTCTCCAGAAGACGGAAGTCGCGAATGCGGTCAGAGCCCTTGATGCGCCCCTTGACGTAGAGGTGGGTGCCCTGACGGAAGAAGAGCGAGCCCGAGAGAAACGTGCCCTCGGGAATGACGATGACACCACCGCCCTCGCTGGCACAGAGGTCGATGACTGACTGTAACGCGGCTGTCTGAACAATCGTGGAGTCGCGGCTCACGCCATAGTCCGTGACGACGTACTGCCGCCCCAGGGTGGAGACATCCACCTTTGCGGTGTCGCGGAAGAAAGCATCCATCGGAGTACCGTCGGGCCAAAGCATCTGTTGCTTCCCGGATTTTGCGCTGATGGCAGGAACGAGCATGGCTGCAAATAGCAGCAGGAGAATCTTTTTCATCGTGTCGGGCGTGTGTGTCGTTTGTATATTCGTACATAAGAGTTCAGACCGGAGGGAACGGGGGCCCAGCCGTCGTAGGTAGTATGTTTGTAGTGGATATCCACCACGTTTATTTCATTGAACTTGCGCCACTGCACGCCTCTTCTGTCGAGTGCGGCGATGCGGTTGGCCGGAAGGTTTGTCACCTCTATGCGGATGGTATTCTCGCCCTCGTGCAGAAGGCCGTCGAAGTCCAACGTGAATGGAACGCACCAGGCACAGCCCACATAGCTGTCGTTGACATACACACGCGCCGATTCCCTGACGTCGCCAAGGTCAATGCGGTAGCTGCCGCTCACATCCTGGGCCGTGAGCGAGACCGTAGTCTCATAGACTCCGGTTCCCATCAACTCCTTCAGGCTGTCGGCGGGCAACGATTCCCACGTCTGTAGTCCCTCGATGGTAATCTCATCGTCGGTGGCAGGTTGCGACTCTGTGAACCGAAGCGACCATCTGTTCTTGCTGAGGTCTGCAAGGAGCGAAAGCTGAGGCTTGTGAGCTGAGACCCGTTTCGAGCCGATAGGCTGCAGTGCTTCAACGGGAAAGGTAACCGTTGTCTTGCCGTCGGGCGTGGCATCAATGAAGCAACTCTCACCGCTGCGGAGCGAGAGAGAAACGTTGGCACCTGTGGAGGCCAAGGTGATTTCCCCATCCACATCTTCTGGGGTAAGATTCGACACGAAGTAACGATACGAATCGCCTACCTTGCGTCGAATCATCTTCTGGCGAAGGATGGTACGCAGTTCCTCAGGCTTCGCGTGCTTGGCCAGCTCCTTGCTCTCTATATTATATATAATGTGTGCTCCCTGCTTCTTCAGGTTCCTGATGTGCTTCTTCACGGCATTGCTCAGGATGCAGTGCGGTGGCAGGATGAGCGCGGCGTAGCGCGTGCCCGCTGCCGTCTGCAGTTTCCCGTCGGAGAATGACGTGGAGAGCAGCAGACGTTCCGAGATGTAGTCGCAGTCGTAGCCTAAAGAGTCAATCCGGAGGATGGTGGCAATGAACTCGGGGGCCTTCTCCTCCATAGAGTTGATGTCGAACATCATCAGCCTTTTGTCGAGATTCCCCCGCCACATGTTCCTGACGGGCAGCAGGACAAGGAAGTCGTTGTCCGGCTCGCCTTCCTGAAGCCGCTGTTGCAGGTAGTCGATGTAGGCTGTCAGCATAGGTGCGTCGCGCCATATCGTGTTGGTGGGCGACATATCGACCGAAGCATAGAACTTCCAGCCGGGCCACGGGTCATCCTTGGGCGAGTAGCATGTGCCGTGGAAGAACATACGGTTCACGCCGCTGCAGAACATGAGGTCCAAGTCGGGTTTCATCTGCGAAAGGGAGGTGCGGAAATGTTCGGTCAGCCAAGTAAACGTCTCGCTCGAGACGAGACGCTTGCCCGTGACGTGGGCGGCGGAAGATGCGTATTTCAGCATCGACAGGTCGGAGTAGTTGCGTCGCGTCATGCCCGAGTCGGTGCGAAGACCTTTGATGCCGAACTCCGAGAGGCCGAAGCCCTCTATCTCGGGAATATCGACGGCAGCATAGACATCAATGAGGTTGGCAGGCGAGCCGTGAGCCTGGTTGCGCACCTTCACGCCGTGCTTGTGGCTCCAACGTACCCACTGCTCGGTGAAGTTCTCGAGCAAGAGGTCCGAGAGCGTCTCGCGATAGTCGCTGACGACCTGTGCGTCGCCATCCACGAACTCCTGCAGTTTGTCCTCCAGCCTGTAGCCCCTGCGTGCCTCGAACTCTTGGGGCAGGGTAGGAGTCCAGTCGGCACGGAACACCTCATAGGAGTCATTGAAGAACGTGGCGGGCATGAGGCCCTTGGATGAATTGAATGCCCTGTCGAAGCGTGCCAGGTAGTGAGCCACGGCTGTCGAGTCGAAGTGGTCGATGACAAAGCCCTCGCCGCCCGGTGCGGCCCGCTTGACCTGTTGTCCTGTTCGGCATTCGTAGAGGGCGATGACGCGTCGCTTGCCTCTGACGTGGCTCTTGTAGTCGCGTTGGGCAATGAGCTTGGCGTATCGCTGTTCCTTTTTGGGGGCAGGCAGGATGATGTTCCTTGCCAGTTTGCTATCGACCAGTGAATCCACCACTACCAGCTTGCAGGCCGCTTCTTTTATTGGAACTTCGGGCGAGCCGAAGGGCCATCCTGTCCCAAGGTTCATGTCTATCTGTATGCCCAGGCGGTTGCCTTCACGGATGGTATAGTCCAGCATCTCCATCCATCGAGGCGAGAGGAACTCTATGTTGTTGGCATCGTTGCCCTGCACGCCGTAGAGGGGAGTTATCTCCAGCGTCCCGATGCCGTGCGAGGCCATTTGCTCCATTTGCCATGTGAGGTCCTTGCGGGTGACGGCTGACCCCAGCCACCACCATCGGGCACCGGCCTTGGAGGTCCGTTCCTTTATCAGCTTGTAGTACTCTACAGCTCCCAGCAGCACACAGCCCGCTCCGTAGTCCTCGAAGTCCGGCACCTTGGTGTAGGTCACGGGTTGTCCGTCTTTGGGCTCCTTGCCTGTTCCCTGCAGGTAGCCGATGAAGCCGTCGTGGTGCAGGGCACGGGTTGCTATGGCATGCCAGGCTTTGTCTGCTGCCGTGCGGAACTCTGCTTCGGGCAGCAGGCCGCAACGTATGCCCCACGACATGCCCATCAGGAAGAGAGCTGTTCCCGACGTCTCAGGGCCGCCGAAGGTAGCAGGCGACATCAGGCTGACATTCCAGAAGCCATCCTCGCGCTGACATTTCAGCAGGGCTTGCATCATTGCCTTGAAGTCTGCCTTGAGTTCCTGGCAGAAAGCTGCGACTTCTTGGTCCTTGTCGGATCCGGATGTCCGCTCTATGTCGTCGATGGTTCTCACGTAGGCCGCCACGACCCATCCGTTGCCTCGGCTCCAGTAGCAGTTGGCTCCATCCTGTTCTTTGTACGGAGGGACAAAGGCTGCATCGCGCCACCAAAGGCTTTCCTGTTTATTCCACAGCCCTCCGCCGCACGTGCCCTTCGACCACTGGTAGCAGTCGCGGGCAAAGAGGATGTAGCGTGCGTCGCCCGTGATGCGGTACATCCTCGAGTAGGCAGGCATTGCCATCTGGATAGCGTCTATCCAGGTCCAGTAGTCCGTCCGTCCTTCAGCCATCTGCCGTTCCATGTTCATGCGGCAGCTGTCCAGCATCGGCTCCCGTCCGTTCTTGCTTCCCGGCCCGATGGGTATGGATTGTTTACCCGTCTCCAGGAGATAGCGGTCGAGATAGGTCTGCATGCAGCACTGGTCGTCGGCATTCGTTGTCCGGGTCCCGTTGCGCGGGGTCCACTTGTGGTAGGCGGCCCATTCATCGACATAGCGGATGTAGTCGGGCTGAGCGTCGATGCTGTAGAGTGCCATCAGGCCCTCGTAGTAAACGGCACGTGTCCAAAGTGAGCTTGGGCGCTTTCTGCGCACGAAGGTATCCTTGGTGGGGTCGGGCCATTTCCGGATGAAGTAGCTGTTCACGCGACGGGCTGCACAGAGCACGCTGTCGGCATTCTGAGTTGCTTGTGGTGTGACGTCCTGTCCTGTCGCAGTTGTGACCCAAAGGAGTGTCAGCGAAAGTAACCCGAGGAGTTTCATAGTCGGAGGATATTAGTTTGTTACGACTTTGCGGCCATTCACGATGTAGAGTCCTGCCTTCTCCTTGCCGTAGCGGGAGAGAGCCTTGTCGGACAGCTTTCGTCCCAGGAGGTCGTAGATGCCGTGGCTCGTTGTCTGTTGTTCTTCGTTTGCAGCTTTGATTCCTGTCCGCGTCGGGTCGCCCAGGTAGGTCAGGCGGAAGTGGTCGAAGCAGGTCCAGTCCTTGCCGGTCGAGGTAGTGGAACGTACTCCTATTCGGAGTGTGCCGTCGGTTACTGTCACTGTTACGGTGTTGTCGTCATAGTCTCCGCGGCTGAATGCCTGACACGCTCCGAACTGGCTGTTGGCAGGCTTGGCAAAGCCCCCCGTGCCGATGCGCATGAGCTGGACGTTCTGGCTGCCGGCGTAGAGTCGTGCGTTGCGAGCCGTTGTTGCCGTGTTGTAGTCGCCCGTATAGAATCCTTGGCACGAAAGGACGTAGTCGCCGTTGCGCATGTTTGTCAATTCCTGATAGACATCGAAGGTTGCTCCCCGGCGCTCGGCACAGAAGTTGCTGTAGTCGGCTGGCGTGTCGGTGTCGGCGGCTCCGATGGTGGGGCTGCCTTTCCAGGCGCTGTTGCGCGAGTCGTTGCGCCCGAAGTCGGCACCGCTGATGAGGAATGTGGCATCCATAGGCGCTTCCTCCGTTGCATTTCGCAGCATCGTGAAGCGGTCCTGCGGTGTGACGAGTTGCCAGGCTGCCTGCTCTGCGGTGCGTACCGATACGGTTGTAATCTCCCCTGTCGGTCCGACGGCCAGGTACTTGCCGGCGTTGCCGATGGCATAGACGTAGCGCTCGCTGTCGTCGGTGTCGAGGCGTGCGAAGGTCCAGACCGATGGTGTGTAGTCCATGTAGAGGTTCACATTGAGGCTGCCCGTGCTGCCGTTTTGTATGCCAGTGGCGATGGTGAATCCCGAACCGCTCTTGGCAAGTGTCAAGTCGAGGCCAACGTCGTTGGTGGCGGCGTGTGTGCCCCAGTCTCCTCCGGCACAAAGCCATGAGCCGGTTGCCACGTTGTACAGGTAGAATGTGCCGGCGCCTACGGCATTCCCTTTCATGGTTTCCGGCGTGGAGGTGTCGGCCTCGACGGAGAGCAGCAGTTGTCCGCCTTCTGCGGAGAGAGCGTATCTGCCGTCGAATACACCTTCGAGGACGATGTCCTTTAGGTTCCCGACGACTGTCTCTATGCTGCCGAGCACGTATGTGCCGCTCTCGACGAGTCCTGCGGCGCTGCGTATCTCGATGACGGGTGTCAGGTACTTCGGGCCGTGCTTCCAGGTCTTCTTTTCGATGCTCAGGTTGCGGACGTCCAGTCTGTCGGCCACGCCCTCGCTGCTGATGTCGAAGACGATGCGCGAGCCGATGCCAAGTGCGAGGCTATCGACGCTGACGCTGCCCACGGCTCCTTCGCCGCCAATCTGCAGTGTCGCGTTGTACTCCATGCTGAGGCTCTTGCGGAAGTTGCCGCTGCTGACGAGCGTGGTGTGCCGGTTCATCCATACGTCGGAGCCTTCCATCGTGCCGTCGAACTGCAACGTACCGTTCCAGACGTCGGTTCTGCCCGTGTAGGTCTGTGTGACGGACGGGAGGATGAGGGTGCCTTCGCCTTGCTTGACGAGGCGCATTGTTCCGGTGAAGGCTCCGCCAGTGAGCGTGTGGGTGTATTTGGTGGTCCGGATGATGGCGTTGTTGCCGGTTCCCTGTGTCCAGGAGGGCGTGTTGACGGTGAGGATGTGTGGCGAAGCTCCGTCCTCGACGGTGAACGTGGCATCCTTCTGGGCAGAAATCAGGAGGTGGTCGCCGCCTCCGATGACGGAACCCTCGGGCACGGGGGTGCGTCCGCTCAGGGTCAGTGGGGGCGGTGCTACGGTGATGTCCTCCAGCTGCCCGAGGAAGTAGCTGACGTGAGGCGGCTGGTTGTAGCCGCACATTTGCCAGCACATGGCATTGCGGTAGTCGTGGTCGTGCCAGAGTGTGTAGTTGCGCCACTTCGTGGCTTCAGTCGTGGTGTAGATGCGCAGTTTGTGGGTGTTGGTGCGCAGGATGAGCTCTTCGCGCCAGTCGCCGAGGATGTCGCCCTGGAAGTTGGGCGAGCCTTTCGTGGAATTGCAGGTCCAGACGGTGGTGCCGAAGGCCCAGTAGCCGCTGCTCCAGTTGGAGCCTTGCTTGACGACGTGCGGGTTCAGTCCGTGGTCGTATCCGTCGTCGCTCATCTTGCCGTAGTTGAACGTCTCCTCCAGCAGGTCGCCGTCCCAGTAGATGCGGAAGTTCTGCATGATGGTGCCGTCGTCGTCCATTGCCTTCTGTCCGCTGACGGACGAGATGTACCCGCCTGTGCGGGCCGACGACATCAGACAGCCCGGATAGGTGTTCGAGAAGTTGCCGGCCATGCTGCGTCCGTCGTCCCTGTCGGACGAGCAGGTGTAGTAGGTCTCGGCTGTAGTGGCGTTTCTGAGCATCGAGCCGGGACGGTCCTCCTGACAGGTGAAGATTTCCTCTCCCCAGCGGTAGGGGTCGAGGTCGGAGGTGTGCTGTGCGTCGCCGTGTCCGCGACCGGTGGTGCTGAGTCCCTTGCCGTTGTCGTCGATGACCATCGAGCCATAGACGATTTCGTCGCGTCCGTCCATATCCACGTCGTTGATGCTGAAGTTGTGGAATCCCTGACCGAACCAGGGGCTGCTGCTTGTCTCCTCCTTCCAGAACCAGCGCTGCGTCAGCTTGTGGGTAGTGGGGTTGACGTCGAAGGCTTTCATGTAGATGTGGGTGTAGATGCCGCGGCAGATGACGATGCTCGGGTGCTGACCGTCCAGGTAGGGCGCACCGAAGAAGTGCTTGTTGGCGCGGTGGCCGTAGTTGTCACCCCACGAGCCGTTGGTGGTCTTGTTGACGAGTCCTTGCAGGGAACGCGGCAGCGGATAGGTCATCTTCTGGTATATCTGTCCGGTGGCTCCTTCCAGGTAGAGGAGGTACTCGGTGCCCTGGGTCTCGTAGGCATTGTTACCCTCTCGCCAGGCGATGGAGTTCCTGTAGTTGGCCGTCGGGGAGCCGATGACCGTTGCCGTGCCGTCAGAGGCATGGATGGTGAGTCCTTCGTTGGCACGCATCAGGACCTCGGCCTTCCCGTCCTGGTCCCAGTCGAAGGCCACGGCGTTGCTCTCCATTTGGTTAGGGCTGAACATGTTGGGGCCGACATCAATCCACCACAGCAGGGTGCCGTCCTGCTTGATGATGTCCAGGCGCGTGTAGTCCTTCTGGCTGACGTCCCAGATGCTGTGCTGGTCCGTCACATTGATGCGGCGCACGATGAGTTCCATCTCCCCGTCGCCGTCGAGGTCGGCCACGCTGATGTCGTTGGGCTGGTACTGCGAGGTGATGTCCGTGCCGTCCTTCCCGATGATGGCGGGAAGCGTAATCTCCTTGTAGTTCTGCTTCCAGACGCTGACGGGCTGGCAGGCAGGCATCGCCTTCCGCGCCGCGCACTACGGGCCGAACCGTGTAGGTGGCATCCACGGTGCCGCCCTTGTCGGTGAAGTTCGACACGTCGAGCGGTTCTTCATTCAGCAGGGTGCCGTCGCGATAGACGTTGTATGTCACGTCGTAGTATTCCTCAGCCGTAATGCGCCAGCTGAGGAACACTCCGCCGGTCCTCTTCACAGCCACCAGGCCGCGACCGAGGGCGTCCGTCCTCCGCTGTGCGGAAGCGGGAAGGGAAGTGGCTGCAAACGTGGCCGCAATTCCCAGAGCTAACAAGAGTTGTTTCATTGAACGTTTTAGTTTTATCATATATATGTATAATGTGTGCCTGCATCAGTCCCGGCAGCTTCGGAGGCGAAACCGGACGTTGCCTCTTTGCGGATGCATCGCGACGTATTGATTGCTTCATCGCGATGGAGTGATTGCTTCATCGCGATGAAGCAATTGCTTATTCGCGATGAAGCAATCAACCCAACGCGTCGGGTCGGCTTCCGGACCCGCCGTGGCGCAATGCACCCTCGTTTCTATCGCAAAGATACGATTTTTTGCTGTACTTACCGCAAAACGTGCTGCTTTAGATGCGTTTTACGGCGCAAAAAGCTATTTTTATGAGCCTAAACACTCAACGACAGCAATAATTTCATATTTTTGCAGTAGGAATTTGCTAACAACAACCTAAATTATCTGAACAATGAAGAAAACAAATCTGATGCTGCTCTCTCTGGCAGCAATGTGCGGAACGCTTTGTTCCTGTCAGCCCAAGGACAACGTGCTGACGAAAGCTGAGGAAAGCGAGGGATGGATACTGCTCTTCAACGGGCAGGACCTCTCGGAGTGGTGCAACTACAACGACACCGTTCTCTCCAACGGATGGAAAGCCGTGGATGGCTGCATACAGGCCAGCGGCGCCGGGGCCGACGACTCCGGCTACATCGTCACCAAGCGCAAGTTCGCCGACTTCGAGCTGAAATGGGACTGGAAACTCACTCACGGCGGCAACAGCGGCATGATTTACCACGTAGTGGAGAACCCGGCCTTCTCGGTCCCCTACGTGACGGGACCCGAGTATCAGCTCATCGACAACGAGGGCTGGGAAGAAGTGAATGCACCGGAGAAACTCGAGGAATGGCAGAAGCTGGGCGTTGACTATGCCATGCACCTGCCCGACTACTCGAAGATGCACGTCAATCCCGTGGGCGAATGGAACACCTCCAAGATCGTCTTCGACAACGGCCACGTAGAGCACTGGCTCAATGGCGAGAAGATACTGGAATTCGAGGCTTGGACCGACGACTGGTTCGAGCGCAAGGGCAGCGGCAAGTGGGCACACGCTCCCGAATACGGACTGGCCGGCGAAGGCGTCATCTGCCTGCAGGACCACGGCGACCCCGCTTCCTTCAAGAACATCAAGATTCGGCCCCTCCCCCACAAGGGCGGACAGACGGAAAGCCTCTTCAACGGCAAGGACCTCACCGGATGGGAACCCTTCGGCGACGGCAAGTGGAGCGTCGATGAGGAAGGAAACCTCGTCACGGAGAACGGCGACAACAAGCAGTACGGCTACCTCTGCACCCGCAAGTACTACAAGGACTTCGACCTCACCCTCGAGTTCAAGCAGGAGAGCAACGGCAATAGCGGCCTCTTCTTCCACTCCTTCATCGAAGGCTTCAACAAGGTGCACGGCTGGCAGTGCGAAGTGGCCCCCAAGGGCAACGACACCGGCGGCATCTACGAATCCTACGGACGCGGATGGCTCCAGCAAATGCCCGACGAGAAGGAAGAAGTGCTGAAGGAAGGTGAATGGAACACACTGCGCCTGCGCGTCGAAGGCGGTCACGTACAGACGTGGCTCAACGGCGTCCCCATGGCCGACCTGGAGGACCAGCTCATCGCTGACACTCCCGGACGACTGATGCTGCAAATCCACGACGGAAACGACATCAAGGTCCTCTGGCGAAACTTCCAGCTGACCAACCTATAGACGGGGTGGCATTCATAGCCAAGCAAAGGGACGCAGGCCAACGCCTGAGTCCCTTTTTCTGCTTCCTCATTCCCAACTCCTCATATTGTTTAGCGCAGGAAAAGAACAGCTTTAGGGACAATTCCCTCGACTGCCTGGGAACAAAAAGTCGGGATGCGGGGAGAAAAACACTGTTTAACTGGGTATAAAGTTATTTTCACACTTTGAAAATAGTTTTATCCGTTATTACACATTTTATATCCGAGGGTAAAATGTTTTGTAACTTGGGGTAGGGAATTTTATAAAGAAAGGCTCCCGCATCATCACGACGCAGGAGCCTAATGGCGCCTTTAATCAAATTGGTATTAACTAAACCTTATAAAAACGTTACTTATTTGATTTGTTCCAGTTCCAGCAGGGCTTGCTGCAGGTAGTAGAGCACGGCCTTGTCGCCGGAGCCAGTGTTGATCAGTTCGCGGACTTCGTCCTTCAGTTGCTTGAGCATCGCTTTCGAGTCCTCGCCCTTGAAGTAGCCATACGCTCGGGCACGCTTGCAGAGGAGATAAATGGAGATGGCGTTGAACTCGTGGTTAAAGCCCAAGTTGTACTGACTCTTCAACTTCGAGAAGGTGAGTAGGATGTTGTCTTCGCTTTGAAGTTCGTCGAATGCGAAGTCCCTGCCCCGCAGTTCTCGTCCGTTCTTAATCATGTCTTTCACGGCATCAGTGAGGTCAGCGGAAGGATACAGTACGGTGGCAGTGTAATTTGTGGGAATTTTGGCGTAGGTGATGATGTAGCGCACGTCGATGGCTTCCTTCTCCGAGGTCTCGCTCGTCTCGCGCCATTCGAGGGCATAGGCATAGCGATGCGTCTTGGTCGTGTCCTTCGCGTCGAGGATGTTCACGTTGATGTAGTTCGTGTAGTCCTGCCCGATGGTGACGTAGTGCTGTACATCGTCGCCGATGATGAGGTTGCGCAGGCTTTCCTTGCCTGTCAGGTCGTTCATGCTGTTTACGCTGTAGCAGTTCTTGTCCTTCCCGGCACTCTCGAAGCAGTCCTTCAGCCCCTTGAACACCTTCTCCTGCTGCTTCTTGGTGAGGGTGAAGGAATAGATGTCGCAGCGCGACTTGAGCGGATATCCTTCCTTCAGCACATCGCGTTCTTGGTTGAGGGACTTCTTCGGCTCGATGCTGAACTCCTTTTGCAGCATCTCGGGCATTGCCTCCAGCAGTTCGCTTTGTGCAGAGGCGGTCACTCCGGCGAGTAGCAAACTCGCGGTCATTAAGCTTTTCTGAATTGTTTTCATTGAAAAAATTATTATGAATTGTGAATTATGAATTATAAATTATAAATTATAAATTATAAATTGTCTATAGTGCTATGATGGCTTTCGCGGGTTCTTCCCCTGTGAGGCTGGCGGCGTAAGCGTGGATGGCCTCCTGTTGTGCCCGCAGTTCATAGGCAACCTGCAGTGCCTCTTCTGCGAGGAAAATGTCCGCGAGGGCTTGCTTCTCGGGGGGGATAATGGGGACTTCCTCTTCCGGCTGTGGCTCTGGCTCTGCCTGTGCCAGAAGAGGCTCTGCCTGGGGCCTATTGGGTTTATGGGCCATATCAGGCTTATTGGGCCCAGATATCTCAGGGGATTCGGAAACCTCTACGGGTTCTGGTGCAGGCTGCTCTACAATCTCTGGCTCTACGGCCTCTGCCACTACGGGTTGCTCCTCTACGGGCTTCTGAGTGAAATGGAAAGCAATCAGCAGAATAATACTGGCGGCAACGGCTCCGAGCCAGGGCCACAGCCTTTTTTGTTTCGAGGTCGTTTTCTGCACCTTTATGCTTTTCATCACCCGATTGTTCAAATCGGCTGGCATGGGCGGCAGCTTCTGCTCTCGTCTGCTGACGGCTTCGCGAAGGTTAATGTCTTTCTTTATCTTGTCCATTGCTCGAAGGGTTTGATGATTCGGTAGAGTTTCTTGCGTATGCGGCTCAGCTGGGAGCCGATGGTAGAGGGGATGGAGCCTGTGACGTAGGCGATGTCGGCAAGGCTCATGTCGTCGTAGTAGAACATGCTGATGATGGCTTGCTCGTGAGGCGGCAACAGAGCCAAAGCCTGCTCCAGGTGTCCGATGGTCTGCTCGTCGAATGGTGCGTCCTCAGGCACGTCCATCAGGTCGGATTCCTGATAGCGGTCCTCCATATAGACGGTGACAGGCTTCCTGCCCCGCATGAAGCTGATGGCCTCGTTGTAGGCGATGCGGTTGAGCCACACGGCAAGCGATGCTTTCTGCGGCTGGAACGTCGCGATGCCTCGCAAGGCCTTGACGAACACATCCTGATAGACCTCCTCGGCATCCTCGCGCCGAGGGACGATGTGCTGCACGGTGCGGAACACCGCCGGCCCGTACTCCGCAAGGAGTCTCTGGCAGGCAGCAGGCTTCCGCTGCCGCAGGTCGTCAATCAAGATGGTTGTGTCTTGTCCCATTCTCTGTGCCTTCTACTCCTTTATACGCATAAAAGAGAAAAACATTGCACAAAAGAAGAACTTTTTTCCGCTTCGCCCCTCTTTTTCGCTGTTCCTTGATGGGGAATCAAAGAAGAGTTGTATCTTTGCAAGCAGAAACCAAGAATGTTATGCGTTATGACCTACTTAAACCAGTTTCACAGAGAAGCAACGGAACGCAAGTTGAAGAAAATCGCAGAATTGCAGAAGTCGCCGATGAACTCCGTAGAAGCTGCCAATTATATGAAGCGCAATTTCCAAATGGCAAAGGCAATGTAAATGCCCTTGAAGTCGAACAACATTGTGCCGAACAATATGCGAAAGAGCACGGATGCTGGATACCTATAGAGCGAATCGGGAATCTTGGTGAGCCAGGTCAGGCGTGACAAGACTCATTTCCTCACTTGTATTCTTCCACGAAGTCGCGGACGAGGCGGAAGATGAAGACGGTAACTACAAAACGCGGGATAATCAATACGACCTAAAGACGAGACACGTTTATGTTACATTTTTATCTGTTGATTCTCTAAAAATACTCTCTTACCGCAAACTCAAACTGGTCGATGAAGATCTGCTTGAAGGCATAAATGCTATTTTGTTCGTAGAAGATAAGCATTGCTTTCTTGTAGTCGATGGAATCTACAGAGCGGAAACTCAACGGGCAATAGCCGTTGGCGATCAGGATGGCGTTACTCGTAATGCGAGCCGTGCGTTTGTTGCCATCAGAGAATGCCTGGATATACGACAGCAGCACAAGCGTCAGAAGCGCTTTCTCGAAAACGTTTTCCTTACTATTTATCAAGTCGCAAGTGTCATGCATGGCCTCACGAATCTGAAATTCATTATCCAGCGGATGGTAGTTGGTGCCAGTGATACCCACACGACGATGACGGATACCCCTATCCACTGAGAGTTCCTTGGTGAGCAACTGATGGATATCCTCAATATGGCTGACCGTCAAAGTCTGCAGATAATCAGGATTATCAAGAATGAAACGCAAGGCATCCTTATGGTTGAGCAGCATGACGGCTTCTTCCTTGGTCTTGCCGTCAGCAGTCTTACTCTCACGCAGCAGACGCTCGGTCTCCAGCAACGAATAAGTATTGCCTTCTATTTGCGACGATTTCCAACTGAGGTCAATACCCAAACGCTCCATCTCCTTGCGATATTCGTTCTCGGTCATCTCGCTGACATGCTGGCGAAACTCAGCCTGTAATGCTTGCAGATGTGCATCCTCTTCGTCAGTGAAAAGCCTGACGGCTGGGAGTTGCTCGCGAATCAGTTCAAAGTTGAAAGAAGTCTGCACCTGTCGCTTGTCTATATCGAGCGCGAAATAGGTATCCAGATTAAGCGGCATCAGCAGATGTGCCTGATCAGAAAGACGATAACGAGTGGCACGGGCCTTACCCTCAACGACAATATCACCATGCTGAACACCAGCCGCAATGAGACGCTTCAAGGTGGCATCGCTACCCTCGAAGGCTGTGCCCTTTGCTATTTCATCGCGCGAAGACAGCGGATGATAGTGCAGGAACTGTAGAATCTCTCTTGAAATATCCATCGCTTTGAGCGTTTAATCGGTGCAAAGTTAATGATTATTTCCCAATTATCGGCTCACTTTAAGCTAATAAATACATAAATTACACTATTATTGAGCCGATGCCATTCGTTTTGCATACCGTTTTTCCCTATACATAGCCACCGATGCCTTGGCCCACAATGACATCACCCTTATTTGTATTCTTCCACGAAGTCGCGCACCAACCGGAACAGCGGTTCGTAGCTGTCGAAGACGGCATGCTTCCAGTTGTCGAAGATGGTGTGGTAGTACTGGAAGGCGTCGCCCTTCTCATTCTCGAGGAAGATGCACGGCACCTGGCGCACGGCGAACACGTAGTGGTCGCTGTTGGCTGCCAGGTCGCCACGATGCAGCTCGCTGAAGTATTTCCCCTCGGCGTTAATCTTCTCGAAGAGGGGAAAATCCTTCATGCCGCTGTCGCTCACCTCACAGTAGAGGGCCGGGTTGTTGTCGCCAACCATGTCGATATTGAAGAGATACTTAATCCGGTCGAGCGGGAAGGTGGGATGCTCCACGAAATAGGTGGAGCCCCGCAGGTTGGCATCCTCGCCCGAGAAAGCCAGGAAGTACATGTCGAACTTCGGGCGGTGCTTGGCATAGTATGCAGCCAGGGTGACGATGGCAGCCGAGCCCGAGGCATTGTCGTTGGCTCCGGCATAGAAGACCTTCTTGCCCAAGTTGCCGATGTGGTCGTAGTGGGCAGTGAAGACGAAGCAACTGTCGTGGCGCTCGCCCTCAACCTTCGCTATGACGTTGAAGCACTCGTAGCCCTTCAGGAACTCGGCATCGACAGCCAGGCGGACGCGCTCCACGCCCTCGATGGCCTCAGGCGTGACCCACACGATGGGCTTATCCACAACGCGGTGCCCGTAGGCTTTGAAGAACTTGATGGGGGAAGCCCACAGGTAGATAAGGCC
The DNA here is from genome assembly GCA_902763865.1 of uncultured Bacteroidales bacterium. GTDB lineage: Bacteria > Bacteroidota > Bacteroidia > Bacteroidales > Bacteroidaceae > Physcousia. The sequence continues at coordinate 5,484 of CACWTR010000006.1, read as the reverse complement.
GGCGTTGGTGCAGCCGTCCTTTGTCTGCAGGCGCGAGAAAACGTCGCGGTGCTTGTAGGTGAACCAGAAGTCGCAAGCCACGAGGCAGTTCGCATATTCCGGCTTGGCAAGGTCGGCCATCATGCGGTCCGCATCGAAGTGCAGCGTATCGACGTGATAGACGGGGAACTCGCCATAGACTCCCGGAGAATACTCCCGCATCGAGAAGTCAACTCCCGGCACTAACTTCTTCCAATTTGACGATTTGACGGTTTGACGGCTTGATGAAGAATTGTCCAGTTGTGAATTGTCCAATTGCCCAGTTCCCTTCATTGCCTCCATCTCCATCCTGCCGGCAAAGGTCTGGATGTCGAGCTTGAAAGGCTGGAGCGTCACTTCATCTGCCCCCGCCTTCCGGTATTCCTTCTCCAGGAACTTGCCCGCCTTGTTAGCGCCACCCTTCGCGTAGCCACGGCCCTGATACTTGGCCGAGGCCAGTTCCTTCACGATTTTCTTGTAGTGCGCCATGTCCTGCGCACCAGCCTGCAGGCTGACGGCCAGCAGGAAAATCAAAAGCTTTCTCATGTCCTTCATGTTTTTCATGTTCCGTATTTCGTCTGCAAAGGTACAAAAAAAAGAAGAAAGTATTGTGAATTCTGAACTAATAGTCGTATATTTGCAAGAGAAAAGACAAAAAGGAGACAAATAAAACCTAAGAACTATGAGAAATGCACGACTTGTGACACTGATGAGCTGCCAATGGGCCGACATGGACCTCGACACGCTATGCGGCAAGGCAGCCGAGATGGGATACGACGGCATCGAGCTTGCCACGTGGGGCAGTCACCTGAACCCCCTGCGTGCAGCCCGGGACGATGCCTACGTGGAGGAAATAAAAGCGGTTCTTGCCAAGCACGGCCTCGTGGTCAAGGCTCTGTGTGCCCACGTGCCGAGCCAGTGCGTGGGAGATTACAACGACCCGCGACTGAACAACTTCGCGCCCGCAGAACTGGCCGACAACCCCGACGGCATACGTGCCTGGGCCACTGAGACAATGAAGGCCACGGCCATCGCTGCCCGCAAGCTGGGAGCCTATTGCGTGACCGGCTTCGTCGGCTCGCCTATCTGGAAATACATGTATTCGTTCCCTCAGACCACCGAGCAGATGATCGAGAAGGGCTTTCAGGAGGTCTTCGACCTCTGGTGCCCTATCCTGGAGGTGTTCAGGCAGAATGGCATCAAGTACTGCCTCGAGGTTCATCCCGCTGAGATAGCTTTCGACTACTACACCACCAAGCGCCTGCTGGAGAAGTTTCGCGAGTGGCCCGAGTTCGGACTGAACTTCGACCCGAGCCACCTCCAGTGGCAGGGCATCTCGCCCCACGTGTTTCTGGAGGACTTCATTGACCGCGTCTATCATGTGCACATGAAGGACTGCGCCGTGACGCTGAACGGACGCAACGGCCTCCTCTGCTCTCACCTCGACTTCGGCGACCTGCGCCGCGGCTGGAACTTCAGGTCCCTGGGACATGGCGACGTCAATTTCGAGGAGATTATCCGTGTGCTGAACGCTTACGGCTACGATGGGCCGCTTTCCGTGGAATGGGAGGACTCGGGCATGGACCGGGAATATGGTGCCCGCGAAGCCCTTGAGTTTGTCCGCAAGATCGACTTCAAGCCTTCCGACATCAAGTTTGATGCCGCGATAAAGTCATGAGCGCACGCATTGAAAGAAAAGAAATTCAACTGAAGAAGAAAAGTAATAACCGATAAATCGTCTTATCATGAAAGAAAGAAAACTGAGAATGGGAATGATTGGGGGCGGCGGCAATGCCATGATAGGCCCCATCCATCTGCGTGCAGCGTTGATGGAGAACGACATAGAACTTGTGTGCGGATGCTTCAGCCGCAACTATCAGACTTCCCTGGCTACGGGGCGGGCTTGGTACGTGCCCGAGGGACGTATCTACCGCGACTACAAAGAGATGCTGGAGAAGGAAGCTTCGCTGCCCAAGGGGGAACGCATGGACTTCGTTGCCATCGTCACGCCCAACAAGGTCCATTATGAGCAGGCAGCCCTGGCCCTCGACCTTGGGTTCGACGTGGTCCTGGACAAGCCGATGACCTTCTCCCTGGATGAAGCGCTCAGGCTGCAGCAGAAGGTGGAGAAGACGGGCCTCACACTTGCCCTGACGCACACCTATTCCGGCTATCCTGCCGTCAAGGAGATGAAGACGCGCATAGCGGAAGGTCAGCTCGGCAAGCTGAGGCGTGTCTATGTGGAATACACTCAGGGTTGGCTCTCGCAGCGCATCGAGCTGGAGGGCGGCAACAATGCCGGATGGCGCACCGACCCGAACCAGTCGGGCAAGGGCGGCTGCGTGGGCGACATCGGCACCCATGCCTGGCACCTGTCGGAATACATCACCGGCGAGCGGGTGACGGAACTGTGTGCCGAGCTCAACACTTTCGTCGAGGGACGGCCTATCGACGATGATGCCGCAGCCTTCCTGCACTATACGAATGGACTGTGCGGCGTGCTGCATGCCACGCAGATTGCCACGGGCGAGGAGAACAGGCTTGCCATCCGCGTTTACGGCGAGAAGGGAAGCTTCGAGTGGCACCAGATGGAACCCAACACCGTGACAGCACGCTGGGGGGACCGTCCTGCCGAGATTATCCGCACGGGTAACGGCTACATGGGCAGTCTCGCCAAGTGGAACACACGCACCCCGGGCGGACACCCCGAGGGCTACATCGAGGCCTTTGCAAATATCTACCGTAACTTCGCGAAGACGGTACGTGCCAAGGCTGCCGGCGAGACACCCCTGCCCGAGTATCTGGACTTCCCCAACGTCAGCGACGGAGTGCGCGGCCTTCAGTTCATCGAGACGATGGTGGCTTCCGGCTACAGCCGCGACGGGAAGTGGGTGAAGTGGATTGAGAAATAAAAGGAACAAATACAAACATGATGAAGAATCTTTTCCCTGTGGCACTGCTGTGCCTGTGCCTCGCCTGCTGTACGACGGGCAAGGAGGCCGAGACTGTGACAAGCACCGTGACGAATCCTATCCCGCTGAAGCTGGGCGACCCCTTCCTGCTGCATGCCAGCGACGGGCGCTACTACATGTATGGCACTTCGCTTGGCGATGGCTTCGAAGCCTTCGTGAGCGACGACCTCGTCCGGTGGGACTCCTGCGGACAGGTCTATAAGGGCGGCGACTCGGCGCAGTGGAACCTCGACTGCTTCTGGGCTCCCGAAGTCTATGAGCGCGACGGCAAATACTATCTCTTCTTCAGCTCGAACTATCGCGTGAACCCGACGAATGAGGGCGAGAACTTCAAGATAGGCGTGGCTGTGAGCGATTCGCCCGCAGGTCCCTTCACCGACCTCTACGACAGGCCCATCTTCAATCCCGAGTACCCCATCATCGATGCCAATGTCTATTTCGACGACGAGCAGGGCCGCTGCTACCTCTACTTCAGCCGCTGCTGCTACAAGCACAGCGTGGAGAGCGAGATAGCCGACAGTCTGCGGCAGGCCGGCAGCTTTTCCGAGATAGAGGAGAGCTGGGTCTATGGCGTGGAGTTGAAGCCTGACTTCAGCGGTGTCATTGGCGAGCCTGTGCTGCTGCTCTGCCCGCCCACCAAGCTTGGTGACCGCCAGAGCGAGTGGGAGAGCCGCAGTGCTACGCACGGGGAGGTGAACCGCCGCTGGACGGAAGGCAGCTATCTCTTCCGCGAAGGCAACACATATTATATAATGTATAGCGCGAATCACTACGGCGGGCAGTACTATGCCGTGGGGTATGCCACAAGCGACAATCCGCTGGGTCCCTTCACCAAGGCCGACAACAATCCTGTGCTTGAGGAGAACGTCAGTCGGGGCGGCACGGTGATGGGCACGGGCCACAACATGGTGATTACGATGCCCGACGGCCAGCGCTACTGCGTCTATCACGGCAGAATGACGAGCAACCCCGACGAGCGCGTCGTCCTGATGGACAAACTCGCTATCGACGCGGACGGTGTCCTCACGGTCAGCGGCCCAACCACCGAACCTCAGCAGATAACCGTTCGCTGAGGGACATTGCATAAACAAAACGGGGTGTGTCATAATTAACGACAACGGATTTAACGGATTTAACGGATTTATGCTACGCTGATAATCAGCAAAGATAATCCGTTAAATCCGTTAAATCCGTTGTTTTATTATAAATAACAGTATCTTGACACAGCCTCGCTGTGTGTGTTGACTGCGCTTAGTCGCAGCCGAAGATGTCGCGGGTATAGACCTTCTGGCGCACGTCGTCGAGGCAGGCTTCGTAGCGATTGGCGACGATGGCCTGCGACTGCTGCTTGAAGGCTTCGAGGTCGTTCACCACGCGCGAGCCGAAGAAGCTCTCGCCGTCCTGCAACGTGGGCTCGTAGATGATGACCTCCGCTCCCTTGGCCTTGATGCGCTTCATGATGCCCTGTATGGCGGACTGGCGGAAGTTGTCGCTGCCCGACTTCATGGTCAGGCGGAAGACGCCGATGACGCAGTTGTGCTCGCTCTGGCTGTTCCACTCGGCATTCTCGCCGTAGTAGCCTGCCATGCGGAGCACGGCGTCGGCGATGTAGTCCTTGCGGGTGCGGTTGCTTTCCACGATGGCCGTCATCATCTGCTGCGGCACGTCCTGATAGTTGGCCAGTAGCTGCTTTGTGTCCTTGGGCAAGCAGTAGCCTCCGTAGCCGAAGGAGGGGTTGTTGTAGTGCGTGCCGATACGTGGGTCGAGTCCTACGCCGCGGATGATGGCTTTCGTGTCGAGTCCCTTCACCTCGGCGTACGTGTCAAGCTCGTTGAAGTAGCTGACGCGCAGGGCCAGGTAGGTGTTGGCGAAGAGCTTCACGGCCTCGGCCTCCTTCATACCCATGAAGAGGGTGTCGATGTCGGGCTTCTCGGCACCTTCCTGCAGGAGGCGGGCAAATGTCTCGGCCAGGGCCTTGGCATCGGGATTGCCAATGGCGGTGATGGCGGCGTTCTCCTCGGTGAAGTTCCTGTCGTTTATCTCGATAATCTTCGGGTAGCCCACGATGATGCGCGAGGGGTAGAGGTTGTCGTAGAGTGCCTTGCTCTCGCGCAGGAATTCGGGCGAGAAGAGGAGATTGAACTTCTTGCCCTTCAGCTCCGGTTTGTAGAGGAACTTGAGGGCGTACTTGGCGTAGAGGCTACGGCAGTAACCTACGGGGATGGTGCTCTTGATGACCATCACGGCATCGGGATTGACCGAGATGACCAGGTCGATGACATCCTCGATATGGTGCGTGTCGAAGAAGTTCTTCACGGGGTCGTAGTTCGTGGGGGCGGCAATGACCACGAAGTCGGCATCGCGGTAGGCCGACTTTCCGTCGAGTGTGGCTGTCAGGTGCAGCTCCTTCTCGCGCAGGTACTTCTCGATGTACTCATCCTGGATGGGCGAGATGCGCTTGTTGATCTTTGCCACTTTCTCGGGGATGACGTCC
>CACWTR010000005.1 GCA_902763865.1 uncultured Bacteroidales bacterium | reverse complement strand
AACATGCAGCCCCTCGACCCGGAAACGATGAAACTCATATTCAACAAACAAAGATAACGTATGAAGAAAATCATGATGATGCTTGCGGCACTGCTGGCTGTCAGCCTCAATGCCTGCTCGCAAAAGAAAACAGAGACAATGAAGGAACAGAAAGTGTTAGTGGCCTATTTCTCGGCAACGGGCACAACCAAGGGAGCAGCCCAGCAGCTGGCTGAGGTGGCTGGTGCAGACCTGCACGAGATTAAGCCGGAACAGCCTTATACGGATGCCGACCTCGACTGGAATGACAAGCAAAGCCGTTCCACCATCGAGATGCAGAACAAGCATTCGCGTCCGGCCATCACCGCCAAGCTCCCGAATATGCAGGAATATAATGTGGTGTATGTGGGCTTCCCCATCTGGTGGTACACCTGCCCCACGATTATCAACACCTTCATGGAGGCTTACGACTTCCAGGGCAAGACGATTATCCCCTTCGCTACATCAGGAGGCAGCAACATCAAGAAAGCCTGTGCAGACCTGAAGGCTGCCTACCCCAAACTGAATTGGAAGGAAGGCAAGCTCCTGAACCGAGCTTCAAAAGCAGAACTGCAGAAGTGGGTGGAAGCTAATCGCTGAACAGCGAGCAACTGCCCCCTACCCGATTATGGCAACGGAGGACGACAGGGACATAAGCAAGTAGGAATGGGGAGGTGCTTTTCCTCGGACAGCAATATAATTGAGCAATTACATGGTAATTACATGTTAAAGATATAAATATGTAATTACCATCAATGACCCATTACCGAAAAATCAGTAACTTTGCAACGAGAAAACTAAATAACAACTATATGGAAACAAATAAACCCTCCAGGCGGATGCTGCTGCTCTGTGCCTGTGCCGCACTGGAAGCTCGGGGCGACTTGGAGCGCCTTGCCCTTGCCATACAGGATGCACTGGACGGCGGCGTATGCGTGAACGAAATGAAGGATGCCTTTGCACAGCTGTATGCCTATACCGGTTTCCCGCGTGCACTGAATGCGCTGAACACGCTTGAGCGGGTGCTCACAGAGCGGCAGGCAAAGGGAATAAAGGACAATGAGGGCAAGCCCTTCCGCCGTCCTGCCACGTGGGATGACGCCGCACTGTCCTTGCAGTTCGGCACCGAGATGCAGACCCGCGACGAAGGCGGCACGCCCTGGGACTACACCTTCTGTCCGCAGGCTGACTACTACATGAAGTCGCACCTCTTTGGAGACATTTATGCCTGCGACCAGTTCAGTCCGGCTGAGCGCGAACTCCTGACCGTTTCCGCCCTCAGCGCAATGGACGGTGTGACGCCTCAGTATGAAGGGCACAAGGAGTGTGCCGTCTTCATGGGCAACAGCAAGGAAGAGGTAGATTACCTCTGCCGTTGGCTTGAAGACAAGACCCCCCCCACTTCACTCCACGCTACACTGACGCAAGCAACCGCAATGTAGCCCTTCCTGCGCTGCGGCGCAACGACGATGGCATCCTGGCACGTTCCTCAAAATGCCATAAAGCACGCTTATTGTAACACGGCACGCTGTTTTATCTGACACCTCAGGGTTCGGCTTTCAAAACACTTTAAGATACCTGCAACCGTGTGCGGGAATTGTGCAGCGAAGTTCGTCGGCAGACATATCCTTCTGGCGCCAGAGGTCGCGGACGGTCCTGACAGGTTCCCAGGATGGGATGAGTGATTCCATGTCTGCTTGAAGGTCCTTGTCGCCCACATTGAAGATGCCTACGGCAATGGCTCCGTCGGAGAGCGGACGACTCCACACCTCGATGTTGCCTTCCTTCCGGTCGCGGTCGGCCTGTTTGCCGAGAATGTCCTGATTGACGGCATTCACCTCGTTGTTGCAAAGCAGGTTCAGCGTGAATTCATCCATCTGTGCGATGTCGCAACCTATGAGCATATTGGAGGCCAGGAGGGTCCAAAGGGTGATGTGTGTGTACTGTTCGTCGGGAGTCAGACGCGTCTCGCGAAGGTTGGCCCCCCAACCAACTTTGCCTACAACCAGCATGTCGGGGTCGTTCCAATGGCCGACAGAGGAATACCTGGCCAGCCCTGCCTGCTGCCGGAACCCTACATCAAGAATAGACTTCCAAGTGTCGTCGATGTCTTGTGCTGTACGCCAACTGTTGCCGTCGCAGTAGATTCCCCACAGATAGACCTGCGTCCCGCCCAGGGGGCCGAGGCTGTAGAAGATGTCGCGAGGCTGCTGGCGGACGAACTTCTGCATCAGCAGATAGGGACGCACACAGCTGGCGAAGCCCCAGTCATTATCCTTCTCACGTACACGCTCGTAGCTGCACCAGTCGTATTTCAGATAGTCCACGCCCCATTTGTTCCAGACTTCTGCATCCTGCCGCTCATGGTCAAGACTTCCCAGATAGCCGCCGCAGGAGGTCTCGCCGGGCGAACTGTAGATACCGAACTTCAGTCCACGCTCATGAAGCCAGTCTATCATCCCTTTCATCGAGGGGAACTTTTCGTTGGCTTCGATAGTGCCGTCGGGGTTACGCTCCGGGGCTTCCCATCCGTCGTCGATGTTGATATAGCCATAGCCGAAGTCGGCGAGACCTTTGTCAATCAAAGCCTGAGCGGAAGACATCACCTTCTCCTGCGATACGCTGAGCCCAAAGCAGTTCCATGAGTTCCATCCCATCGGCGGAGTGAGGCCTATCATGTTTTCGCCCACCTTCAGCGTAAAGTCCTGCGAAGCTTTCCCCCGTGCATTCTCGGCTGTTACGGTGAAGGTCAGGACGCACGGCTTGTCTATTTTCCCGCTCAGGGCACCATCACTTTCCGAGAGCTGCAAGCCTTCGGGCAGATTGTTGCAGGTGAACTTCATGGGCTTTTCGCCCGAGACGGGGAAACGGTAGATGATGGGCGAACCTGGACGCACGCCATAGAGCGGGGCATTGTTGAATCGAGGCGTAGCAGGTGCCGCAGGGGTCAGGATGTACTTCATTTGCTTGCTCTCGCTCAGCACCTTTCCGGTCTTTGCATCGGTATAAGTTGCCGTCAGCAGACACATCTTATGCTTGTCGTAGGGTACGGACACGCGTGCAGGCTTGCCTCGCTTGATGGAAAGCCTTTTGGTAAGCGAAGTGAGCTTTGCTCCTGTCTCGCGGTCGGTCAGCGTGGCTGTAAATGTTCCGTTGGTTGCCGAAGCATAGGCCGTACTGATTTCGACGTCGCATCTGGACTGTCCGTTGTTATCCTCGGTAAGTTGCATGGCAAGTCCTTCCGCAGCATTTGGGCAACGGACTGTCAGCGGACGCCAAAACAATCCGCCCGAACCGCCGCGATTATAGACGCGGACGGCTACGACGTTCTCCGCATCCCAGCGGATACCGCCCTTCTTGGCATCAACAGGATAGTTGCGGACGATATCGACACCGCAGAAATAGCCTGACGGATCGGTCGGCATACGACCTGTGCTGCCTATCAGTTTTCCGTTCAGGTAGCACTCGTCAACATCGTCGGCCTTGGGCATTTCGAAGATGACAACATTCTGCTGGTCTGCACCACAGAGCAGACTCTTGGGAATGTCCACACGGATACGATACCAGCCGTATGCATGGTTGTTTTTGGGAAAGCCCTGTTTGTCCCATTGTTTTGTAATGTCGATTTCACTCCAAGATGCATCGTCCATCTCTGGCTTTGCCCAGTTCATATCGTCGCCTTGACGGAAAAGCGCCTTGCCGACACTGACATCTTGTGCATTTCCCTGTAGTCCCGCCAGAACTACCATTGCCAATAAAAACAGTTTTTTCATGGTTCAGTCTTTTCTGTTACTAATTAAACATTCTATCCTGGCAAAAAAAATCATCAGCGAAAAAAGCAATTCTCTTGATATATGATTTGGCATGACCTTCTCTGAAAGCACAAAACCCCAGCTTTTACTGAGGTTTCGTGGAGGATTGTCTGACAGATTCTGGCAACCTGCCTGATGCTTTTAGTGATCCGGATGGGACTCGAACCCATGACCCACAGCTTAGAAGGCTGTTGCTCTAATCCGACTGAGCTACCAGACCAACCTTACGACTTGAATTCAGATTTTTGCGGACTCTGAACCCAAAGCGCCTGCAAAGGTAAGAAGAAATAAGGAATTAAGAAAGAAGATTCAAGAATTATTTTTCTTATTCTTTCCTTTTTCTTATTCTTTTCCCGTCTTCAGGCCGTCCGTCTTCACTGTTGACGAGCCGCTTGCGGTGTAAGAGATGTCATCGCACTGGCCGCTGAGGGTGGCGTTGACGCTGCCCGAAGTCGAGATGCGTGCCTGCCGGCAGTCGATGTCGAGCTTGCCGTCGCCGGCCCCGCTCATCTTCAGTTTCAGCTTGCGGCAGGATATTTTGCCGTCAATGTCTGCTACGCCCATCAGGTCCATCTCGACGTCTTCGGTGCAGCAGAGGCTCGGCATGCTGACTTCGCCCGAACCGCTCACGGTCATGTCGAGGGCGTTCAGCTTGAGGTAGGTGCCGAGGTCGAGCTTGCCTGCGCCACTGATGCTGATGTCCATCTCTTCGTCCTGGGCGATGCTGTCCTTGAAGACGATGTCGGCAGCTCCTGCTCCTTGTATTTCCGAGAGGCTGGGAGCCGTGATGCGCAAGGTGATGGCCGGTGTGTTCTTGCCTACCGAACCGCCGTTTTCCTTCAGGGATGCTTCGAGTTCTCCGTCCTCGACCGAGATGGCATAGGCTTCGATGGCTTTCTCATTGCCATAGACTTCGAGGAAGTAGATGCTGTCCTGCGTGTATTCCAGGCGGACGGCTCCACTGAGCTCCACCTCGTGAAAGGCAAGTACGGGCACGCTCTGCGTGACGACCTTGCCCCACTTCTCGGAGTCCTGGTAGTCGTGGTTGAATGCAGATTCCATGACGGCTGACATAGCTTCCGACATCAGCTTTTTGCAGGAAACGAGACATGCAAGTCCTGCACTCAGCATGAGGGCTGAGAGGAGGGTTCGTGTTTTCATCTTTCAGACTTGTTGTAACCGGTTTCTTCTTCGATGATCGTTGCTTCCGTCACTCCGCCCTGTTCGTATTCCTGCTTCACTTCCTCGTAGAAGTTTGCCAATGTGCTGTTCATGTATGGTTGCAGCCAGAATAAGCCGATGAAGAGGGTGAGGACGCACAGGAGAATCCATCCGATGAAGGAGAGGTAGAGCCAGAAGAGGTCTGCCTTGTGCCCTTCCATCATGGCCATGCTCTTCTCGATGGCAGCATTGTACTGCAGTTCGGGATAGTCGCGCAGGATGTAGGGTGTCAGGGCATAGGAGAGGCCCTTGATGATGCCGGGGACGATGAGCAGAAGCGCCCAGAGCAGGGTATAGACGCTCGACAGGAGGAGCGTCAGGAAGATGCGCACGAAGTCGCGGTAGCCGTCGATGAGGCAGCCGATGTGGAACGGGTCGTTGGTCGTCCGTCTATGGTTGTCGAGGAATGCCACGCAGACTCCCCACCCCATCGGAATGAGGAGGACGGAGAGGACGGTGCCGAGTCCGGGCACGAAGATGTCGCCTCCTGCCGTGACGGTGCCGCTGAAGATGCTGGCTACGACATAATAGACGAATGTGAGGAGGGCTGCTTCGCCCCAGCGACCGCTGAGGTCGTTGGCGCCCTTCTGACGTAATTGTGATGCTGAGGAAATCATTGCTTTGATGAAATTAAGAGTTAAGAATTAAGAGTTAAGTTCTGATTTGTCTGCAAAGATACGGTGTTATTTCTACTTCTGCAAACTTTCGTCACACTTTCAGTTTCTTCTACTGTTCTGTTGCTTTATTTTTGTCTTTCTCGATAGCTTTCTCTATGACGAGCCTCAAGGAATCTACCTTGCGGTCAAGGACACTTCTCCCTCCTTTGCCATGATATTTCAAAATCTCCTGTGCAGCGTAGGGATTGCCAGCATCCAATGAGTCTTTGGCCTTATGATAATCTCCCCACGCCATTGATTCTTTAGTGTCCAAAACACAGGAACTGAGAAGTGCTGTAGTTACTGTCAAAGCTGCAATGGCAGCAATCTTGATGTTACGAAGTTTCATATACATTACTGTTTAATGGTTAAAGAATCTTTTTCTGTCTTTTTATCTTCCTCGATAGCTTTCTCTATGACGAGCCTCAAGGAATCTACCTTGCGGTCAAGGATACTGTCACGTCCAGGAGTCGCTCCTTTCAGGTAATCCTGTGCTGCGTAGGGGTCGCCAGCTTCCAATGTGTCTTTGGCACAATAATAATAGCTCCATGCGATTGTTTGCGAAGTGTCGATAACACAGGAAACGAGTGATGTCGTTAATGATGTCAAAGCTGCAATGGCAGCAATCTTGATTGTTCGCTTGTTCATGTTCTTTTCGATGTTTAGTTAATATCCGAAATACTTCTTGCAATAGTCTGCCAAGGTGCTGTCGTAGCGTTGGCTGCAATCCTTGTCGCCCATGAGGGGATGCCCTGAATTGGGGAAGACAATCAGATCGTAGGGCTTGCCGAGACTGTCGTAGAGGGCTTGCAGGGCATGATAGTGTCCGGGCTTGACGATGCCGTCCTTCTCACCATAGGCAAAGATGGCGGGCAGGGCTGTTGAGTCGCTGATATAGTGTACCGGCGAGACAAGGAGCTTGATGCTGTCAGCCTGTTCCGGCGTGAGCGAGGTGATGTCCGTGTGCTCGCCTGTGCATCCGTACACGAAGTTCCTCACGTCCTCGGGCTTCTGCTTAGCGTTCTCGTCGCTGGGGAAAAGGATGCGGAAGTCGGCAGGTCCCACTCTGATGGCTTCGAACTTGATAGGAAGCGGGTGCTGATGGGCGTAGGCAAACATCATGGCGAGGTGCCCGCCTGCTGATGTGCCGCCGATGGACATCTGGCTGATGTGGACGCCTTTCTCCTCGGCAAAGCCTTTGATGTGCCGGATGCAAGCTTCTATCTCGTCGAGCATAGTAAAGAATGGGGTTTCTTCTTCACTGAGCAGGCTGTAGTTGATGGTGGCTGTGGCATAGCCTTTCTGCACCCAGTTGTAGCAGTCCCGGTGATGGTCCTTCTTGTCGCCTCCCAACCACGAGCCGCCATGAATGAAGAGCATGAGCGCCAGGCTGTCCTTCGAGGCGGCATCATGGGGCAGATACAGGTCGTAGGTGTTGTGCTCACGGCTTCCGTAGGCGATATCCGTGAAGCGTTCTCCATACTCGTCGTGCCATTTGGGTTTGAGCACATGCATAGTTATGGCGCCGGCGATGGCAAGCAGCAGACCTACTCCCAGCAGGCAGCCGCATCCTTTCTTTATCTTCTTATTCACCTTTTCAATATTTTACCTTTTCACCTTTTCTATTTCATGGCTTGTTCCACTTCCTCGACTGTGATGCCGAGCTTTTGCATTTGTCCTACGAACTCAGGAAGCGTCTCTTGGAAGAAGGCTTCGCGCAGGTTGCGGCGGATGACTTCCTTTGCTCCCTGGCTGACGAAGTAGCCCATGCCGCGGCGGCTGGCAATGATGTCCTGCTGGCTGAGCCAGTCGAAGCTGCGGACGACGGTGTTGACGTTGACCTCCACTTCGGCTGCATACTCGCGGACGCTTGGCATGCGCTCGCCTTCGGGGTAGTGCCCTTGGAGGATTTCGTCGCAGATGCGTTCCGCTATCTGCAGAAAGATGGGTTTATGATTCTTGAATTCCATAGTCAGGGGTTGCGTTTAGTGGTGATTTGAGCGCGGCAGTAGAGGCGATAGGTAAGCAGCCAGATGCCGACGTAGAGCAGGAGGGCCACAATGTTTATCCCGACTATCCAGGCCATCGGACTCGTCTGGCTTATCCAGTTGAAGAAGCTCTCCACGCGTTCAATCGAGATGAACTGGGTGCCGACGGACAGCAGAAGGAGCGGAACGAAGGTCTGCAACAGGAAGTAGATGAAGAACGTCCAGGGGATATTGTAGCGATACTTCCAGGCATTGGCGAGGCTGAAGCTGCGGACGTAGCAGCACATCATGATGTAGATGAACAGGGTGAGGCCGAAATCAATGCGGCTGTCGTCGCTGAAGCTTGGAATAACGGACCAGACTCCGATAAGAAAATTGTAGGCCAACGACTTGATTTGTGCACCCGGAATGGCAAGGCGGAAGAGGACGTGGAGCACGTCGGCCAACACGACTCCGCAGAAGAAGACGACCTGCACGCCGAATACGATGACCACGAAGTGCCAGAGGAAACGCTCCAGGTTGGACGAAGGAAGGGTGAGCTCGCTCACACGGCCCTGCCGGGTGAGCAGGTTATGGAACATATATCCCGACGAGATGATGAGGTAGGCCAGGCCTATCAGACTCATGGGAACGACGAAAATCTCGATGCTGTCATATTTGTTCAGCTCGGAGAAATAAGGAATCGTGCGCTTACCGAAGAAGTAGAAGAGCACGACGGGCATGCAGGTGACGGCCAGCATGAGCAGAACCGAGCGGGTATAGAACTGGCGGTTGACGGTGAGGTCCCAGCGTGCGACGTTGAGGAAACGACGAAGGTTAAAGGATTTCATCTTATTTACGATTTGACGATTTACTATTTACTATTTATTTACGATTTGGCAATTTCGTAATTTATAATCTATTCTGCCCTGGTTTTCTCCCTTTAATGGAGAGTTAGAGAGGGTCTTTTACGGTCCGGATGAAGAGTTCTTCGAGGTCGATGGCCTGGTCCTTCTCCACGAGGGGTTCGTTCAGGAGCACCCGGTTGCGGTCGATGATGCAGACGTGGTCCAGCAGTCGCTCCACGTCGTGCACCTGGTGGGTGGAGACGATGACGGTTCTGTCGTCCGTCATGCTGTCGATGATTGCCTTGCGGAACTGGCTCTTCGAGAGGATGTCGAGGCCGTTGGTGGGCTCGTCCATCAGGAGATAGCGGGTGCCGGAAGCGATGGCTACGCTCATATATACCTTCTTCTTCTGCCCCATCGAGAGCTGGCCGAGGTTGATGTCCCGTGTCATCTCGAAGTTCTGGAGGCTCTTCTCGAGCAGCTCCTGACTGAAGCGCGGATAGAAAGGACGGACGGCGCTGACGTACTTCTGCAACGAGATGGGCGGCAGGTCGTACTCTTCGGGCACGAGGAACATCTCGCCCAGCACCTCCGGACGGCGCTGCGAGGCCCAGATGCCGTCGATGGTGACTTCGCCCTTCTGCGGGCGGAGCAGCCCCATCATTAAATATAATAATGTACTCTTGCCCGTGCCGTTCTTGCCGAGCAAACCGTAGATTCCGCCCCGTGCGAACTGGAGCGAGAAGCCGTCCAGCACTGGCTGATGGCTTCTGTAAGCGAATGTAACGTCCTTAATTTCAATCATAGTAGGATAGTTTTATGTTGAGTATTATTGGTTAGTGACAGGGGTGTCGGGTTGTCTGTACTTGTGTAATAGTTTAATAGGACACTGCAAAGATATGACAATTACCTTTTACGAACCAAGTCTTCACTCGGTTTTAACACAACTTTAACATTTCGGGGAAGTCTTCGCCGCGGGTGGCAAAATTCTTCGCCGCGGGTGGCAAAATTCTTCGCCGCGGGTCGGAAAACTTTCCGCAACGTGTCGGAAAACTATTTTCATGACGTGAAAATTAATTTTCAAACCGTGAAAATATATTTTCATGACGTGAAAATTGATTTTCAAAGCTTGAAAATAGTTTTATGTTGCGTCGTGGAGGATTTCCTGACGCGCTCTTCGGACCTTCCCGAAGCAGAAGAAACTTAAATTTATTAAATTTCTTGGCCTATAATTCCTTAGTCTTGATAATTTTTCGTATCTTTGTGCCGAGAATAAGACAAAGTACACAAAAATAGTATGACCATAGCTGTTGACTTCGACGGAACAATCGTCGAACACCGTTACCCTGAGATTGGCAAGGAACTGCCCTTTGCCACCCAGACCCTGAAGATGCTCATCGAGGACAGACACAAGCTGATCCTCTGGAGCGTACGCGAGGGAAAACTGCTGGAAGACGCCGTAGAATGGTGCCGCAAGCGCGGAGTGGAATTCTATGCCGTCAACAAGGACTTCCCCGAAGAGGACCTCTCCAAAAACCAGACTTTCAGCCGCAAGCTGAAGGCCGACGTGTGGATAGATGACCGCAACATTGGAGGACTGCCCGACTGGGGAACCATCTACCAGATGATTTCCGAGCGGAAGACCTACGAACAGATACTCAACGAGCGCCTGGGCTCCGAAGTGCACGAACCGAAGAAGAAATGGTGGCAGTTTTAGGAGAAAAAGACGAAGGAGGCAGGGGAAAAGATGATTTTTTTCACCCACTTGGCTCCAAAGTCCCTACTTTTTTATAACTTTGCAGAACAAACACATAAAAAACAACACATAACAACACATACAACTATGAAACAGAATCTGGGTATCATCCTCATCGTGCTCGGTGCACTGATGCTTATCATCAGCTACTTCGCTGACTTCGTAGATTACAACTTCTACAACATCGGCGCGTTGCTCCTCATCATCGTCGGCATCGTCACGCATATCGTCATGACGAAGCGCTCGTAGGAAGCCCCCGTCACCACTTATTAGCAGGAGGGAAGCCATGAGACTAACCCACAAGATAATGGCCCTGCTGGCCATTCTGTGCCTGAGCCTCAATGCGCGGGCACAGTACGACGAGGAATACGAGGTGGAGGAATGGACCCTGGACGAGGAAGAGGAACCGAAACCGCAACACAAGGAGTACAAGAACGCCATCTACCTGCACTACTCTCACGCCCGCTACAAGGTCAGCGACGAAAGCCGCGTGAACTTCAACGAGTTCCAGCTGGGCTACAACCGTCTCATCCAGGTCCTGGAGGACATGCCCTACTTCGTCGAGGCAGGAGCCGGCATCAAGTTCTCGTGGAATAAGAGTCCGATGGAGGCCCGGGTTCTCACCTTCCGCATCCCCGTCAACGTCCTCTACAAAATCTATCTCTCGAAGGAGAAAGACTACGCCATCGCCCCCTTTGCAGGCGTCTCCCTCCGCGCCATCGCCATGGCACGCGAGCGCACGGGAGCAAAGAGCACCAGCCTCTTCGACACCGGCGGATGGAAAAGCGTACAGGTGGCATGGCAGGCCGGCGTGCGCTTCTACCTGAACCGCTACTACCTGGGCGTCAGCTACTCGCGCGACTTCCGCGACTCCAGCAAATTCCCCGGAGTGCGCGAATCTGCCGTACACCTGGGCTACTGCTTCTGAACGATATACATTATTTATATATATACAACACATAACCTACAAACATCATGAGGACACCACACACCCTTGCAGCCGCACTGCTCTTCTGTATCAGCATCCCCGCAGCATCCCAGGTAGTCACCATCGAGAACCTGCAAGGGCCGGCAGCGTCATTCCAGGCCGACCTGCGCAACTTCCGACCGGACAACGCCTCCCCCGCCGGCCCCGTCAAGGTGAAGCAGCTGGCAGAGGATGCCGGCGGAGAAGTCGTCAGCTACAGGGACCGCATCTCCAACCTGCCGGCCTACCTCAGCGACTTCATAGACAAGTATGTCGAGGCAGGCAACGCCGTCCTCGCCGGCGGAACGAACTGGCTGAACGACCCGACAAAAGGCTCAAGATTCTCAACGGACTACTACTACCCCCTGAACGTGGTAGAGAAAATCATTGACTTCAGCTTCCCCGTCGGCTCCGGAGTGGATGTCATCAAGCAGGCAGCGCTGGACGCATCCATGCCGATAATCATCGAAAATATCGACACGCTGTCATCCTTCCTCCCCTACACCATGCTCACCGTCAACTACGACCACCCCAATATCTTCTGGATAGGAAATACCTTCAACTACGGCTACTCCTCGGGCGGTTCCATCAGCTTCAACACGGCAACAGGAGAGGGAAAATACACCCTGACACTGTCGCTGATGCTTTGGCTGAAGCGAGTGGAAGGCAACTTTGACTTCCGGCTCAAAGGCAACAACAACAACAACTTCCGCAACACAGCCAATATCGCTGCTGGAGTAAAGCTACTCAACTCCTCCGTAAAGAACATCCTAAGCCAAAGCACAGGCAAGACACGCTACAAGAAACTCCGCGAAGTCCACGACTGGATCACCACACACAACTGCTACAACTGGTACTACTACAAGAACTACGGCACAAACATCACGGGCGACCTGCCCTGGAGCCCCCTGAGTGCGCTGAAGGGAACAACCGATCCGGAAGCACCCGTCTGCGAAGGCTATTCACGGGCCATGAAGGTGCTCTGCGACGAGATGGGAATCCCATGCATCCTGATGGCAGGCTACGCAGCAGACTCCCCCTCGGGCAACCCCGCAGGACACATGTGGAACTACATACAGATGGACAACGGCAAATGGTATGCCCTTGATGCCACATGGGACGACCCCGTGAATGACAAGAACCACAGCAGCGCCATCTCCGGACAGGAGTCGCACAAGTTCTTCCTCGTCGGCAGCAATGACGGAGCAGACAGCGGATGGGCCTTCACCCAGTCACATCCCGAACAATGGGCCTACATGTTCGAGAGCGCCGGCACCTGCGAATGGACGTTGCAGCCCGGACCGCAGCTCACGGCAGAGAACTGGACTCCCTACGACCCCAACTTCGACGGCATAACCGACCTCAATGACATACAGCTGATGTCGGAGAAGATTGCCAACGACGAGGACGACATCGACGATGTCGATGGAAACGGGCGCATCTCCATCGGCGACCTGGTCCGACTGATTAACATCAGCCTCTCCGAGTAGGAAGCACAGAAGGTCCGGAACAAAGTCTTTTCGGAAACCCGTCGCTACCGCAGCGCACGGCGGCGAGCCAATGGATCGCCACAGCTGCTGTCTGCCAAGCCCTGCTCCACCTCAACCTCGGGCACCATCTCCACTATCTTACCGTTACGGCAGACCACAAGGCTCTGATTCGCAGCTCCGGCACGTTGCCAAAGTCTGATCTGAGCACGACGCACACCTTCGTCTATCAGGCGCTGCATCTCCAGTATCTCCTTCTCCTTCATGCCTTCACGCCCTCCTCCGGCTTAACATACTTTTTCTGAAGCCGGCGATAGGCCTCCGTGTTATAAACCACAACCTTGTCTCCGCCCAAGCCGGAAGCAATGTGAACAGCAGGGCAGTCGCTGTTGTCGTAGAGCGACCAGCTGTCGCAAACCGGCATGTAGAGCTGGAACAGATTGCTCAGGCCAGCCTCGTAACGGCGGCGTATGACATCCTCTGGAATGTTGTGCCCTCCCATCGCCACGCGCCGTGCCACACGCGCCACGGCCTGCTCGGGCGTGCTCAGGGTGAAAAACAGCAGCGTGACGAAATAGCCGCGCTTCTGCGCCTGCCGGATGAGCTTGACGTAGGAGCGCGTTGCCAGCGTTGTCTCGAATGCAAACGTCTGGCCCTCCTTGAGCAAATAGATGATGCGATCTATCATCAGCCGCCCGGCCTGAATAGCCACTCCCTCCGGATTGAAGGGAGAAAGGCCCGCGGCAATCTCGTCGGCATTGACGAACTCGCGGCAGCCAAGCATCTCCGGCAGGACGGTGAACGAGGCAGTCGTCTTGCCCGCACCGTTACATCCGGCGATGATGTATAGCTTCATATCCTTCTTTTCCATATTGTCTATGTTTGATAGTTTCTTGTTCGTGAGGCGGGACATGCTCACCGCTTGCCCCTCCCCGACTTCACCTTAGTGTCGTTGGCAAACGCTGTTCCGGCAAGCAAGTCGGGACGGAGGCGTTGAGTGCGCTCCAGGCTTTGCTGAAGCTCCCATTCCTTTATCAGCCTTTCGTTGCCCGAAAGCAGCACCTCGGGCACCTTCCAGCCTTTGTACTCGGCTGGACGCGTATAGACGGGGGCAGCCAGCAGATTGTCCTGGAACGAGTCGGACAGGGCACTCTGCTCGTCGCCAATAGCGCCGGGCAGGATGCGGACAATGGCATCGGCCATGACCGCCGCGGCCAGCTCGCCGCCGGTCAGCACATAGTCGCCTATACTCACCTCTTTGGTAATGAGATGCTCGCGGATGCGATAGTCAATCCCCTTGTAATGTCCGCACAGGATGATGATGTTCTCGCAGAGGGAAAGCGAGTTGGCCATCGGCTGGTTGAACTGCTCGCCGTCCGGCGTAGTGAAGATGATCTGGTCGTAGTGACGTTCAGACGTTAGCGACGAGATGCAGCGGTCAATGGGTTCGCACTGCATGACCATACCCGCAAAACCGCCGAAAGGATAGTCATCCACGCGCCGCCACTTGTCCAGGGTGTAGTCGCGCAGGTTGTGGATATGTATTTCCGCCAATCCCTTCTTCTGTGCTCTGCCTACAATGGATTCCTGCATAAAGCCACGAATCAGTTCCGGCAAGACGGTGATAATGTCTATTCGCATGTTCCGATAATCTCTTTCAAGCTCGAGAAGCCATGTCTCTCGAGGTATTCGTCAATGCCTCTCGCCACCTTCACACTGATGGTTGGGTCAAGGAAATTAGCTGTTCCTATCTCTATGGCTGAAGCTCCGGCGATGAGGAACTCCAATGCATCCTTCGCACAACTGATGCCGCCTAAGCCAATGACGGGAATCTGCACGGCATGAGCCACCTGATAGACCATTCGCAGGGCTACAGGTTTGATGCAAGGACCGCTCAACCCGCCTGTCCCTATGCTGAGGATGCGCTTGCGCTTCTCCACGTCGATGGCCATCCCCATCAGCGTATTGATAAGGCTGACAGCATCGGCTCCGGCATCCTGGACGGCAAGGGCTATGTCCGCGATGCTGGTCACGTTGGGCGAAAGCTTCACGATAAGCGTCTTCGTATATGCCTTGCGCACAGCCTTCACCACACTGGCAGCTCCCTCGGTGGTCGTTCCGAAAGCCATACCGCCATGCTTGACGTTGGGACAGGAAATGTTGAGCTCTATCGCAGGAATGCAGTCCAATTCGTTGATACGTGCCGCGCACTCTGCATAGTCCTCCGGACTGCTGCCCGACACATTGACGATCATGTTGGTCCGGATATCCTTTATCTGCGGGTAGATATGAGTGCAGAAGTAGTCAACACCCTTGTTCTGAAGCCCCACACAATTGAGCATTCCCTGTGCCGTCTCAGCCATCCTGGGATAAGGGTTGCCCTCACGAGGGCGGAGCGTAGTGCCCTTGACAATGATGCCGCCAAGCTGACTCAAGTCAACGAAGTCCTGGTACTCTATGCCATAGCCAAACGTCCCGCTTGCCGTAAGCACAGGATTTGCAAGCTGCAACCCTGCTATGTTTACTCTTAAATCTGCCATTTCAGTTTCTTTATGTCAAATACCGGCCCTTCCTTGCAAACGCAGACATTGCCTTCCGCCGTGTCTTCTACGCAGCACAGACAAGCTCCCAGGCCGCAGGCCATCGTGTTCTCCAGACTCACCTCACAGGGCGTTCCAACCGATTTAGCATAGGAAGCCATTGCCATCATCATGGGCTTAGGGCCGCAAACTGCTATTCTGTCAAACTTCTCATTGCGGAGGATGCTGTGTTGGGTAACAAAGCCTTTCTCGCCTTCCGAGCCATCCTCCGTCGTTACATAAACGTCACCACAGCCCCTATAGACATCGAGCCGGAGCAGATCCGACTTGCTGCGGGAGCCAAGCAGAAACGTGGGGCGAGCCCCCATCCTTTTCATCTCAGCCCCCAGGAACAGGAGCGGTGCTACTCCGACACCGCCACCTACGAGCAGAAACTTCTGCTCTGGCGATGCTGGCATCGTGAAGCCGTTTCCCAAAGGAAGGACAGCGTTCAGGGTCGAACCGGGACGTTTCTCCCAGAGTGAAGCAGTACCGGGTCCAGCCTTCTGTACAAGGAATCCCACTTCATTCCTTTGCCGGTCAACGAAGTGCAAGCTGATGGGGCGCCTCAGGAAGGTTTCCTTGCTGTCATCGATGCGGAGCTGTGCAAACTGTCCCGGCTTCATCTCGGGCAGAGCCGCGTCGGGATTCGTTGCAACAAGCAGCAAGTAGCGTTCACTAAGCTGCTCAACAGCGGTGATGCGCAAGTCTAAAATGTACTTCTTCATATACATTATATATATAAATGCTATGCAAAGGTACAAAAAATATCGGAACAAGAAGCATGTTCCGACATTTTTCATTGCTTAGCAGAGAAAGTTTCGAAGGTTCCATCATCATAGAAGACCCTGATTTCTGCAATGCGACGCATCGGTTTGTCGTTATTTTTCCCTTCAGGCATCATATTCAGAGTTTGAGGGGAGGGTGAACCTGACCCTGCGAACTGGTCCATGAAGTTTGTCTGAACAGGAATGCCGCCGCTTCTGGAACCAGGAGCAGAATAACCTGCATCAGTCGTGTCTGCAAACTGAGGAACGGAAGGCGGCGAAGTGAACATTTCGCCCTTACCGTCCATCAGCCAACTCATATTGACCTCGGGAAAACGTTCATGGATGTTGTTCACTGTGTTGAGTGTCGGCTTAGTCCTACCGCTGAAGATGCTCGAGAGTGCTCCTTCCGATATGCATATTTCAGCCGCAAAAACTTTCTGCGACATCCCCAAATGTTTCATGAGAGAAAGAATGCGATCCTTCATAATTATTTGTACTGCTATCAGGTGTTACGCCTGTTTAGTTACGTAAATCGATTGCAAAGGTACAAAATTTAATTCAAACTTCCAAACTTTGCGTTTACAAATTTGCCGCAACTTCGCGTGATTCACATTCACAAATGTCCTGTTTTGAAATTCAAATTTACCCGGTATTAAAATGTGAATTTAACTTCTTTAGCACGTTATGTGCCCCATAATCAGCTTAAAGCATGCAGGTTTCACGGGTGTAGGGCAATTTATTGGCTTAAAGCCAACAATGAACATATATAAATAGGATAAGGGCGGCATTCTTCATGATAAAGGGTACAAAAGAGGCTTAGTGTGCAATAACTCGTACATTCTATTTTAACAAACTTATTCCTAATAACTGATTTTCAAAGCAATAATCTCTTCTTTACCTAATGCATAACATTTCGTTTGATTATGCGAATCAGCTTGTTTTGATTTTGGAACCACGATTTACAATGCAAAACACACATGTGGACCATATAGCAAGTATGTGAACAGGGCGGTACGGGGAATGTTCCTGCGCAAAGGTCTGTGCTGTTTAGATTTGCAAATCAAAACATCGTGACTTACACCCCGCAACGGTAAAAACAGGCTTAAATTACGAAAATCGATGATTTTTGCCGTCTTTCGGGCGAAAGGCAAGCTCGACGAATTCTACGCGATTCTCAGAGGGTCAAGAACCTGCATAAAGTCCTTTATCCCAACGAATAATGAGCTATAAAAAGGTGTCACGTTTTGCACCCAAATAGAAAGAGATTAGTGCAGAATGAAGAAGATCAGGTCCTGTAAAAGCTCTTCATGAGGGGTTCTGCAGCCCCCTACTCCTTTACTTTTGGCATCAGTTTTGCGTATTTCGCCCAGAATCTGCATCACCTTCACTCCGGAGTAGTTTCTGCGGGCCGGACCGACATCCTGTCTGACCTTCCATTCACTCTTCCCGAGCCAGGCGGCAATACCTGCATCGGTCTTGTCCGGCGCGTAGTATGCCAGCATTACGTCGGAAAAGAATGTAAACAAATTGGTAAGTGTTCGTACTATGGCAAAGCTGCGGGGATTCCCCTGATAGTATTTCACGATTTGGTTGGCGCGAAAGATGTTGCGCCCGGCGAGTGCTGCCAGGAGTTCAAAGTCGTTGAAGTCTTTGCTCATGCCTGTCAGCTCTTCCACGAGTGCAGCCTCCACTACCCTGCTTCCCTCGGGCAACGCCAGCAGGAGCTTGTCCATTTCGGTTGTCAGCCGACTCAGGTCAGCGCCGACGTGCCCGGCAAGCATCTGGACGGCCTTCGGCTCGATGTCCGCGCCGTGCTGACGGAAGTACTGGGAGATGAAGGGCGGAACCTGGTTGTCATAGAGTCTTTTGCTCTCGAAGACGACCCCGACTTGCATCATGGCTTTTGACACGGCTTTGCGCATATCCAGCTTGCCGTGCTTGTGGCAGAAGATGAGTACGGTGGTAGGCGTAAGGTGGTTGAGATAGACTTCCAGCCCGTCCAGTGAACGCATGGCTTGCGCCTCCCTGACAAGTACGACGCGTCGCTCGGCCATCATCGGATAGGCGTGTGCCAGCTCGATAACCTTATCGGCATCAGCTTCAGCCCCATACAGGATGTCAAGGTTGAAGTCACGTTCATCCTTGCTTAGCACGGCATCCACTATGACATCGCTCAGCTTGTCGATGTAGTAGTCCTCTTCTCCCATCAGATAATAGACGGGAGCTATCTTCTGTGCCTTGACATCGCGCAGGATGTCCTCGTATGTAGTGCCACGTGCTGCCATAGATTCTTTTAGTAGTCGAATTTAAGGTGGCGGACCGTCTTCTTGTCTTGCTTTATCATCTCAAGGGCCTGAATGCCCATGTTGACGTGGTTTATGGCATAGCTGGCCGTCACTTGTTTGTCGCTCTGGGTTGTCTTGACACCCTCGGGGGTCATTGGGTTATCGCTGACAAGCAGGAGTGCTCCGGTAGGGATATGATTGGCAAAGCCACAAGTGAAAAGGGTTGCCGTCTCCATATCTACAGCCATTGCGCGGGTGGTGCGCAGGTATTCCTTGAAGCGGTCATCGTACTCCCATACCCGGCGGTTGGTTGTATAGACGGTTCCGGTCCAGTAGTCGAAGCCCATGTCGCGGATGGTGCTGCTGAGGGCTCGCTGCAACATGAAGGCCGGCAATGCGGGCACCTCCGGGGGAAAATAGTCGTTGCTGGTTCCTTCGCCGCGAATGCCGGCAATGGGGAGCACCAGGTCGCCCCGCAGGGTCTTCGCGGAGATGCCTCCGCACTTTCCCAGGAACACACATGCCCTCGGCTGTATGGCACTGAGCAGGTCCATGATGATAGCGGCATTGGGACTTCCCATTCCGAAGTTGATGATGGTTATGCCGTCTGCCGTTGCGCACCGCATGTTGGAACTGTATTCAGGCTTTTCTATGCCGAAGTTGTCGCAGAAGATATCCACATAATTGTTGAAGTTCGTCAGCAGGATGTATTTGCCGAAGGCTTCGAGCGGCATTTGGGTGTATCTTGGCAACCAATTTTCCACTATTTCTTGTTTAGTCTTCATCTTTTATGTAATTTTGCAGCAAATATACGAAAAAAAATCGATATGCAGGTACTTAGCATTCCGAAAACTGACCTAAAAGTCATCATAAAGGATGGCAAGCAGCGTGTTTTCGACATTTTCAGGCGCAAATATGTTGCTTTGACGCCCGAGGAATGGGTGCGCCAGCAGTTTGTCCACTACCTGGTTCAGCACAAGGGCTATCCTGCGGAGTGCATCGGCAATGAAGTCTCCATCTCGCTGGGCAGCACGAAGAAGCGTTGCGACACGGTTGTCTATGGATGCAACGCAGAGCCAACAATGATAGTGGAGTACAAAGCGCCGCAGGTGGAAATCACTCAGAGCGTGTTCGAGCAGATAAGCCGATACAACATCCGGCTACGCGTGAAGTGGCTCATCGTGAGCAACGGCCTGCGACACTATTGCTGCCAAATCGACTACGAGAGCGGCAGCTACCGTTTCGTGGAAGACATTCCGCGCTACGAGGAGGTGATTGCCCCGTGAGGCACGCAGCGACACGACACGATGTATTCGTTGCTTCATCGCGATGGAGTGATTGCTTCATCGCGATGAAGCAATTGCTTATTCACGATGAAGCAACGAACCCGTCGTAGTTACCTGGCTCCGCATTCTGCTTCCAGCCCCATATAAAACATGTGCAAGACACAAAGAAAGAATCACATTCCGACTGCCGAAGGGTGAAAAGATGATAAAGTGCTGATATTTCTGCTTTGGCTGGTGAACATTTTCGGAGATTCTTGCTTCATTTAGGATTCTTTTTAGTACTTTTGCAAAGGATTCCGCTTAAAATGCAGTTCCCGAAGACATATTGGCAATGAATTGGCGTTTGCCATTCATTCAACACATGAAAATATAGAAGACCTATTCAACAAAAACAGTCAAATCGCATGGGTTCGATATTCATCATACAGGGCATCCTGATTTACATCTACGCCTTTGACCATAATCCGCCGCACATCCATGTGCGGAGCGGTACAGACAATTTCTCTATCACCATCCAAGACCGTGTGATTGAGGGTAAGGCCCGCTCCAAGTCGGTTAAGATTATCAACGACTTCATCGACGAGCACGAGGCAGAGCTGATGGAACCGATGGAGCAGCGAGTGCAAAATGAAACTTGTTTCAATTTTGCCGAGTCGTGACAGAGGAAGAACGAAGTTCAACTAAGGGACAGAGCACAACGTGGCGAGAAAATAACAAAAATAAGATAAGGAGGACAGATTATGTTACTGACGATTACAGATGTAGAGTATTTGGGTGACTACACGTTGCTCTGTACGTTCAGCACGGGCGAGCGCCGCAAGGTTGACCTCACACCTCTGCTCTCATATCCTGCTTTTGAGGAACTGCGCGACAAGAACGAGTTCGTCCAGTTCGGCCTCGACCAGACCATCTTCTGGAAGAACGGTGCTGACATTGCCCCCGAAAGGCTTTACGAGATGGGGCATGCCGCATAGTATATATAGTATATAATGTAGAATCACAAAACTGAAAAACCGATGGACAGATAAAAGATAATAGGACATAAGACTGGACATCCACTTTTGATTCTTGTTTCTGACAATTGGGGCGAACGGGGTCGAAGAGCCATGACTGAATGTCATGGCGGCCCCGCAGAGGGCGAAGAAGGCCTTCAGAGGAAAGACTGAATGTTTTTCCGTGCCCGATGAGGGGAGACATATCTCTTATGGCGACGGAGGGTAAGGCGGGTCCCCATTCGCGACGGAGGGCAGACGAAGTACCGCTTGAGCCTGAGGCTACAGACGAAGTTCCGCCTGCGCCTGAGGCTAGAGCCGAAGAACTTAAGTCGATTGTTCCGGCATTTACTCGTTTAAGCTACAAAGGCCATCCCCAATGCCTCGGAAAACGTAAGCGAAGTAGATTGCTCACGTTTTTTCATTCCAAAATAATAAGTGATTTAACTCATAATTAATAATGGAAAAATTACCAGTATATATAGGGCAAATTGCCCTTCTTCTTTTCGTTTATGTATTCCTCCCTTATGTAATCATCTCATTGATTAACATTAGAGAGTATTGCTATGCCATTATTTTCATTTTCATTACAATAGGTTTGATTACTTGTCATATATATCTTGAACGTGTTATAATACCACGAGAACTGCGAATAATAAACCTTTCTCTGATGTATAATATTCCGATAAAAGTAGAATCTGGGGATTGTCAATGGGGCAAAGTATTTCATCAGATTATAGAAGTGGCTAAAAAGAATATCACAGAGGAAGATAAGAAAGAAGATTTACTACAGTGTGGAAGAATTGTGAAAAACATGGCAAAAGAGAAATCTTTCGATGATTTACACCGTGCTTTTCGTCTCACGGGATGCCACATGAAAATAACAGATGGTAATGGTACACTCATTACAAAAATAGTTTAACCTTTAATAGTAACTATTTATGCCTTCTTTCCTAATTCGTGGTCTTGCACGCTATACAGCAGCCTCCATTATGGAGCATAATGCAAGAAACTCATACAACAACAATACACCCACGCCCAAAGAAAAAGGTAATCATCTGTCCGATGCCGATCTTCGTAGCTGGAAAACAGATATGCGTTGGCTAATCCCTTTCGTTCAGGCCACGGGATATCGTATTATCATCGAAAATCCAAAGTCGCATGAACAAATTGTAATCGACCAAAACACGAAAGAACTTCCACCGCTCACTCTCGAATGGATGCAGAAGTATAACAGACAAGAACTCCTCGAATGGATGGCACAAAAGAAAGAAAAGGAAGAGGCTCGTAAAATCAAAGAAGCACGTGGTCGCTCTCGCTTTGGTGATACTTTCAAAATAGAAGAATAAAATGATAGGCCATGGATCGAAAGGAAATCATAGATAGGTTGGAGAGTGTTGAGAGAGAGGTGAAGGAGATTCGGGAGTACCTTTCTCTGAATGATAGTGAACAGGTGGCTCCTGGGGGATTTCCTTTACCATTGGAATCTGACTTCAAGGTTGGATATACGTTAGAAGACTTGTACAGGGAGTTCGGGAAAAAGAAATCTTTGGCGTACCGATTAAAGTCGGCTCTCAAAAAGCGGAATATCAAAACACTGGAAGAATTTTTGTCTCTCACGCCAGGCGAATTGCTGGAGTTGGAAAACGTCGGCTACGAAACATTGCTCCGCACTAAAAAGGCACTGATGAAGTTGGGGATTGATTGGTGAATTAAAGTTAATAGGTTATAACCATCAGTTTCAAATAGTAGCAAATCCCCTTAATTATATTATTATGTGGTACGAAAAAGACCCTAAAATAATGGATGCACATCTATTAGAAGGAATAGAAACAGGCCTTTTATTTAATCATAAGTATCTTCAACCTATTACCCCTTCCAAAAGGCAGTTCAAACGAGATTTTGTTGTTGAACGCAAAGATTCATTCGATATTGCAGGAATAGATTTCCACTTTTATCGTAACGACCTGTATCTTTTGGGCGACAAATATTATAATGGTCAAGTGCTGGATTTAGAATATGAACCATGGAATGAGTATGACCCCAACGCCATCGTTATCCGCATGCTTGGTCGTAAACTTGGTTACATAAGACGATATGACACAGAAACCGTAAGTTGGATTATGACTTGTAGTAAGCACTATTGGGCAACTCTTGACTGTTCATGCATGGGTTTTGAAAGAGTCAACATATCATATTTGCAGGAATTTCATAACACATACACTCTTCCATATCAAACTGATTTGATATTATCAACTATTTGTTCCAACGAACAGTATAAAAGATATTCAGATTTTATAAAGCGGAATATCGGCCATACCGTAACATTCGATACATTTGGGGAGCTTTACAAAAAGAATCAAGTTGCAATACGTACTGACATGAATTCTGTTATTGGATACATAGATGATGCGTTTATCGCTAACCAATACTGGAGAATACCAATTGCTGGTTTTATTGAAGATGTTGCTAGTGATGATCAGTCAATGAAACTGGAAATAAAACTAAGACTTCTCATGGAGAAGAGCGTCATCAATAAAAACTATTTGAAGTCCATCAAAGCTCTTAAGAAATTCTTCGGCTCGTTCTATGATGCTGGTACTTATAGCATGTCATTGGCCGACTTGATAAAGGTCGTTCCTCGAAAATCTCGTTCATTATCGGCTTACGAGCCTTTGGTAAAGTACCTGAAAGAGTATCATGCTATCACGTTACACATTGATGAATGATATAAGTTATTGATTAGGAAAATTATAAGGTTGGATATCTAATTTATAAGCCTCTGAATTTATTACGGCTTCAGAGAATGATACGCCATTAAAACCATTGTTTCTAACAAGGTTTCTGATGTGAGCATTGACTATGCCAGCCATTCTGGTGAATCTTCCATTGGATTCATTTCAGATATCATTCGATGTTTTATTCCGCCATTCCCTATATATTTTCCCTTCTCAATCAAGTGTTTCTTAACAATAATGGTTACCCCCCAGTCATTGATGCGTTTGTCGATATTTTTGTCGGCCATTCTGAATAACAACATCGTACAAAGCATAATTAACTTATTGGATACGTAAAATACAAGTTCGTCATCATTTAGATTAGCAACGAACTCTAAGCCTCTGCCCTTCTTAGGTAAACTGCCGTGCAGTATTTTGTTTCTATTTTCAATGATGCCTTTTTCTGTTTTAGACAATGTAATTTTAAGTAGTCTAAACGGGTTGGATAGTTTATCTGAGTTAAAAGGAGTTGAGAAATTCTCCAATTTCTTTAAGTAGTGTTGTTGTTGCTTATCGGTTATTTTATTTGCCTCTTTGAATCGAGTAATAACATTTTCTAGTTCTTTATTTAATGCTTCAGGCAATTTAAACTCGTTTGTATCACCTCTCTTCTTCGCGTTTACATTTCTTTCTATTTCTCCTGTAATTGTTTCTAATGCTACAGCAGCCATTCCACCTTTTGATAAGCCAACATCTTTGCTTGCGTGAATTAGAAATAATCCAGCCCTATGAAAAGAATCGTTGTTATAAAAAAGAGTGACTAAGCGTTCAAACTCAACAATCGTAAGATGCGTTTCATCTTCAGGTATGTTATCGTACAATTTTGAATCTAACATCCCACGATATGTAATAATTTCCTCTTGTAAGTTATTATAGGAAAAGTTCAATTCACTCAAACCTAATTCCGGCTTACATGATAAATAATACACATTTTTTCCTATATAATACCCCGAAATTAATCCCCATGTAACTCTAATTGCATCAACCAATCTGTTGAATGTTGTTTGTTTAGTTTTGTTCTTGGAAAAAAACATTAGGTATCTTTCATCTTTAGTAGTGCCATCTGTTGCTGTCTTGTCACCCCAAAAGATTATTAGTTCACACTCTTCTATTTTTATCTCAATAGGTTTGTGGCTGAAACCTAAAATACATGTTTTATCTGGATTAAACACATTATGGTCGTATTTAAAAAATGAACAAAAATAAGTATCATCCAAAGTGTCTTCTATCGTACTGCGAAAGGATTTTGTCGTTATTCGATATTCTACAGAACTTTCAGAGTTACTTATCTTTATTTGTACTTGCTGGTTATAGATATTCTCAAACACAATGTTATACAATTCAGATTGTATAATGGTAAGGAAGTTGTGAAATGTTTGGGGAGGAATGACTTCTTTTGTCGAGAAAGACAGCTCGTAATCTCCATTATCTACAATTTTGAATTTGGCATCGACAGAAAACGAACTTTCTTTTTTTAAGAAATCTATCGTGTAAGTGGGATTGTCGCTCTCAATAAGATTTATAAAGTGAAGGAAAGACTTGTATGCGTCTGTAGGTTTAATAGTATTCATTGCTTCAAATGCTGTCTTTTAGTAATTGCTCAATTATCATACTCCCCCGCTTGCGCCTGATGAACTTTACCGTCTTAGCGTTGACGGATGCTTTGGGTGTCATGATATACTTATCGTCAAAGTTTTTTAGATATGGTCTGCCATTCGAACTACCGGAAACAAAAGCCCTCTGACCATTCCACTCCACATAGTCATATTGTTGTAGACGTGATTTGCCTATCCAGTGAGGAGCCAAATTACCTTGGCGAATTCCACCTTTCTTTGGCTTGAACAAATGCAACGAACGGTTATGCCGTCTTGTCAGCCTAACTCCATAAAACCATGAGAGGCGTTCAGCTCCCACATTACCTGAAATACAAAGTGCATCGGCACAATGGGTTTTGGCTATGTTATTATGAATACGAGTATGCTTTGTAACATATCCGTATGTCAAATGCACGTTTTTGAATTCTTGTTTAGCACGATTATAGACTTCCCATCGCATAATAGACATTGCAGCAGCATCACGCAGACTTGTACCTCTTCGCACTTTGAGGGTTATTTCCCTATCATGGCATGCTTTGTGGCAAGTCTTACACAGCGTGATAAGATTGTTAGGGGCATTACTTCCTGTCTTTCTGCCTTCAATGTGGTGGACATTCAGTATCTTGTCCTTTGACTTGCCTTTACAATGCTGGCATACATGACCATCCCTTGCAAGTACATATTCCCTCACGTTCCAGAAACCAAGCTGTTCTCCTTGCTGATATTCAACACCAGAAATCTTATCATTCTTAATTTTTTGTGAATCAAATTGTGCAACTTCTATAGTTGTCTTTGCTATAGGAAGTATGGAATTAACAAGATGAATGATACGCAGATGTGCCACTACCCTGTTTTCTGAACTTGGTGTCAACCAACCTTCCTTGCGGCGGCGGTTGTCAAATCGTGCCGCACGGTGTCGTAACTTGCGATTGCGGCGAGTTCGACGCGCTTCCCTTCGTGTTGACAACAACTCCACTATATCCGTTCGTTCTTCAACCTGAATAGCTAAGAGTTCTTTCTTCTTAGTCGTAGCAGAAACTCCTATGTGTTTGCTCCCAGCATCTATGCCGAGTGATATTTCCTGGATTGTTTCTCCAGAAGAATAGTCCAACTGAATGGTAAAAGGTTCAAGTCGTACAACGTGAGCTTTGCCGTCACGAAGCATACGTCGAACCTTGCCATGACGCTCTGTTGGCATCAAGGGTTGACTGTTCTTATTTAATACGTATACCATATGAGACTATTCTTTATAATACTGTAAGTCGGGCTAATGCCCGTTATGCGCCCATCGCCAATGTTATAAAGTGGTTTCTTGTCAGCAACACCGTTGCTTTCGCTCCTTTTAATCACTGACCGCAGAGCTTGAAACTTGGACGACTATTTCAAGGTGCCTATACATTCACTTCTAACGTAGTTCATTCAATATTCATATTCTCGATATGATGTTTAAATGACTGAGGCTAATCGGCTTACTCACTATAGGCTGTTAGTGCCAGCATTTTTGTGGGTAAACACAATACTCGCTAATTGTTTGTATGTGCATGACGGCTGTTAGTGCCAGCATTTTTGTGGGTAAACACAATAGGTCGATGTGGAGATTGTCGCTGCCGCCGCTGTTAGTGCCAGCATTTTTGTGGGTAAACACAATCAATGCGCTACTGTTGAGCACAAGGTAACGCTGTTTGTGCCAGCATTTTTGTGGGTAAACACAATGGGCTTAGTTCGTGACGCTCGGAGGCTGCGCTGTTAGTGCCAGCATTTTTGTGGGTAAACACAATGCTTGACGTGAAAGCGGGGTAGATGTATATGCTGTTTGTGGCAGCGTTTTTTGTGGGTAAAAACATTAGTCATTAATTTTATTGTCTGTTCTCATAGGCGTAATGATTATAGTGATTGAAATTTTGATTTCAAGTGCAAAGATATACAAAACTCGTCAAAGTATCGCAGCCTATACCAACAATTTTAGGAAAAAGAGGCTCTTTTCTTGTTTTTTTATCCCTAAAGTAATTCATTTAATTTCGACATATCGGTTTTTATGTGTAATTTTGCAAATAGAAAACACAGGAACATAATGCACATCAGATACTTCTCTGAAAAGACTCTCCGTCACCTGAATCCACAACAGGGATTGCCAGAACGCTATCAACGGCGTGCGCTCGATGTGACGTTGGCCTGTAAGTTGACACAGACTTACGGTAAGTATCACTTGGCGATGCTTCATAGAGAGTTGTTCATGAGTGAAGAGAAGACTTCCTATCAGCAGGCGGAACGGATGGCAGCAATGATGAACCAGTTGACTGTCATTCATTCCTCACCGTTGGACTTCTTGCAAACAAAGGAAGAAAGTGTGAATGAATGTATTGATACTTACAAGGAGTTCAAGCAACTTGTGGAAGAATATGCCGATGAACACTTTGTGCCAAGCGTTGTAGAGGAGTTCTGTAAGAAGGTCTATGCAGACGATGAACACTTCATCTTCTTCAAGCCGTTCTGCAATCTGTATTACTCTGTCTATGCCGACGCGTTGCTATGGTATCAACAGGGCAAGATAGACTACGAGACGTTCTGTCGGGAATTCCAAGAACTGAGTTGGATGGATGGCAAGCGGACACCGCTTGACGGAAGGAGATTGAGAATGTATATTGCATCAATGAGAGAGGTGGTTGATTTCTACAAATCATTGCTATAACTTAACCACCCTACTCAGTCCCACCATGTCATTAGCTTATACTCCCTGATGAGGTGGTAGAGGTGGAGTGCTTTTTTGCTTCTTCTCCAAGGCATGGAAGGGGCGCGACATTAAGCCTCTACAATTGAAGAAGGATGCAAGAAGGGAGGGGATGGGGGACACTGTTACGCCTCAGTAGGCATATATCAGTCCGTACTTTTCATGGAGGCGGCGGAGGGTGCCGTCCTGTTTCATCCTGCGGATGGTGCTGTTCACCGTCTGCATGAGGTCGGTCTGCCCTTTGCGCATGAGGACGCCTATCTGTCCGCGGGTGAAGGGGGCGGCGAGCAGGGGGGCGGCAAGGCGGCTGTCGGCCTGCACGTAGTAGGGGGCTTCGGTTATTTCCGTTATCATGATGTCGGCCTCGCCCTCGGCGATGAGCGACGGTATCTCTTCGTTCTGCGGATGGACGAGGATGGTGGCCTTGCTGAGGTTCTGGCGTGCGAACTTCTCGTTGAGTCCGCCGGGGTTCACCATGACCTTCACTCCGGGCTGGTCAATGTCGGAGAGGGAGCGGTAGCGGTCGGCCTCGGCGGTGCGGCAGAGGATGGTCTTGCCGTTTGCCAGGTAGCCTTCGCTCATCTGCATGGTCTCCTTTCGGGCATCGGTGATGGTGATGCCGCCAATGGCAAGGTCGAAGGTCTGGGGTTCTGCCAGCACGTCGGCTGAGAGCGTGGGCCACGAGGTCTGGACGAAGGCAATCCCGACGTCCAGTCCCCGGGCTATCTCTTTTGCCACTTCTATGCCGAAGCCCCAGTAGGTGCCGTCGCTTTCGCGGAACGAGAGGGGGCGGTAGTCTCCTGTCGTAGCGACGAGCAACGTGCCCCGTGCCTTGATTTCGGCTACCTTCCCGCTGGAGGAAATGTCCTGCTCTGTCGCGGTGTCGCCCTTGGAACATGCGCACAGGAGTGCCGGTCCGCACAGGGTCAGCAACAGGACCAGCAGCCAGAGGGGTCTTCTTGCCATTTCCGCAGCTCTTGCCATCGGTTTTTATTCTTCGGCCTTCTTGGCTCTCGACTTGCGTGCGCTCTTCTTTGGAGTGTCCTGTGCCTCGGAGGGGAGTCCGGCCAGTTCGCGGTCTATCATGATGCGTCCGCAGTATTCGCAGACGATGATTTTCTTGCGGCTGCGGATGTCGAGCTGACGCTGTGGCGGAATTTTGTTGAAGCAGCCGCAGCATGCGTCGCGCTGTACGGAGACGATGCCCAGGCCGTTGCGGCTGTTGCGACGGATGCGCTTGAAGGCGTTGAGCAGTCGCGGCTCGATGGTGATTTCAAGGTTCTTGGCACGCTCGCGGAGCTTCTCCTCTTCGGCCTTTGTCTCGCTGACGATTTCCTCGAGTTCTTCTTTCTTTGTCTCGAGCATCACGCGCCGGTCGTTGACTTCGAGGTTGCAGCGGGTCATCTCTGCCGTCTTTGCCTCGACGACTTCTTTGGCTTCGCGGATTTTCTTTTCGTGGAGCTGGTTGTCGAGTTCGGCATACTCTACCTGCTTGGTCAGGCTGTCGAATTCGCGGTTGTTGCGCACGTTGTCCATCTGCTGCTTGTAGCGCTCGATGCTGGCGTTGTTCTCGGCGATTTTAGCATTGCGGTCGCTTATCTCGCGCTTCAGTTCTGCGATGTCGGCGCCGATCTTCTCGATGCGGGTCGTCATGCCTTCGATTTCATCTTCGAGGTCCTGCACCTCGAGGGGCAGTTCGCCGCGGAGGGTCTTGATGCTGTCGATTTCGGAGAGCATGCTCTGCAGGGCATACAGGTTTGCCAGTTTCTCTTCCACACTGTACTCAGCGGGGTCTTTCTTTGTTTTTTCTCTTGCCATCTTTTTTATTTATGTTTCGCTTGTTATGATTTTTGTTTGCATTGATTCCGCCGGGGGCTACAGGTACTTGACGGGGTTGGTGCAGACGGTTGTCTTGAAGAGCGGCAGCCTGGGGCACCTCTCGCCTATCACCGTCGAGAAGATGTCCGTCGTGTACTGTTCGCTCTGGTAGTGACCGAGCACTCCTATCTGTATTTGTCCGTCGTGGCCGAAGTACTGGTGGTAGTGCATTTCTCCGGTCAGGAAAGCATCGGCTCCTGCGTGGAGAGCTTCGCCGAGGAGGAAGTCCCCTGCCCCGCCGCAAATGGCAACGCTCTGCACGGGACGCGTCAGCAGCTCGTTGTGCATCAGGCATTCCACGCTGAATGCCTGTTTCACCCTTTGCAGGAAGGCGAGCGAATCTTCTCCCTGAGGCAGGTAGCCTATCACGCCCGAACCGGCCTGCACGAGGCGCGACCTCGTCCCGATGCCGACTTCCACCTGCCGGGGCTGAAGCAGCACGACGTCCACCAGCCCCAGCCTTTCGGCCATCATGTAGTTGACTCCATCCACTGCCGCATCCAGATTTGTGTGGGCCGAATAGATGGCAATGTCGTTCTGCAATGCCAGGCGCACACACCGCTGCACGGCATCTGCATCCGTCAGCTGCCTGAGGGCATGGAAGATGAGCGGGTGGTGCGACACTATCATGTTGCAGCCCAGCTCCAGTGCCTCGCGTATCACCTCTTCGGTTACGTCCAGGCACAATAAAACCCCTGACACTTCCGTCTCTGTCAATCCTACCTGCAAGCCAGCATTATCGTAGCTTTCCTGCAGAGGCAGAGGCGCGAAATCTTCAAGGGCGCCAATCACGTCTTGAACTCTTACGCTCATACGATACAGTATGTTATTGCGCGGCAAAGGTACGAAGATTTTCAGAATTAAGGAAGAAATGAGTGCGATATTTTTCCTAAACCTTCATCTTTTTACTTTTATCCGTACAGGCTGGCTCATTCGACGCATTCTGACAAAATGAAAGCAAAACAGCCGTTTTTGCTTACACACCATTTTAGAGCAAACGCGCCAGGAACGATTATTTTGCCCTCCGGCATACTTTCCTACCCCCAAAGGATAAGCAGGGGCTCAAATCAAGTCAGCATTGTCTATCAGCAACTTACGATTCGGATTGCTTAAAATCAAAGCACAAAACTGCCAACTCCACCTTGCAAAAAGGAGCGATTTCTGCCGTTTTTGCACACTTTTCCAGCACGAAGTTCCACTAAGCTCTCCCCGTCGCGTTGGCCCACACGACGCGACGTGTTGGCCAACACGTCGTGAGCTTATCGGCGCAAGCCCGCGTCTTCCCCGCAAAACCGACGCGAAAACCGCCCTTTTTCGACCCTTTCCGAAGTGTGCAATAATTGACATATTGAAAGCATAACCACACTAACCGGTTGCGAATTGACACCTAAGCACGGGGACATTCCACCCCTGTTTCGGAAAGAATTATTCAGTCGGAAGCGTCTTTTCTGCCTTCAGATTGTGTGCAACTCGATATTATTTCGTATCTTTGCGCACGAAAAAACAGAATACCTTGGTGAGGAACAACAAATTCACACTACCAGCAGAATGGCACGAACAGAGTGCCGTGCAGCTGACATGGCCGCATAGCGGCACCGACTGGCGACCCATCCTGAAGGATGTCACCCGATGCTATCTTGACATGGCGAAAGCCATTGCCGGGCGACAACAACTCATCATCGTCACGCCGGAGCCCTATGAGGTGCAGCGGCTGCTCAGGAAAACGCTGTCAGCCGCAAACATGCGCCGCATCGTGCTCTGCGAAGCCCCGTCCAACGACACATGGGCTCGCGACCACGGGTTCCTCACGCTCATCTCGCCCGAAGCATCCTCCCGCCTGCTCGACTTCAAGTTCAACGGATGGGGAAAGAAGTTCCCTTCCAAGTTCGACAACTGCATCTGCCGCAGAATGGCAAGGCAAGGCATCCTGACAGGACGCTACGAGAACCACCTGGACTTCGTGCTGGAAGGCGGAAGCATCGAGAGCGACGGACGCGGCACCATCATGACCACGAGCCAGTGCCTGCTGGCACCCAACCGCAACCAACCGCTCTCGCAGGCACAAATCGAGGAACGTCTGCTCAAGACGCTCCACGCCGAGCGCATCCTCTGGCTCGACCACGGCAACCTGGCCGGCGATGACACCGACGGCCACATCGACACCCTGGCACGCTTCTGTCCCGACGACACGATTGCCTACGTGCAATGCCTCGACACCAGCGACGAGCACTACGACGAGCTCACCCGCATGGAGGAGCAGCTGAAGACGTTCCGCACTCCGGACGACAACCCCTACCGGCTCATCCCCCTGCCAATGGCAAAGGCAGTCTTCGACGAAGACGGCAACCGCCTGCCCGCCACCTATGCCAACTTCCTCGTCATCAACGGAGCCGTCCTGATGCCCACCTACGGCAACCCCGACACCGACCTCGTAGCCAAGGAACAGCTCAGCAAGGCCTTCCCCCAACACGAAATCCTGGGCATCGACTGCCTGCCCCTCATCATCCAGCACGGCAGCCTGCACTGCTGCACCATGCAGTTCCCAAGACAAGTGGGAAGTGAAAAGTAAAAGTGAATAGTGAAGAATTTGCTACCGCACAGAATCCCCCAAACGACCAAACGACCAATGAAGATAGGAATCATTCAGCAAAGCTGCTCCGACAACATCGAAGTAAACCGCAGGAAGCTGGCTTCCGGCATTGCCGAACTCGCAGGCCGGGGCGCACAGCTCATCGTGCTGCAGGAACTGCACGACAGCCCCTACTTCTGCCAGACAGAGGACACAGCCTGCTTCCGCTATGCACAACCCATCCCCGGAGAGGCAACACAATTCTACGGAAAGGTGGCAAGAGAGAACCGTGTCGTACTCGTCACGAGCCTCTTCGAGCGCCGTGCCGCCGGACTCTATCACAACACGGCAGTCGTCTTCGAATCCGACGGCAGCATCTGCGGCATGCACCGCAAGATGCACATCCCCGACGACCCTGCCTACTACGAGAAGTTCTACTTCTCCCCCGGCGACCTCGGCTTCCATCCCATCCAGACAAGCGTAGGACGGCTGGGACTGCAGGTCTGCTGGGACCAATGGTACCCCGAAGGAGCACGACTCATGGCCCTGCAGGGAGCAGACCTCCTCATCTACCCCACCGCCATCGGCTACGAAAGCACCGACACGCCCGAAGAGCAGCAGCGGCAACGCCAAGCCTGGATGACCATCCAGCGCAGCCATGCCATCGCCAACGGCATTCCCGTAGTCAGCGTCAACCGCGTCGGCCACGAGCCGGACCCAAGCGGAACAACCGGAGGCATACAGTTCTGGGGCAGCAGCTTCGTGGCCGGTCAGCAGGGCGAACTGCTCTACGAAGCAAGTCAGGATGCCGAAGAGAAAGCCATCGTAGAAGTCGATTTCGCACGCACGGAAAGTGTCCGCCAGTGGTGGCCCTTCCTGCGCGACCGCCGCATAGACGCATACGGCGACATCGTCAGAAGATACATAGACGAACCCGGCACAGGCCAACACCCGGACAAATGCCAATAAATGGTAAATGCTAAATGGCTAAATAGTAAATGGTAAATGGCTAAATGGTAAATGGTAAATGGCTAAATGGTAAATGGCTAAATGGTAAATGGTAAATGGCTAAATGGTAAATGTTTTAATTCGTAAATAGGAAAAAGATGTCCAGCACACTCAGGTTTCAGATAGTAGGCGAGGCCTTCAAGAAACGCGCCGTCGAAGTACCCAACCCCGAAGAACGGCCCAGCGAATTCTTTGCAAAATACGTATTCACACGCCAGAAGATGCAAAAGTATCTGCCCCCGGAAGCCTACGGGAAGATGTGCGACGTCATCGACGGCGAGGCCTCACTCGACATGGCAACAGCCAACGCCGTTGCTGCAGGCATGAAGAAATGGGCAATGGAACTCGGCGCAACACATTGCACACACTGGTTCCAACCCCTCACAGAAGGCACAGCCGAGAAACACGACGGCTTCGTAGAGCACGACGGCAAAGGCGGCATGATAGAAGAGTTCACCGGCAAACAGCTCGTGCAGCAGGAACCCGACGCCAGTTCATTCCCCAGCGGCGGCATACGCTCCACCTTCGAGGCACGAGGCTACTCGGCA
The DNA here is from genome assembly GCA_902763865.1 of uncultured Bacteroidales bacterium. GTDB lineage: Bacteria > Bacteroidota > Bacteroidia > Bacteroidales > Bacteroidaceae > Physcousia. Next base: position 53,114 of record CACWTR010000005.1, on the reverse strand, counting down.
TGGGACCCCACAAGCCCCGTCTTCGTCCTGGGCGACACACTGATGATTCCAACCATCTTCATCTCCTACACAGGCGAAGCACTCGACTACAAGGCACCGCTCAAAAAGTCGCTCAAAGCTGTTGACAAAGCTGCCACAGCCGTAGCACGCTACTTCTATCCCGACGTCAGACGCGTCGTCTGCAACCTCGGCTGGGAACAGGAATACTTCCTCGTCGATGAAGGACTCTATGCAGCCAGGCCAGACCTGATGATGACAGGACGCACACTGATGGGACACGACTCGGCCAAGAACCAGCAGATGGACGACCACTACTTCGGCTCCATCCCCATGCGCGTGGCAGCCTTCATGAAGGACCTGGAGATAAAAGCTCTGGAGCTTGGCATCCCCTGCAAGACACGCCACAACGAAGTGGCGCCAAACCAGTTCGAACTTGCACCCATCTTCGAGGAAACAAACCTTGCCGTCGATCACAATATGCTCATCATGAGTCTGATGAAGAAAGTGGCTCGCAAGCACGGCTTCCGTTGCCTGCTCCACGAAAAGCCCTTTGCCGGCATCAACGGCTCGGGCAAGCACAACAACTGGAGCCTCTCCACCGACACCGGCATCCTGCTGCACGGACCCGGCAAGGCACCGCTCGACAACCTGCGCTTCGTCACCTTCATCGTCGAATCACTCATGGCCGTCTATCGCCACAACGGACTGCTGAAGGCTTCCATCATCAGCGCTACCAACGTGCACCGCCTGGGCGCATCGGAAGCGCCGCCAGCCATCGTCTCCAGCTTCCTCGGGAAGCAACTGAGCGACCTGCTCGAACATCTCGAGAGCAGCACCGACGACGAGCTCATCAACCTTTCCGGCAAACAAACGCTCAGCCTTGACATTCCCCAGATACCCGAGCTCACGCAGGACAACACCGACCGCAACCGCACCTCACCCTTTGCCTTCACCGGCAACCGCTTCGAGTTCCGCGCCGTCGGCAGCCAACAGAACTGCGCCGCTGCAATGATAGTCCTGAACACAGCTATGGCCGAAGCCCTGACAGACTTCAAGCAGCGCGTCGATACCCGTATCAGTCAGGGAATGGAACTGACAAAGGCCATCCTCTCCACGGTACGCGAGGACATCAAGACCTGCAAGCCTATCCGCTTCGACGGCAACGGCTACAGCGAGGCATGGAAACAGGAAGCAGCCCGACGCGGCCTCGATACGGAGACCAGCGCCCCACTCATCCTTGACCAGTACCTCAAGCCCGAGACCGTCAGAATGTTCTCTGACATGAACGTCCTGACAAAGGCTGAACTGGAGGCACGCAACGAGATCAAGCTCGACACCTATATCAAGAAGATACAGATCGAGGCACGCATCTTCGGCGACATCTGCATGAACCACATCATCCCGACCAGCACACGCTACCAGACACAACTCATCGACAACGTGCGCAAGATGGCGGAGATATTCCCGAAAGAAGATGCGGAGCGCCTGAACAGCCCAAACCTGAACCTCATCCGGCAAATGGGTGAGCACAACACCTTCATCATTGAGAACGTGGAACGCCTCATCGAGGCACGCCGCGTGGCAAACCGCATCCGCGACGGTCGCGAGCGGGCCATCGCATATCACGACACCGTTGCCCCGCTCATTGAGAAGATACGCTACCACGTTGACCAATTGGAACTCATCGTCGATGATGAACTTTGGCCCTTGCCGAAGTACCGCGAGATGCTCTTCATTCACTAACCATCCAACACCAGCCCTGTCGCCATCAACACCGCGAAATACATCTTCCGCATCCTCGTCGGCACACTGGTAGCCATCCAGCTGATTCTGTTGCTGCTGACATCGCTTCCCGCAGTCCAGACATGGGGAGCCGACATCGCATCGCGCTACCTTGCCGAGAAGACAGGTGCAAGGGTCAGCATCGGCAGGCTGCGGCTGAAGATGACGGGGCACGTCACACTGGACAACGTGAAGCTCTACGACCTGAGCGACACGCTGATGCTGCGGGCTTCGCGTATTGCAGCAAAGATTGATCTGATGCAGCTGCCAAGGAAGAAGATACGCATTCCCGCAGCACAGATTATCGGCGCACAGGCAAAACTCTACAAGGACGGCGAGGCTCCCTTCAACTTCCAATTCCTGGTGGATGCCTTCTCGTCGCAGGACACGACCTCTACCCCACTGGACCTGGGCATCAGCGCTCTTGTCGTGCGGCGCGGAGAAGTCAGCTTCGACCGTATCGGACGACCTGTCACTCCCGGCAGGCTGAACCCTGATCACCTGCACATCAAGGAGCTGAACCTGACGGCACGTATCTTGGCACACATGCCCGACACGCTTGCCGTGAACCTGCGCAACCTCTCCCTGAGCGAGCAGAGTGGGCTTCGCCTGCAAAAGCTTTCCTTCGAGGCGAGGGCCGGACAGCACAACGCCAGCATTCGCGACTTCCTTCTTGAGATGCCGGAAAGCAGCGCCAGTGCCGAGTTCGTGCTGGACAAAGCGCGTCTCCTGTCCGCTGCCGAACCCATCCGGCTCGATTCGTTGCGGGGGGAAGGCAAGTTTTCTGCCCATATCTGCCCTCACGAGCTGGCCGCCCTGAGTCCTGCCCTGAGGTCCTTTGACGACATTGTCAACGTCTCTTCGTCTGTCCGGTTGGACAAGGGCATCGTGCGGCTACAGAACCTCTCGCTCAAGGACAACGGCGACAACATCTCGCTGCTGTCCGATGCCGCTATCGCCGAGCTGCAGGAATCGCCAAGCGTAGAGGCCGACATCAGGGAGCTGTGCACGGGTCCATCCGTCCAGCAGTTCCTGGCGGAGAATCTTCAGGGGCGGACGCACGAGGTCAGTCCTGTCCTCACCCGAATGGGCAGCACCAAGACATCCGGCAGCATCACCTACCGCAACGGCGACCTACGCACCGACCTGCGCACCGAATCGGAACAAGGCACAGTACGCATTGACGCCCGCATAGACGGCATGAAGAAGGTGGAAGCCGACATCAGCGCCAGCGACGTCAGACTGGGCCACCTGCTGGATCTGTCCGGCGAAGGGAGGGGTACGGCTGCGACGATAGAGGTCAACGTGACAGGCACTCTTCCGGCAAAGGACAGGCAGGCAAACCTACAGATAGGAGGCAAGCTTGCCAACCTCACCTATAAAGGTTACGAGTACCGCAACATTCCTTTCTCCGCCAGCATCAATGGCGACAACTACAGCGGCGAGACGGCAATAGAGGAACTCAACCTGCAGGGACAGCTGCACTTCGAGAGTGCGGTGCAGCAGGGCAGGCGCTCGCTGAGCCTCAACGCCCGGGTGAAGGACTTTGCGCCCTTCAACATGAACCTGACAAAACGCTACGAGGGGGAACGCTTCAGCGTAGGCATAGAGGCCGACTTCAGCGACATCAGCCCGAACCGTCTGCAGGGAGAGCTGCACCTCAGGGGTCTGGAGCTTGCCTCGCAGCAGAAAGGGAACCTGCAGGTAGGCGACATCGATTTCACCAGCAACGTGGCCGACGACGGCACCCACCTGCGCATAGGGAGCGACTTCCTGCGGATGAGGGCCGACGGCAAATTCAACTGGAAGACACTGCCTGCCACGTTCTTGCTCCCCTTCCGGCAGAACTTGCCAAGCCTCTTCGCGCTTGGCGAGAAACATCCTGAACCTTCGGGCAACGACTTCCGCTTTGTCATCCTCGTGCGGGACACCCTTCTGGCCGGGCGACTGCTCGACACCGACCTCCGCGTGCCTGCATGGAGCTGGCTGGACGGCACTATCAGCGATGCCGTAGGCCAGATAGCCATGCAGCTGAACGTGCCTACGCTCCAGGCCGCCGGACAGCACTTGCAGAACATCACCTGCCGGACGGAAGGCGGGCGGGCATCGCTGCAGACCAGCCTTCAGTTCGAGCGCATCATGAAGGGCAAACCCGTGGAGCTCAACTTCGATGCATACGCCACCGCCGACAAGGTGACGTCGCGGCTGCGATGGGACAACAAACGCAGTGCCGCCTATACGGGCGACATCAGCCTGACGGGTTTCGTGCACCGCGACCTGACGGGGCAGACAATGCTCGATGCCAGAATGAACTCCTCGCGGGTCATCATCGGCGACACGCTATGGCACATCCAGCCTGCCACCATTTCCTACCACGACCATGTGGTCGATGTGAGCAATCTCTCCATCAGTCAGGCGGAGCGCCACATCGACATCAACGGGCGCATCTCGGCCCTCGACTCCGATACGCTCCGGGCCGAGCTTGCCGACATCGACATTGCCTACGTCATGGACCTGGTCAACTTCCACAGCGTCGATTTCGGCGGCAAGGCGACGGGCAGCATCTATGCCACGTCGCTCATGAAGAAGCCCTTCGCCGATGCTTACCTGCAGGTGCACGACTTCACCTTCAACGAAGCCAATCTCGGCAACATGGACCTCTACGCCAACTGGGGCAAGCAGGAACGTGCCATCCTGCTGGAGGCCGACATGCGAGGCCCGATACCGCAGCACCACACCCAGCTCAACGGCACCATCATCCCCGGCAAGGAAGAGACGGACGGCCTGAACCTGAACATTCAGACGAGCTACTTCGACCTTGCCTTCCTGAAGAAGTTCACGAAGGACATCTTCCGCGACCTGCAGGGACGCACCTCCGGACGGATGCGCATCTTCGGCCCCTTCGATGTCGTCAACCTCGAGGGAAACATGTACGTCAATGAAATGAAGATGAACGTCCCCGCCATCGGCACCGACTACCACCTGGCAGGCGACAGCGTCATCCTCCGTGCCGACAACATCTGGCTCCACGGCGCACGCATCTACGACCGCATCGGGATGCCCGGCATGGACGAACACATGGCGACAGTGGAGGCCCACCTTATGCACGATGCCCTCAAGGACTTGAGCTTCGACATCAGCATCGACGCCCACAACCTGCTCGGCTATAACTTCCCGCACCAGGGCGGCTCGAACTTCTACGGCACCGCATACGCCGACGCACAGGTCCACCTCTACGGCGGCCCCGGCACTACGACCATCGACGTGGAGGCCACCCCCATGCCCGGAACCACCCTGACATATAATGCAGCCTCGCGGGGAGCTGTCAGCGAGGAGGACTTCGTCACCTACGTGAAGAAGGGCGAGCTTTCAAGTCTTACTCCCGAAGGCAACCCCTCCGACAAGGACGGAAGCAGCCCTGACCTGCTCTTTCCCATCGGTTCCCCGCTTCCCTCTTCTGCCGACCTGCGAGTGAACCTCAACATCAATGCCAACCCCAACGCTCAGATACGCCTGCTCATGGACCCGCGGACGGGCGACAACATCTCCATCTATGGCGACGGACGGCTGCATGCCAACTACTACAACAAGGGACGCTTCCAGCTCTACGGAACCTACCGTGTCAGCGAAGGCAACTACCGCATGTCCATCCGCGACCTCATCACGAAGGACTTCGTCTTCCAGCCGGACGGCACCGTCGTCTTCGGCGGGAATGCCATGCAGGCAGCCCTCAACCTGACGGCCAAGCACACGGTGCTCAACGTCTCGCTCGACGACTTGTCCTCCACCGGCCTCGGCCTCGCGAACACCCGCGTCGATTGCATCATGCGCATCGGAGGCATCATCCAGGACCCGGCCATCACCTTCGACTTCGACCTCCCCAATGCCAACGAGGACGAGAAGCAGATGGTGCGCTCCATGCTCAGCAGCGAGGAGGAACGCGACATGCAGGCCATCTATCTGCTTGGCGTAGGGCGTTTCTACACCTACGGCACGCTGATGGACACGAGGCAGACGAAGGGAGGCGTGGCTATGAACTCCGTGCTGAGCAGTGCCCTCAGCTCGCGCTTCAACCAGATTATGTCGCAGGCGCTGGGCGGAAGCAACTGGTCCTTCGGCACCAACCTGCGGACAGGCGAGGCGGGATGGGAGCATCTCGACGTGGAGGGAATGCTGAGCGGCAAGATGCTGTCGGGCCGGCTGCAGTTCAACGGCAACTTTGGCTACCGCGAGAACAAGTACAAGATGAACACCGGCAGTTTCATTGGCGACTTCGACCTCCAGTATCGTCTCTCGCCGCGCAGCCCTTTCTCGCTGAAGGCTTACAACCAGACCAACGACCGCTACTTCACGCAGTCGTCGCTCACCACTCAGGGCATCGGCATCAAGTTCCAGCGCGACTTCACCCGCTTCATGGAGCTCTTCCGCTCCACAGGGAAGAACAAAAAGTAAGGAAATCCGGCTTTTTGCTTACACCCCAATTTTTCGCATTTGCTCCAGAATCGCATTTTTCGGCTCCGGACGCACTTTTCCTGCTCCGAGGGGGAAAAATGGCTCAAATCAAGATGTCGTTATATACCAAGGACTTGCAAACATGGACAAATAAGCGCAAACCCAAGAAATGCCAACCGCGCATAGCAAAACAGGGCATTTTCGTCCGTTTTTGCACACTTTTCCGTCGCAGAGTTCCGCCAAGTGCATCGCGTCGATTCGGTCAACACGACGCGACGTGTTGGCCTTCGGATCGTGAGTCGTTGGATGCAAGCTCCTGTTTCGCCCCCCAAAACAACGAGAAAAAGGGCCTTTTGAGCCCTTTTCCGAAGTGTGCAATAATTGACACTTTGACAAACCTCCCAACGGGAACGCTTACATTTTGTCACACGCCAACCGAGACGCGGCTGTAGGCCGGGGCAGACATGGGACAGAAGTCGTGGTCGAGGTACTTGAAGTAGCCGGCGATGGCTATCATGGCTGCATTGTCGGTGGTATAGCTGAAGCGGGGGATGAACACCTGCCAGCCGTAGCGACGGGCATAGTCGTGGAAGGCGTTGCGGAGCCCCGTGTTGGCCGACACGCCGCCGGCCACGGCCACCTGACGTATCTTCAGGTCGCGGGCTGCAAGGCGGAGCTTCTTCATCAGGATATCGACGATGGTCTTCTCGAGCGATGCGGCAAGGTCCTCCTTGTGGTGCTCGATGAAGTCGGGGTCCTCCTTGAGCCAGTCGCGCAGGTTATAGAGGAAGCTGGTCTTGAGACCGCTGAAGCTGTAGTCGTAGCCGGGTATGTTGGGCTTGGAGAACGTGAAGGCATCGGGATTGCCCTGCCGTGCCAGACGGTCTATGATGGGGCCGCCCGGGTAGCCGAGGCCCATCACCTTCGAGCACTTGTCGATGGCCTCGCCCGCAGCGTCGTCAATGGTCTGCCCGATGATTTCCATCTCCTTATAGCTCTTGACGAGGATAATCTGGCTGTTGCCTCCGCTGACCAGCAGGCAGAGGAAGGGGAACTGAGGAGCTGTGGGCAAGGGGCAGGGGGCAGAAGGATTGTCAGGCCTGGAAGTATCCTCTTGCCCCTTGCCCCCAGCTCCTTGCTCCTTGCTCCCTGCTCCTTGCTCCTCTTTTATGAAGTGCGCCAGGACATGGCCGTGCAGGTGATTGACGTCCATCATGGGGATGCCGAGCGATGCGGCCAGCCCCTTGGCGAATGAGACACCCACGAGCAGCGACCCGAGCAGGCCGGGGCCTCGGGTGAAGGCTATGGCCGACAGCTGCTCGCGCTCGATGCCGGCCCGCTTCAGGGCAGCATCCACCACGGGCACAATGTTCTGCTGGTGGGCGCGGCTTGCCAGCTCAGGCACCACGCCGCCGTATGCTTCGTGGACGGCTTGACTGGCTATGACGTTGCTCAGCAGGATGCCATCGCGCAACACAGCCGCCGACGTGTCGTCGCACGAACTCTCGATGCCGAGGATGTATGTGGGGGTTGTGGGACTTTTAGGACTCATAGGGACTAATAGGGACTAATGGGTTATCGTTTCTACTCCGTTCTCTGTCATGAGGAAGGTGTGTTCCCATTGGGCGCTGTCCTCGCCGTCTTCGGTCAGGACAATCCATTCCGTCGGGTCCTCGGCGTCGCCGCAAACTTGCCAGTCGCCGCCGTTTATCATCGGCTCGATGGTGAAGGTCATGCCCGGCACGAGCAACATGCCGGTACCTTTCTTGCCATAGTGCTCCACGTCGGGGTCCTCGTGGAACTGAAGGCCCACGCCGTGTCCGCAGAGGTCGCGCACCACGGTATAGCCGTTCTGGTGAGCATGCCGGGCAATGGCGTTGCCCAGGTCTCCCACGAAGACGTAGGGCTGAGAGCAAACCTGCTCGCCTATCTTGAGGCACTCCCATGCCACATCGACCAGCCGCTGGCGCTCGGGAGTCGTCCTGCCGATGACGAACATGCGGCTGGCATCGGCGTAGTAGCCGTCCAGGATGGTGGTGCAATCGACGTTGATGATGTCGCCCTCCTCCAGCACGTCGTCCTCGCTGGGAATGCCGTGGCACACAACATCGTTGATGCTCGTGCAGCAGCTGTTGGGGAATCCCTCGAAGTTAAGCGGCGCGGGGATGCCGCCGTGACGCGTCGTGAAGTCATAGACAATGCGGTCAATCTCCGCGGTAGTCATGCCCTCGCGTATCTTCTCTGCCACGGCATCGAGCACGGCAGTGTTGAGCACGCCGGCACGCCGGATGCCTTCTATCTGTTCCTTGGTGCGGATGAGTCCGGGAGTCGGGACAAGCTTTCCTTTTGCTTCCCACTCCATGATGATGCGGTCCATCTCCGTCGGCTCCAGACCGGCAGGCACAAACCACCTTTGCTTCTTCTTTTTAGCCTTCTTCATGTAGCTTTACATTCCAAATTGTCCGCAAAGGTACGAAAAAAATATGAATTACGGACGATGAAGCACGAATTATTTCGGGGGCAGGCCGCGATGCAGCTGCATTGCCCCAGCCTTCAGCCGGCCAATGGCCTTGCGAAGATAGTCGTTGGCACCCTGCTCCTGCGCCGACGGGGGGACGTCGTACCTGGACTTGTCCGTGCGGAAGAAGGTACTGTCGCCGAAGGCGATGCGCTCCTCCATCCGGGTGCGCTTCACGATGCCCGTCATGGCCCACAGCGTGGAGTCGTAGCCAACCTTGTCAATGGCCTTCAGCATGTTTTCGCCCACGGGAACCGCCCTGCTGTACGTCATCTCCTTCTCCCCGAGGTTGAAGAGAAGGTACCGCAGCCTCACCTTGTCCTTGACGATGGTTCCCGACATGTTGGCAATCTCGGTGAAGCCGTGCTGACGGGTGTAATCGACGTGCATGGTATAGCCCACCGTATCGACCGACGCACGCCTGCGGGCGCTGTCGTACATCCTGACGTACAGCCCCTTCATCTGTCCGTCGAAGCGCAGCATCTCGCACCTCTTGCTATCTACGTAGAGCGTCCCCTCCAGAATCGTGTAGGAATTGCTGGCGGGTTTGCCGGTGAGGTGCACCTTGACGATTTCCCGCCCGTCGTCGTCGGTAAAGGTTGTGCAGGTGGCATCGTAGAGCTTCCCGCGCCGGCTCAGGACAATGTCAGCCGGAACAATGGCAAAGTCCCACCAGTCGTAGAAGGCCAGGACAGGAGCCAGCCGCAGGAAGACGTGGACATTCGTCCGGCCAAGGCCCTTCAGGTCGGGAGCGTCGAGGATGCCGTCCTCCTTCAGCAGCCCGCGGTTGCCGCTATGGAAGACGATGTCGCGTATCTGCACGCACGACTTGGCCGTCAGGAAGACTTCTGCCAGCTCGTCGGTGCCCGGGTACTGAGTCGTCATGCGGAAGAAGTAGTCAGCCACGGCCTTCTTATTCTTGCCGGCTTCCTTCTGCAGCTTGCGCACCAGCCGGTAGAGGATGTTGTTGGGGCCCGTCACGGTCAGCTCGCGCAGCGTGGTCGTTATGGGCTTCATCCGGACGGTGGCAGGAAGCTCCGAGGCCAGGCACGTGACGCGCTGATAGCCGATGCTCGTTATGCGCAGCACGTCGGAAGGGAGGCACTGCAGGCTGAACTCGCCATCGTAGTTGCTGATGGTGCCGCACGACGGGGAGACATAGACACTGACGTACGGAATAGGCTCACCCGTATCGGCATCCCTCACGACAGCCGTCACGGAGTCCGTCGCCACCTCCGCCCGCAGCAGAGCAGACAAGCCCATCAACAGAAGAAAAACAAAACGTCTCACGTCCCTACCCTTTCTCTAAACTCTAAACTCTAAACTCTAAACTCCAATCACTGTCTCTAAACTCTAAACCCTAAACTCTAAACTCAAGCCAATCACCTATCCTCCGGATAGCTGATGCCCGTCAGCACCTTTCCCTCCGGCGAGATGCCCTCCGCGCTGACAGTAATGCTGGTGGAGAAGCTATTGTTCCAAAGCGTGACCTCCGCGCGTCCGTTCCCGTCGAGCTCCAGGTTCGGGTTCCAGTAGAGCGTGCGCCGATAGTCCTTCAGCTCGGGCAAGGGCCGCTGGCGATAGCAAGGGCTGTAGAACTCCTCGCTGACATCGAAGCCGTGCAGGACGTAGTGACGGTCGCGATAGGTGTTGCGCTTCCCCTGGAGGAGCGGAGTGAACCCCACATCGACCGTTGGCTGGTTGCTCGACATGTAGCGAGGGCTGCCTTCCATGCGCGGCGCGTAGTCAGTAATGAGCTGCACCTTGTCGTGGTGACGGAGGTAGTCGAGCGAGCGGGTCACCGCATCGAGGCCGGTACGCGAGTAGGCACCGGGGTTCGAGGTGCTCCAGCCTCCGCTCAGCAATGGCAGACTGCCGGGCGACATCGACATCGCCGCGTAGGAATCGGCTGGGTCCGGCCCGGCATAGCGAAGGGCCCGCATGTCGTCGGTGGTATAGGAAGGCGCCTGCGGCTGACCGAGGCCATTCGAGTGTTGCGTTCCGCCGTATGGGTTGAGCGACCAGCTCATCGGCTCGGAAAAGTTTACTCCGATGATTCCCCCGCCGGAAGCACTCCTACCGTAGTAGGTGGTATATTGGCGGTACATGTTCATGTCGCCGACCAGCAGGCGCTGCACCCACCGCGCAAACGACTGCTTGCCTGCGAACCAGGCCGGCGTGAAACCGGCATCGGCACATTCGTTGAACAGTTCGTAGGCATCGCGCTCCACGGCAGGGTGCGAAGGGTCGTAGGCACGCAGCCCGCCGTGCCTGCTGCGCACCGTCACCTGTGCTAAGGTGCGGTCCGTCCGCAGGGAAGGTATCAGCACCGTCCCCTCACGGGGCGGAGCCACATGGGTGTGGTAATAGCTGAAGGGCTTGCAGAAGCGCGGGTAATAGGGAGTCAGGCGCACGTAGAACTCGGGGTACTCCGTCTCGTCGGGCATGAGCCACTGATGTCCGAGCATAGGCACGGCACGTCCCTTTGCCAACTTCTTCTGGCGCTTGCGCTGGAGACGCTTCATCTTCTTGCTGTCCGGCTTCGACGTCTTCCACTTCGTCGTGTCGGAAGCTGCTAGGTCCAAGGTGCAGTCGTGATAGAAGCCGGGAAGCTCCAGCACGAAGCGTCCGTTTCGGGTAGTAACGTCGCCGTAGAGACTCTTCAGCCCGACCTCTTTCGATGTCTGCCTGTACTCGGCATGGACGCGCACCTCACGCCTCAGGTTGCCTTCGTCGTAGTAATTGCGTCCGTCGAAGGTGGCGGATTCGTTGTCCTTCAGCAGGTAGCTGTAGGCATTGTGCTTGTCGCGTTCCTCGCCCGCGTTCCCCAGGAGCGGAATCACTCCCTGCGGTTTGCCACGTCCCCGGAGCGAGAACCATTCGCCGCCCTCCGGACGCGAGAAGTCGTAGTGCTTGATTTCCTGGTCAGTCATATTGCCCCACCCGTCGATGCCCTCATGCCCGATGGCAACGTAGCGATAGACGGCGCCGAAGAAGACAGGAGTCTTCTCTATGGGATGGTTGATGCGGAAGATGCCCGGAGTAGCCATCGTTATCCAGTTGTGCCTGCGCCATCCCTGCACCATCAGGAGCAAGTCCAGGTGGCGGCGATGCAACTCGTCGTCTGCCTCAAAGTAATAGTCGGGCTGCTCCACGAAGCCGCGTATCTGGCTGCAAAGCAGCATCTCGGTCAGGATATTGCTGCTGTCGTAGAGGTACTCCGATGTCGAAGCATCCCTGACGGCCAACGATATGGTAGATCCTGCGGCCTGCGGGTTCTCCACGCTGAGATGGATGGAGTCGAAGGCTTCGTAGCTGGTCCGAATGCCACTGAAGTGCATGTCGGCACCGGCAATGTCCTGCTGGTGGCGGACAAAGCAAAGCCTGTCGCTATAGACTCGTCCCTGGGCATTGTAAACCGTCACCTGTGCCACTCCAGTCGGAAGCGAATCCGCAGGGATGCTTATCTGTGTGTCTTGTGCACGAAACTTCTGAAAGTAGTGCAGCGCTCCGCCCACCATGACCGTCACACCAAGCGTCTCGCCGGCTGCTTGACCGCGAGGCTGCAGGGTAAGCAGCAGCAAGCTGTCCGTCACGTCGGCACGCACGGCACATCCGTCTGTCTCGGCCTGTGGCACTCGCTGCCGTATGACGGCTCCGGTGCTGTCGGCAGTGAAGATGGCCGAGTAGGTGACTCCGGGCTCGTAGTCAAACTCCAGGGTTCCGCGTCCGCGGTTTTCGGTGCGACGCTCTTGCAGCAGCCGGCCTCCGCGACCATAGAGCCGCATCGTGCCCGAGATGTGTTCGCCGTCTGCCTCGTTTGCCTCAAAAGCCACACGCGCCTTCGTCCCCTCCACTATCACCCCGCCTTCGGGGTAAAGGTTCACGACGGGCGGGGCCTTCTTCACTTCGGTGCGGTAATAGCGCATGTGGGGACGCTCCGTCATGTCGTGACTATAGACGCCGGGGGCTGCCGGCTTGTCGTAGAGAGGAAAGATGCGGCAGTAGAGCTTCTCGTAGTCGCGATAGAACTCCTTAGCCATCTTCTTATTGAAGAACCATTGCTCTGCAGGCCAGGTATGGGGATGCTGGAATTCGCCCCAGTTCAGCTGCCAACGCGTGTAGGCCCTCAGCTCATAGAACCCGCCATAGAGTGAGTCGTTCAGGACGATGGAACCTGTTCCCTGGCCGTCCCTCAGCTTCACCAGCCGACGCTCCAGCATGTAGCCTTCCTGATTCCACAGTTCGGCATAGAGCAGCTGACTCAGGTTGGTGAGTTTACCGGTGTCGCTTCTGCGCACATAGGCCTTGAAGTAGAGCGTGTCGCCGGCAAAGTAGCATGTATTATCCATGTGGACGAACACCTCTTCCTGCGGAATGTTCCTGCCGAACAGGTCGAGATGTTCCTTCCATCCCTCCAGCGAGGTTGGCAGGGCTGGACTTGCGTTTGTCCCCTGAAAGATGTCGGTAAAGTCCCACTCCAAGCTATCGCTCTGCGCTGCAACAAGGGAAGGGCAGCAGAACAGCACGAAGAGGATAGCGCATAGGTAGCAACGGCGTTTCATATATTTAGTTCTTTGTTTTCAGGAAGTTCGACTTTATCTGTTTCAGGCTGGCTTTCCCTTCTATATATATAAGGATAAGGGACTGCCGGGAACAACGATAGAAGATGTAGCGATGCAGACCTCCACGTGCGGGAAGTTCATAGAGCTTGTGGCCGGCGTTCTCTTCGTACAGAATGGCCTGCCGGACATCTTCCTGCATCAGCGATTCAACCTGCTGTTGTTCTTTGGCCGATGGGGTCTTTATCTCCAGGCTATGGAAGAAGCTGAGGTGATACTTCTTCAGCTTTCCTGCACCTACCGTCACCTCCGTTGCGTTCTCCTTCACAGCCAGTTCATCGAAAGCCGACTTGATGGCCAGTCCTTTTTGGGCCTGCATGCTTGAGCATACGCCTACAAGAACCAATATGAACGCAAGTACCCTTTTCATCTGCCTGTTCTTGAATCAACGGGGTTCATTACTTCTGCCATCTGCTGCTGCATCAGCAGGGAGGCATCAGCCTCGACCGTTTCACCAGCCACACGCACGTTGCTGATGTTGTACTGCTGATACTGGTACCATCCCAAGAAAGCTGCTATGCAAAGGCAGGCGGCTATGGCTAAGGCCTTTAGCGGATAACTGTGACCGGATTTCTTCGGGCGGCTGACGCTCAGGAAGGACACAGTGGCCCGTATCTCGTCGAAACGTGCATCGAGGGCGAGGCTGCTGCTTAGGAAGTCCCGCAACTGCGCCTCCTCTGCCTCGGTGGTCTCTGCCTGGAAGTAGCGTTCCGCCATCTGTTCCCAATAGGACAAGTCGTGCTGTGCCTTTCCCTTATTCATCGTTCTTCCTCCTATATATTTCCCTGATTTTCTTGCGTGCTCTGCTCAGTTGCATTCTGACTGCCGCCTCCTGCATCCCGAGCCTCTTGGCTATGTCGCTGTAGCTTTCGCCGTTGAGGTCATGACGCGAGAGGATATCCACCTGCAGGGGTGTCAGTTGCGTCTGTATGATTTCCCACACCTGCCGGTAAGTCTCTTCGGCTTCAGTATCGGGCGGGAGCTCGGCAATCCTGATGTCCGTGAGCGGTGCCTGAGGATGTCGTTTCATGCTACGCCACAGGCTTATCTGCCTTCGTCGGGAGGCTGCGTAGAGCAATTTTTCTCCTTCCTCCCTTGTGGCCGGGTCGTAGTTGGTACACCAGAGCTTGCAAAAGGCATCCCCCAAGGCATCTTCCTGCAGGTTTCGGTCCAAGGACCAGCTTCCCTGCCGCAGGACTCCTGCATGTATAAAGCCGGATTGCAACCGCTGTTGCATTTTCCTGTAGGCTTCTATAAGGAAGTTCTTGCTCATTTCCCGGATGCTTTAGCACCGAGGTGCGCCCTGAGAATGGACGGTACTCTTCGTGTGCTCTCTACTCTAATAAACGCTGGAGCCGGGAATTTGTAACAAGAACGGCACAATTATTTTCGCTACCCCCTCGCCTGTGCGATGTACTGGAGCGAGCGGCGGCACTGGTCGGTGACGTACTGCCAATCCTTGGCTTGTACCTTGTCCTTGGGGAAGAGCTTACTGCCCATCCCGACGCAGAATGCTCCGGCACGGAACCAAGCGGTGAGGTTCGCTTCGTCGGGCGACACGCCGCCTGTAACCATAATCTTGCTCCAGGGGCAGGGAGCCATCATGCCCTTCACAAAGGCGGGACCATAGACATCGCCCGGAAAGACTTTTGTCAGGTCGCAACCAAGCTCCTGAGCTGTGCCTATCTCGCTGACGCTGCCGCATCCCGGACAATAGGGAACGAGCCGACGGTTGCAGACGCGGGCCACTTCGGGGTTCAGTAGAGGGCCGACCACGAAGCAGGCACCCAGCTGAATATAGAGGGCTGCCGTGGGAGCATCGACCACTGAGCCCACGCCCATTGCCATTTCGGGACACTCGACGGCAGCGAACTTGACGCACTCGGCAAACACCTCATGTGCGAAGTCGCCACGGTTTGTAAACTCGAAGGCACGTATGCCGCCGGCGTAACATGCCTTTATCACTTGCTTTGCCACTTCTGCATCGCTGTGGTAGAACACAGGCACCAGGCCCGTCTCCTGCATTTTCTGCAGGACTTGTATCTTATCGAATCTTGCCATGATTTCTAATCTCTAATCCTTATTCCCTAATCCAAAGTCCGCCATGAAGCGGACTTCACCTTTCCACTCTTCCGTTCCCGCCTCCGTTCATGAGGCTTTCCACTTCGGCGATAGAAACCATGTTGACGTCGCCGGGAATCGTATGCTTGAGGGCGCTGGCAGCTACTGCAAACTCCAGTGCTTCCTGCTGCGACCTTCCGTTTGCCAGTCCGTGAATGATGCCGGCGCTGAAGCTGTCGCCTCCGCCCACGCGGTCAACGATGGGCACTATCTCGTAGCGGCGGCTGACGTAGAAGTCCTTGCCGTCGTAGATCATGGCCTTCCATCCGTTGTCCGAGGCGCTGAAGCTCTCGCGCAGGGTGGTCACGAAGTAGCGGAAGCCGAACTCCTCCATCGCCTTGCGGAAGATGTCCTTGTAGCCCTCGGCGTCTGTCCTGCCGCTCTCCACGTCTGCATCGGGGCGGTAGCCAAGGCACGTCTGTGCGTCTTCTTCGTTGCCGATGCATACATCAACGTATTGCATGAGGGGGCGCATGACGCTCTGTGCCTTCTCGGGCGACCAGAGTTTCTTGCGATAGTTGAGGTCGCAGCTGACGATTGCTCCGGCTTTCTTTGCCGCGATGCACGCCTGCCGGAGGCACAGAGCCGTGCTGTCGCTCAAGGCAGGTGTGATGCCGCTCCAGTGGAACCAGTCGGCACCACGGAAAATCTCGTCGAAGTCGAAGTCATCGGGCGTCGCCTCGCTGATGCTGCTGTGTGCCCGGTCGTAGATGACCTTGCTGGGACGCAGGCTGCAGCCCGTCTCCAGATAATAGATGCCTAGCCGTCCCCCTCCGCGCACGACGTGGTCTGTGTGCACTCCGAAGCGGCGCAGGCTGTTGACGGCAGCCTGACCTATCTCGCTTGCGGGGACCTTGCTGATGAAATAAGCTTCGTTGCCATAATTCTGCAGGCTGACGGCCACGTTTGCCTCGCCGCCGCCGTAGTTCACGTCGAAGCTGTCGGTCTGGACGAACCTGCTGTTGCCTGGTGTGGAGAGACGCAACATGATCTCTCCCATTGTCACTATCTTTGCCATTGTGTGTTTTCTTTGTTTGTTTGTTAGTTGTTACTGCAAAGGTACGAAAAAAAAGAAGCACGGATGACGTCGGGCTATGTATATTTTTCACAATAGAAGAGTTTTTACAGTAAAAAGGGGCTGTATAAGGGGAAAAAGTCGTACCTTCGCGGCATGAAAGGTGCCATTCCTACCCGAAAAGGGCTTCTTGCACTGAGTCCGCTCGCCGTTTTCCTGCTGCTCTACCTGCTTCTGAGCCTTGCCAAGAACGACTTCTATGCCGTGCCGCTCACGGCCAGTTTCCTTGTGGCTTCGCTCTACGGCCTGCTCATCCTCAGGGGTGAAACCGTGGCGCAGCGCTTTGCTCATCTGGCCGAGGGAGCATCCTCGCCCGGCGTGATGCAGATGCTGTGGATATTCATCCTGGCCGGTGCTTTCGCTGCGACAGCGAAGCAGATGGGTGCCATTGATGCCACCATTCGTCTGGCTCTGGCCGTAGTCCCGCCCGGCTTTGTCCTGAGCAGTCTGTTCCTGGCCTCATGCTTCATCTCGCTTGCCACGGGCACCAGCGTCGGCACCATTGCAGCCCTCGTCCCCATTGCCGGCAGCATGGCAGGGCAGACGGGCAGCAATGCCGCAATGATGGTGGCAATCGTGGTGGGAGGTGCCTACTTCGGCGACAACCTGAGCTTCATCTCCGACACAACGATTGTGGCAACGCAGACGTTAGGATGCAAGATGAAGGACAAGTTCCGCGCCAACATCCGTATTGCCCTGCCAGCGGCCCTCATCTGCCTGGCGCTCTACAGTTGCATGCATGCCCCCGACGTCCGGCCTGACAGCCTGGGCGACATCTGCTACCCGGCCATTATACCTTATATATATATAATAGTGGCAGCGCTGTGCGGCATGGACGTGATGCTGGTGCTGGCTTCGGCCACCCTGTTGGCCGGTGCGATAGGCATCGCCTCGGATGCGCTGACGTTCTTCGGCTGGCTGCGGGCCATCAACGACGGCATCATGGGCATGAGCGAGCTCATCATCGTCACCCTCATGGCAGCCGGCATCATGCAGGTCATCCGCCTGGCGGGAGGCATTGATTGGCTCATGCAGGTGTTCAGCAGACGCATCTCAGGCCGCCGCAGTGCCGAGCTGAGCATGGCAGCACTGGTGGTGCTGACCGACTTCTGCACGGCCAACAACACGATAGCCATCCTGAGCGTGGGTCCCCTGGCCCGCCAGATGGCACGACGCTACGACATAGCTCCCCGACACGCAGCCAGCATCCTCGACACCTTCAGCTGCATGGCCCAGGGCATCATCCCCTACGGTGCACAGATGCTCATCGCCAGCGGACTGGCAGCCATCGGCCCCCTCGAAATCATCCCCTATCTCTACTACCCCTACGTCCTGGGAGGGGTGGCACTGCTGTACATCTTCCTCACCTCCAATGAGGCTTATCAGGCCAATGAACCCGATGAGCCTCACGAGGCCAATTTGCCCCATTAGTCCCATTAGCCCTATGAACCACGAATTATTAGCCAAGTACTTTCCCTCGCTGACGGACAGGCAGAAAGAGCAGTTTGCTGCACTCGACGGCCTCTACCGCGACTGGAACAGCAAGATAAACGTCATCTCGCGCAAGGACATCGACAATCTCTACGAACACCACGTCCTGCACAGCCTTGCCATAGCCGAGTTCATCCGCTTCAAGCCCGGCACCCGCATCATGGACCTCGGCACCGGCGGCGGCTTCCCCGGCATACCGCTGGCAATCCTCTTTCCCGAAGCCCGCTTCCACCTCGTCGATTCCATCGGCAAGAAAATTCGCGTCTGCCAGGAAGTCTCGAAGGCACTGAGCCTGGAGAACGTCACGACGCAATGGTGCCGTGCCGAAGAGGTCAGGGAGCAGTTCCATTTCATCGTCTCGCGTGCCGTCATGCCCCTGCCAGACCTCGTCAGGATAGTCCGCGGAAAAATCTCCCGCGAGCAGCTGAATGCCCTGCCCGGCGGACTCATCTGTCTCAAGGGCGGAGAGCTCGTGGAGGAAGCCAAGCCCTTCGGAAAAGCCGCACAGATAACGCCCCTCAGTGATTACTTCCGGGAAGAATACTTTGAAACAAAGAAACTGATTTACCTGCCCCTATGAAATACCAGACTTTCACCTTCAATCCGATTCAGGAGAACACCTATCTGCTCTGGGACGAAGAGACACTTGAGGCTGCCATCGTGGACCCCGGCATGTGGAACCGGCAGGAGGAACAGCTGCTGCAGGGCAGCATCGCAGCCCTCGGCCTGAAGCTCAAGTATGCCCTCCAGACCCACGCCCACTTCGACCACACCCTGGGCCTTCCCTTCATTCATCGCACCTACGGGCTGCGGCCCGTCTTCCACATCGACGAGGCCGAGACCTACCGGCAGATGCCCCACATGGCCGCACAGTTCGGCCTGACCATCGGAGGCGGGATGCCGCCCGTAGAGCGTTTCCTCAGCGACGGCGACGAGCTTCGCCTGGGGCAGACAGCCATCCGCCTCATCCACACACCCGGCCACACCCCCGGCTCCGCCGCACTCTACGTCCCCAGCTCCGGACTTCTTTTCAGCGGCGACACGCTCTTCCAGGGCAGCATAGGGCGCACCGACCTGCCCGGCGGCAACTTCGAGGCCGAGCTGGACAGCATCAGCCGCAAGCTCTTCCCCCTGCCCGAGGAGACCACCGTCCTCACCGGCCACGGCCCCGCCACCACCATCGCCTGGGAAAAAGTCCACAACTACTACGTCTGAGAAAGATTAGCAACCGACAGCTTCATCATACTACAATGGAGAGACCTTATTATAGGTTCTCTCTTTTGCGATAGGTTCGGTTCTTGTTGCCCCCGTGGGCTTCCAGATAGCCAAACTCCGTAAGCTGAAGAAGGTAGCGTTTAGCTGTAGGTGACGGTACATGATACAGTTAATGCTGATTATGCATAAAGTGACAGAACTGACAGACAAACATCAGAGGAAGGGGGCAAAAAGTGGGGGAAACAACATAAAAACATAATTATTTGCTAAATACCCAGACATTTTATGTGTTCTTTAAGAGAAAATGAGTAACTTTGTATCAAGAACAATAGAATTCCATCCTGGACAAAGACATCAATCGCGTCAATGTCGAACCTGCAAAATACCAGAACTTCTTGATGTGGAATTAACGGAACTGATAAGGACAAAAGAGTCCACATGAAATAATCTATCTCTTTACGATAGCGAGTAAATACAGAACCAGAAAATATGAAACAAGAAGAAATACTTGCTCTATTCAAGAGCTATGAGGACGCTGTTTGCACAATAGATGACACGGAATGCTGGAGTGCAAGAGAAATGCAAAATCTGTTTGGATACAGCCTTTGGCAGAACTTCTGCAAAGTGATTAATAAAGCGAAAGAAGCCTGTGTGAACGTGGGACAGTTGATAAACGACCATTTTATTGACGTCAATAAAATGGTTACCATCGGATCCGGAGCAGAGCGAGAGGTGGAAGACATCATGCTCACCCGTTATGCCTGCTATCTCGTAGCTCAGAACGGAGACCCCCGAAAACCGCAGATAGCATTTGCGCAAACCTACTTTGCAGTGCAAACGCGCAAAGCAGAGTTAATAGAGCAGCGGCTGCTGGAGGTAGAGCGAATCAAGGCCCGCACCAAGTTGCAGGAAACAGAGCGCAAACTTTCTGGCATCCTATATGAGCGTGGCGTGAACGACCAGACCTTTGCCGTTATCCGTTCCAAAGGTGACCAGGCACTTTTTCGACTCAGAACCAACATGATGAAGCGAAAAATGGGCATACCACAAAGTCGTCCTCTCGCAGATTTTCTTCCCACCATCAGCATCAAGGCTAAGGACTTTGCTGCCGAGATGACAAGCGTCAACGTACAGACAAAAGACCTGCAGGGTGAAACAGCTATCACCAAAGAACATGTTGACAACAATGCTGCTGTTCGCAAGATGCTTACTGAACGTGGCATCGTTCCAGAGAACCTGCCGGCAGCAGAGGATGTTAAGAAAGTAGAGAGACGTTTGGCAAGTGAAGAGAAGAAGATGTTGAAGAATAAAAATTAACTCTTTTTCGGGTTAGTGAGTAACTCTGAAATGTTAATTGGTTCTCACAAGAAAACTGATAGAAAATTTAGAATAATTAGTCATATCGACGCGGCATAAAACTATTTTCACGTCATGAAAATATATTTTCACGTCGTGAAAATTAATTTTCAAAGTTTGAAAATATATTTTCAAGCTTTGAAAATAACTTTATGACGTGGAGGCTGAGGTTTGTCTGCCGATGCCTGGCCTCTTTGGAAGTTGTCATATTCGGAAAACCCACAAAGAAACAGGCGTGCTCCGCGCCTGTTTCTTGTGCGCGGAGCACGCCTGTGGGGTGCCGGTGTTCTCACTTACGGATGACTTTGCGGACCGTGCCGTCGGAACGACGGATGATGGTGAGGCCGCTACGGGGCGCTGCGATGCGGCGACCACTTATGTCGTAGCTGATTTCCTCGCCCACGGGTGAGGACTCGATGCTCTCCAGGCCGTCGGGGATGGGACGGGAGAAGTCGTCGTTGTTGGTCAGGTACATGTCATCGACGACGATGGAGACCTTGTTGGACCAGAAGGAGACGATGCGGACGTTTTTCGTGTCGAGCGGTTCGCCTGTCCGGTCGCCGCTGGTGTAGCGGGCCGCCTGGAGGTCGATGACCACTTGCTTCTTGGAGCCGAAGTCGGGCGTAGCACAGCAATCGCCCCAGATGCTGCCGCTGGTGAAGATGTTGAGGTGTGCGGCACTGGCGATGCGCTTCATGTTCAGGACGAGATACCTGTAGCCCGACATGTCGGCACCATTGGGATATTCCCATCCCATCTGTCCGTACTGTCCGGGCTTGAAGATACGGCTGCTTTCGGTGTAGGTGCCTTCGGAGAAGAGCGAGGTGTTGATGTACTCGGCTCCGAAGGGGAAGAACGAGGAGCGGACGTTCAGGCTGGCTGTCAGCTCGCCTCCTACGGGGTCGGTGTAGATGATGCGGACGCTCGTCTCTCCTTCGTCGAGGCCGCGGACACTGCCGTTCTGGAAGGCTACAACTCCCTCTGCATCGCTGATGTAGCTTGCTTTGGCTGCCACGTCCTCGGTGTGTCCGTCGGCAAAGGTGGCTGTAAGCTTCAAGGGTTTGCTGCTGCCCACCATGACTTCCATCTCGTTTGTTGCGAGTTCCAGCTTTTGGGCCGTGAGCATGTCCTTGCTGTAGCCTTCGAAGTCGGCAGGGAAGTAGGTGGATTCGTCGAAGCTGG
Organism: uncultured Bacteroidales bacterium; assembly: GCA_902763865.1. Classification (GTDB taxonomy): domain Bacteria; phylum Bacteroidota; class Bacteroidia; order Bacteroidales; family Bacteroidaceae; genus Physcousia. The sequence continues at coordinate 31,300 of CACWTR010000005.1, read as the reverse complement.
ATTCGGTGGAGAACCAGTCGAAGTCGGCATAGCCGTTGCTGCCGTTCTGTGTGTTGTAGCAGAAGAGTCCGAAGCGGGCTCCGACGAAGACGGTGAGGCTATAGCGCAAGGTGGTCTGGTCGCCGAGTGCTGTGAAGGTCTTGCCGTCGGGCGAGTAGTAGAACTGCGTCTTGCCGGTGCCGTAGGTGACGGCTGCGCGCAGGTAGATGATGCTGTCGGCATCGGTCGGGATTGTCTGCTGCGTGGGGGTGAAGCTGTTGTCGGTGCGCAGGGTGTCCTGCCACCAGACGAGCTGCCGGCGACCATCCTTCACTTCGACGGCGATGGCGGCGTAGGGGTCCTGCAGGATGCAGATGCCGGCACGGTCTCCTTCCTGCAGGTTCCTGATGTCGAGGCGGATGGTGCCTGTCGATGGCTGCGATGCCTTGTCGTGGAAGGCAAAGATGCGCTGCGTCAGCGTATTGCGTGCCTGCGTCAGGCGGTTGGCAGATCCCGATGCCCTGAGCCGCAGCCATCCCTGTCGCTCGAAGAGGCTCCAGGCCCCGTCGTCGGGATTGTGGTTCCACTGCCACTGCATCCCCAGGGGATAGGAACGGAAGTTGTCGTTGGTAGGCAGGCCGGTGCGGGGCGATGCGGTGCCGGTCTTGGGGGAGGTGTAGGTGGTATAGGGCACGCCCTTGTTACCGACGACGGGCCACCCGTCCTCCCACTTCACGGGCTGAAGGTTAGGCATACGTCCCAGGGCTCCAAGGTCCTGCTGGAGGATGGTCCACCATTCGCCGGTCTGCGTCTCGACCAGTGCTCCCTGGTGCACGGTGTTGGGGGAGCCGTTGATGACCTTCTCCACCAGCATCCTCTCCTCGTAGGGGCCGAAGATGTTCTTCGAGCGGAAGACAGCCTGACCGGAGGGCCAGCCGCCGTACGTGGCATATATATAATAGTAGTCGCCTATCTTATAGAGGTGCGACCCCTCCAGTCCCTCCTTGTCGCGGATGACGTTCTGTTCGCGGACAAGGTTGAAGTTCTCGTCCAGCTCGCACATCTGTATATTGCCGATGCCGCAGGCCACATAGACTTTACCGCCGTCGAAGAGCATGCCGGGGTCGTAGTAGATGCGCGGCAAGGCTTTCTTCTCCCATCGTCCCTCCGGGTCGGTGGCCGTGAGGACGAATCCTCCGGCATCGTTGCCGTTGATGAGCAGATAGAACTTGCCGTTGTGCCAGGTCATGGAGCAGGCCCACATGCCAGCGGCATAGGCATTCTCGCCGCCGAGGAGACTGTAGCGGTCCTTCGCGGAGAGCTGTTCCAGGGGCTGCGCACAGTATTCCCAATTCAGCAGGTCGGCGGACTTCAGGATGGTGGCGCCGGGGAAGTGGTGCATCGTGGTAGAGACCATGTAGTAGGTGTCGCCTACACGAATGACATCGGGGTCCGGGAAGTCGGCAAAGATGAGCGGGTTCTTGTAGCGCCCATTGCCCTGGTCGCTGAGCGATACGTCCTTGTAGTCGGGATGTGCCCAGTCCTTGGTATAGAAGTCGGCATACCAGTCCATGCAGGCTTTGCCGCAGGCTTCTTCCAGTCCGCCGAAGGCTGGCTCCACCCTACCCGTCTGCAGCAGGATGTCGCGGTCTATCAGACAACCTGTGCCCGAGAGCGTCATGGAGATGTTGCCGTAGTGGTCGAGCATCGTCTTGAAGGCCTTGCCCCATTTCGACGTCGAACCTGTTGCCCAGGTGCCATAGTTCGGCTGCACCCATTCACCATGTTCGTTGTAGTGGCCCTCCGCATCGGGATTGGTCGGGCTCCAGTCAACCTCGGTAATGATGATGGGTGCTGTATCCACGACGGGCACTTGCTTGCGGAACTGGTTTATCTTGCTCTGCGGGTCAGGGGTGTTATCGCTGCAACCGTACCAGCCGCAGTAGTCGTGGACGGCATAACCGATGTTGGGGCCCTCGATGGGATAGGACTCGTAGCTCGTGTAGTTGGCTTGCCAGCCCGTGCCCGGAGCCCAGATGATACCGGAGAAACCGTTGGCGCGGATTTTATCCACGATGGGCTGGAAGAAGTCGTGCAGGGCCTTCGGGTCGTCCTTTCCCTCTGCATTGCGGAGCGAGACGGGTTCGTTGGCCAGCTCGATGCTGATTTGGCCCGCGTATTTCTTGATGTTGGCATTCTGGGTGAAGATGTCCCAGACCGTCATGAGATAGTCGTTGTAGTAGTCGCCCACCTTGATGGAGCCGGGACAGACCCCGGGAGGACGCACCACGACATACATCTTATGGTTCATCGCCTTCTGGATGAGGGGCCAGTAGAGCGAGCTGAGGAAGCTCCTCAGGCGTGTGGGGTTGAACTTCGAGATGTCAGCCTCGCCGTCGGTCCCCTCCGCCTGTCCCTCCGAGCCTGCATAGACGTAGGAAGCAGAGGGGTCGTTGGTCCAGGCCGGGTCCAGGTGCAGACGGAAGACGTCGCAGTTAGCCTGTTCCAGCCCCTTGAATATCTTCTCGAAATAGTTCAGGCACTTCTGTGCACCGGTAGCATTGTAGCCGGTGCCGGAGCCGTCCCAGGGCGAACCCCACTTCCAGTCGTTGAAAAACATGTTTGGCGTGTCCATCACACCATGCAGCACCACGTGGTTGCCGTGGCTGTCGCAGAGCCACTTGCCCTCGACGTGCAGAGAAGGCAGCGGCTTCTCGACCTGTGCGCTGATACCTGCGAAAAACAGGACTGCCCACGCGAAAAGAATCAGTTTTCTCATAGTTTGGTGTTAGTTATAAGCTTTTTCTGACTGCAAAGTTAGCAAACTTACAGACAACAACCAATTATTTTCCCATAAAAGTCCGGTTGACGAACCATTAAACGACAAAGTTATTTGTTTTTTGTGTCATGTAACAGACATTTCCTTGCATTATTGAAGAAGAATTCGTATATTTGCGGATGATTGTGCACAGAAAAGGCACAGACTGAACTATTCGGACCACATAACACTACACAGAAATACTATGCTAGAAGAACTGAAAGAGAAAGTATTCAAGGCCAACCTGGACCTGGTCAGGCAGGGATTGGTCATCTTCACCTGGGGCAACGTCTCGGGTATCGACCGCGAGAAAGGACTGGTCGTCATCAAACCGTCGGGCGTAAGCTACGACGCGATGAAGGCTGCCGACATGGTGGTCGTTGATTTGCAAACGGGCAAGGTGGTCGAGGGCGACCTCAACCCCTCGAGCGACACGCCCACCCACCTCGTGCTCTACAGGGCATTCCCAAACATCGGGGGAGTCGTCCACACCCACAGCACCTACGCCACAGCCTTCGCGCAGGCTGGCCGCGACATTCCCAACATCGGAACCACACATGCCGACTACTTCTACAAGGACATCCCCTGCACACGCGACATGACCCGCGAGGAAGTGGAAGGCCAGTACGAGCTGGAGACGGGCAACGTAATAGTTGACGAGATACTGAACATCCGCAAGATTAACCCCGACCACACGCCTGCCGTACTCGTCAGGAACCACGGCCCCTTCTCCTGGGGCACATCGCCCGACAATGCGGTTTACAACGCAAAGGTCATGGAACAATGTGCCAAGATGGCCTTCATCTCGTTCTCGGTAAATCCCGACACCACGATGAATCCCCTGCTCATCGAGAAGCACTACAACCGCAAGCACGGCCCCAACGCCTACTACGGACAAAAGAAGAAATAAGACATACCATTAACTAACAAAAACCTACAAACATTATGAATGCATTTGACAAGTATGAGATTTGGTGGGTAACAGGTGCACAGCTCCTTTACGGAGGCGATGCCGTTACCAAAGTTGACGGACACTCAAAGGAGATGGTCGATGGCTTGAACGCCAGCGGCATCATTCCCATCAAGATTGTCTATAAGGGCACAGCCAACAGCTCAAAGGAGGTTGAGGACGTGATGAAAGCAGCCAACAACGAAGCTAAATGCGTCGGCATCATCACATGGATGCATACCTTCTCACCCGCCAAGATGTGGATCAAGGGCCTGCAAGCACTACAGAAGCCCCTGCTCCACTTCCACACTCAGTACAACGCCGAGATTCCCTGGGAGACGATGGACATGGACTTCATGAACCTGAACCAGAGCGCTCACGGCGACATCGAGTTCGGACACATCTGCACCCGCATGCGCATAGCCCGCAAGGTGGTTTGCGGCTACTGGAAGGACAAGGCTGCACAGAAGCAGATTGCCGTGTGGGCTCGTGTGGCAGCAGGTGTGGCCGATGCAAGGCAGGTGCGCTGCCTCATGTTCGGCATGAACATGAACAACGTAGCCGTGACTGACGGCGACCGCGTGGAGTTCGAGCAGCGGATGGGCTATCACGTAGATTACTATCCCGTCTCCAGCCTGATGGAATACTACAAAAAGGTGACAGACAAGGAAGCCGATGACCTCGTTGAGGAATACAAGAAACTCTACACCATCAAGATAGACGAGAGCGGCGAAGAGGTCTATTGGGAGAAAGTCAGAAACAGCGCCAAGGCTGAGATTGCTTTACGCCGCGTGCTGAAGGACGAGGGCGCAACAGCCTTCACCACCAACTTCGACGACCTGGGCGATGCTGACATCGATGCACCGGACTTCTGCGGCTTCGACCAGATTCCCGGCTTGGCTTCCCAGCGCCTGATGGAGGAAGGTATCGGCTTCGGCGCCGAAGGCGACTGGAAGACCGCCTGCTTGTATCGCACGCTGTGGGTAATCTCTCAGGGACTGCCCACCGGTTGCTCCTTCCTCGAGGACTACACGCTCAACTTTGCAGGTGACCGCTCCAGCTGTCTGCAGAGCCATATGCTCGAGGTTTGTCCCCTCATTGCCAGCGACAAGCCCAAGCTCGAGGTACACTTCCTCGGCATTGGCATCCGCAAGCAGCAGACAGCCCGCCTGGTGTTCACTTCGAAGACGGGTCGTGGCATCAAGGCTACCGTCGTTGACCTGGGCAACCGCTTCCGCCTGATTTCTCAGGAGGTAGAGTGCATTGAGCCGAAGCCCATGCCTAACCTGCCCGTCGCCAGTGCGCTGTGGGTGCCTCAACCCACCTTCGAGATCGGCGCCGGTGCATGGATCCTGGCTGGTGGCACGCACCACAGTGCCTTCTCCTACGACATTACGGAAGAATACTGGGAAGACTTCGCCGAGATGCTGGGCATCGAGTATGTCAAAATTAACAAGGACACGAAGACCTACGAGTTCAAGCAACAGCTCCGAGGCAACGAGATATACTACATGTTGAACAAGTCACTGAAGTAAGACATGACTGCAAGACAGACAATAGAAGCCGGTAAAGCCATTCTCGGTATCGAGTTTGGCTCTACCCGCATCAAGGCTGTGCTCATCGACGAGGAGAACAAGCCTATAGCACAAGGTTCCCACGAATGGGAGAACCAGTTGGTAGATGGTCTGTGGACCTATAGCACGGAGGCCGTCTGGCATGGTCTGCAGGACTGCTATGCCGACCTGCGGAGGGATGTGCAGAAGCAGTATGGCTGCGAGATAGAGTCACTGGCTGCCATCGGCTTCTCGGCCATGATGCACGGCTACATGGCCTTCGACGAAAAGCAGCAGATACTTGTGCCCTTCCGCACGTGGCGCAACACCAACACGGGCAAGGCCGCTGCCGAGCTCTCGAAGCTCTTCAACTACAACATTCCCCTGCGCTGGAGCATCAGCCATCTCTATGAATGCATCCTCGAGGGAGAAGAACACGTAGGCAACATCAAGTACCTGACGACCCTGGCCGGGTATGTCCACTGGCAAGTGACGGGCAAGTTCGTGCTGGGCGTAGGCGATGCATCAGGCATGATTCCCATAGACCCAAGCACGAAGACCTACGATGCCGGGATGGTGCGCAAATTCGACGAGCTCGTTGCGCCAAAGGGTTTCTCCTGGAAGCTGCTCGACATCCTGCCGGAGTGCCTCAATGCAGGCGAGCAGGCCGGATTCCTCACACCCGAAGGTGCCAGGATGCTCGACACCTCCGGACACCTGAAGGCAGGCATCCCCGTCTGTCCTCCAGAGGGCGATGCCGGCACCGGCATGGTCGCCACCAATGCCGTGAAGCAGCGTACAGGCAACGTGAGCGCCGGCACGTCCTCGTTCTCGATGATTGTGCTGGAGAAGCCGTTGAGCAAGCCATACGAGCCCATCGACCTGGTGACGACACCCGACGGCAGCCTCGTGGCTATGGTGCATTGCAACAACTGCACCTCCGACATCAACGCCTGGGTAGGCCTCTTCAAGGAGTTCCAGCAGCTGCTGGGCGTGCCCGTGGATATGAACAAGCTCTATGCGGGACTGTTCAACAAGGCCCTGGAGGGCGATGCCGACTGCGGCGGGCTGATGGCCTATAACTACGTGAGCGGTGAGCCCGTAACGGGTCTGCAGGAAGGACGCCCCATGTTCCTGCGTTCAGCGGGCGACAAGTTCAACCTGGCCAACTTCATGCGTGCACACCTCTATGGTGCTATCGCCGTGCTGAAGTTTGGCAACGACATCCTGCTGAAGGAGGAGAACGTCCGTGTAGATCGCATTACCGGTCACGGCGGCTACTTCAAGACCGCAGGCGTAGGTCAGCGCATGCTGGCTGCAGCTCTGGGCTCTCCTATCTCCGTGATGGAGACTGCCGGAGAAGGCGGTGCCTGGGGTATCGCCCTGCTGGCCGGCTACATGGTGAACAACCCGGGACATCTCTCCCTGGCCGATTACCTCGAGGAGATAGTCTTCGCCGGCAACACCGGCGTGAGCATTGCTCCCACGGAAGAGGACGTGGCCGGCTTCAACAAGTACATCGAGACCTACAAGGCCTGCCTCCCCGTCGAGCAGAAAGCCGCTGAATGTAAATAAACCACGCAAAACACAAACTGATATGAAACACATTTGCTCCTACCTCTTATTACTGAGCCTGCTCGTTGCGGGCAACCTGCACGGCCTGGCACAAAACACTTCCGGCAAAGTGTATGTGGGCTATGCCAAGTACGAAGACCAGATATGGGAATACGACGGGCTGTCCCTGCAGTTCGATGCCAAGGTGGGTTGTGCCATTCGGCTCACCAAGGACATGCTTGCCCCCTATGTAGGAGGTACCATCGCGGGAATGCGCGTCGGATGGGACACCTCTACACAGACAGGTCTATACGAGGGATTCGTGCGCAAGGACTTCAACGGCGAGAACCTCTCCTCCGGCAAGAAAAGTGTGCGCTACAGCTACAGCGACCCCTATCCGGGCTGGAACGACATGACGATGACCTCCTACGAGATTACCGAGGACCTCGACCAGCTGATAGTGGGCTTCACCACCTCCCTGAAGAAGAACGTCTGCGCCATCCCGATGCTCTACCCGAAGGGCACGCCCAACAGCTGTTTCCTGTGGGTGGAAGGAGACAACGACGCGGACGGCAACCCACTCTGGGCGGACATGAACGACAGGGGCATACTGCCCATCCTGCTCATCATCCGGGACTCCAAGGGAACGTTCAACTACGTGCCAGCCATCAACCTGCTGACCGACAACGGTGTGCAGTTCACGGAAGAAGCAGGCGATGTCATCATGCGCATCAAGAACATGGGGTCGCAGAAAATCAACAACATCGAGGTGACGTCCCGCCAGGGCGACCAGTCATGGAGCAAGACCATTACGGCGAGCATCGCTTCGGGAGCTACAAGCAAGATATTCCTTGCTCCCATCTACTGCTTCCATTCGGGCGACCTGGAACTGAGCATCAGCAAAGTGAACGGCAAGGAGGTTGCCAACCCCGTCGTCCGCACCCTGAACATGATTGGCATTCCCCGCAGTGTGGCAGCTCAGTACTCGCGCCGCCCGCTGGTGGAGTACTTCGAGTCTGAGAACAATTACCGCTCGGCCCGCTACTTCACCGACTACATTCAGGACCCTGTTACCCGTAAGGCCAACTCCATCACCTTCGTTTGCCAGCACCTCGACGACCAGTTCATGACGGGCGACGACGATGCCACTGCCCTTGCCGTACAGCTCTGCAGCGGCGACTCGTCCAAGGTGAGCATCCCCGCAATGAGTGTAGATCGTGCGATGGCTACGGAGAACATCCTTTACCAGATGGCTACTACATCCACACCGATGTTCGACGTACTGACGCGCTCCATCGATGCACAGGGAGTGTTCGACGCAGCAGCCAGACGCCCCACATTCGTCAGCCTGTCCTTAGGCGGGACACTGGCTGCCGACCACGAGACACTGACCGTTGAGGTGGAAGGCGACGTGGCTCCCGACATCATGCCTGGGGACGAGAAACTGCGACTGAGCGTCTATCTGATGGAACGCGATGTAGAGAGCGACAGCCAGCTCTTCTGGACGGAGGATGAGAAGGAGGAGTACGCCGGCATGTTCACGCACCCCAACGTCATCCGCGAAATCATGACCCCACCCGATGGTTTGCCCATCGAAAGCGGCGGCACCATCGGAGAGACAGTGCAGACCCTGCTGGATCCGATGTGGAACGCCGAGAACCTCTACCTTGTCGGCATCGTCCACCGCGCCGGAGGGCTGGGCGGACGCCGCATGCACGTCTTCAACACAGCAGTGGGCGACATCTCCCCGGCCACCGGCATCGGCGAAACGCTCAGGGAGGAGTCGCAGGCGGGTCGTGCTGTCTATGACCTGAGCGGCAGGCAGGTACTTTCGCCGCTCCGAAAGGGTATCTACGTCGTGGGCGGCAAGAAACTCGTAAGGAAATGAAGCGTCTCGCATCTGCCATCGTCCTGCTCCTCTGCGCAGTCTTGCCGCCGGCTCCGGACTCCCGACTGTCCGTCGGCGGCTGCGCCTTTGCGCAAGTCCCCTACGGGTACGCGCCTGCCAGCGTCGCCGACGGGGAGATAGCGGGACTTGGAGGCGGCATCAACGAGTACGTTCAGGTCATGACGTGCTTCGACCCGACGGCAGACCCAGCCATAGCCCGCATGAAAGGCCGGAAGATTGTGGGCGTGCGCTGCTATCTGCGTGCCGCCTACAGTCAGGCTCGCCAGAAGCGCTCCGCAGTGCTCGCCAGCCAAGGCTCCGTCTCCGCCATCATCCGGACGCAATATGCCGACTTCGCTCCGGGCTGGAACGATGTCCTGTTCGATGAACCCGTCAGCATCGGCGACCAGCCGCTCTTCCTCGGTCTTCAGGCCTACGAGACCATCGGCACTCCCTACCCCGCCGTGGTCTTCACGGCGGCATGCGTGCCACAGTCGTGCTATGTGAACCTGAACAAGAAGAAATGGGAGGAATACGCCGACCGCGGCACTCCCCTGATTCTGGCCCTTCTGGAAGAGGAAGCCGCCCCCAGCTTCGAGCGTACCGCCTACGCCCTGAACACGACGCACCCCCAGACGGTGGCTCCGAAGCGCGACTTCGAGGGCGGGCTCTACATCCACAACTTCACCGATGCCCCCGTCCGCAGCATTGAGATAGCCATGCAAGGCGAGGGAGCCGCCTCCCCCACCCTTCGCACCATCAACCTGCCCGAGCCCTTGCCCGCCTACGGCAGCACCATCGTCAGCGAACAGCTGCGCGCCGGTGCCACCGAGAGCACCACGGCCAGATGGACAGCCATCGTCACCCGCATGAACGGGGAAGAGGCTCAGCCGGGACGCCCGGGCATCTCCAGTCTCTACGTCACCTACGACAATTTCATCCGCACGCCCCTCATCGAGGAATTCACCAGCCAGCGTTGCGTCAACTGCCCCCAGATGGCCTACTTCCTCGAAAAAGCCCTTGAGGACTACGACGGCAGCTACATCTATGTGGCGCACCACTCCGGTTTCTACGAGGACGTGTTCACCACGCAGCCTGACCGCGAAATCCTTTACGTCTTTGGCGGATATGAGAACGAATACAATCCCGCCATCATGTACAACCGTGCCATTCTGGAGGGAGAAACCCAAATCATTCAAGGCGTGCGCGACATGTCGCCCGAGCCTTACAGACAGGCACTGGCGCTGGCTGCTGACATGCCTGCCATGGCCGAGGTGAACATCGGATGCGACGGCAGCCGCGTAACCGTCAGCGGACGCGTGGCACGCGACCTGGTGGGCACACCGCTCTACCTGTCGTGCTACCTGATAGAGGACGGCATCTCCACCGCCGCCTATCCGCAACTGGGCATGAACGACCCCGATGCTCCCGCCGACCTGCAGGACGTGTTCCGCCACAATGGTGTCATCCTCCACCACTTCACCGCGGAAGCCATCGGCGACCTGCTCACCACGGAAGCTGGCGGAACGTACAGCATCGACTATCCCATGACCGAAAAGGTGGGATTCGGCGGGACTGCCCGTCGCCTCGTGGCATTCATCCACAAGGTGAACCGCGACAATCCCTACGACAACTACGTACTGAATGCAGCAGAGATGCGACTTGGCGGCGACGACGGAATCTCCCTGCCGGAAGGGAACAAGGAGCAGGGGATACCACGTATCTACGACCTTCAGGGCCGCCGGATTACAAACAGCCGGCTGCACCCGGGACTCTACATCAGAGGAAACAGGAAAGTCATGGTACGGTGATGCAAGAACCGGCAGCAGGCACGATGGGGCACTAGTACCTTACGGTCAAGAGTATGACGTCACCTGACCGTGCCTGCCTGCTCCCATTCTTTCCAGTTGGTTTCAGCGATAATTTTCTCTATTTCGGATTTGAGGGGACGCAGGTCATTTTGTATGACATTCCATAGAATCCGAACATCGATTTGATAATATCCATGTACTATGTGATGACGCATGTCTGCAATACTTTGCCATGGGATATCAGGATGCTTTTCGATGAAATTCCGAGTAAGTTTATAGGAGGCCTCTCCTATTATCATTGTATAATATGCAATACCACCAAAGACTATTCTATCTGCCTTTAGCGCTTCGAATGTCATTCCCTCTACTCTATCCAATATAGTATCAATGGCATTGATGATATGGAGTAGTCTTTCTCTATCTCTAATTGCTTCTCTCATAAATTAGGATTCTGTCTTTGCTGGCATCCTCTTCTGCATAAGGCATAAGCGAACCCTCCGACACCAAGTCAACGTCTTTTTTCAAAAGCCTTTCCAAATCACCCCACATTCCGAAAAATCGTAAGCCGATTGGCTCACTGTAATCCAGAGCCACAAGGATATCCACATCGCTGTCCGGCCTCTCTTCGCCACGGGAATAGGAGCCAAAGAGCCAGGCCTTCAGGACGGGTTGCGTCTTGAAGTACTCAGCTATCTTCTTTGTCATTGCTTCTTTATTCATGCTGTCGCCGTATTAGCCGATGCCGGTCAATCCTGTTGCAAAGATAGCGATTTATCCGATATGAGCAAAGGGAAAAGGAGAAAAAATGAGTTTCGGATGATAAAAAGACTTTTCGGAGAAATTCCGGAATGGGCTTTGAGTTGTCAGAAGTTTTCGCACAGGGACCGCTTCTGAGGCTTGTTTTTTGATCGGGTGGCACTTGGGCAGGTGGGGCGGGAAAAGTGGGCTCAAATCGAAGGACAGGTGGATATCAGGGGGTTGCAACGAGGCAAAAACGAGGCCAAGGTGAAGATAGTGCTGGCCGGATGCATTGAATTGCAAAACGGAGCATGGTTTCGGGCAGAAAGGACTGCGGAACTTCGACAAAAAGAACGCATCGTGTCGGTCATAAGGACGTGAGCTTATGGCCAACACGACGCGTCCTTATGAGCATAAAGTCGGGAGGTGTTTCTCCGCACGACGTGTTGCGAGGGAATTTGGTGTAAAGATTTATCCGGCTATCCTCGTGACGGTGACGATGCTCCGTGCTGGCACCGTGACACGGGCCACGGGTTTCTCGGTGACGCCAATCGAGACTTGCTGGTCGGCGCTGCCTTGGTTGATGAGGACTGCTCCGTAGCTGCCGTCGGGGTTACGGAAGGCCACGCAACCGATGTCCTGCGCCGTGCCCGGCATGCTGACCTCGATGCGCCGGGCGCCGGGCTGTGCGGCCAGGCTGGCGTGCGCCATGACGAAGTAGTGCGAGTTGAAGGAGAGGGTGCGGTAGTCGTTCTGGTCGATATCGACTGCTCCGAAGCAGGTCTGGCAGCCGCCGTCGAGGTTGGGGCCGCGGTTGAGGTCGAGCATGAAGTTCCAGACCATGACGGCCTTGCTGCGCCGCGTCACGGTGTTATAGACCAGGTTCTGCATGTCGGCCAACAGGCGCTTGGAGAGGTTGCGCCCGTCGTTCCAGGTGCCGATGCTGGTCTCGGTGAAGATGACTTCCTTGTCGGGAGCCTTGCTGTTGATGTCGTCCAGCTCGGCTACGTTGCCTCCGTAGTCGTGCCAGGCAGAGCCCACAACCAGCTCGCGCCCCTCCATGTCGGGGTCGAGTGCGGCAAAGAAGTTGACGGGATAGTCCTGCTGGTCGGCAATGTTGTCGTAGTTGTAGTTGTGGTCGAAGCAGTAGATTTTCGTCTTGATGCCGGCCCGCGCGAAGGCGGTGGCGAGGTGGTTCACGAAGGCTGCCTCCTCTGCCCAGGGCATGTAGAGGCTGGCGCAGTTGCCCCGGTTGAGCGGTTCATTCTGTGGTGTGACGGCATAGACGGGGATGCCCTCGGCGGCGAATGCCTGCACGAAGCGCACAAAGTAGTCGGCATACGTCTGGTAGTGGACGGGGTTGAGCGAGCCGGCTGTCCAGGAGTCGTAGCCCACACGGTCCGTCAGGCTCTTCACCTTCATCCACTTGGGGCAGGTCCAGGGCGCTGCCATTATCTTCAGGTCGGGGTTGATGGCCAGTATCTCCTTGAGGATGGGGATGACGTACTGCGTCTCGTCCGTATGGAGGCGGAAGTTTTCGAGGCCCGGCTTGTCGCAGAGCGAGTACTCGGTGCTGGAGAAGTCGGAGCAGCCGATGCTGATGCGGGCATAGCTGATGCCGTAGCCCTTGGTGGGGGAATAGGTGCGGACGAGGAAGGCATGGCGGTCGGCAGGGTCCATCTTCAGCAGGTTGTAGGCAGCGCTGTAGGTGATGGCATAGCCGAAGCCGTCCATCTCCTGATAGGCCGTAGCGGGCACGAGGGCAATGTGGCACGGCGACTGGCTGCATCCGCTCACCGCGGTGGTGTGCTCAAGTTGCTTCTGGCCGTCGGCTGTCGTCGTGTAGATTTCCACCCGCTTTGCTAACGTAGGCACAGAGAGCAGGGAAAGGAGGAGGAGGGAAAAGATGTGGCGTGTCATGTTCATTCGGTTTTCTTGGGACTGGCTCCTGTCTGCCCGTCCGTATTTGACTTAGGGGATGCACCCGTCCTGCCGTCGAGGACAACGATGGCCGTCGGGTTGGGTTTGTAGGTGGCATTCTCGCCTTCGGTCTCGTAGATGCATTGGTGCAGGTCCTGCATGGAGATGGAGACGGCATCGCGACTCAGCTCGGGCACGTTGTAGCTCTTCAGCAGCAGGATGTTCCACTCGGGATCCTCCTGCGGCAGGACGAAGGGCTTGTGCGCACGGCCCTGCCTGTCGAAATAGGCTATGAAGGGACGCGTGTAGTTACCGTCCATGCGGCGGCTGCTGAAGACGAACCACCTCCCGTTGCTGCTCCAGGAATGGAAGCTATCGACGTCGGGGGAGTTGGCCTCGGTGAGTGCATAACAGCTGTCCGTCTGCAAGTCTTTCACCCAGAGGTCGCTCGACTTGTGCCAGATGTGGAACTGCCCGTAGTCGCCCTTCGTGTAGAGGACATAGCGTCCGTCGGGCGAGACGCGCGGCACGCTGATGCTCTTGCCTTCCGACTCGGCTTCCACCTCCAGGCGAGGCCGCCCGAAGCTGCGCGTCTGCGGCTCGAAGGGAATGGACATCAGGTTGTAGCGGATGCTGTCGTAGTTGGCAAGGATGTACTGGTTGACAACGCTGTCGGGGGCCGTCGGGTCGATGAAGCGACTGGGGTTGGCGGAACAGTAGTAGAGCGTACGTCCGTCGGGCGACCAGCAGGGGAAGGTCTCCAGGTCGTCGGCAGTGCGGATGATGTGGCTCACCTCGTTCTTCGTGACGTCGTAGAGCAACAGGTCGCTGCGCTCGTCCATGACCTCGATGGCTTCCGGATAGAAGAGATGGAAGGCCTGGCCCGTCTTGTTGGTCGAGAAGGCCACGAGGTTCTCGGTAGGGTGCCAGGAGGGATAGACAGCACTCGTGATGATGGTGCTGTCCTTGAGCTGCACCTTATGCGCCTTGCCGTTCTGCACGATGACGGTTCCTCCGTGGTTGGCGCGTACGTGGAAGAGCATGCTCTCCGTGCTGCCCATGCGGAAGTTGTGGCAGTTGACGCAGTGGTTGTCGGCGTCGTTGTACTCGCGGTTGTTCTCATAGACGGGCACCTCGTCGAAGGTCGTCAGGTTGCGCTGGTAGATGCCCAGCTGACGATAGAGCTCATAGCCGGGCTCGATGAGGCGGTAGCTGAGGAAGGCATCGATAGGCTCCTCGGCAACACCAAACTTGTGGGGCTTGAAGCGCACCCAGCCCTCGGCGTGCCTGGCATAGACGCTGACCGAGACTTCGGCGCCCTTGCTCGCCAGCAGGAGTGCCCGCCAGCGGGTGGTGTCCATCTGCACCGTACCGTTCGCAGCGGCAGCGGCAAGCAGCTCCTGTCCCCCACCCTGCAACTGGACGACAAAAGACGTGGCCGACGAATCGCTCACGATGAAGTTGAGCGGAGCAATGTTGGGAGGCACGACGACATCCTGGTAGTCGGGATAGATAGAAGCCGGGACATCTGCCTCAGTAAAGCGGTCCGGCACCTCGGCCTTCCGGCTGCAAGCAGACAAGAACAGAACTGATAATATATATAATGTATAACGACGCATTGGAAGTGATGAATGAAGAATTTGTTGCCTAATTAACTATGCATTGTGAATCATGAACCGCGAACTGCACTCAGTTGACACCCGAATTGCTCGACGACATGCCCGTATAGCCCTTGCGCGTGGCCTTCAGGTTGCCGAAGAAGTAATAGTAGGGATAGTAGCCCTTGTAGCGAGGGAACAGTTCGTAGGCAAAGCGCGGACGGTCCTTCATGTACGGCTGCGTGTTCTGGAAGAACGTCTGCAGCTGAGGCTTGCGGAAGTTGAGACCGGAGAACTGCTTCGCAATGCCGGGATGCTTGTTGTCGGCCAGCAGGATGCCGTCCATGATGATGCTGGGAGGCGTAGAGCCCATCAGCGGTTCAAGGCGCTCCACAAACTGAGGCATGACCTTCGTGTAGAGGCAGGCACAGAGGCTGTTGATGAGGGCATTGCTGCTGCGACCCTCGATGAGCGAGATGTTGTAGCCCATGAAGAGCGGCTGCTGGTACATGTTCTCGAAGCTGTCGTGGATAGGTTCCGTCAGGCGAATCATTGCCATCTCACGGTCTGCATTAACCAAGTCGATGCGGCGCACCATCGGTTCGTACTTCTCGCAGAACGCGCCCTCGAAGGGGACGCGGCGCAACAGCGTCAGGTACTTCTCGGCAAGCTCCCATTCCTCCCGCATCAGGGAGCACTTGACCAGAAGCTTCAGGAGGCGTATGGTCGGGCCCGTCATCACCATCTGCTCCATGCAGGCATGCATCGACGATTGTATGAAGCCGCCATAGTAGTTGCCTTCAGGCACATAGAGGGCACTCGCGTTGTTGAACTTCCAGTCCATGCCGTGAATGTAGAGCGAGTCGTAGTCCATGCGGATGTCGAACAGGCGCTCGGCCACCTGCCCCGTCTGGACAAGTGAGGCGGCATAGGTACAGGCCATCGGGCGGTTGCTCATCGCGGCATTCTTGCGGGCAAGCTTCTGGATGCCGGCCCAGTCCTGCCGGTACTCCATGTCGAGTAGCTGACAGATGACACGCACATAGGGGCGCTGCCACGTATCGAAGCCGACGATGGCTGCCAAGCAAAGAACGACGACGGCATGCTGGAGCAGGCTCTGCCGCGGCGCCTCGTCAGCAGGAGTGCAGATAAAGGAATGCACCGGCTTGCGACTGAAGCTGCGAATGATGACGGCCCAGATGCAGAGAACGGCTATCGCGACAAAAGGAATGCCGAGAATCAGACCGGTGCGGGCCTCGAAGAAGATGTCCAGACCCATGTACGTGACTACGGCCATGTAGGTCAGCGCCGGAAGGAACTGAACGAAGCGCCACGATGGGCGGAGCCGCATACAATAGCCTGTCAGCCAACTGCCGACGGTGAGCATCAGCGAAAGAAGCAGTCCTCCCAGCCAAGGGAACTTATAGAGCTGCAGCATGGCGCGTCCAAGGTAGCGAAGACTACCGTAGGGCTGACTCAAGATGAACTCCATGAGGCGCACATCCGCCGACCAGAAGCTGTACTCCCGACTGATGTGGAAGACAGAACCATAGTACCAGGCTGCCCAAAGCCACGTCAAGACAAAGAAGACAGGAAGGGCAGCCGGCAGCCACCTCCCGTGCTTGGCCGGAGCTGATGCCGGCTGATGCTGTTCCGCCGCTTTAGGCGGCTTTCTCGGTGATTTCTTTTGCATTACTTCATCATTATTTTCTTGCCGCGGGTGATGTAAAGACCCTTTACGGGCTTGCTGACACGCTGGCCTGAGATATTGTAGATGGCAGAGCCGTCATGACCGACCTGCTCTTGTCCGTTCACTTCGCTGATGCCGTTGGGTTCGTCCCATACGTAAGTGAAGGGCGAGATGTTCTCGGCATAGACAAATGAAGCGCCGTCATAGATGTAGCCGCTCTCCGTCTCGGCAAAAGTGCCGGCGCTGACAGTGCGTTCTTTCTCGCTGATAGCAACATTGCCATTGAAGAGGACGGGGCTGCCTGCCGTGTATGTGTCGGAAGCGTCATCTACGGTCCCGTCCTCGGTAATGTTGCCTAAGCCTGCCCACGTGTCGAAGGGCAGACGGAGCACCTGACTGCCTTCGCCGCCCTTGGTGAAGGTAAGCTCGGCTGCCTTAAAGTCGGTCGGGACGAAGAAAGGTTTGTCGCCATCGATGACGAGCTGCTGTGCATTGCCTTCGCCATCGACGACGTTTGTATTAGAGAGCAGTTCCGCTGTCGGCTGCTTTCTTTCCGTCTGGTCGGACATGACGTAGGCAATGGAGTTTGCAGGCAGGGGATTCATCTCGCTCTTGCCTGCCGTCCCCGTGCCATAGTAATATAATGTATGGGGAGTCGGGTCGCCTTCATAGTAGGCAGTCATCTCGCCGCGGAACAACGCGGGGCCGTAAGGGATGAGCACCTCATAGCCGTTGGCTTCGCATGCAACCATCTTGAAGCCGTCCTTCACCTTCTGTGCGACGTTGGACGGGAAGGAGAACCTGTTCTTGTTGGAGAGATAGACAAGGTTGCCATCGTTGTCATAGACCTTGTAGCCGATAGCTCCCTTGCCGCTGACCGAGTAGGTGGTCACGCCGGAGCTGGTGGAGGTGGTGTAGTAGTAACCGCTCGTCTGGTACTCGTCCACGAAGTCGGTCCATTGCCCTACGTCGGCATAGCCGATGGGCACCTCGCCGTCGTCGTAGGCGATTCGGTTCTTGCTGCGCGGCCTGCCCTCGAGCGGACCGTCGAAGATAGCGTCCGAGGGCTTGATGCGGTCGTCAATGAAGCAGATGCTGGGGGCTTTCGGATAGCGGCTCATATAGGCGCGGGCCTCGTCGATGTCCTGTTGTGTGGTCGTCACCCAATAGTCGGCATAGTCGCCTACATAGAACTTATTGTAGGGCACGAACATGCCGTTCACCTCGAAGAGTTCGCTGAGGTCGAGCTGTGCAGCGTCGCACATCTTCTTGGCCATGTGCAGGTAGTCCTGCTTGCCATAGCTCAGGTAGCCGCCCACCACATTGCCGTCGCCATTGACGAGGGAGGCATCGTAGGTGCTGGAACGCTTGCGGATTGGGTCCTGACGGAGCATCTTGAAGAGCGTAGGATAGAAGTCGGGCTTGTGTCCCTGAGCATGGAAGTAGAGGTAGAGCTGGAAGTAGAAGCGTGTCTGTTCCCAGATGCTCATGCCAAACCAGCCTTTACCCTTTGCGAAGTCGTCGAGCGTGTCGGTCACTTTTGTCCCGCGTGTCGTGGATACGCCGTGAAGGAAGACGTTGACATTCGAGAAGAGGTTGTTGCTGACTTCCGTGGCGCCGACGATGTTGAAGCAAGCCTGATGGTTGTGGCCTATTTCGTGGGACGGTCCCCAGATGGCTCCGCCGCTCGAGGTGAGCGCGTTGTAGTTCATGACGGTTGAGATGGTGCTGTTCTCGTAGTAGGTGCCGTATGTGGTGGAGTACATGTAGCCGTGATTGACGGAGAAGGCGTTCCAGATGTTGCGGAAGCGTCCTTGCAGGTCTTCCTTGAAGCCCATGAGGTCCTCCTCGAGGTCAACAAAGTTGCTCCAGACGCGCATCAGTCCCTCGGCTTCACCGTTCTTTCCGACAGCAGCCTTCACCAGGTTGGTCAGCATGGCAAAGACGACGCGCTCGCTCTTCATGTTGACGACGATGCTCTTGTCAAGCATCTTCTCGTAGAGGAGCGTCCAGTCCTGATTGGTCATGCCTCGTGTGTAGTCGAAGTAGCCCTGCACCTGTCCGCCCTCGATGTGTATCTTGGCTGCGGGGTAGTCTGCCAGATACTTCTCGGGATTGTTGAGCTGGTAGAAGATATAGATGGTGCTGGGTTCGCTCAGCAGGACCGCGTTGAGTCCGGCACGCAGGTTGGTCGTGGTGCCGGTCTGGTGGTCGCCCGGGCTTTCGCTGTCCGCCACGACCTCTACCTGCAGAGTGCAGTCGGGGCTCGGGTTGGCGTCAGCATATATATATATAATGTCTCCTGCCTTTCCGACGATACCCGTCGGCCCTGATAGCTTGCCGAAGGCATTGCTCATGCCGGCATACTTGTTGGACGACATCTGCTGGTTATGGCTATAGACGAAGAAGTCGTCGCGGACGCGGAAGAACTTCTCGAAGCCTTCCCGCGTGTAGCCTGTCGAGGAAGTGAAGCTCTGCCAGGTGTTGTTCTTCACCTTGAGGACCATCGCTTTCATGTTGTCGTTGAGGGAGGCGAAGTCCTCATTCGCTGCAAGGGCTTCATCGCTGAGGGACTGTACCTCGTCCTTGAGGACGGTGCAGGCATTGTCCTGGAACAGGTTGTTGAGTGCCGTCCGGTAGGTGCCGATGTGCTGTACGAGGTCGGTGTAGGCCGTGAGCTGTGCACGTCCGTTCTCGATGAACTCGTCGTCGAGTTCTGCAACCTCGAAGCCCCAGACGCTGTTGGTGGCGTTGCTGTACCACCCGACCACGTTGTTTGCCGCGTCGCAATGCAGTCCGACGGTGCTGTTATCGAGGATGTAGTAGGTCAGCGACGTTGCGTCGGCGGTGCGCTGGATGGCGAAGCTGCTCGTGCGTGACGTGTTGGTGCGGTATTGTGCGCTGAGGCTGCCGTTCTGCTGGACGACGTAGCGCTGCGTGCAGAGGTTCTGGAGGTAGCAGCGGCCATTGGCGGCCTGCACGAAAGTCCAGTACTGCGAGAGCTTGTCGGCATCTTTCGCCTCGCACGTGAGGACGTTGCTCCCGAAGTTCTCGTTCATGTACCTGGAGTTGCCCATGTTCTTGATGCGGTAGTACTTCCCCACCTCGGGTTCCGAGAGGCCGCCTTGGGCCAGCAGGTTGTCCTCCACCTCCTTGATGGTATAGTTCTCTGCGAGTGCGATGCTCCAGTCGCAGCCCTGGTCTCCCTGACAGGTCCACTTGAAGAGGGTGATGCCGTCGTTGCCCAAGTTCAGGCAGGAGGAACCGGAGAAGTCTGCCTTCTCCGAGAGGTTGATGTAGGCGCCGTTGGTCCCGTTGTTGGGACTGAACTGGATGTAGATGGTGTTGGGCGTAGCCGAGGGGCTGCGGAAATTGTCGTCGTCGTTCAGGTATCTTCCCGTGTTGGCATTGCGCAGGGTGTAGCCGTTGCCCGACTTGGCGAGGAGCCAGACCTGGGCCAGCGTCTTGTCGTTCTTGGCAGCGCCCACGGTGCTTGTGCCGTTGTCGGAGAGGCGGACAGCGCTGTTGCGGCGGCTCGTGAGGCGTACGATGTTCTTGCTGCTCAGGATATAGCTGACGTAGGCCTTTCCCGTCAGGTTATCGGCACTGGAGAAGCTGACCTCGCGCAGAGTCCAGTCGCGGTCGCTGTCGGCTCCGCCTGCTGCCGTCGAACCGACGAGCTTGCCGTTCAGACTCTGCAGGTAGTAGCGACCGATGCTGCGAAGCGCCCAGTGTCCCTCCGTGGCGAGCGGGGTGACAGTGTAGTAGAACTTGGTCTGCACAGTGGGGCTCGTGCCGTTGTTGGCGTTTTGGTTGACGTTCTGGAAGTAGTTGCCCAGGCCCGTCTTCAGGTAATAGCGGTCAGCCGTACCCGTTTCTTCGAGCTGTACGAGGTAGCCGGCGCTGGACAGGGCATCGGCGTTGTCGGGGGAAGACGTGCTGACGCCAAGCGTATTGCCTGCGCCTTCAGCGATGTAGGTTGTGGTTTTTGCGTTATAGAGGACATACCACTTCCCCGTCTCGAGCGTCGTCGCATTGTTGCCGAGGCTGATTATCTTGCCGGCAAATTCGTCCGATTGCGCCCAGGAGGAAGTGGTTCCGAGTAGGGAAAGGAATGACAGGAGTAGTAGTTTGATGGTTTTCTTCATGCGTTGTTAGTTTTAGTTTAGTGTTGTATCTGGCTACAAAGATAATAAAAAATGTTCATGCGCGCGAGGAAGTCATTACTTTTTTCGCGTTAAGTAGGTTAAATTTGTTGGCTGCCGGACTTCTTCACCTTGCCAGCAGCCAGACGAGGTAGGCAAGATAGGCGCAAACGAGCACCGTGCCCTCGCCGCGGTTCAGCTTCTTTCCCGTCCAGGCCAGCAGCCAGAGCAGGAGGGTGCTGCCGACCAGCATGCCCCAATCCACCAGGGTGATGTCCGTCACCGTCAGGGGCGAGACACTGCCGCAGATGCCCAGCACGAAAGCGATATTGAAGATGTTGCTGCCTAAGGCATTGCCCAAGGCGAGGCCTTCGCTGCCCTTTCGGGCTGCCACCATGCTCGTCACCAGCTCCGGCAGACTGGTGCCAGCGGCCAGGATGGTCAGGCCGATGACACTCTCGCTGACGTGGAACTCTCGGGCAACGGCAGCCGCATTATCCACCAAGACCCGACCGCCGACAACCAGGGCTGCAATGCCTACCGCAATGAGCAGCAGGAGCTTGGGCATCGGCGTCGTCTCCTCCTTCACCTCGCCGGCTGCCCGACGGTCCTGCATGGCAACCCGGTACGTCACCCACGAATAGATGCCGAAGAAGGCAAGCAGGACCACCGCCTCAACGCGGGAAAGGCTATTGTCGCTGGCAACAAAGGCCAGCAGCAGGACAGAGGCAACAAGCGTCAGAGGTATGTCGCGGCGAAGAAGCGCCTTATCCACCTTGAGGTTTATCAGGATGGCCGAGCAGCCTACTACGACAAGCCCGTTGAAGATATTGCTGCCCACGACGTTGCCCACACTCATGTCGCCGCTGCCGCGCAGCACACTCATGAAGCTGACGATGAACTCCGGCAAGCTCGTACCAAGCGCCACAACCGTCAGTCCTATAACGAGTTCACTCACCTTCAGACGTCGTGCCAGACCGCTCGCTCCGTCCGTAAAGCGGTCAGCACCCCAGAGCACTACGGCAATGCCCACTACAATCAGAATAATCTCGATTAGCATACTGTTTTCTTTTAAGCGAGTGCAAATTTACGACAAAAAAAGGAATAAAGTTCCATCCGACCTGAAAAAATTCGCCGCAAGACAGTTTTGAAACACAATCGTAACACGACGCGCCGATTGCTTCATCGCGATGGAGTGATTGCACATACATGTAGATGCAATTGCTTCATCGCGATGAAGCAACGGACACGACGCGTCTCCCCCGGAAGGAGCTCGCTCCGGCAATGCCGCCGGCACTCGTCGCCAGAGCTCCCGACACGTGCAAAGATAAGTTAAAATGAATCTGATTCGTGCAAATAAAGTTTCATTTAGGCATCATTCCATTGCAGAACCGTAATTTTTGCGTACCAATGAAAACGAAAACGAACACAAGCGTCACTTTAACAACCTACAATAAGACAATGAAGAAACAAACCATCGCCATCCTGCTCGCGCTGTTCACCACAGGAGCAACGGCACAGAATTTCGAAGGCAGCACCGTGGAAGACCGCATCACACACTCCACGGGCAACAACGAAGACAGCATCAAGACCGCCAAGGGATACATCACCATGTTCCAGCAAGCCGGTGCAAACAAGGACTATGCAGACATGTACATCGACTTCCAGTGGCTCAAGAAGTACGCACCCTTCGCCGTCAACGGCATCTACACCCAAGGCCCGTTCATGTTCTACAACCTCATCAATGCCGAACAGGACCCCGCCAAGAAGCTGAAGTACTTCAACGAGATGATGGAACTCTTTGACCTCCGACAGAAGAACCTCGACGCCCTCAACTCCTTTGCAAAGACAAAAAGCACCCTGGGCGACGTGCTGAGCGTCAAGGCCGAGTACTACAACTGGACCGCCCCCTCCGTCCTCGGACAGAAGTTCGACCTGCGCGAGAGCTACAAGAACTTCTCCGAAGCCATCAAGATGGTCAACGAACATGGCGGACGCGAAATCACAGGCTCCTTCCTCCAGACATTCTTCCTCGTCAGCGACGCCGTCTATAAGGCAATGCCCAACACCATGCGCGAACAGTACCTCCAGGACTACCTCGACAGCAAGGACGCCTGCGAGAAGATGCTCCAGCTGGCTAAGGAGGCTCAGGCCGAAGGCGATGCAGAAAGAGCACAGAAGCTCGTGGCAACCTACGACGCACCCCTCGCCGCCATCGAACAGACATTCGCACAGAGCGGAGCCGCCGACAGCACACAGCTCATCGCCATCTACACCAAGAAGTTCGACACCTACAAGAACGACATCAACAAGCTCAACTCCAGCCTCAACCTCATGCAGCAGAACGACTGCGACGAGAGCGACATCTACTACCAGTACGCCGAAGCAGCCTACGCACTCGAACCCTCGTTCACCAGCGCCATCGGACTGGCACAGAAGTCGCAGAAGGAAGGACAGCTCGACAAGATGCTCGAGTACTACAACAAAGCCCTGGAACTCGCATCGAGCGACGCACGCCGAGGCGCAATCTGCCTGAACATCTGCAACGGACTCACCAAGAGCAAACAATACACCGGTGCACTCACCTACGCAGAAAAAGGCATAGCCTACAACCCTGACCTCACCGGCAAAGCCTACCTCAAGGAAGCCAACATCTACACCCTGCTCGGACAGTACCAGGAAGCCATCGCCTACTGCGACAAAGCCGCCGAAGCCGACATCACCGTCAGCGGCTCCGCCACACGACTCAAGGAGAACATCAAGAAAGTGCAGGCAAACCAAGCAGCCAACGCCGCCGCACTCAAGGCATACAACGACTTCAAGGCACGCCAAGCAGCAGAAGAAGCCTTCTGGAAGAGCGGAGCCAAGTAAATTACTCACCCTACACACCCAAAAAGCCCGTCATGCCACTCCGCATGACGGGCTTTTGCGTATAAAACAACACATCTGTGCAAAAAAAGGTTAAAATCTTATCAGTTCGCTTTGTCAGCCCAAACAAATTTACTAACTTTACATGCTGAAAGCCGGAAATCCGACACAGGCGCCACATCAAAACAAGCAAACACAAACTATACATTATATTATATGACACACCAACTTCTGTTCCTCGGCAGCCTCGGCAGCCAAGAAATCATCATCATCGCCCTCGTCATCCTACTCCTCTTCGGAGGCAAGAAAATCCCCGAACTCATGCGCGGACTCGGCAAAGGCGTCTCACAATTCAAGAAAGGCATGAAGGACATCGAAGAAGAAATCACAGCAGAACCCGAGAAAAAAGAAGAGATACAAGAAAAATAACCATATTACAAATCACCAACAAAAACAAACTCTCTCTCTTATGAAAGACATGTCAAGAAGATCGTTCCTCAAGGCAGGAACCGCAGCAACAGCTGCCCTGGCAATGGCTCCCGCAGACATGCTGG
This sequence comes from uncultured Bacteroidales bacterium, assembly GCA_902763865.1. Classification (GTDB taxonomy): domain Bacteria; phylum Bacteroidota; class Bacteroidia; order Bacteroidales; family Bacteroidaceae; genus Physcousia. Next base: position 7,235 of record CACWTR010000005.1, on the reverse strand, counting down.
GCAAGGCTAAGGCCAAGAAAAACGTACCGACCGGCAAAATCAAGCTCCTCGCCGTAGGCGTCGGTGGCCGCGGCCACGCTGACATCAACGGCGTCACCTACAAAGGAAAGGGCGAAGTCTATGACGACATCGAATTCATCGGCATGTGCGACGTCGATTTCAAGTACGCAAAAGGCGTCCTCGAAGAGTACCAGAAACTCTTCCCCAACATGAAAATCTACAACGACTACAGGAAGATGTACGCCGAACTGCTGGACCAGGCCGATGCCGTCATCTGCGGTACTGCCGACCACACACACGCCATCATCTGCGCCGAGGCACTCGCCGCCGGCAAGCATGTCTATTGCGAGAAACCACTCACCCGCACCGTCTATGAATCCCGCCTGCTCACCAAACTGGCAGCAAAGGCCGGTGTCGCCACACAGATGGGCAACCAAGGCTCCAGCGGCGAAGGCGTGAACCTGACATGCGAATGGATATGGAACGGCGAAATCGGCGAAGTGACACGCGTAGATGCCTTCACCGACCGACCCATCTGGCCCCAAGGACTCGAGCGCCCCGAAGAAGTACACGAAATCCCCAGCACACTGAACTGGGATGCCTTCATCGGCCCCGCACCCAAGCGCCCATACAACTCCATCTATCACCCCTGGAACTTCCGCGGATGGTGGGACTTCGGCACAGGCGCCCTCGGCGACATGGCCTGCCACATCCTGCACCCCGTCTTCAAGGCTCTTGACCTCGGATACCCCATCAAGGCCGAAGGCAGCTCCACTCCCCTCATGTCCGACTGCTGCCCCAGCGCACAGGTCGTTAAGCTCACCTATCCCGCACGTCCCAACCGCCCGAAGGTTGCCATGCCCGAGGTAGTAGTGACGTGGAGCGACGGCGGCATCGTACCCTTCCGTCCCGACGGCCTGCCCGTAGGCAAGGACCTCAACGTCAGCGGCGGCGGCGCCATCTTCTACGGCACGAAGGACATCCTCGTTGTTGGCTGCTACGGCGAAAAACCATACCTCGTCAGCGGTCGCGTGCCCAACGCACCGAAAGTCTGCCGTCGCGTCACCGAAAGCCATCAGCGCGATTGGATCCGTGCCATCAAGGAAATCCGCGCAGGCAAGACCGACTGGACAAGGACCGCATCCGACTTCAGCGAAGCAGGACCTTTCAACGAAATGGTTGCAATGGGCGTTGTTGCCACACGTCTGCAGGGCCTGAACCAGACCCTCGAATGGGACGGCGAGAACATGCGCTTCACCAACATTCCCGAGAAGGCAACCGTCCGCTCGATGCTCAAGGACGGCTTCTCCATCCACGACGGACACCCCACGTTCAACAAGACCTACACCGAGCCCGTCAATGCACGCGAGTTTGCCGCAGAGCTCATCAAGCCCAAGTATCAGAACGGCTATGTGCTGCCCGACATGCCCGCATAAACAACCCTATAGTTCAATCAAAATGAAACTACGTAACATCCTTGCCGCAGCAGCACTCGCTGCTGCGGCAGGCGTACAGGCACAGCCTCAGTACGTCGTCATCGAGAACCCACAGGTTGACCTCAGCACGCTCAAGGTTGACAAGGACGGCTACTACGTCCTCTTCGACGGCTCAAGCCTCAACGGTTGGCGCGGCTACTGCAAGGACCACGTTCCCAGCAAATGGAACATCAAGGACGGCAGCCTGCACTTCAACGGACGCGGCCCGGGAGAAGGCGGCGACATCATCTTTGCCCACAAGTTCAAGAACTTCGAGTTCGAGATTGAGTGGAAGATAGCAGAAGGAGGCAACTCCGGCATCTTCTACCTCGGCAAGGAGACAGCCACCATCAACAACGACGAGCCCAAGACTGAAGAGACAAAGGCCGGCAACGTCACCATCACGCAAACCATCGACAACCGCGGCAAGCTCAACTATCAGCCCATCTATATCTCTTGCCCCGAGTGCCAAGTGCTCGACAACGAGCGTCACCCCGATGCCAAGCTCGGCGCCACCCTCGGCATCCGTCAGAGCACAAGCCTCTACGACATGATTGTAGCCAAGCCTCAGAACGCCAACCCCGCCGGACAGTGGAACAAGGTGAAGATCGTCGTGAAGAATGGCAAGGTCACTCACTACCAGAACGGCGCAAAGGTACTGAGCTATACGCTGGCCGACAAGTCATGGGTTGACCTCGTGCAGACCTCCAAGTTCAGCCAGAAGAACTGGCCCCTCGCATACGAAATCATGAAGGACTGCGGCAAGGAGCCCGGCTACTTCGGCATGCAAGACCACGGCGACGAGGTCTGGTACCGCAACATCCGCGTCAAGGTACTCAAGTAATGCCACGCACATATTATAAATAATGTATAAGAATGCACAACAGCACACAATGCTTATGAAGAAGATACTCATGATAGTCTGCCTGGCCGCAACGTTCCTGAGCTGCGGCATGAACGCAGATGCCAAGAAGAAGGACATGGCCTTCCAGATGTACAGCGTGCGCGAACTCATCGGCAACCCCGAAAAGTTCGCACAGAACCACAAGAAAGTACTTGCCCGGCTTGCCGCAATGGGCTACACCGCAACCGAGGCTGCCAACTACGACAACGGGAAGCTCTACGGGCTCACTCCCGAAGAGTACAAGGCAGAGATTGAGGCTGCCGGCCTGAAAGTCCTCTCGAGCCACGTAGGCCATAACCTGAGCGATGCCGAACTGAAGTCCGGCAACTTCGACGGTGCCCTGAAGTGGTGGGAACAGTGCATCGACGCACACAAGCGCGCCGGCATGCAGTACATTGTGAACCCCGGCGTCAACTATCCCAAGACACTGGCTGAGGCCGACGTCATCTGCAAGTACCTGAACAAGGTGGGCGAGATGGTCAGTGCCGCAGGCATGAAGTTTGGCTACCACAACCACAGCCACGAGTTCGGAAAGGTTGAGGGCAAGGTCTGGTACGACTACATGCTTGAGCACACCGATGCCGACAAGGTGTTCTTCCAGATGGACGTCTATTGGGCTGTCCGCGGACAGGTCAGTCCCGTAGAATACTTCAAGAAGTACCCCGGTCGCTTCATCCTGCTCCACATCAAGGACCACAGAGAGTTTGGCGAAAGCGGCATGGTTGGCTTTGATGCCATCTTCAACAATGCCGACATCGCAGGCCTGAAGTACCCCATCGTCGAACTGGAAGGCAGCAACAGGCCCGACATCATGGACGGCATGAAGGTTTGTGCCGACTACCTGAAGGCTGCAAAGTTCGTCAAAGCAAGCTACAACAAGTAAAACCGATTTAATTCATAGTTCATAGTTCATAATTCATAATTAAAAGCCGGACCTGACAGCTCCGGCTGCGGAAAGCAATTATGAATTATGAATTATGAATTCTTTTATGACTATGGAGGAGATAGAAGACAAGAACAAGGCAACAGGGCAGGACGAGGAACAGGAAGGTGCGATGTCCTTTTGGGATCACCTGGAAGTGCTGCGCTGGGCTCTGTTCCGCAGTGCATGTGTGCTGGCCGTCATCATGGTGGGCACATTCATCGCCATGCCCTACATCTTCGACCGTTTCATTCTCGCTCCCACCAACAACGATTTCTTCACTTACCGCTGGCTCAACACCATCGGGCGGGGCATTGTGCGCCTCTCCCCCGACTTCGACGTGCAGATCATCAACATCAACGTCGCCAGCCAGTTCATGACGCACATCTCGACCTCCATCTCCCTGGCAGCCGTCATTGCCTTTCCTTATTTTATATGGGAGATATGGAAGTTCATCGAGCCGGCACTCTTCGACGACGAAATCCGCCATCTCCGTCCCGCTTTTCTGGGCGGTACGCTGATGTTCTACATCGGCTGTGCCATCGGCTATACACTTGTCTTCCCCTTCACCTTCAGGTTCCTCGTCGAGTACAACCTGAGCCCCAACATCACCAATCAGATCAACCTGCAAAGCTACATCGACAACTTCACGATGCTCATCCTTGTCATGGGCATTGTCTTCGAGATGCCCCTGCTGGCCTGGCTGCTCAGCCTGTTCGGCATCTTGAAGAAGAGCTTCCTGCGCGAGTACAAGCGCCACGCCGTTGTCGTGCTGCTCGTTGCAGCTGCCATCATCACGCCCAGCGGCGACCCCTTCACCCTCATGCTCGTCTTCGTGCCGCTTTACGTGCTCTACGAGCTGTCAATCCTCGTTGTCAGGGACAAGAAGCAATAAGCGGGGAATCGTCCTTTTCATGCCCGTTACAGGCTTGTTTTGACGTCTCAAGGGACCAGAAAGAGCATAAAAGTTGCCCAAAATGCTTAAAAATGCTCTAAACTCTTGCGTATAATTAAAAAAAAACGTAATTTTGCAGCGTCTAAAAGCCTGTAAAAGCTTCGTTAGAAAGAGAAACAAATAATATAGTAAAAAAACTGTTAAGAACATGAAAAAGATTACTCTCGTGCTTGCCTGCATGTTTGGCATGGCAGTGACAGCCAGTGCACAGTACACTGGTCACAAGTTTTTCGACAACTGGTCTATCGGTGTAGAAGGTGGTACAGCTACCAACCTTTATGACTGGGACACCCCCAACGGCGGTGTGTTCGGCATTAACTTCACCAAGGGCGTTACTCCCGTCCTGAGCTTGGAATTCCAGGTGCAGGCTGGTGCCGGCGATGATGTGAACTGGAATTGGTGGAGGCGCACAAACGACATCAGCCACATTGCAGTAATGGGTAACACCAAGATTAACCTCATGAACTGGTTTGGCGGTTACAAGGGTTCTCCCCGTGTATTCGAAATTCAGGCCCGCGGCGGTCTCGGCTATGGACGTTTCTTCTTCCCCTCTGACGGTTATGATGGTGGCACAAGCGACGGCAATGATTTGAACCGTATGCTCTACACCCTCGGCCTTGACTTCGACTTCAACCTCGGCAAGCAGAAGAATTGGACCATCAGCGTTCGTCCCGCCGCCCTTCTGAAAGGTACTCGCGACAATGATCCCGTATTTAAGGAGTTCAAAAATAATAAAGGAGATTCCTACGCTAGGACCGGTTGCGACAATGGAGCAAGTAATTCTTACTTCCACAACGGTGTGTTCCAGATTACAGCTGCCCTCACCTACCACTTCAAGACCAGCAACGGCACTCACCACTTCGCAGTGGTTCAGCCCACCGAGGTTACAAAGGTCGTAGAGAAGGTTGTTGAGAAGCCCGTCGAGAAGGTTGTAGAGAAGGTTGTAGAAAAGGTTGTCACCAAGGGTGTGAACGGCGGCGGCATCACCATCGAGTTCGCTCAGAACAAGGCTGTCCTGACCAACACTGCCAAGGCTAAGCTGAACGCTATCGAGAAGGGCACTTCCGTTGCAGTTGACGGCTATGCTTCTCCCGAAGGCTCCAAGTCTTACAACCAGAAGCTGTCACAGCGTCGTTGCGATGCAGTCAAGGCTTACCTCGAGGATCGGGGCGTGAAGGTTGTTGACCTCAACGCTCACGGTGCAGCCGGTGCTGAGAGCCAGCGTATCGTTTACGTTACTGTAAAGTAAACAGAGACATACCATAATCAGTGAATAAGGAAGCCCCGCTTTTGCGGGGCTTTTTTGTTGCCGTCGGCGAGGCAATCCTTACGCTTCTGGTAACATTTGTTTTATTTATCAGCGGGAAAAGTCTTCGCGACACGACACAAAACTTATTTTCATGACGTGAAAATTAATTTTCAAACCGTGAAAATAGATTTTCATGACGTGAAAATTGATTTTCAAGCTTTGAAAATAACTTTATGGACGTGTTCTTTGCAGGAAAAGGACGTGCTCTTACAGGAAAGAGGGGATGTATTATTGCTGTCCGCTAAAACTTTTTTCTCGATATAAAAATTAGGCTGAAGCCCTCGCTTGGGTTTCAGCCTTTTTTGTTATCTTTGCTTTCGCTACAAAACATCAATAACATGGACAAAGGTACACATTTTATCGGACAGCCGATGTATGGACAGCTGTTAAATTTGCTTGAAAGGGCAAAAATTCTTCGTTTCAGCCGTGAAAACGGCGGTGAGCGTTATGTAAAACACTTCGATGCATGGCAACATTTGGTGATTATGCTTTATGCCGTCATCAAACGTTTCGACTCCCTGCGCGAGATTACGGACTCGATGTTCCCTGAGGCCAGGAAGCTGGCTCACCTTGGCATCAGGCTGATGCCCCGCCGCTCAACCCTGTCGGATGCCAATGCCCGCCGCAAGGAGTGCGTCTTTGAGGCCATATACAGGGACTTGTATGCCACCTATAAGGGCGAACTTTCCTCGGACAGCCGACGCAGGCAGGTCCCGGCATGGCTGAAACGCCTGCAGATCATCGACTCTACGACCATCACGCTGTTCTCCAACCTCATCTTCAAGGGTGTGGGCAGGCATCCGAAAACAGGGAAGAAGAAGGGCGGAATCAAGGTGCATGCCAACATCCACGCCAACGAGGGCGTTCCGTCGGACATCCGCTTCACCTCGGCAGCCACCAACGACAGCTTTATGCTGTGTCCCTCGAACTATGCCAGCGGCGACATCATCGCACTGGACAGGGCATACATTGACTACGCCAAGTTCGAGGAACTCAGCCGAAGGGAAGTGACCTACGTCACGAAGATGAAGAAAAACCTGGTCTATGAGACGGAAAGCGATATCATGTACATGCATCCCGAGGGACCGATGGAATACCGCGTGCAGCTCGTCGTCTTCCGAAAGCATCTCAAAGAGGGTGAGGACATCGAACATCATGCACGCATCATCACATACGCTGACATCAAGAAGGGGAAGACAAAGCTTGTATCCCTGCTTACCAACGACATGGACATGGAAGTGGAGGACATCATTGCCATCTATCGCAAGCGCTGGGAAATAGAGCTCCTGTTCAAGCAGCTCAAGCAGAACTTCCCGCTGCGTTACTTCTACGGAGAGAGCGCAAATGCCATCAAGATACAGATATGGGTGACGCTCATCGCAAACCTGCTGCTCATGGTCATGCAAGGGCGGATCAGACGAAGCTGGAGCTTTTCCAATCTTGCCACCATGTTCCGCATCATGCTCATGTACTATGTCAACTGCTACACGTTCTTCGAACAACCGGAGAAAGACTGGCTCAGAATCCTTGAAGCGGCATATCCGCCACCTGACGAACCGAGCCTTTTCGACTAAGGGGGGCTTACTTTTCAAAAATAGAATCCGCAACGCCTGTTTATCGGCATTGCGGACGATAATTTGTGCTCATTGGACTTTTAGCGGACAGCAATA
>CACWTR010000004.1 GCA_902763865.1 uncultured Bacteroidales bacterium | reverse complement strand
GGCTACCTCTTTGGCATGTACAAGAAGCTCACCACGCAGTTCCATGCAGCCACCCTGACGGGCAAGGGCCTGGAATGGGGCGGCAGCATCCTGCGTCCCGAGGCAACGGGCTTTGGCGCACTTTACTTCGTGCAACAGATGCTGCAGACGCACGGCCTCGACATCAAGGGCAAGACGGTTGCCCTCAGCGGCTTTGGCAACGTGGCCTGGGGCGCAGCCAAGAAAGCGACGGAACTGGGAGCCAAGGTCATCACCATATCAGGTCCCGACGGCTACATCTACGACCCTGCCGGCCTCGACGATGAGAAGATTGAGTACCTGCTCGAGCTTCGTGCCAGCGGCAATGATGTCTGTCAGCCCTACGCCGACGAGTTCCCCGGCTCCACCTTCTTCGAGGGCCGCAAGCCCTGGGAGCAAAAGGCCGACATCTACCTGCCCTGTGCCACGCAGAATGAACTCAACGGCGACGATGCCGACAGCATTCTCTCCTATGCTCCGCTTTGTGTGGCAGAGGTCAGCAACATGGGCTGCACGGCTGAGGCTGCCGAGAAGTTCGTTGCGGCCCGTCAGCTCTTTGCTCCGGGCAAGGCTGTGAATGCCGGCGGCGTAGCCACTTCCGGCCTCGAGATGACACAGAACTCCATGCGCATCAGCTGGACGGCAGAGGAGGTGGATCGCAGGTTGCACCAGATCATGTCCGGCATCCACGCGCAGTGCGTCCGCTACGGCAAGGAGGCGTCGGGCTACGTCAACTACGTCAAGGGCGCGAACATCGCCGGCTTCATGAAAGTGGCGAAAGCAATGATGGCTCAGGGCATAGTCTGAGCCGGATTGCCAATCAAACAGATAAGGGAAGGGTGCAAAGCTTGACGGCTTTGCACCCTTCCCTTATCTGTCAGGAGAGTGTGTGTGGCTTACTTCCCGTGTCTTTCGTCGGAAACGGTGAGCTTCTTGCGACCTTTTGCACGACGGCTGGCCAAGACGCGACGGCCATTAGCGGTTGTCATTCTCTGACGGAAACCGTGCTTGTTGTTGCGGCGACGGTTGTGGGGCTGAAATGTTCTTTTCATATCTTCTTATGCTTATTTATTATGTTACGCATTACGATTCGGGGTGCAAAATTAAGCTTTTTTTTTCTATTATGCAAGTCCTCGACAACTTTTTCTCTTCTTCTTTTCAACTTTTCAACTTTTCTTCGTACCTTTGCAGCACAAAACCAATAATGTATTAACAAAACAGAAGCTAATTTTATGATTAACTCACAGGACATCAAGAAGGGCACCTGCATCCGCATGGACGGCAAGCTCTATTTCTGCATTGACTTCCTTCACCGCAAACCCGGCAAGGGCAACACCATCATGAACGTGACGCTGAAGGACGTTGTGAACGGCGGCGTTATCGAGAAGCGATTTAACATCGGCGAGCGTCTCGAGGACGTACGCGTGGAGCGTCGCCCCTACCAGTATCTCTACAAGGACGGCGAAGACCTGGTCTTCATGAACAATGAGACTTACGAGCAGATTACCATTGCTCCCGACCAGGTGAATGGCGTGAAGTTCCTCAAGGAGAGCGAGAACGTGGAAGTCGTGGTGGATGCCAGCACGGAAACGGTGCTTTATGCCGACGTACCCGTCAAGGTGCATCTGCAGGTTGTCTGGACGGAGCCCGGACTGAAGGGTGACACCGCTACCAACACACAAAAGACTGAAAGAGTAGAGACGGGTGCAGAGATTCGCGTACCTCTCTTCATCGAGGAAGGCGAGACGGTGGAAGTGGATAGTCGCGACGGCACCTACCTTGGCCGCGTGAAGTAAGTCCGCTACCGATAGAATGATTTAACCACGAATTGCACGAATTACACGAATTATTCAACTGCTGGTTGGTAGTTGATTATTAATTCGTGTAATTCGTGCAATTCGTGGTTTGAAACAATCTCCCGTGTTTTGACACAATTTCTTTTTTCGTATTGCTTCGGCGTGTCCGACTCCTGACAAAATGAAAGCGAAATCGTGGTTTTGCTGACACGTCATTTTTCGTCAAAGGCTCCAGAATCGTTTTTTTCGCGTACGGGCACACTTTTCCTCACCTAAGCAGAAAAAATCGCTCAAACCGAAGGGAAATTTGCAATCACTTAAGACATAGTGGCTTGCAGATTCTTTTCATTGTTCTTTCCGCAACAAACGAGCTTGAGATTGGCAAACGGAGATTGCAATCCGGGAGGTTTTCGCCCGTTTTTGCACACTTTTTCGCCGTCAAGTTCCACCCGAAGCAACACGACGTCTTGCCGGATACGTCGTGAGTCGTTGGCCAACACGTCGTGAACTTACGGACGCGGCAACGTGTCGTGTCGGGAAAAACGACGTGAAAAGTCCCCGTTTTCGACGTTTTTCGGAGTGTGCAATAATTGACAGTTTGAAAGGAATCCGTCCGGAACGGTTGCATTTTGGCAACTGACTTCCGGAGGCTTCACAACGCCACTTTCCTGCCTCCTACAACGAGCAGCCGGTGCTTGCCCGCGTGAACGGCATCCGCCAGGGAACGGGCTATCCGCCTGCCGTGCAGGTCATAGACAGCATCCTGCATGCTTCCTGTTTCCGCCGCTCTCTTCCCCTTCACGGCTTCGTGTCCGATGGTTCTGATTCCCACGGGCTCTTCCTCGTCGGTAGTGGCGATGAAGAAGGCCAGGCGGCTCCGGATGCCCTGCTTGTTGGTGTAGGTGACGCGATAGACGTAGCTCCATCCTGTGCCGACGGTAATCTCACGTGTTGTCTCTCCGGTGTTCCAGAGCCACTGTCCCGTATCCTCCTCGCCTTCCGGCAGCTGAGGGATGAGCCGTACCGTCTTCCCTGCGGGCAGTACCGCGCTTTTGCTCGTGGAGTAGGTGTTGACCAGAGCGCCAAGCTCGTTGTGGCAGGTCGTCTTGCCGGTGACGAGCCCACGCTTCTTCTCGTTTGCTATGCTTGGAATCAGCGCAGCCGTCAGCCCGCCGCTGTACTCCATCTGTCCTGTCAGTTCGGTAGGCACCTTGTCCGGGGGGCAGAGCTGCGGCTCGCGTGTATTCATGAGGACGGAGTAGCCCAGGTGGTCGTAGCCGCCGCTGGTGGAACCCTTGCCGCCTTCGTCTATGCCCATTTGTGCATAGGCTGTCTCGGAGAAGGGCATTGTCACACCCTTCACTCCCTCGTACATTCCGATGACCGTCCCCCAATAGGGACGCATCTGTGCGCCGAGGGCCGGTTCCGTCATGAGCCATGCACGCCCGTCGGAGTAGGCATATCCGCTGCTGATGTAAAGGTAGGGAGTCCAGGGCAGCCCCGCTACGCTTTGCGTCTGCGCCGCCACGTACTCGATGCCGGCAGCCAGGCGATGGCCCATGTAGGCAAAGAGGTCGTCGCCCTGATTATATGCTATCTTCGCAATATCCACAGCCAGCCCGAGGGCCATTGCAGAATGACCCGTGTCGCGTCCGCTCTCGTTCATCTGTCCGAGCTGTCCGTAAGCGCCGGTTTCCAGGGCGCTTTCCGCAGTAGTCACAATCAGGTTGCCCCAGAACTCAGTCAAGCCGTCGTTCCAGATAGCCTTGCCGGAGAAACCGTCGTGGCCCGTCACGTCGTGCATGACAGGCGGCCCGGCATAGTTGCCGGTCTGGTCGTACTTGATGAACGAGACACCCTGGTTGTAAATCTCGACATCGTCGGCAAGGATGCCTATCGACATTACGCACAGCGCATTGCAAAGTCCCCAGTTCGACCAGTAGTGGCCGGGGGCTTTCCACCACTTGCCGCTGTTCTCCCATGTGCCGTTGCGTTGCCGCAGGAACTGTATGGCTTTCGGGTACCACAGGCCGAGCATCCACTGGCGGAACTTCTCGAAGCTCTCCTGGCTCCAGCCCTCGTAGTCGCGCATGATTTCCGCAGCCTGAGCGAACTGGTATCCGTAGAGTCCCACAGCCAGGCACTGGTCGCTGTTGCCGCTGATAGCCGTCGTCTTGTTGGCCCAGGCCATGAGGATGCGGACGGCAGCCCTCGCGTTGGCAGCAGAGCCGCCCAGCTTCCACCGCAGAGCATTCTGGAAAGCCATTGCAGCTCCGCGGGCCGCATTCATGTAGTTCTCGCCGGAACCGCCGCGGACGATGGTTTCCACCGGGCTGGTCTGCACGCTGCTCTGTGCGTACTCAGCCGTCTTCAGCATGTTCCAGGCCTTCAGCACCGTCTGGTTCTTCTCTGCAATCTGCGCCTTCACGCGGTCAAAGTCCTCCTGCGTGTATAACCCGCCGGGATGGACGAATCCACGTTCCTGAGCCCGGATGGGCGCCGAGGAAAGACTGGCAATCAACAATATAGTAAGGGCCGTACAAAACAAACCGGCGGAGAGATTCAGACGTTTCATGATAGGAGTATATAATGTGTACTTTGTTTCAAACTTGAGGTTTCCTACCGCAAATATACGATTAAAATTTCACTCCGAAGGCATACCGGACCTGAAAAATTGGCATGATGCCGAATTTCTCCATTCGTTGCAGCATAAATCGGGCAGAGATTTGGATTTTAATGTTATTCTTCGTATCTTTGCAGACGCAACAACAGACACAGCCATGACTACAGACGAAGAAACCCTGGCCTTGCAAAGCCAGCTGATAGCACAGCGCTCGGGGCTCAAGGAAAAATACGTGAGGCAGGTCGTTGACCTGCTGCAGGACGGGGCAACGGTGCCCTTCATCAGCCGCTACCGCAAGGAGGCGACAGGCGGAATGACCGATGTGGAGGTGGCCCGTGTAGCCTCCGAGCTGGAGGACGTCACGGAGCTGATGCACCGCAAGGAGTTCATCCTCTCCGCCATTGAAGGGCAGGACAAACTTACTCCCGAGCTTCGGACCCGCATCGGGGACTGCTGGGACAAGACCACACTGGAGGACATCTACCTGCCCTACAAACAGAAACGGCGCACCCGTGCACAAGTGGCTCGCGAGGCAGGGCTGGAACCCCTCGCCGATGCCATCATGCGGCAGACGAACACTCCGCTCAAGGCTCTCATAGCAAAGCTATCCCCTCTGAAAGACGACGCCGAGGGGTCCCTGCAGGGGGCAAAGGACATCATCGCAGAACGCGTGAGCGAGGACGAAAGAGCCCGCCAGACACTGCGCACCACCTTTTCCATACATGCCACCATACGCAGCAAAGTCATCCGGGGCAAGGATGCCGAAGGGCAGAACTATCGCGACTACTTCGAATGGGAAGAGCCGCTGAAGCGCTGCTCAAGCCACCGCCTGCTGGCCATGCGCCGAGGCGAGGCGGAAGGCATACTGCGCGTTGCCATCTGCGTGGAGGACGAGCCGGCCCTGGAGCGCATCGCCCGACAGTTCGTCCGCGGCGGCAGCGAGAGCAGCCAGGCCGTAAGGGAAGCAGTGGAGGACGGCTACAAACGTTTGCTGGAACCAAGCATTTCCAGCGAGTTCGCAACAGCCTCGAAGCAGAAAGCCGACGAAGAAGCCATCCGCATCTTCGTCCGCAACCTGGAACAGCTCCTGATGGCATCGCCCCTCGGACAGAAACGCGTAATGGCCATCGACCCGGGCTTTCGCACCGGCTGCAAGGTCGTCTGCCTGGACGCGGAAGGCAACCTGCTGCACCACGACGTCATCTTTCCACACCCTCCCCGGGCCGAGCGCATCAGGGCAATGCAAACCCTGCAAAACCTCGTGGAGAAGTATGGCGTACAGGCCATCAGCATAGGCAACGGCACGGCAGGACGCGAAACGGAAGACTTCGTCCGTCACCTCGACCTGCCACAGGGCGTGGAAATCTATAGCGTCAGCGAGGACGGCGCAAGCATATACAGCGCAAGCGACATCGGTCGCCAGGAGTTCCCCGACGAGGACGTAACGGTCAGGGGAGCCGTCAGCATCGGACGCCGACTGATGGACCCCCTGGCAGAGCTGGTCAAGATTGACCCGTCGAGCATCGGAGTGGGACAATACCAGAAGGACGTCAACCAGACTGCCCTGCGCAAGAGCCTCGAAGAGACAGTCGTCAGCTGCGTGAACCGCGTCGGGGTGAACCTCAACACGGCCAGCCAGTGGCTGCTTACCTACGTCAGCGGACTCGGCCCCTCGCTGGCACAGAACATCGTCCGCTACAGGAGAGAGAACGGACCGTTCCGCTCAAGGCGCGAGCTGATGAAGGTGCCGCGCCTCGGAGCAAAGGCATTCGAGCAGTCGGCTGGCTTCCTCCGCATCAAGGGCGGCGACGAACCACTCGACAACAGCGCCGTACATCCGGAACGATACGAGCTGGTCGAACAGATGGCACGGGACCAGAAATGCACCGTCGAACAACTGATGGCCGACAAATCCCTTCGCGACAAGATAGACATAGAGCGATACGTCAGCAAGGACGTGGGGCTCCCTACCCTGCAAGACATCATGACCGAGCTGGACAAACCCGGACTCGACCCACGGCAGCCACTCAAAGCCTTCGCCTTCGACGAGACGGTCCACGACATAGCCGACCTGCGGGAAGGACAGCTGCTGCCCGGCATCGTGACGAACATCACCAACTTCGGAGCTTTCGTTGACATCGGCGTACACACGAAGGGACTGGTCCACGTCTCGCAGATGGCCGACCGCTTCGTAAAGGACCCCACCACCATACTCAGCATCGGCCAGCAAGTCATGGTCCGCGTCGTCGGCATAGACCTGCAAAGACAAAGAATATCCCTAAGCATGAAGAAGAATGGCTAAGGAAAAGACAGTATATGTCTGCGAATACTGCGGACAGGAAAGCGTGAAGTGGATGGGCAAGTGCCCTGCCTGCGGACGCTGGGACTCGATGAAGGAGTTCAAGGTGTCGCCGCAGAAAACCTCCCTGAAGGGGAAGGACGCTGCACGTCCGTTCCCTACGGGCGAAAGCTCCGGCGTAAGGCGGCTGCACGAGATAAAGGCCGACGACGAGCCCCGGATGGACATGGGCGACGAAGAGCTGAACCGCGTGCTTGGCGGCGGCATGGTGCCGGGCAGTCTGGTGCTGCTGGGCGGAGAACCGGGCATCGGCAAGAGCACACTGACACTCCAGACCGTATTGCGACTGCAGGACAGACGCATCCTCTATGTCAGCGGAGAAGAGAGTGCCCGGCAGATAAAACTCAGGGCAGACCGTCTTGGCCCCGCAAACGACGGGCTGTTCGTGCTCTGCGAGACATCGCTCGAACAAATCTTCCGCCACATCGAAGAGATGCAACCCGACCTCGTCGTCATCGACTCCATACAAACCATCCAGACAGAGACGGTAGAATCGTCGGCAGGCTCATTGGCACAAATCAGGGAATGTGCCGCATCGCTGCTCAGGTATGCCAAGAGCGGAGGACCGTCCGTGCTCCTCATCGGACACATCAACAAGGACGGTGCCCTGGCCGGACCGAAAGTGCTGGAACACATCGTCGATGTCGTCCTGCAGTTTGAAGGAGACCAACACCACCTCTACCGCATCCTGCGCAGCATCAAGAACCGTTTCGGGAGCACCAGCGAACTGGGTATCTACGAGATGCGGCACGATGGGCTCCGGCAGGTGAGCAACCCCAGCGAACTGCTGCTGACCGACAACCGCGAAGGACTGTCCGGTGTGGCAATATCCTGCTCCGTAGAAGGCGTCCGACCCTTCCTCATCGAGACCCAGGCCCTTGTCAGCACTGCCGCCTACGGCACAGCACAACGCAGCACGACAGGCTTCGACGGACGACGGCTGAACATGCTCCTGGCCGTCCTGGAGAAAAGAGTCGGCTTCAAACTCGCCCAGAAGGACGTGTTCCTCAACATTGCCGGCGGACTGCGCGTCACGGACCCCGCCATCGACCTGAGCGTAGTGGCAGCAGTTCTCTCGAGCAACGGCGACATGCCCATCGAAGGCGATGTCTGCATGGCAGGAGAAGTGGGACTGAGCGGCGAGATACGTCCCGTGGCACGCATCGAGCAACGCATCGCCGAAGCACAGAAGCTTGGATTCCGCCGCATTCTCATCCCCTCCCACAACATGAACGGCCTTAACCCGAAACAATACAAGATAGCACTGGTGCCCGTCCGTCGCGTCGTCGAAGCCGTAAGAGAACTGTTCGCTTAGACTAAAAACTTATATATATAAGGTATATTTTGCTCGTCAGACAACATTTAAGGAAAAAAATGTTCTCAACACTTGCTTGAACATTATAATTTATGTAATTTTGTAGCAGTTTTCAGAAGACAGTTAAACAAACATATAAAATCAAACCTAATATGACAAAGATTGAATTAGCAAAAGCTGTAGCCGAGAAGACAGGCATTGACCAGCCCACAGCAATGGCTGCTGTAGAAGGTGTGATCGACACTCTGAAAGAATCACTCATCAACAAGGAAAGTGTCTTTATCCGCGGATGGGGAACTTGGACCCTCAAGCACCGTGCCCAGAAGACCGCACGCAATATCTCAAAGAACACCACGATGATTATCCCCGCTCACGACATCCCATACTTCAAGCCCTGCAAGGACTTCATGGAAGCCGTAGCTAAGGCATAAGAACACATAGACTCCCCCCAAACCACCATATATTGAGGAGAAGGGGAGAAAAACCTCCCCCATAAAGGGAGGTTTTTCTATTTTGAACATCAACAAGCCCATTCATGAACCCCAGGAACTACACCTTAATCCCCCTCTTGGCATTGACCCTCAGCCTGTCCGCCTCGGACAAAGGTATCATCGAGTATGTCAACCCCATCATCGGCACAAACGGAATGGGCCACACATTCCCGGGGGCCTGCGTCCCATTCGGCATCGTACAGCTGAGTCCCGAGACTGACACCATTCCCCACAACGTCGATGGCAGGTATCAAGGCAAGGTGTATGAGTACTGTGCCGGCTATCAGCATTGCGACAAGACCATCGTGGGCTTCAGTCACACGCACCTCAGCGGCACCGGACACAGCGACCTGGGCGACATACTCATCATGCCTACGACTGGCCCCATCCACACCAATCCCGGCACAGCAGACAATCCGGAAAGCGGATACCGCTCGCGTTTCTCCCACGACACGGAGAAGTGCACGCCAGGCTACTATGAGGTCAAGCTGCAGGACTACGGCATCCTGGCACAACTCACTACGACTCAGCGCGTCGGAGTGCACCGCTACACCTTTCCTTCAGAGCAGGCACAGTTCATCTTGGACCTCGGACACGGCATCTATAACTACGAAGGCAAAACACTTTGGTCCTACCTGCGGGTTGAGAACGATACACTTCTGACCGGCTATCGCATCACCAACGGCTGGGCACGCCAGAACTATACCTACTTCGCCATCTCGCTTTCCGAACCAATCCTGCAGTATGGCTACAAGGACAACCAGCGAATGAAGTATTCGGGATTCTGGCGCAAGAACGACATT
Source organism: uncultured Bacteroidales bacterium (assembly GCA_902763865.1). GTDB lineage: Bacteria > Bacteroidota > Bacteroidia > Bacteroidales > Bacteroidaceae > Physcousia. Next base: position 76,540 of record CACWTR010000004.1, on the reverse strand, counting down.
CACCACAACTTCCCCGACATGGCCGGACGTGAGATTGCTGCCTACTTCCAGACCAAGCTTCCCGCAAGCCGGCAACTGACAATCAAGGTCGCACTCTCTGCTGTCAGCCAGAGCGGAGCATTGGCTAACCTGCGTGCAGAAGCAGCTGGCCTCAGCTTCGAGCAGGTACATGAACGCGCCACGGAGCAGTGGGTTAAGGAACTGACAGGGCTCGAGATAGAAGGCACCGATGACCAGAAAGCGCTCTTCTACACCTCGCTCTACCACACCATGATTAATCCCTCGGTTTATATGGACGTTGATGGCAAATACCGAGGCAACGATATGGAAATCCATCAGGCTGACGGCTTCACAAACTACACCATCTTCTCCCTGTGGGACACGTATCGGGCTGAGCATCCCCTGCTCAACCTCATCAAGCCACGACAGGGTGCTGACATGGCAGAAAGCATGATTCGCATCCAGCAGCAAAGTGCGCTCCATCTCCTGCCCGTCTGGTACCTGATGGCTAACGAAGGCTGGTGCATGAGCGGCTATCATGCAGTGGCCGTCCTCTCTGATGTTGCAAAAAAGCTTGGCATCAAAGACAAGAAAGCGATGCTTGAAGCAATGAAATCAACTGCGACATCAAAATGGATGGAAGGACTGACCGACTACATGCAGTACGGCTATGTGCCCTACGACCGTTGCGGAACAAGTGCGAGCAATACCCTTGAGTATGCCTACGACGACTGGACCATCTATCAGGCTGCACTCGATGCAGGCGACAACGAGATGGCCGAGACATTCAAGAAGCGTGCCTTCTATTATAAGAATGTGTTCAATCCGGAACTTGGACTGGCTGAACCTAAATACAAGGACGGCAGCTGGAAGAAAGACTTCTCGCCCCTACAGACATACGGAGAAGGCTTCATCGAGGGCAACTCAGTCAACTACTCCTTCCATGTCCCCCACGACGTGAAGGGCATGATTGAGTGCTTCGGCGGGGACAAAAAGTTCATTGAAAGGCTGGACAACCTCTTTGCCGAACCACTCGACAAGAAATACTACGCCGATAATGAAGACATCGAGGAAGAATGTCTGTTGGGCGGCTACGTTCATGGCAACGAACCCAGCCACCACATTCCCTACCTCTACGCCTGGACATCTCAACCCTGGAAAGCTCAGTATTGGCTTCGGGAAATAATGAACCGCATGTACGTCAACAACATCGACGGACTGCACGGAAATGACGACTGCGGTCAGATGTCTGCGTGGTACATCTTTACGGCAATGGGCTTCTATCCCGTTTGTCCCGGAAGCGACCAGTATGTGCTGGGAGCTCCTTATGTGCCAAGCTGCAAGCTGACCCTCCCCGGTGGAAAGGTATTCTTCATCAAGGCTCCCGGAGTCAGCGACAAGAAACGATACGTAAAGGAGGTCCGACTAAACGGACAACCATACGATAAGCTCTATCTGACGCATTCCGACATCATGAAAGGCGGCACGCTCGAATTCATCATGAGCGGCACACCCAACAAGAAACGATGCGTCACATCCGGTAAGCCGTACTCACTGAGCGACTGACACAACCAGAACAAACACTATAATCTATACCAAACCGAAAAAACTAAGAGAGATGAAAAGCACGATTAACAAGTACCTTGCGACAACCATTCTGGCGCTATCATGCCTGGGCTGTAGCGAAGAGATCGACACATCAGCTCGATATGTCTTCAAGGTTGATACCGTACTGGGGTATCTGGAGAAGCACGAAGCCTATTCCGAATACGTTAGGCTACTGAACATGACCCCTATCTCGATGCGAAGCCAAAGTACGGTAGGACAGTTGCTCTCTGCTCGCGGTCACTTCACCGTCTTTGCTCCGACGAATGAGGCTATAGAACAATATCTCCAGCAACTCTATGCTGAAAATCCATCCTTGCTGAGTGCGCCTTCGCTGGACTCTTTCTACGATGAGCACAAACGCGACTCCATCTATCGTGTGATAGTATGCAACTCCATCATTGATGCCGGCGACAATGAAGAAGCTGTCCTGACCAGCGACTTCCCCAAAGAGACGGGCAACGAGTTCCCCCTAAGCAACATGAACGAGCGCAAGCTTTCCGTGCGCTACAAGGACGTCGATTCCATCTTCATCAACAACGACAGTCCCATCAGCGCCACAGAAAGAGACATCCAGATGAGTAACGGCATCATTCATCAGGTGGGACGCGTCATCGCTCCCAAGGATGTGACAGCCGCGCTCTATCTTCAGGAAATGATAGAGGAACAGCGCGAGGGCTACCTTGTCATGGCAAAGGCCATACAAGCTTGCGGACTGATGGACACTCTCTCGAAAATAAGGGACGAGGTCTATGAAAGTCTCTACCTGCGCGGCATCATCCCCGAAACTGCAAACCTGTACATCGACGGACACTTCCCTGCCGGAGTGAACTATACGCCTAAGCACAGGCTTTACGGCTTCACCATCTTCTCTGAGACTGATGCATTCTGGCGCGAGCAGGGGCTGGACCCGACGGCTCCGTCGGCCACGCTGCTACCTGCCCTGATGCAATGGTTAGTCTCAAACCATCAGTATTCCGACGATGACATCTTTACCACCGACAACAATTATACCGACGAGGCGAACTTGCTCTATCAGTGGACCACTTATCACATCCTGCCTTTCCGCACATCGTCCGACCGCCTCGTATTCCACAGAAACGAGTACGGTTACAGTGCCTCGACTCCTTTCAACTACACTATTCCCATGTATGAGATTTACACTACGATGGGCAAGCGTCGTATTCTCAAAATCTACGAGAGCAAGGAGTCGGAAGGTGTCTTCCTGAACCGTTTCCCGGAGCTTGACCAGGCTCGCGACGGCGTTTTGCATGAATTGTCGTGCGACCCACTGGACGTAGGTTGCAAAGTCGATAAGGACCCGAAACGTGCAATACTGACCGATATCATCAACTGTTGCATCTATCCCATTGATGCACCTTTATCCTATAATGACAGGGTTCGCGACAACCTGGCACGCCAGCGCATGCGCTTCGACGGCATGACCCTCTTCCCCGAGGCCATGAGCAACGACATTCGGCTGAAGCTCTCGAGCGACGTAAAGAATCAGGATGTCTATATCCCGCCCACGAAGATATACAACTACTTCGACAACATGAAGATGAACGACCACACCATCTTCATCTACCTTAATGCCTACAACTACAACTGGTGTAACCTCCACAGCGACGAGATGAAGGCAAAGGGACGCTTCGAGCTAACCTTCAAGCTGCCGCCTGTGCCCCGACGCACCACCTACGAGTTCCGCTACAAGGTACTTCCCAACGGCGACCGCGGCATCCAGCAATTCTACTTCGGCGACGACCCGGACCGCTTGCCGGCAGCCGGCATCCCCGTGAACCTGACAAAGGGAATTGGCAGCATGAACGTCGGCTACGAGAGGGATTCGGGTGACGATGACTATGATGCCGAGGTCGATAAACGACTCAGGAATAACGGCGTCATGAAGGGAGCGAGAAGCGTAACGGCAGACGGCAATTCCGACATCGAGCGTGACCGTAACTCCAACCTGCGCTACATCATCGTGCGACAGACGATGGACCCCGACAAGACCTACTACATGAAGGTTAAGTCAGTCCTCGACTCCGAGCAGAAGGAGTTCTATATGGACTACATGGAGTACTGCCCCAAGGAAGTTTACGACAACCCCGAAACGCCCGAGGACATCTGGTAAGGCATCATGACGGCCTCTCTGACCAGAAAAGGGGAAAGAAAAAGGGTGCTTTGCTTGGATTATCAAGCAAAAAGGTGTACCTTTGCAAGACGATAACACAATTAACCAATAAAAGAACAACAAAAACAACATTAAATCATGAAGATTTCTCGTATTGAACACCTCGGCATTGCCGTACAGAGCATTGATGCAGTACTCCCCTATTTCAAGGACGTCCTCGGGCTGGAAGTCTATAAGACAGAAGTTGTGGAAGACCAGAAAGTAAAGACCGCCTTCATGAAGGTAGGCGAAGTGAAGATTGAGCTGCTGGAGCCCACATGCCCCGAAAGCACAGTACAGAAGTTCCTCGACAACGGTGGTCGTGGCGTTCATCATGTTGCCTTCAAGGTAGAGGACGGAGTGAGCGAAGCCCTCGCCATGTGCGACGAGAAGGGCATCCGCCTCATCGACAAAGCCCCCCGCAAGGGTGCCGACGGCCTGCACATCGCATTCCTCCACCCCAAGAGCACATGCGGCATTCTGACCGAACTGTGCGAAGAATAAACAACGCACCTTATTCAAAGAGGGTGTGTCAAAACGAAGGAAGAGGATACGCTGTGCTTTGTATTGCGTGCCCCCTTCCCTTCCTTTTGACACACCCTTGTTTATTTAACTTCTTTCCCCCATAACATTAAACTGTTCCCAGCCATTATGCATCTCAAACGGACTACCATCTTATTTCTCTCAGCGTTCTGCTGCCTGCTCTCTCCCGTCAAGGCACAGACGCTCACGCCCGAGAATCAAGTCATTTCCCTGCGCCATATCATTGAACAGACCAACGACCAGACCCAGCGCGAGGCAGCCTTATCGCTTCTGGCAAATGCCGGAACCTATCAGGCTCTCACCTTTGCCACATCCTTGCTTGAAGACGAACAGATAGCTCACGCCGCTGCAAAGGCCGTCTGGACGATACTCGCTGCACATCCCGAATACAACGGTACGGAGACACGGCAGACGCTCACAGCCATCATTCCTATGCTCAAAGGCAAGGACAAGAAGGCGGCAAAAGCCTGGCTTGCAGCTGCCAACCAGAGCGAGGAAGGCTTCGTCTGCCTCTTCAACGGCAAAGACCTCGAGGGTTGGAAGGGCCTTGTTGAGAACCCCATTGCCCGCTCGAAGATGAGCAAGGAGGAACTTGCCAAGGCTCAGGAGAAAGCCGACGAGCTGATGCGTCGCGACTGGATTGTGGAGGACGGAGTGCTCGTCTATATCGGCAACGGTTGGGACAACATCTGCACCGAGAAAGACTATGCCGACTTCGAACTGCTCGTTGACTGGCGGCTCGACCCCAATGGCAAGGAGCCCGATGCCGGCGTCTATCTTCGCGGCACGCCGCAGGTGCAGATTTGGGACATCCGACGCACCAACGTCGGTGCACAGGTCGGTTCTGGCGGCCTCTACAACAACCAGAAGAACCCAAGCAAGCCGACAAGCGTCGAGGACAACAAACTCGGCGAATGGAACACCTTCCGCATCATCATGAAGGGCGACAAGGTGACGGTATGGCTCAACGGCACAAAGGTGGTCGATAACATCGTCCTCGAGAACTATTGGGACCGCAAGCTCCCCATCTTCCCCTCCGACCAGATTGAGATGCAGGCCCACGGATGCCGTTGCTACTTCAGGAACATCTACGTAAAGGAACTTTAGAAGCCTCTCCCCACCACCTCTCCCGAGAGAGGGGAAACCATATAGGGGATTATATCACAAAATAACTAAACCGTAAATAAATAGTATATTGTAAATTGTCAAATAGTAAATCATTACGCATCATCTTCATGGGCACGCCGGACTTTGCCGTGCAAAGCCTCAGTCGCCTTCTGGAAGAGGGTTACAACGTGGTCGGCGTCGTCACGATGCCCGACAAAGCTATCGGACGGCACCACGACGTCTTGCAGTCGAGTCCCGTCAAGAAGTTTGCCCAGGAGAAAGGCATCACCGTTCTTCAGCCCGAGAAGCTGCGCGACGAAACCTTCCTCTCCGAACTCCGTGCATTGAAGCCCGACCTCCAGATTGTCGTAGCCTTCCGCATGCTGCCGGAAGTCGTGTGGGCCTTGCCGCCGCTTGGCACCTTCAATCTCCACGCGGCCCTTCTGCCACAGTATCGCGGCGCGGCTCCCATCAATTGGGCCATCATCAACGGCGACACCGAGACAGGCATCACCACCTTCTTCCTCGACGAGCAGATCGACACGGGACGCATCATCCTGCAGGAGCGCACACCGATTGCCATCGACGACTGTGCCGAGGACGTCCACGACAAGCTCATGGTGCAGGGTGCCGAGCTGGTCGTGAAGACGGTCCGACTCATCGAAAGCGGCCAGGCCAAGGCCATCGACCAAAGTCAGTTCATGACGGACGAACCGTTGCGGCCTGCTCCGAAGATATTCAAGGACACCTGTCAAATCAAGTGGGAAGAGCACACCATGAAGAGTGCCTACGACTTCATCCGAGGCCTCAGCCCCTACCCTGCCGCATGGACACCCGTCATCGCCAACGGCAAGGAGACGGAGATGAAGGTCTTCAAAGCCTCCCCCGTCCCCTCCAAAGGAGGGGGGGGCTGCCCCCCATCCCCCGTCCCTTCCGAAGAAGAGAAGAACGGCGGTGACAAGCCCTCCACTCTCATGGAACAGGTTGGTGACAAGCTGCTCGTGGCGTTGCCGGGAGGATTCCTTTCCCTTGACGAGGTCCAGCTTGCGGGAAAAAAAAGGATGCCCATTGCCGACCTCCTACGTGGAACAAGAATTTCACTATAACACATTATATATATATTATGAAGTACAGGATAACTTTATTCCTTTCTGCCTTCAGTTTGTTACTGCAGGCCCAGACACCAGTCTATCTCGATCCGTCGAAAGGCATCGAAGACAGAGTGGAGGACGCACTCTCGCGCATGACGCTTGCCGAGAAGATTGACGTGATTCATGCCCAGAGCAAGTTCTCGAGTGCCGGCGTGAAACGGCTCGGCTTCCCCGACTTCTGGACCGACGACGGCCCTCACGGCGTGCGCCCCGACGTCCTGTGGGACGAGTGGGAACAGGCCGGGCAGACCAACGACTCGTGCGTGGCCTTCCCAGCCCTGACCTGCCTGGCTGCAACGTGGCACCCTCAGCTCTCCTCCCTGTACGGTCGTGCTTTGGGCGAGGAAGCGCTCTATCGCGGCAAGGGCATGATACTTGGGCCCGGCGTGAACATCTACCGCACTCCCCTCGGAGGCCGCAACTTCGAGTACATGGGCGAGGACCCCTATCTGACTTCGCGCATGGTGATACCTTACGTCCAGGGGCTGCAGAGCTGCGGCGTGGCAAGCTGCGTGAAACACTATTGCCTGAACAACGACGAAGAGTATCGTCATCAGGTGAACGTCATCATCAGCGACCGTGCCCTGCATGAGATTTACCTGCCAGGCTTCGAAGCAGCCGTGAAGGAAGGCAAGGCATGGGGCATCATGGGAGCATACAACCTCTATAAGGACGAGCACAACTGCCACAACCAATATACGCTGAACAAGATACTGAAGCAGGATTGGGGCTTCGACGGCGTAGTGGTCAGCGACTGGGGCGGAGCGCACGACCTTGACCAGGCCGTCAGGAATGGGCTCGACATGGAGTTCGGCACCTGGACGGACGGCCTGACGATGGGCGCAACGAATGCCTACGACAACTACTACCTCTCGAAAGGTTATCAGAAGGCCATCCTCGAAGGCAGGTACACCACCAAGGAGCTCGACGAGAAGGTTCGTCGCGTGCTAAGGCTCTTCTTCCGCACCACGATGAACAGGCAGCGCCCCTACGGTTTCCTCTGCAGCGAGGAGCACTATGTGACGGCCCGGCTGGTGGCCGGAGAGGGCATCGTGCTCTTGCAGAACGACAGGAACGTGCTGCCCATCCAGCCCAAGGGCAAGAAGATACTTGTCGTGGGCGAGAATGCCATCAAGATGATGACGGTGGGCGGCGGCTCAAGCTCGCTGAAGGCTCAGCACGAAATCAGTCCGCTGCAAGGTCTGCAGGAGCGTCTGAAGGCGTCGGACTGCCAGATTGAATTTGCCCGCGGATATGTGGGCGACGTTGGGGGCAGCTATAACGGTGTCACCACGGGCCAGGACCTCAAGGACGACCGCTCGCCCGAGGAGCTCATCAACGAAGCAGTGGAGAAGGCCAAGACGGCGGACTACGTCGTCATCTTTGGCGGGCTGAACAAGAGCGACTACCAGGATTGCGAAGGACACGACCGCAAAACGATGGACCTGCCATACAACCAGGACAAGCTCATCACGGCTCTTGCATCGGTCAACAAGCAGACCATCTACGTCAACATCAGCGGTAACGCCGTCTCGATGCCTTGGCGCAAGCAGGTGCCTGCCATCGTTCAGGGCTGGTTCCTGGGCAGCGAGGCTGGCATCGGACTTGCCGACGTCCTGCTCGGCAAGACGAATCCCAGCGGTCACCTGCCCTTCACTTGGTACGAGAACCTCTCGCAAGTCGGTGCCCACAGTTTTGGCGAAGCCGCCTTCCCCGGCATCTGGCGCGAGGGAAAGAAGATTATCGACGAGGAATACAAGGAAGGCATCTACGTCGGCTATCGCTGGACGGACATGAAGAAGCTGAAACCCGCCTTTGCCTTCGGGCATGGCTTGAGCTACACCACCTTCAAGGTAAGCAATCTCAGGTCAGACTTCGACGAGACCACCGACGGCAACATGACCTTCAAGGTAGATGTCACGAACACGGGAGACTGCACCGGAGCAGACGTGGTTCAGCTCTACATCAGCGACGTGAAGTGCAGCGTAGATCGTCCTGTCAAGGAGCTGAAAGCCTTCCGGAAGGTGATGCTGAAGCCCGGCGAGACGAAGACCATCACGCTCAGCACAGACAAGCGTGCACTCTCCTTCTGGGACGAGGCAACCGGCGGCTGGAAGGCTGAGCCCGGCGAGTTCATCGCATGGGCCGGCGACAGCAGCGACCACCTCACCTGCAAGATGAAATTCACGCTGAAGTAAATAGAGTCACATTACATTATATTATCGAAACAGGAATGAAAAAGATGAAGCCCTGGATGTTCGCCGCCTTGTTTGCCATTGTTTGCGGCGCAAGTATAGTCACCGGCTGCTGCAGCAAGGAGAAGAACACTCCCGTCCTCAGCCCGACGGATGACAGCAGCCAGTTTGTAACGCTGACGGACGTCGTGCCGGATGCCATCCTGGAGATTCGCTACTACGGCACGTACAACTTCGTGGGCGCCCGCATCGACGGCTACGAGCAACCGACTGCATTGCTGACCAAGCAGGCTGCCAAAGCGCTGAAGGAGGTGAGCGATGACGTGATGTCGCAAGGCTACAGGCTGAAGATTTATGATGCCTACCGTCCGCAGAAAGGCGTGGATCACTTCGTGCGCTGGTCACTCGACACAGCCGACACGAAGATGAAAACCTTCTTCTATCCCGACCTCGACAAGAGCGTACTCTTCGAGCAGGATTATATCATGGCGAAGAGCGGCCACACACGCGGCTCGACCGTTGACCTGACGCTCTTCGACATGCAGACGGAGAAGGAGCTCGACATGGGCGGCACCTTCGACTGGTTCGGTCCCGAGAGCCATCCCGACTTCTGCGGCAATCCCGAGACCGGCGAATATACCGGCGACAACTCCAAGAGTCTGGCCAATCCGAAACGCAGCATCACCGAAGAACAGTTCAAGAACCGCATGATACTGCGCCGTGCCATGCTGGCCCACGGATTCAAACCCTTAGACTCCGAGTGGTGGCACTTCACCCTCGAGGAAGAGCCGTTCCCCGACACCTATTTCACATTCCCCGTCAAGCAGCTGGCGAACTAAGGAACTCCGTGTCACTACGACGATAAAAACGGGACGCGTCCTCCCGGCCATCGACTCACGAGTCATTGGCCAGAAGGACGCGTTCTTATGGCAATAAGCTCACGAGTCGTTTTTCGGCGACACGCTTCGCGGGCAGGTATGCCCCGAATTCACTGGTCTGAGAGTTGAGGGGAGAGAAGCTTCTGGAAGACGGTCACCGAGCGCCACCCCTGAGGGCCGTTCAGCCAGTCCTGCAGAACGGCTGCCTGGACATAACCGCACCGACGGAAGAGGCTGACCGAAGGGGCATTGCCTTCCGGCACGAGGGCATAGAGCTGGTGGATGCCAAGATGCTTCGAGACATAGCCGGCCAGCAGGCGAAGAGCTTCGGTAGCGAGGCCCTGACGCTGCTGTTCGGGCACCACGACGATGCCGACCTCTGCACGATGGTGCAGGGGATCGTAGTGCTGAAGGTCAACGAAGCCGACACTGACGCCGTCGGCCTTCTCGATGACGAGACGAAGCTGACGGTCGTGGAAGAAGTCGTTGTTGCTCTCGGCAATATACTGCCTGAGGGCATAGTGGGAAAAGGGCACTGAGGCCTGACCGACGGACCAGAGCTCGGTGTCGTTCTCGATGAGGTACATCAGGTCGAGGTCCTCCGGCTCGACGGCTCGCAACTTCAGTTTACTGCTCTTTAGCATGACGCTTTCTGATGATGTCTGTCAGGGGGAACAGCAAGGCGACAGCCAGGATGCCGAGGCCATAGAGCTGCGTGGCGTCGCCGTAGCGGAAATAGAGGAAGAGCACGATGGCAGCGGCAAAGACAATCCCTGCGATACGGATGTAGGCGTTCACCCTTCTGTAGTAGATTGCGCAGAAGGACGAAAGCAGGATGGATGCTGCACAAAGCAAGGTCAGATAGTAGGTTATCATAGTGACTTTTAGTTTCCGAAGGGTATTCGACCGGCAAGGGCGCGGCCCAAGGTTATCTCGTCGGTGTATTGCAGCTCGTCGTTCTGGGCTATGCCGCGTGCGATGACCGTCACCTTGACGTCGGTCTCCTCGAGTTTCCGGTAGATGTAGTAGTTGGTCGTGTCGCCTTCCATCGTCGGACTGAGGGCCAGGATGACCTCCGAGACGCCTCCCTGCCGGACGCGCTCCACGAGGCTTTCTATCTGCAAATCGCTCGGGCCGATGCCGTCCATTGGACTGATGACACCGCCCAGCACGTGGTAGAGCCCGCGGTACTGCATGGTGTTCTCTATCGCCATTACGTCCTGCACGTTCTCCACGACACAGACGGTGGCGGCATCGCGCGTCGGATTGCTGCAAATCTCGCAAAGGTCGTTGTCGCAGATGTTGTAGCACACACGGCAATAGCGTATTCCCTTGCGCATCTCGACAAGGCTGTCGGCCAGGGCTTCCACCCTACCCTCTTCCTGACGAAGCAGGTAGAGCGCCAGGCGCAAAGCAGTCTTGCTGCCGATGCCGGGCAGACGGCCTATCTCGGTCACGGCCTTCTCAAGGAGCTGGGATGAGAACTTGTTATTCAGCATTTCTGTTTCTTCTATAGCACGCCTTTGCTCGACGGAAGCTGGAAGTGGTCAATATCGCGGCGGACAGCCATGCGCAGGCTTCGGGCAAAAGCCTTGAAGATGCCTTCTATCTTGTGGTGCTCGTTCTGCCCCTCGGCCTTGATGTTGAGGTTGATGGCAGCACTGTCGGAGAGGCTCTTGAAGAAGTGCAGGAACATCTCTGTAGGCATCTCCCCCACCTTTTCCCGACGGAACTCGGCATCCCAGACGAGCCAGGGCCGTCCGCCAAAGTCGAGGGCAACCTGGCAGAGGCAGTCGTCCATAGGCAGACAATAGCCGTAGCGCTCTATGCCACGCTTGTCGCCGAGGGCCTTGCGCAGGCATTCGCCAAGGGCCAAGGCAACATCCTCGATGGTGTGATGCTCATCGACGTGCAGGTCTCCACGGCAACGAATGTAGAGGTCCGTCATGCCGTGCTTGGCAATCTGCTCGAGCATGTGGTCGAAGAAGCCGATTCCCGTCTGTATGTCGCTCTTTCCGTTGCCGTCCAGACAGACACGCACCTCGATGTCCGTCTCCTTCGTAGTGCGGCGGACACAGGCCGTGCGCTCTCCGGCAAAAAGCAGCTCGGCTATATTCTCCCATTTCATGTCGGGCCCAAGGATGAGACTGCGGCAGCCAAGGTTCTCTGCAAGCTTGGCATCCGTCTCGCGGTCTCCGATGACGTAACTGCCCGCGAGGTCGTAGTCGCCACTCATGTACCGGGTCAACATAGCCGTTCCCGGCTTGCGGGTAGGCAGGTTGTCGGCGGGGAAACTACGGTCTATGTGAATGGCATCGAAAGTGACGCCTTCGCCCCGCAACGTGTCGAGCATCAGGTTGTGAGTGGGCCAGAAGGTGTCCTCGGGATAGCTTTCCGTGCCGAGGCCGTCCTGATTGCTCACCATGACAAAGAGGAAGTCGGTGTGCTGCCTCAGGAAGCGCAGGGCGCTGATGGCACCGGGCACGAAGCTGAACTTCTCGAAGCTGTCTATCTGCTCGTCGGCAGGCTCACGCAGGATTGTGCCGTCGCGGTCGATGAAAAGAAGCCGTTGCATAGTCTGAATTATGAATTGGTTTTGAAGAAGCGAAGCGCTCCGAGCAGCTCGTTGTTCTCCTGTCGGGTGCCCACCGTGATGCGAAGGCAGTTGTCGCACAACTGGACGCGATGGCGATTGCGAACAACAATGCCCTGCTCTATCAGGTAACGGTAGATGCGATTGGCATCGCTGACACGAACAAGCACAAAGTTGGCATCTGTCGGAAAGACTTTTTCCACGATGGGAAGCTCGCTGAGGGCCGGCAGCATGTGACTGCGCTCGCGGCGTATCTGAGCCAGCCAGCCTTCCACGGTGACACTGTCCTCGAGCAGCGCAAGGGCCTTTTCCTGAGTGAGCAGATTCACGTTATAGGGGTATTTCACTTTGTTGAAGAGCGCGATGATGTCCTCACTGGCAAAGGCCATCCCCAGGCGGATTGCTGCCGAGGCCCAAGCCTTGCTGAAGGTGTTGAGCACAATGAGGTTGGGATAGCTGTCGAGGAGGGTGCGGAAGGGCTGATTGGTCGAGAAGTCGGAGTAGGCTTCGTCGATGACCACGATGCCGCAGAAGGAGGTCAGCACCTCGTGAATCGCTTCGCGCGGGAAGTCGTTGCCTGTAGGATTGTTAGGCGAACATATCCAAATGACCTTCGTGTTGGCGTCTGTGGCAGCGAGCAGAGCTTTCGGGTCGAACATCCAGTCCTCGGAGAGCGGCACACTGCGGTACTCCACATCGTTGATGTCGGCACAGACGCGGTACATGCCGTAGGTCGGAGCGATGGCAACGACGTTGTCCTGGCCGGGACGACAGAAGATGCGATAGACAAGGTCGATGGCTTCGTCGCTGCCGTTGCCGAGGAATATCTGCGACGGACGCACCTGCTTGATGGGAGCGAGGCGAGCCTTCAGCTTCTCCTGCAAGGGGTCCGGGTAACGGTTTACCGGGTCGTTGTACGGATTCTCGTTGGCATCGAGGAAGACGTGTGCTTCCATGCCCTTGAATTCGTCGCGGGCACAGCTGTAAGGTTCCAGGGCCTGAATGTTCGGGCGAACAAGATTGTCTAAATCAAAGTTCATTGTATGTGGAGTTTGAGATGAGACGTTGGGGGGTTAGGGATTCCGGTCAGAGGGCTACGGCTCCTAACCGCAGGGACATAGCGTTGCGGTGAGCATCCAGTCCTTCCGCTTCGGCCATGAGCTCAACGGCGCGACCTATGGCCTGAATGCCCTGAGGACTGATGTGCTGGAAGGTTATCTTGCGGCAGAAGCTGTCGAGGTTGACTCCGCTGTATGCAACGGCGTAACCGTTGGTGGGCAGCGTGTGGTTGGTGCCGCTGGCATAGTCGCCGGCACTTTCCGGCGTGAGCGGTCCGAGGAAGACACTGCCTGCATTGACCACCCGGGCTGCAAGTTCCATGTAGTTGGCCGTTTCGATGATGAGGTGTTCTGGGGCATAGCGGTTCGAGATGTCCATCATCTCATCGTCGTCGTGCACGACGATGGCCTTGCTGTGTTCCAGCGCGCGGGTTGCAATGTCCTTTCGCGGAAGCAGAGCCAACTGGCGGTTGACTTCGTCCTCTACCTTGCGGGCTGTCTCAGCGTCCTTGCAGACGAGCAGCACCTGGCTGTCCGGTCCGTGTTCTGCCTGGCTGAGCAAGTCGGCAGCCACGAAAGCCGGATTGCTTGTCTCGTCGGCCAGCACAGCTACTTCACTTGGGCCGGCTGGCATGTCGATGGCAACGTCGTGGAGGCTGACCTGCTGCTTGGCGCACATGACGAACTGATTGCCCGGCCCGAAGATTTTATACACCTTGGGCACGCTCTCCGTTCCGTAAGCCATCGCGCCGATGGCCTGCACGCCTCCTATCTTGTAGATGCGGCTGACGCCAGCTGTGCGGGCAGCCACAAGGATGGCAGGATTGACGCTGCCGTCGCGGGCGGGCGGTGTGCAGAGAACGATATCCTTGCAGCCCGCTATCTTGGCTGGAGTGGCAAGCATGAGGACGGTGCTGAAGAGGGGAGCTGTGCCGCCGGGTATGTAGAGGCCAACACGCTCGATGGCAACGGCTTTCTGCCAGCACTCCACTCCTTCCGTCACCTGTATGTGTTCGCCTTCGAAGCGCTGGGCTGCATGGAAGCGCTCAATGTTGGCATGTGCCAGGCGGATGGCTTCCTTCAATTCTTCGCTGACGAGCTTCTCGGCCTCTTGCATCTCGGCTTCGGTGACGGCCAGGTCCTGGAGCTGCACCTTGTCGAAGCGTTCCTCGTAGTCGCGCACGGCAGCATCCCCGCGCTCCTTCACGTCGCTCAGGACGGCAGAGACCGTGGCATTGAGCTCGGATGCGTCGCGGACAGGACGGCGCAACAGTACGTCCAGCTCCCGGGCTGTAGGATACTTGTATGTGTTCATGTTCAGTGATGTTGTTTCTTCTTATTCGCCTACGGTATCATCTTCTCGATGGGCACGACGAGGATGCCTTCAGCACCGAGAAGCTTCAGCTCGCGGATGATTTCCCAGAAGCGTTTCTCTTCGATAACGGTGTGCACACTGCTCCAGCCTTCGGTGGCAAGGGGCATGACGGTGGGGCTCTTCACGCCGGGCAGGACGGCCACTACGTCCGAGAGGCGACTGGTGGGTACGTTCATGAGGACGTACTTCTTGTCCTCGGCAGCCTTGACAGCTTCGATGCGGAACAGCAGCTCGTCGAGAACGGCCTGCTTCTCGTCGGTCAAGTCTTTGTTGGCGATAAGGAGTGCTTCGCTCTTCATGACGGTCTCGACTTCGACAAGGTTATTGCTGACGAGTGTCGAGCCGCTGCTAACGATGTCGAAGATGGCGTCGGCCAGTCCGATGCCCGGACTTATCTCGACGCTTCCGGTGATGACATGTATGTCTGCCGAGATGTGCTGCTCCTGCATGAAGCGGCGCAAGATGGCGGGATAGCTTGTGGCTATCTTCTTCCCCTCGAACCACTTGATGCCGTCGTAGCCACACCCCTTGGGCACGGCCAGCGAGAGTCGGCACTTGCTGAAGCCCAGCGGACGGACTACCCGGGCATCCTCTGCCCTCTCCTCGAACTCATTCTGTCCGACTATGCCGAGGTCTGCAACGCCGCTCGCCACGCTTTGCGGTATGTCGTCGTCGCGCAGATAGAGCACTTCAATGGGGAAGTTGCTGCTCTGGACGAGCAGGGTTCGTTTGCTGCTGCTTACTTTGATGCCTGCTTCGGCAAGCAGGGCCATCGTGTCCTCGAAGAGGCGTCCCTTCGACTGTACGGCTATTCTCAACATTTCTGTGGTGATTGTTCTTGTGTAGTATAATGTACGTATGATGTTCTCTTTATAATAAAGGAGCGCCTCGAATGAAGTGCCCCCTTATGTATGTGTGTGGTGTAACGAAGCGTTGTATGTCCGTTTACTCCCAGCCCTTGACCATCTTGATGGCTGTGATGGCACATTCGTCGCCTTTGTTGCCGAGCATGCCGCCGCACCGCTCCTGTGCCTGCTCGAGGGTGTTGCACGTGAGCAGGCCGTAGATGACCGGCACACGCCCTTCCCTGTTCAGGTCGGCCAGGCCCTGCGTGGCACCCTGGCAGATGTAGTCGAAGTGGGGGGTATCGCCGCGAATGACGCATCCGATGGCGATAACGGCATCCACCAGACCGGAGTTGACGAGCCGTGAGGCACCATAGACGAGTTCGAAGCTGCCCGGAACGAGCTTCACCTTGATGTCTTCTTCGCGCACTCCATGCTTGATGAGTGTCTGGCAGGCACCTTCCAGCAGGGCTCCGGTTATCTTGTCGTTCCATTCGCTGACTACGATGCCTACACGCATGCCGGTAGCATCGGGCACGGAATTGATGTCGTAGTCGGAGAGATTATGCAGGGATGAAGCCATAGGACAGAACGCTCTTTTGGGGACGACACTTACTGTGCCTGTTCGATGTACTTGTCAATCTCGTAGTAGATGTTGCTCTGCTGATACTTCGACTTAATCTGATTGTAGCAGTCGAGGGCCTTATCCTTCTGTCCGAGAGAGACGTAAATCTGTCCGGCTTGCAGCAGACACAAGGGGCTGACGGTGTTGTTGTCGGCTTCCTTGGCAGCCTTCAGGAGCAGGTCTGCGGCCTTTTCGTTCTCTCCGAGTTCGGCATAGCAGTTGCCCTTGAGAGCTATGGCTGCGGGGCTGATCATAGCGTCGCCGCAAGCGTCGAACTTGTCGAGCATGTCGATAGCTTCCTGATACTTCTCAGTGGCAGCGTAGCACTTGGCAGCATAGAGGCAGGCGATGTTGCCGGCCTTAGTGCTTCCGAATTCGTCGATGACAGCAAGGAAGCCCATGTTCTCGCCGTCGCCGTTGAGGGCCTTTTCGTAGCTACCGTCCATGAAAGCCTGCTCTGCGGCAAAGATGCTCTCGTTGGCACGGTTGTTGCGCGGGGTGATGTAGAACTGATGGATGAGCAGTGCTGCGATGATGGCCGTGAGCAGTGCACATCCGCCATAGAGAATTGCGTTCTTGTTCTTCTCGAAGAATGATTTGGAGGCTGCAAGAGTTTCGTCGAACTCGTTTACCTGATTCTTAGCTTTTTTCTTAGACATTTTTGTATTTATTTATTGAATTTGTGTGCAAATGTACGATTATTAATTCAAAATACAAAATTATTAATTCCAAAATGTTCCTAATGTTGCCGTTTTATCGAAAAAGCCGCTGCCTGTGGCGACTGCCAAGCACTCGGAACGCGGGAAACGGAGTGCTTTCCGGCTCGGCGGGCAGACGGGGTGACGGCATGCAACGAAAAGCCACCTGCCCCACGATAGGTTCGTTGCTTCATCGCGAATAAGCAATTGCATCTACATGTATGTGCAATTGCATCTACATGTATGTGCAATCACTCCATCGCGATGAAGCAATCAACACGACGCGACGTGCCGGGGCGAATAACTTCTTCAAGCCCTCAAACTCTAAATAAAAAGGACGATTTCCTTTGAGTTTTGTGCGTTTTTGTGTACTTTTGCAGCTGAAATGAGACTGACAGACCTAACCATATTCAATTACAAGAACATTTCGGAGGCCGAGCTACACTTCTCTGCGAAGCTGAACTGCTTCATCGGCGGGAATGGGCAGGGAAAGACAAACGTCCTGGATGCCATCCACTTCCTGAGCTTTTGCCGCAGCTACAGCAGCAGCATCGACCATCTGTGCGTAAGGCATGGAAGTGAGTTCATGTCCCTGCAAGGTCTCTACGAGCACGAGGACGGCACCCCCGAAGACATCCACATCGGGCTGAAGACAGGACAGAAGAAGGTGGTGAGGCGGGGCAAGAAAGCCTACCGCCGCATCTCGGAACACATCGGGCTGATTCCCCTCGTCATGGTGTCGCCTGCCGACCAGATTCTGGTGACGGGCGGCAGCGAGGAGCGGCGACGCTTCATCGACATGGTCATCTGCCAATACGACCCCGCCTACACGGACTCGCTGATACGCTACAACAAAGCCCTGCAACAACGCAACGTCATGCTGAAGCAGGACGAGGAACCGGACCCAGAAGTCTTCCGCATCTTCGAGGAACAGATGTCGCGCGAAGGGGAGTACATCTTCCGCAAGCGCAGTGAATACATCTCCGAACTCATCCCCATCTTCCAGCAGTTCTACAACCGCATCTCCGCAGGCAACGAAGAAGTCGAACTGCACTACGTCTCGCACCTGCAACGCGGACCGCTGCTCGAACAGCTCACCGGCCAGCGCTTCAAGGACCGAGCCGTCGGCTACACCCTACACGGCATACACAAAGACGACCTCGAGATGATGCAGAACGGCTATCCCGTACGTCGCGAAGGCTCGCAGGGACAAAGCAAAACATTCCTGATTGCCCTGAAGATGGCCCAGTTCGACTTCCTCTGCAGAACTGGCTCACGCACGACTCCCCTGCTCCTGCTCGACGACATCTTCGACAAGCTCGATGCAGAGCGAGTGGAACAAATCGTGAAACTGGTGGGCGGAGACCGCTTCGGGCAAATCTTCATCACCGACACGAACCGCGACCACCTCGACGGCATCCTGGCCTCGACGGGAAGCGACAGCAAGATATTCATCGTGGAGAAGGGAGGCATCAGCTCATGATTTACACCAAGGTACAACCGATGCGCGACGTCCTGCTGGCATTCCTGCGTAAGGAAGGACTCGAGACACCCTTGCTGGAGTACCGCATCACCCAGGCATGGGCGGAAGTCATGGGCGAAACCATCAACCGCTACACCCGACAGGTCTATGTCCGCGACGGACAGCTGCACGTCAGGCTGGCCAGTGCACCCCTCAGGCAGAACCTCATGATGGAACACAAGCGTATCGCGAAGAAACTCAACGACAGCGTTGGCTCATACGTCATCAGCGATGTCAATTTCCACTAAGCAACCTCACCAAGACATGACTACAGAGAGACAAGACAAAGTATTGAACTACCTCAAGGAACACGGCATACCCTTCTCCTGCTACAACCATCCCGAAGGCAAGACCATCGAGGAGGCCAAGCGATGGTGGAAGGATGACGGCTCCGTCCACTGCAAGAACATCTTCATGCGCAACCACAAGGGCAACCAGCACTATCTCGTCTGCTTCCACTGCGACCACGACCTCGACATCCACGACCTCGAAGCACGGCTCAAGCAAGCACTCCAGGCGCAAGGCAAACCGTCGTGCGGCAAACTCTCCTTCGCCTCGCCCGAAAGGATGATGAAATACCTCGGACTCGAGCCCGGAAGCGTCTCTCCCTTCGGACTCATCAACGACCAGGAGCACCACGTCCACCTCTTCCTCGATGCAGCACTTCTGGACGACAGCAACTACCCCGACCCGAGCAGGAAGACACTATCCTTCCACCCCAACGACTGCCGCGGCACAGTCGTCATCGCCCTCGACGACTTCGAGCGATACCTCTCTGCCGTCGGCAACACCTACGAATACATTCAACTCTATTGAGAAGCATTCCACGCGGAAACAACATACACATTATATATAATAAGAAGAAAGCCGAACAACTTTAGCGGCTCACACTATGATATCAATCGACAACCTAAGCGTTGAATTCAGTGCCAAACCACTCTTCACGGACATCAGCTACGTGATAAACAACCACGACCGCATCGCGCTGGTCGGCAAGAACGGTGCCGGCAAGAGCACGATGCTGAAAATCATAGCAGGACTGCAACAGCCTACAGCCGGCACCGTCAGCGTCCCGCGCGACACCGTCATCGCCTACCTGCCACAGGTCATGAAGCTCACCGACGAGCGAACCGTCAGGGAAGAAGCAGAACGAGCCTTCGAACATATCACCGAGATGGAGGACGAGCTGAAAGACATCAATGCACAGCTCTCGGAAAGAACGGACTATGAAAGCGAAGCATACATGCAACTCGTGGAGCGCTTCAGCCATCAGAGCGAAAGACTACAGATGATGGGAGGCATGAACTATCAGGCAGAGCTGGAGCGTACCCTGCAGGGACTTGGCTTCAAGCGGGAAGACCTTGACCGCCCCACGAGCGAATTCAGCGGAGGCTGGCGCATGCGCATCGAACTGGCAAAGCTCCTGCTCCAGCACCCCGACGTGCTGCTGCTCGACGAGCCCACCAACCATCTCGACATAGAAAGCATACAGTGGCTCGAGAACTTCCTCTCCACACGTGCCGCTGCCGTAGTGCTGGTCAGCCACGACCGGGCATTCATAAACAACGTAACAAACCGGACAATAGAAATATCCTGCGGACGCATCTACGACTACAAAGTCAAGTACGACGAGTACGTCACCCTTCATGCCGAGCGGCGCGAACAGCAGCTCAGGGCCCTCGAGAACCAGCAAAGGGAGATAGCCGATGCAAAGGCGTTCATAGAACGATTCCGCTATCAGGCAACAAAAGCCATACAAGTCCAGCAGAAAATACGCCAGTTGGAAAAGATTGTACCCATCGAAGTGGATGAGGTCGATAACAGTGCCCTGAACCTCAAGTTCACGTGCTCGATGCGGAGCGGTGACTTCCCCGTCATCTGCAACGAAGTAAGCAAGGCTTACGGCGACCACTGCATCTTCAAAGGTGTGAACCTCACCATCAGGCGAGGCGAAAAGGTCGCATTCGTCGGACGGAACGGCGAGGGTAAGACAACACTCGTCAAGTGCATCATGGGCGAAATACCTTTCGACGGCGAACTAAAAGTGGGCCACAACGTGCAGATCGGTTACTTCGCACAGAACCAGGCACAGATGCTCGACGGGGAACTGACTGTCTTCGACACCATCGACCGTGTGGCACGGGGCGACATCCGCCTCAGAATCCGCGACATCCTCGGGGCATTCATGTTCGGAGGTGAAGCCGGAGACAAGAAGGTGAAGTTCCTTTCCGGAGGCGAGCGGACGCGACTGGCAATGATAAAACTCCTGCTCGAACCGGTGAACTGCCTTATCCTCGACGAGCCGACCAACCATCTCGACATGCGCTCGAAGGACGTGCTCAAGGCTGCCATACGTGACTTCGACGGCACCGTCATCGTCGTGAGCCACGACCGCGAGTTCCTCGATGGCCTCGTCACAAAGGTTTATGAATTCGGTGGTGGTAAAGTGCGAGAGCACCTCGGCGGCATCTACGAGTACCTGAATAGCCACACCACGGACCCCTCTCCGCGCAGAGGGGAGAACCGCCGCGAAAGCCTCCCTCCTCGGGCAGAGGTTGGAGGAGGGCTCCTTTATGCCGAACAGAAAGCACTGGCCCGCGAACAGAAGAAGCGCGAGAAGGCTCTGCAGGAAGCTGAGGAGAAGGTGACACAGCTCGAAGCTGCCATCCGCATCCTCGAAGAGCAGATGTCAACACCGGAAGGCAGTCAGGACGTGACGCTCTACGAAAAACATGGCCGACTGAAAACACAGCTCAAGCAAGCTGAAGAAGAATGGGAAAAATATATATAATATAATAATGTATAAGCTTATGACTACAAATCACCTCTTGGCAGCCTTCGCCCTGACAGCATTGGCTGCTGCCTGCACGCCGGGAAGCAATCAGCAGAGTTCCGGCATTGACCTTGCAAACCTCGACTCCACCTACCGGCCCGGCACGGACTTCTACATGTATGCAACCGGCGGTTGGCAAAAGGCTCATCCCCTGACGGCTGAGTACAGCCGCTTCGGTTCCTTCGACCAGCTGCAGGAAGACAACAACAAGCGCCTGCGCTCACTCATCGATAGCGTGGCAGCACAACAGAACGAGAAAGGCTCCATTGCTCAGAAGATTGCCGACCTCTACAACAGTGCTATGGACAGCGTGAACCTCAACGAGCACTACTGGGGTGCACTGGAAGGCTTCCTGCTCTGCGACGGCTACCAGTGCTCACCCGAAATCACCAAGAACTGGCTCGATGAGGTCTGGCCTCGCATGCAGAGGCAAGGCGTCCCCGGACTCTTCGCCATGTATATCGGTGCCGACGAGAAGGACTCCAAGAACAACCTCGTGAACATCGTTCAAGGTGGTCTGACACTCGGCCAGAAGGACTATTACGTTGACAACGACCCAAGGACGCAGGAAATTCGCACAGCCTATCAGAAGTACATCTCCGACCTTTGCCTGCACTCTGGTTTTTCCGAAAAGGATGCCCTGCGCATCAGTCAGGATGTCCTGCGCATCGAGACTCGCATTGCCGTGGCCAGCAAGAGCCGCACCGAGCTGCGCGACCCTGAGGCCAACTACAACAAGCTTTCCTACGCCGAGTTGAAAGAGCAGTTCCCCGGCATCGATTGGGATGGCTTCTTCCAGAACCTCGGTATGGAAGGCGTGAAGGAAGTATGCCTCGGCCAGCCTCTCGCCATTCATGAAGTGGAGAAAGTCCTGAAGGAAGAGACACCCGAAGCACTGCAGAACCTCTATCTCTGGCATGCCATCGATATGGTTTCGTCCTTCATCGACGACGAGAGCCGCGCCCTCAACTTCGGCTTCTACGGCAAGGTGATGAGCGGCAAACAGGAGGATCGTCCCCGCTGGAAGCGTGCCGTTGCTGCCGTCGAAGGCGGCCTGGGCGAAGCTCTCGGACAGCTTTATGTCGCAAAGTACTTCCCGCCAGAAGCAAAGGCTCGCATGGAGAAACTCATCAAGAACCTGCAAGTGGCCCTCGGAGAGCGCATCGACGTGCAGGACTGGATGAGCGACGAGACAAAGAAGGTGGCACGCGAGAAGCTCGATGCCTTCTACGTCAAGGTGGGTTATCCCAACAAGTGGAAGGACTACAGCGACCTCGAGATTGGCGACAACTACCTGAACAACATGCTTGCCGTAGGCGAATGGGAACTGAAGGACATGGTCAGGACCAAGTTCAACAAGCCTGTTGACCGCGACGAGTGGTACATGACGCCGCAGACGGTCAATGCCTACTACAACCCCACGACCAACGAAATCTGTTTCCCCGCAGGCATTCTGCAGCCGCCCTTCTTCGACATGAGTGCCGACGATGCATTCAACTACGGAGCCATCGGCGTGGTCATCGGACATGAGATGACCCACGGCTTCGACGATCAAGGCAGCAAGTACGACAAGACGGGCAACCTCGTCACATGGTGGAGCGAGGAAGACACGAAACGCTTCGAAGAGCGCATACAGGTGATGCGTGCCTTCCACGACAGCATCGAGGTGCTGCCTGGCCTGCATGCCAACGGTTCCCTCACCCTCGGCGAGAACATGGCAGACCACGGAGGACTGATGGTCGCCTTCCAAGCCTTCAAGAACGCTACGGCACAGCATCCGCTGCCCGTCGTGGACGGCTTTACTCCCGAGCAGCGCTTCTTCCTGGCCTATGCCAACGTCTGGGGGCAGAACATCCGCGACGAGGAGATTCAGAAGCGCGTCAAGAGCGACCCGCACCAGCTGGGCATGTGGCGCGTGAACGGTCAGATGCCGCACATCGATGCCTGGTACGATGCTTTCGGCATCACCGAGGCTGACCCCATGTTCATCCCTGTTGAAGAACGAGTAACAATCTGGTAAGGCACACATTCTCTCATCATGACAGCTCTATATCCTAAACTCATCCTCGATGCTCTTGCCACGGTCCGCTATCCCGGAACGGGCAAGAACATCGTGGAGATGCAGATGGTAGATGACGACATACGCATTGCCGGCCTCAGCGTCAGCTTCACACTTGTCTTCGACAAACCTACCGACCCCTTCATGCGCAGCGTGGTGAAAGCAGCCGAGGCTGCCATCCATGCCTATGCCAGCAAGGATGCCGAAGTGGAAATCAAGACGCGCACCCTCCAGGCACCTCGTCCGGACCTGCCAGACCTGTTGCCGGGCGTCAGCAACATCATTGCCGTCTCCAGCGGCAAGGGCGGTGTGGGCAAGAGCACCGTGGCCGTCAACCTCGCCGTTGCTCTGGCGCGGCTGGGTATGCGAGTCGGACTGCTCGACTGCGACATCTTCGGGCCCTCCGTGCCTAAGATGTTCCAAATGGAAGATGCCAGGCCCTACAGCAAGAACGTTGATGGTCGCGACCTCATTATTCCGGAAGAGAAGTATGGCGTCAAGATGTTGAGCATCGGCTTCTTCGTGAATCCCGAGCAAGGCATCATGTGGCGCGGCGGAATGGCCTCCAATGCCCTCAAGCAGCTCATTGGCGATGCCGACTGGGGGGAGCTCGACTACTTTATACTCGACACCCCGCCCGGCACGTCCGACATCCACCTGACCCTTGTCCAGACTATTCCTATCACGGGAGCCGTCATCGTCAGCACGCCGCAGCAGGTGGCGCTGGCCGATGCCCGCAAAGGCATTGACATGTACCGGAACGAGAAAGTGGGCGTCCCCATCCTGGGACTGGTCGAGAACATGGCCTGGTTCACGCCTGCCCGCCACCCCGACGAGCGCTATTATCTCTTCGGACAGGAGGGCGTCAAGGAACTGGCAGAAGAGATGCAACTCCCGCTCCTGGCACAGATACCCCTCGTTCAGGACATCTGCGAGAGTGGTGACAGCGGTGTTCCCTCTGCCACCGACCCGGCCAGCATCAACGGTCAGGCCTTCCTGCAGCTTGCTGCCCGAGTCGTCACAGAGACGGACCGGAGGAAAGCCCAGCTGCCGCCTACGCAGATTGTAGGCTTGAAGAGCTGAGACAACACTTTTACCCCCTAAAGCATTCAGAATATGGACTACACAAGACGCATCATCATCCTGCTGCTCTGCTCCCTACCCTTCATGGCGCAAGGCAGGAAAATCGACTCCTGCCCCTTGCCCGGCTACGAACTGGTTTGGAACGACGAATTCTCGTCTTCCAAGATCGACTCCAGCCGCTGGACCTTCCAAGAGGCGCGGGCCGGATGGGTCAACCACGAATTGCAGACCTACGTCAAGGAGAAGAGTCCCCTGGGCAGGAAGGTAGCAGACTGCAAGAAGGGCAAGCTGAGAATCCATACGTTCAGGGAAGGCGACAAGATATACAGCGGACGTCTCTACGGGAACCGCTCCGTCGGCTTCAGATACGGATATGTCGAGGCACGCATCAAGCTGCCAAAGGGAAAGGGCACGTGGCCGGCATGGTGGATGATGCCCGTCGGCGGCGGCAGGTGGCCGGCTTGTGGCGAGATAGACATCATGGAGGAAGTGGGCGTGGATGCAAACATCGTCTCCAGCAGCATCCACTGCACGGCCTACAACCATCCCGCCAAGACGCAGAAGACCCACAGCATGACCTGTGCCGGAGCAGAAGACGGCTTCCACGTCTATTCCCTGGAATGGACCGAGGACTACATCCGCACCTACGTTGACGGCACCGAGTAGCTCTTCTTCCCCAACGACCGTCAAGGCAATCCCGACACCTGGCCCTTCGACAAAGCCTTCTACCCCATCCTCAACGTGGCCTGGGGAGGCGATTGGGGAGGCTATGCGGGAGTCGATGAGACGGCACTGCCGCTGACGATGGAAATCGACTATGTGCGTGTCTGGCAAAAAGAGTAGCGGAACGATGGCTTTTGCCGCTTCCCGACGGCTATGTTTCGTGTCGAGCGGCACAAATTTGAGGCATTCTGCATAGATTTAAGCATTTTTTAGACTAAAATCCTTGCAAGAGACAAATAAAAAGTGTAATTTTGCAACGAAATCTATCAAGGATGAAGAAGATATACATCATATTATTCACTTTCGCAATAGCTTTTGCCCCCCTTTCCGTGCAGGCTGAGACGGAGCGCGACGGCATAGAGACACCCGTGTCCGGCATCACACTCACCATCAACGGGGAGAACGTGCACATCGTGGGAGCTAACGGCGAGGTGATGGAAATCTTCAACCTGACCGGTGCAAAAGTGGCAACCATCCGCATCGACAGCAACGACATCTCCTTTGCCCTGAACCTGAACAAAGGATGCTACCTCATCAAGGTCGGCAAGATAGTTCGAAAGATATCACTACAGTAGCAAGAAAAGAAATTATAGCAGAATAAAGTTTAGGGATTAAAGATTAAGGATTACAGCTCCGGTCTTTAATCCCTATTCTTTTTCACCTCATCATTAGCCATAATCTCCATCCCCGATTAAACCAAAGCGGATTGTTGCAGTCAAAGATAATGTAATGACAGACGAGAAAGCACTCATCAGGCAATTGCAGGACCCGTCCACCAAGGATGCGGCCTTCACACGACTCGTGCGCGAATACCAGGAGCCCCTCTACTGGCAGATTCGCCGCATGGTGCTTTCCCACGACGATGCCGACGACGTGCTGCAGAACACATTCATCAAAGCCTGGAGCGCCATCGACTCCTTCCGGCAAGAATCACGGCTGCAGACCTGGCTCTTCCGTATTGCCATCAACGAGTCGCTCAACCATCTGACCAAGAAGAAGCAGAACCTCAGCCTCGACATGCCGGAAGGAAGCGTGGCCGACATGCTGGAGGGCGACAGCTATTTCGACGGCGACGAAGTGCAGCGACAGTTCCAGGAAGCCATCAGCACGCTGCCCGACAAGCAGCGAACCGTCTTCAACCTCAAGTACTTTGAAGAGATGAAGTACGAGGACATGAGCGACATGCTTGGCACCAGCATCGGAGCACTCAAAGCATCCTATCACCATGCAGTGAAAAAAATTTTCGATTATTTTGAGAATCTCGATTAAACCTTTTACACAAATAAACATCAAATAGGTAAATGAACAAGAACAACTATAACACAGAAGAACTGGAAGCAAGGCTTCTTTCCCGCTTCGACCGCGAGAATCACTTCACCGTACCCGAAGGCTACTTTGAGAAGCTGGGCGGAAGAGTGAGGGACCGCATAGCAAGAAAGAAGCGCCGCAAGATGCTGTGGCGGTGGGCCGCAGCAGCACTTCTGGCCGGTTGTGTCGCAGGCGGAGGAATACTCTTTGAGAGCAAAATGAACAATCAGATTGCCGAAACGGAGGACACCCAGTACATCGAAGATGCATTGGACTACTCGATGATAGACAATATGAGCATCGCCTCGTATCTGACAGAAGCAGAGTAAAAAGATTGGATATGAAGAAAGGTATTTTATTTGCATTAGGCATCCTCGTCCCGGTTTGCTGCGCCTTGGCTCAACAGCACAGGCGCGGCAAGTTCGACCCCGAGGAGTTCAAGGCAAAGCTGGAAAACTTTGTCACGAGCCAGGCAGGCTTCACTCCCGAAGAAGCGCAAGCCTTCTACCCCATCTACCACGAGATGAAAGGCAAGCAGCGACAGCTGCAACGCAGCATCTACAGGCTCAAGAAGAAAGCACCGACAGAAAACACCGACGAACAGGACTATGCCAACACCATACAGAGGATAAAGGACCTCGGCGTAGAGATGGCACAACTGGAAGTTGCTTACTACAAGAAGATGTGCAACGCAGTATCGCCGCAGAAGGTATATAAGGCCATGTGTGCCGAGGACGTCTTCCACAGGAAAATGCTGGAAGAGTTCGGCCACGACAGGCAGAACCGCCCCCAAGAGGGCCAAAGACCTAAGTAAGACATAAAGCTTTAAGGTAAAAAGAATGTTTCAGTAGGAGAGCAGATGACCTTGTGAATGGTTGTCTGCTCTCTTAGTTTTATCCCCTGGCTTGCAGATAAAAGCCGAGTCAACGCTTTCCCAAACCCTAAACAACGCGATTAAAAGTTATTTTCAAAGCTTGAAAATCAATTTTCACGCTTTGAAAATTAATTTTCACGTCATGAAAATAGATTTTCATGACGTGAAAATAGTTTTATGACACGTCGGGAAGGATTTTGGATGCTGAAATCAGAGAGAACGTCGCTCCTCTCCTTTTGCTTCCTCCCAGAGAGCATCCATCTGGGCCAACGTCATGTCCTTCAGTTGCAGGTTCATTTCTTTTGCCTTCTGCTCCACGTAGTTGAAGCGGCGTATAAACTTCTGGTTGGTATGCTCGAGGGCGTTGTCGGGATTGATGTGATAGAGTCTTGCCGCGTTAATCAGGCTGAAGAGGAAGTCGCCATATTCGGCTGTCTGCCTCTCGATGTTGTCTTCCGATGCAAGTTCAGCCTGCAGTTCGTCCATTTCTTCTCGTACTTTGTCCCACACATCCTCCTTCTTCTCCCAGTCGAAGCCCACGGCCCGTGCCTTGTCCTGAATGCGGTATGCCTTGATGAGCGACGGGAGGGCATTCGGCACTCCGCCGAGGACCGTCTTGTTGCCGTCCTTCTCCTTCTGCTTGATTTGTTCCCACGACTGTACGACCTCGCCCGCCGTCCGCGCTACGGCATCGCCATAGACGTGAGGGTGACGGAAGATGAGCTTGTCGCAGAGCTTGTTGCACACGTCGGCGATGTCGAACTGTCCCTTCTCGCTGGCTATCTTTGCGTAGAAGACGATGTGAAGCAGCACGTCGCCCAGCTCCTTTTCAATGTTGGGGACATCGTCCTTGAGAATCGCTTCGCACAGTTCGAATGTCTCTTCTATCGTGTTGGGCCGCAGACTCTCGTTGGTCTGCTTATGGTCCCAGGGGCATTTCTCGCGCAGTTCGTCCATGACGTCAAGCAGTCGCCCGAAAGCCTGCAGTTTCTCTTCTCTTGTATTTGCCATTACTGTTTGCTATTACTGTTTAGGATTTACAAAATTACACATTTTCGTTAAAAAAGTCTTGGTTTCGGGACAAAATTGGCACAAATCTTCAAAAAAACAGGAGAAATACTTGCAAGAAAGAAAATAAAGCCATAGCTTTGCATCGTCAAAACACATTTATTAACACTTAAATCCGTCTTGCCTATAGGAAAACATTACTCCAAAACCATACTTTGAGACGTAATGAACAATTTATCTGCAATGACCGACCATGAGTTGGTACGTTTGTACGAAGAAGGCAACGATAGTGCATTTGACATTCTGCTCGCCCGTCACCAGGGATATCTCTATTCCTATATATTGTTTCTGGTCAAGGACAACGACGTAGCCAACGACTTCTTCCAGGACACATTCCAGCGAGCCATCATTGCCATACGCAGCCACAAATACCAGACGAGCGGAAAGTTCAGCGCCTGGCTGATGCGCATCGCCCATAACCTTATCGTCGATAAGAGCCGTGAGAGCGAAACGAGCTGCACCGTACGCGAAAGCCAGGTGAAGCCAAAAGCCCTCAACAGCCTCAGCCTGAGCCAGGCCACGCGCGAGGACGAAATAATCGACCTCCAGAGACGCGACGACATCCGACGCCTGCTCAACTATCTGCCGGCCTCACAGCGCGAAGTCGTCATAATGCGTTTCTACGACGACCTCTCCTTCAAGGAGATTGCCCAGCAGACGGGGGTCAGCATCAACACCGCACTTGGCCGCATGCGCTATGCCCTCATCAACCTGCGAAAGCTCATCGTGCAGAGGCAATTCAGCCTGGTAGGATGACAATTTCTCGCCAGCAACAAACACATGGGCCTGCGTCCTGACCTTCATCCTGTGCATATTTGTTACCCGAATTGCAGGAAAGAGAAAAAAGAAGGCCTAAATGTAACAATATATCGCAAAATTTTCGTATCTTTGCATCATATAAAAACCAAATGATGATGCAAAGATACTTTTTATTACTCCTCTCTCTCGTAACGCTCGCCGCTTTCGCCCAACCCCACGTCGTGGCACACCGCGGCTATTGGAAGACAGACGGAAGCGCACAGAATTCCATCGCTTCGTTCCAGAAAGCGGCAGAAGCCGGATGCTGGGGCAGTGAGTTCGACGTCTGGCTCACTGCCGACGGAGTGCCTGTCGTATTCCACGACGCAACCGTCGAAGGCATCCGCATCGAAGACACGACCTATGCCACCCTGATGAACATCCGCCTGAAGAACGGCGAGTTTATCCCCACCCTGCAGCAATATCTCATGGAAACACTGCGATGGAGCAGTTGCAGGCTGATATTCGAGATAAAGCCGCACCGCAATGCACAGCGCGACGCCCGTATCTCGGAAGTGGCCGTCGAACTCATCAACATGCTTGGGCTGGCCGACAGGACAGACTACATCTCCTTCAGCAAGCACGTCTGCAAGCGCGTTCACGAACTTGCACCGGAAGCAAAGGTGGCATACCTGAACGGCGACCTCTCACCGCAGCAGGTGAAAGAGCTGGGCTGGACGGGCATCGACTACAACACGAAGGTCTTCGACAACCATCCCGACTGGGCACAGCAGGCGAAGAAGCTCGGCCTGGAAGTCAACGTCTGGACAGTGGACGGGGAGGAAGCACTTACCCGCTTTGCCAACATGCCCGGCATAGACATCATAACGACCAACGACCCTGAAACGCTAATCAGGATTAACAAAAACAACTGACATATTATATTATTATATGGCTAAGTACAACATTACAGAAAAGAAAGACAAGACCAAGACACTTTCCTACAGAACCTCCGTTGCGCCGGAGTTCGTAGAAGACATTGCAAGAAAGATCATTGCAAAACTGATGATTGAGCAGAAGTATCGCGACCCGAACTATTCTGCCAAGCGACTTGCCGAAGACCTTGGCGTCAACTCCCGACACATCAGTGCCGTCGTCAGCCTGCGCTTCCAGCAGAACTACTCCCAGCTCGTCGGCGAAATGCGCATCCACGAAGCAAGGTACATGCTGCAGGACAGCGGTTTCAACAACATGACGATGGAAGACATTGCCGTCAACACCGGTTTCTCCACCCGGCAGAGCTTCTATGCTACATTCTACCGGGTGTGCGGGATAACACCGAGAGAATACAGGCTGAAGTACGGAACACCAGCCGCCGATACCAAGGCTGTCGCAAAGAAAAAAACAAAAAAGACAAAGGCAAAGAAAAGAGGACCTAAACCAAGGAAAGCAAAGAAATGACAGATCGCTTCGCCGACATCCAACTGTTGCGCTACGAAGTCCCGGGCTTCGCCGCCCTGACGCTCAGGCAGAAACTGCTCGTCTATTATCTGGCCGAAGCCGCACTCTGGGGACGGGACATCCTCTGGGACCAGAACTGCCGCCACGGACTGAGGCTGCGAAAGACCCTGGAAGCCATCTTCCGGCACTACGCCGGACAGCAAGAACAGCAGGACTGGCAGGCTTTCGTCCTCTACCTCAAAAGAGTCTGGTTCGCCAATGGCATTCACCATCACTACAGCTACCTGAAGTTCGAGCCGGGCTTCAGCCGCGACTTCTTCCTGACTGAGGTCAGCAAGTTGGATGCCTCGCTTCTCCCGCTTCACCAAGACGAGACGAAAGAAGACCTCGCTGCGGAACTGGCTGAGGTGATTTTCAATCCCGACGTGATGCCGAAGCGCGTCAATCAGGCAAACGGAGAAGACCTCCTGCTCACATCCTCCTGTAACTACTACGCCGAAGGCATCACCCAGCCCGAAGCAGAAGCTTTCTATGCCAAGCTCAAGGCCGATGCCGACCCGCTCAGGCCTCCGATGCTCGGACTGAACAGCCGACTGGAACGCAAGGCCGACGGCTGTCTCTATGAGAACGTGTGGCGAAGCCAAGGGCTCTACGGACCGGCCATCGACCACATTTGCGAAATGCTGTGCAAGGCACGCGACTACGCCGAGAACGACAGACAGAAAGCCGTCATCGACAAACTCGTCGAATTCTATCAGACAGGCAACCTGAGAACTTTCGACGAGTACGCCATCCTGTGGGTGGAAGAGACTCGCGGAGAGGTGGACTTCACCAACGGATTCACCGAAGTCTATGGCGACCCTCTCGGCCTGAAAGCAAGTTGGGAAGGCTACGTCAACATCATTGACCAGGAGGCAACCCATCGGGCCAAGGCTTTAAGCGACAATGCACAATGGTTTGAGAACCACTCGCCTGTAGATGCCCGTTTTAAGAAGAAAACCTGCAAAGGCGTGAGTGCAAAGGTCATCAGTGCTGCCATGCTGGGCGGCGACCTCTACCCCAGCAGTGCCATCGGCATCAACCTGCCCAACAGCAACTGGATAAGAGCTGAACATGGCAGCAAAAGCGTGACAATAGCCAACCTGACACGTGCCTACAACGAAGCGGCCAAAGGCAGCGGGATGAGAGAAGAGTTCGTCATCGACAACGAGACACGCGAAATGCTCGGACTCTATGCCGACATCTGCGACGACCTGCACACCGACCTGCACGAATGCCTTGGACACGGAAGCGGCCAACTGCTGCCGGGAGTGGATGCCGATGCCCTGCGTGCCTACGGAAGCACACTTGAAGAAGCCCGGGCCGACCTCTTCGGACTCTACTACATTGCCGACCCGAAGCTCGTCGAGCTTGGCTTGCTCCCCAATGACGAAGCATATCGTTCGCAATACTACAGCTACCTCATGAACGGACTTCTGACGCAGATGGTCCGCATCGAAGAAGGCTGTCAGATAGAAGAAGCCCACATGAGGAACCGCGCACTCATCTGCCGCTGGACACTTGCAAACTATCCCGAGGCTGTCAGGATAGTTCAGAGAGACGGCAAGCACTACGTCTGCATCGACAACTATCAGATGCTGCGGCAGGCCTTCGGAGAATTGTTGGCCGAGGTACAACGCATCAAGAGCGAAGGCGACTACGAAAGCGCACGGCACCTCGTCGAAGAATATGGCATCAAACTCGACGCCCGCCTCCACCACGAGATTCGACAGCGCTATGAACGCCTCGACTTAGCTCCCTACAAAGGCTTCATCAACCCCCGCTGCAAGCTGGTTCGCAACGAAGAAGGCAACATCATCGATGTCAGCATTTCCTACGAAGAAACCTACGAAGAACAGATGCTGCGCTACAGTACAGACTACAATACACTATGAACATTCAGGATGTGGATAGAGAGATAAAGAAGGAACTGCGTGCCGGCATGAACGGAATCCTTTCAGCCCGAATGCGGGAAGCAGGAATGCCCTTCCATCTCATCTTCGGAGTGGAACTACCCCGCCTTCGCTCCATAGCAGAAGAGTTTCCCAGGGATGCCGACCTTGCCTGCCGGCTCTGGGAACAGGACATCCGCGAGACCCGACTGCTGGCCATCATGCTCATGCCTCCCGACTCCTTCGCTCAGGAAACAGCAAATGCATGGGCACAAACAATGCTGACCGCTGAAGAAGCACAGGTCATGGCC
This sequence comes from uncultured Bacteroidales bacterium, assembly GCA_902763865.1. Classification (GTDB taxonomy): domain Bacteria; phylum Bacteroidota; class Bacteroidia; order Bacteroidales; family Bacteroidaceae; genus Physcousia. Next base: position 43,783 of record CACWTR010000004.1, on the reverse strand, counting down.
ATGCTCTTGTTGCCTGAAACGCCCCATGCGAAGGAGACAAGCCTGGCATGGCTCACAGGGGGGGGAACACTTCCCGCCACATGCGCATGTCTCACCCTACGACATCTTATTGTTCGCGGCAAGCACATAAGCGAAGCAGAGAAAGCAACCATTGGCGAACTTGTTTCCAGCATGCAGGCAAATGCCAATCTGCATCTCAGAAAAGCCATTCAGATACTGAAAGATGCGCTCAAAGCAAAATAATCTGCATTCCTGCGCTTAAATCACAAATTTATTCGTATCTTTGCACTTTGGTATGGACAAGAAACCTATTCAGCCTACACCCGAGAGGAACAAGGATGCCCTTGCACGGCAAAGCCTGACTTTCGCCGCGATGCGCGACCGTCTGACACAATACATGGAAAGCAAAGCCATGCGCAAGACACCGGAGCGCTACGAGGTGCTGCGCGTGGCGAACATGTCCGGAAGCATCTTCACAATTGACGAGCTCATGACGCAAATGCAACAACACGGCGAGTTCCAGGTCAGCAGAGCCACGCTCTTCAACACGATGGAACTGCTTTGCGAAGCAGGGTTGGCAATCAAGCACCCGCTGGCAACCGCGGCCCACTTCGAGATGCAGACCGACTCGCTACCCAAAGCCTACGTCATCTGCCACCAGTGCAACACGATTACACGTGTCTCTACCGGAACAGCACGCCTGGCTTTGCAGAATCTGCACGTGCGTTATTTCAGCATCGAACAGAAGCTGGTCTATATGCACGGCCTTTGCAGGAAGTGTCAGGCCAGGAACCGACAGGAAGCGAGAAAAAACAAGAAAGAAAAGAAGAAAAGTTAACCGAACATTAGTATAAATATATGGCAAAAGGTAAAGTGGATGCCCTGCTTGGCATCGTCTTCGGAGACGAAGGAAAAGGAAAGGTTGTAGATGTATTCACACCGAGATATGACGTAGTAGCTCGCTTTGCAGGCGGTCCGAATGCCGGACATACCATCATCTTCGAAGGAAAGAAGTTTGTCCTTCGCAGCATCCCGAGCGGCATCTTCGACGAAGGCAAGCTCAACATCATCGGCAACGGATGTGTCATTGCCCCGGACCTCTTCATGCAGGAAGCCCGCGAACTGGAAGAAGCTGGCTACGACCTCAAGAGCCGTCTTCACATCAGCAAGCGTGCCCACCTTATCCTGCCCACTCATCGCGTTCTGGACCGCGCCCACGAAGCGGCCAAAGGCAAGAATAAAGTCGGCACAACGGGAAAAGGCATCGGCCCGACTTATAGCGAAAAGGCCAGCAGGACAGGGTTGCGTGTGGGCGACATCCTCGAGAACTTCCAGGAGAAGTACAACACACTCAAGTCTCGTCACGAAAGGATTCTTCGCGACCTTGGCTACACAGACTACGACATCACTGCCGAGGAGCAGCTCTGGATGGAAGGCATAGAGTACATGCGTCAGTTCCCATTGACCGATACGGAGATTGAGCTCGGTCAGATGCTTCGCGAAGGCAAGAACGTGCTGGCAGAGGGCGCTCAGGGCACGATGCTCGACATTGACCACGGCACCTACCCCTTCGTCTCGTCCTCCAACACGGTGAGTGGAGGCGTCTGCACCGGTTTGGGCGTCGCTCCCAACGCTATCGGCGAGGTGTTCGGCATCTTCAAGGCTTACTCCACACGTGTCGGCAGCGGTCCTTTCCCCGTTGAGCTCTTCGATGAGACAGGCGACAAAATTCGCGAGATAGGCCACGAATATGGTGCCGTGACGGGGCGCAACCGCCGCTGCGGATGGCTCGACCTTGTGGCCCTACGCTATGCCATCATGATCAATGGCGTCACACAGCTCATCATGATGAAAAGCGACGTGCTCGATGATTTTGCTGAAATCAAAGTTTGTACCCACTACACCAAGAACGGTGTCACAACAGACCAGATGCCCTACGACACTGAAGGCTGGGAAGCCGTCTATGAGACATTGCCGGGATGGAAAACTGACCTGACGGCAATGACCAGCAAAAGTCAGTTCCCGCAGGAGCTCTGCAACTACATTGCATACATCGAGAAGGCAACAGCCACGCCCATTACCATCGTCAGTGTCGGACCGGACAGAGCGCAGACCATACAGCTGTAAGCGGAAAGATGAAACGGTTTCTTCTCCTCTTTTCACTTTTCACGTTTCTCCCCGGCTATGCTCAGGTCTATGAACGCAACGTGAAGCTGGTGATTGAAGCACTTGCTGCCGACTCCTTGTCGAAAGCGGAGAAACTGATTCAACAGACCATCCAGCTTGACCCGGAAAGGGAGTCGAATGCTGTCCTCTATCAATACCTGGGCGAAATCTATCAGCGCGGCGGTCAGAACTCTCAGGCCCTTGACGCATACACGAAAGGCATTGCCCTCGTCAAGCCACAGCCTGCTGCGGCCAAACATCCAATCTCGCTTGCCGGCCTGTTGTTGGGCCGTGCTTCCCTTCATCTCATGATGAACAATCCGGAACGTGCCCTACTCGACTACGACAAGCTACTTGCCACAGATCCCGACAACGAGGAAGCGCTTTTCTTCCGCGCCTTCATCTATTCCGGGCAACGTCGCAATCGCGAGGCACGAACCGATTACGACCATCTGCTCAAGGTCAACCCGATGCATGAGGATGCAAGGCTGGGGCTGGCTATTCTGAACAGCAAGGACGGTCGTCCGCGCGAGGCTATGGAGCAACTCGACGCCCTCATCCAGCTGTATCCCACTCATGCCCGACACTACTTGGCCCGCTGTGGCCTCTATGAGCAGCGCCGCGAGTATGAAAGAGCGATACAAGACGTGGAAAGAGCCATTGAGTGCGAGCCGGACAATCCCGAATGTTACCTCACACGTGCTTCGCTCTACCTTGCAATGAAGAAGAAGCGTCTGGCCGGTCAGGACTGCCGTACAGCCATCAGCCTGGGAGCCAGCGGCAGTCACGTCGCCTCCATCCTTGAGAAGACGCGCTGAACTAACGCTAAATCATCATCATGGCACAACCTTACGCTTTGTTCTTCGACATCGACGGCACATTGGTCAGCTTCAAGACCCATGAGATACCTTCGTCTGCCGTTCAAGCATTGACGCAAGCAAAGGAGAACGGCTCCCGGGTCTATATCGCCACGGGCCGTCCGCCTCTCATCATCACGAACCTGGGAGCCATTGAGCACCTCATCGACGGCTACATCACTACCAACGGCGCGTTGTGCTACGTCGGCGATGAGTTGGTGAACTGTCAGCCCATACCGCGACAGGACGTCCTGACATGCCTGGAGGATGCACAGACGAAAGGCTACGGCCTTGTCGTCGTAGGGCGACGCGATGTGGCTGTGCTCGACCCCAAAGGCGACGTGAACCGCATGTTCCGGCAAACACTGGCAGTAAAGGATTTCGATGTCATTGCGCCATTGAATAAGGTCATGGAACAGGACATCTTGCAGCTGACGCCCTTTTTCCCTGCTGAATACGAAACGAAACTTCTGGCCCGCATGCCGCACTGCATTTCGGGTCGGTGGCATCCTGAGTTCACGGATTTCACGGCCAAGGGCGCAGACAAAGGCAAGGGCATCCTTGCGATGGCGCGACACGAGGGGTTCGACGCGGAGCGCACCATTGCTTTCGGCGACGGCGGCAACGATACGTCGATGATTTTGCAGGCCGGCATCGGCATAGCGATGGGCAATGCCATCGAACCACTGAAGCAAGTAGCCGACTACGTGACGGCCAGCATTGATGACGACGGCATCGCCGAGGCTCTCCGTCATTTCGGCTTGATTTGAACTACGTTACTCAAGGGGGAGCAACTGACGTGTCCTCTTCTTCAAGGACAAGGCGGCTACTCGCTGTAGTTATGGTCCACGATGATGGAGAAATTGTAGTCGGGGAACCGTTGTTTCAAGTCAGCCTCCATCGTATCAGCAAATCTCTGTCCGTCCTTTACAGTCTCTTCGGGCACGACGTCAATAGTGATAAGGTTGTGCTCGGGGTAATAGAAGAATCCGTGCACTTGCATCACGTCGGCATGATTGGCAGCAAAGTCCATGACTTCGTGTTGCAACCTGCCGGTCCCCTTGGTGTCGGTATTGATGGCATAGATACCAACGGTGAGGATGACGTGAAACTTGTTGTAAATATGGGACGAGATGCTGCGCGTGAGGCGATGAATCTCGCGGGCAGACATCGTGTCGGGCACGTTGACGTGGAGCGACCCGATGATGGTGTCGGGGCCATAACTGTTCATGATGATGTCGAACACGCCGTGCACGTCCTTGAAGCTCATTACTTCATTCTTCAATTGTGCCACGAACTCCGAAGAGATGCGACTGCCCAGGAGTTCGTTGATGGGCGAAGAGAGCATCTCATAGCCAGCCTTCAGGATAACCAGCGAGATGAGCGTGCCGAAGATGCCGTCGAGGTTGACGTTCCAGAGCATCATGATGCCGGCAGAGATGAGTGTGGCAAGCGTGACGACAGCATCGAACAGGGCATCTGCTCCGCTTGCGATGAGGGCGTCGCTCTTCAGCCTTTCGCCTGTCCTTTTCACGTAGTGCCCCAGGAGCAGCTTCACACCGATGGCTACGATGATGACCGTCAGCGTCGCATTGGTGTAGTGCGGTTCGGTGGGGTGAACGATTTTTCTCACAGACTCCACCAACGAGCCTACGCCTGCCATCAGGACAATGATGGCAATGATGATGGCACTGAAGTACTCTATGCGTCCGTGACCAAAGGGATGCTCGTGGTCAGCCGGACGTTCCGACAGTTTTGTGCCTACGATGGTGATAACCGAAGAGAGCACGTCAGTCAAGTTGTTCACGGCATCCATCACGATGGCTACCGAACTGGCAGCCAAGCCTACCGTAGCCTTGAATGCAGCCAGCAGTACGTTTGCCGCCACGCCGACGTAGCTGGTACGTATGATTTGCTCGTTCCTGTCCATTGTTTCCGTTTGTTTTCTCTCGTCCGGATGCCAGTCGCATGGCTTCTTCCGAAGCTTTACCTCCTATTCTTTATTTTATCGATTATCAGGGCGATGGCTCCGTCTCCCGTCACGTTGCATGCCGTGCCAAACGAGTCCATTGCGATGTAGAGCGTTATCATCATGGCCTGCTGTTGCGAGGTGAATCCCAGGATGCCGTCGAGGACTCCGAGGGCGGCCATGATGGAACCTCCGGGCACTCCGGGGGCGGCCACCATCGTGATGCCAAGCATCATAACGAATCCCAGCATCAGAGGGAAGTCGAATGGAATGCCTTGCATCAGCATCAGGGCAACAGCGCATGAGGTTATCTTGAGCATTGAACCCGACATGTGGATGGTGGCACAAAGCGGGATGGTGAATCCGGCCACTTCCGGCGAGACACCGTTCCGGATGGTTTGCTGCAAGGTAACGGGAATCGTGGCTGCCGAGGATGCTGTGCCCAGCGCCGTGAAGTATGCCGGCATCATTCTTGCCAGCAGGCGGAAGGGATTGCGGTGCACGACGGCTCCCGCCACGCAGTATTGCAGGACGAGCAGTACGGCTGTCATGGCAAAGATGATGGCAATGATAATCAGGAATGAACCCATCACCCGCCCGATGCTTCCGACTGCCGTCATGTCGAGGAAGAGACCGAAGATATAGACGGGCAACAGCGGCAGGATGACTTTCGAGATGGCCAGCGTGACGATATCCTTGAACTCGAAGAACACTTGTTGGAGCGTCCTGGCATCGAAAGCCGCAATGCCCAGCCCAAGCAGGAACGAGGTGACCAGCGCAGTCATCACGCCCATGAGGGGTGGAATCGCGATGGTGAAGAATGGCGGAAAGCTTGTCCCACTTTCACTCAGTCCTGCCGTCCCCACTTCGCCGATGAAGGATGGGAACAACGTGGTGCTGCACCCGTAGGCAAACAGTCCGGAGAGTACTGTGCCGCAGTATGCGATGGCGGCTGTCAGAGCCAGCATCTTGCCTGCCCCGCGACCGAGCTCGGCAATGGCTGAGGTGACGAAGCCGAGGATGATCAGCGGCACGAGGAACCCCAGCAGCTGATTGAAGATGCCGTTGAAGGTGTTGAAGCCGCGAATCACCGCACCGGGCATGACGAAGCCCAGTGCGATGCCCAGCGCGATGGCTATGACGATTCGGGCCAGGAAGGGAATCTTTGCCATAGTGCTACTCCCACTCGATGGTGCCTGTTGGCTTTGGTGTCAGGTCGTAGAGCACGCGGTTCACTCCGGGCACTTCGCTGACGATGCGCTGCGTGATATGATGCAGCAGCGGATAGGGAATCTCCTCGATGGTGGCAGTCATGGCATCGCGTGTGTTGACGGCGCGGATGATGACGGGCCAGTCCCAGCTGCGCTTGTTCTCCTTCACGCCAGTCGATTTGTAGTCGGGCACGATGGTGAAGTACTGCCATACCTTGCCTTCGAGTCCGTTCTTGGCAAACTCTTCGCGCAAGATGGCGTCGCTCTCGCGCAGGGCCTCCAGACGGTCGCGCGTGATGGCACCGGTGCAGCGGACGCCCAGGCCGGGTCCGGGGAAGGGCTGACGATACACCATATTGTCGGGCAGGCCAAGTTCCTTGCCTACGACGCGCACCTCGTCCTTGTAGAGAAGCTTGATGGGCTCCACCAGCTCGAACTGAAGGTCATCGGGCAGGCCGCCGACGTTGTGGTGACTCTTCACGGGGCCGCTCTCGACGATGTCGGGATAGATTGTGCCTTGAGCCAGGAAGCTGATTCCGGAGAGTTTGCGGGCTTCTTCCTCAAACACGCGAATGAATTCGGCACCGATGATTTTGCGCTTCTGCTCGGGATCGGCCACGCCGGCCAGCTTGTCGAGAAAACGGTCCGAGGCATCGACGTACACCAGGTTGGCATCCAATTCGTCGCGGAAGACGCGCACCACTTGTTCCGGCTCGCCTTTGCGGAGCAGGCCGTGGTTGACATGTACCGACACGAGCTGCTTGCCCACTGCCTTGATGAGCAGGGCTGCCACTACCGACGAATCGACACCGCCCGACAGGGCCAGCAGCACCTTTCCGTCGCCTATCTGAGCACGGAGCTCTTTAATCTGTTCCTCGATGAACTTCTGTGCCAGAGCAGGAGTCGTGATGCGCTCCATCGATTCCGGCCTTACATTACCTGTTGCCATAGAATAATGATGTATTAAGGGTTGAATGATATTCTGCCTGCAAAGATATACAAATAAATCCAAACTGCAAAATAATTCGGGCGTGCAGAGCTGATAATACTGAAAAAAGTTTTGAGGCGCTCCTGCTGCCACGTGCAAAGACATGCTCGCACGTTTGGATTCCGGATGAGGCACGCGTCCTATTGGTTGCTTCATCGCGATGGAGTGATTGCACATACATGTAGATGCAATTGCACATACATGTATGTGCAATTGCTTATTCACGATGAAGCAACGGACACAACGCGTCGTGTGCGCTTCCGGTTCGTGACGTCCTCAGCTGAAAACGACAGCATTGCGAGCAAAAAACTGTGTGTTTCTTTGTACTTTACCATATTATTCGTACATTTGCATGCGGAAGCAACGCATAATACACAAAGAGAATAACCTATGAGACGAAACATCCTATTATCAATCCTGGCAGCAATCGTCTGCCTTTCATCCTGTAACAAAAACAACATGAGTACCATCTACGACTACACTGCACTCTCGAACAAGGGAGTGGAAGTGAACTTCGCCGACTACAAGGGCAAAGTGCTTCTCATCGTCAACACCGCATCGAAGTGTGGCTTCACCCCGCAGTACGACGGGCTGGAAGCGCTCTACCAGAAATACAAGGACCGCGGACTGGTCATCATTGGTTTCCCCTGCGACCAGTTCGGTCACCAGGAGCCCGGCACCGACAGCGAGATTGAGGAGTTCTGCCGGCTGAATCACGGTGTCACCTTCCCGCTGATGTCCAAGATAGAAGTCAACGGCGAGAATGCACACCCCATCTACAAGTGGCTGGAAGGCCAAGCCGGATTTGCCGGTTTCGCACCCGAGCATCCTCTCTCGCAGCTGCTGGACAACATGCTCTCGAAAGCCGACTCTGCCTATGCCTCTAAGCCCGACATCAAGTGGAACTTCACGAAGTTCCTGGTGAACAGGAAGGGCGAGGTGGTGTCACGCTTCGAGCCCACCGTTGACCCCGCCGACCTGGAAAAGCCCATCGAGGAACAGCTGTAGGAGGGGCACCAACGCCACTAACGCATCAGCACCTTGCGGCTTCTGCCGTCGCGGGAGCGGAGAATCCGTATGCCCTTCCCCAAGCCTGTCGGCCACTGCTGGCGGGCACCGTTCAGCCGGACACCCGAAAGGGAATAGGCCTCGAAGTTGTCCGCGAGGAAAGGAGCAGCAAGGAAATCGATGTCGTCATTCGTGTAGCTGCCGTCGGACGCAAGCAGCACCTTGCCGTGAGTGGCATCCAGGACGGGATGGCTGTCCTGTCCGAGCGTCTGGAACCAGACGGGCGCGTCCGCATCCGGTTCGTTGAGCAAGTAGCATAGCTCACCGCCCGACACCTGACTCTCATCGACCTGCGTGGCATTCCTGTCGGGATAGATGGAATAGCAGTTCGACGACGTCGGCTTGCCGCGTAGCATCGCATCGCTCATGTCCTGGTAATAGACACCCTCCACCGTGCCGCTGGCATAGCAGTTGTAGGCCTGTCCGTTACCCGCATAGCCGGTAATCTGGCCGCTTTCCCGCGCTCCCTTCACCGGCCCTGTCACGTAGCAGTTGAGGAAGATGGGCGTGGCGGATGCCCGCATGTTGCAGCCGAAGATGCCGCCGGCATTACGTTCCATAGCTACTACGGAGCCTTCGTTGCCCAGGCATTCCATCGTGACAGTACCGCCGCCATTCGAACCTCCGATGATGCCGACGTAGGAATTGCCCTTGATGGAACACGTTTCGTCGAGCACAAAATTGCGGATGACGGCTCCGCCGCTGACGACGCCGAAGAGTCCAACATAGTTGGTGGAATAGGACATCGTCAGGCCCGAGATGGTGTGACCGCCGCCCTCGAAGCAGCCCGTATAGGGAATCTGCGTCGTGCCGATAGGCTCCAGTTGGGGGCTGACGGCGCTCAGGTCGAGGTCAGCCTCCAGACGTGCGTTCAGGGCGGATAGGTTCTGGTCGTTGACGGCACGCTGGAAGGCCAGGAGGTCCTCCGGCGAACTGATGACGAACAACGTGTCCTCCGGATTGACATCGTCGTAATCCTTGTAGCCCAGCTTCTTGTCTATCCACTTGATGCGTTCCGCCAGGTAGTTCTTGACGATGTCGAGCTCGCCCTGGTACGTGCCGGGCGCAAACTGCTGCAGCGTAAGGAACTTGCCCAGGTTGTCCCATCGGGTGAAGTTCAGCTTCTGCGACTCGTCGAGCACGACACCCAAGCTATCGACGAAAGCCCAAAGACTGTCCTGGCTGAAGGCGCCGCTCTCGCGCATGTCGCCCCAGATGCTCTTGAGCGTCTCGACAGCATAGGGGTCGGAAAGGATGCGGCTCACGAAGTCGCGAATGCCCGTGACGGCGGCGCCATAGTTGTAAAGCCAGTCCGGTTTCCCGTTGGCCGGATAGGTGCGCTGGTCGTTGTCCATCGACAAGTCGAAGTCCCAGACGGGACCGAAACGAAACAGGTCGTCGCCGCGCTCCTTGTAGAGGTAGATGCTCCACATTGCATCGTTGTTCCCCGCAAATTCGCCGACGAGGAAGAGACGAAGGAAACTCTCCAGGTCGAGCCTGCTGCGGTAGCCCTTCTCGGGATGCTTGTAGTTGGAAGCCCACAGGCGGGCCTCCATGTCGTTGAAGGCATCGCGGATGTAAGAGAACTGCGCGGAAACGATGTCGTCATCGTCCGGCGACTTGACATCGACAGGGATGTTGCCCCGTGTCGAATAGAAATGATAAGTCTCTCCCGGACCGGTGATCTCCAGCAGATAACCGCCGGTGATGCTCAAGGCATCAACGTCGCCGGACTGCATGTCAGTAATGTCAACGCGGTTCGGGTCAACCGTCACCTGGTCGCACAACTGATAGTTGCCCTTGTATTCGCCGTTCACGATGACATCTACGTTTTGAATCCAGGGCGTATAGCTGAGGCCAAGCCGCCGGCTCATCTCGAAGGCAATGTTGTTGCGCATCAGGGTCTTTTCGCGCCAATTTGGGATAAGAGTCCACTTCTTCGCCTTGGCCTTGCTCTGCAGCGGAGAGTCCTTGAGCATGTAGTGAGACTTGCCGTCGTTGAACTTCACGCGATAGGGACGCTTCTTGAAAAGCTCATAGCGGGAGCCGTTTCCGCGTTCCCGGACCAGTATCGGGTATTCCTGCAGGCGGGTTCCGCCGTCATAGATGATGCACATCTCGGATTCCAGTTCGTGCACCTTGTCGTATGGCTCCTGTCCGCTATAGGTGTGGTAGGACAGCGTGGGCAGGTTCGTCAGCTGATAGAACCTGCCGTCGTTGCCCGCACCTGCATAGCCGTAGAACTCCACCTCGGCAACACTGCTGTCGGAGCCTGCGGGTGCACACCAGCGGACATATCGGAAGCCGCGAGTGACCGGCACGTCGGCATACGTGAACTGACCCGTCGCACCCTCCTGTGTTATCATGTAAAGTGGGATGGCATCCATGAAGTCTTCGCGATTGGACCCTTCAAACAACCCCAGGACGGTGCTGCCGGAGTCGTCCTTGCGACACCATCCTACGCGGATGATGACATGAGGAGAGCCTAAGTCCAATCCTGTCCAGGAACGCGAATTGGCGTCTGAACCAATCACTGTGCCCCCCAGCTTCCTTTCCAGCTTTTCTGCGTGAAGGCCTTGCAAGGGAAGAACTGAGCAAAGGAAAGCCATCAGGAGCAGTCTGCCGAAATCAATCTTTCTCATTTTCCTTATACATTATATTATAATAATGATTGAATAGTTGGCGCAGGTGCGCCTCGTCATCGATGATGTCCTGCAAGTGACGGAGGCGACGGGCATTAGGCGAGTCCTCGAACCACAAACGCAAGTATCCGCCCCGACCGTACTTTTCGCGGAGGTGCGACAACGTCCGCCTGTAGTGCGCTTCTCGGGTTGCTTCGGGCGACGTGTCGGGACCGGGAACAGGAGAATGGTCGAGGCCGAACTGAATGGTTCGGCAGATGACTGTGTCGGCATCGATAAATCGGTCCGCCTCGGCCACGATTTTTCCGTAGATGCTACGCGGTTCGCGGTCAGACGAGGCACGATGGTCCTCGGCAGCATCCGCCATGATGTCTATCTGCTCCTCTGTAAACCAGCGCCGCAGGTTCGGGTCGGCCCTCAGAATCCGTGCCGATGCCTCGTGGTGATGTTCGCGGCCTTCGCACAACCCCGTATCGTGATATGCGGCAACGGCATACGCCATGTCGGGGTCCGTTCCCGTCTGCACAACCAAATCCAGACTTTGGCTGATGACCATTGCCACGTGTTCGCGCCGGTGAGCCTTGTCGAATTCATCGTAACGGGGAATGATGTTTTCCTCCACATAGACGCGGAGTTCCGGATTGATGTCCGTATAGTGTGTTTTCATCATATCAGATATGTCCGCTGCTGTCTCACAACGGCAATGCAAATTTACCATTTTTATCTCAGCAATCAAATTCTTTGCCTCGGAATAAATTGTAATGTGCCGCAAAAAGAGCAAATTTATTCAATTTAGGCAATAAACAGAAGATTTTAAGTCAGGAAATTTGGCCCAGAAGGGAGTTATACATAACTTTGTAATGGATTTGCACGCTTTCTGCTGCCAAAACCACACGAAACTAACCAATAAAACATAATTCATGAAACTGACAAAAACCTGTCTCTACCTGCTTTTCCTCGGCATGCTCTCAGCTTGCCAGCAGGAAGCTAAAGAACAAAACACCCCAACTTCGGACGATGTCAAGACGGCCCTCTCGAATGGAGGCCGCATCAACTTCGATGACCTGCAATGGACAAGGGAGCCTGCGGCATGCGAGATGAAAGACGACACCATCCGCATTACGACCGCTCCACACACGGACTTGTGGCAACGTACCTACTACCATTTCCAGAACGACAACGCACCTGTCCTGCAAATGAAGACCAGCGAGAAGTTCTTCAGCTTCGTGGTCAAGACCGACTTCACCGGCAGCCATCACCGCTTCGACCAGTGCGGCATCGTAATGTACCTTGACAGCGAGAACTGGCTGAAGGGTTCTGTCGAATACGAGAACGACAACTTCCAGCACCTCGGCAGCGTCGCCACCAACAATGGCTACTCTGACTGGGCTACCACTGCCATCCCTGCCGATGTCAAGACTATGTGGTATCGCTTCTCGCGCCGACAGGACGACTACTGCATCGAGTGCTCTGCCGATGGCGAGAACTTCAGCCAGATGCGTATTTGCCACATGCATGCCGGAGCAGGCGAAATCAGTTTCGGCATCTACGCCTGCTCGCCTGAGGAATCGTCCTTCACTGCCGTCTTTTCCGACATGAAGATAACAGAATGCATGTGGCTTGCCCACAACGGACAGCAACCAGATAAGGAATAAAACAGATATGCGACGCATGATTCTTTTTGTTGCAGCCCTGACAGGCATGGGCTGCATGATGGCGGCCACGCCGGAGAGAAAGCAGCTGTTCGACAGCGACTGGAGTTTTTCACGTGACAGCATTCAGTGGCAGACAGTGAACCTGCCCCATGACTGGAGCATAGAGGGCGACTTCGACAAGGAGGCACCTGCCGGCAACGACGGTGCATACCTGCCTACCGGAAAGGGTTGGTACAGGAAGGAGTTCCGGCTGGATGACTCGGAGGCCAGGGAGAAGACGCTTCGCCTCTACTTCGAGGGCGTCTATATGAATGCCGAGGTATATGTCAACGGACATAAGGCCGGCGGACATCCGTATGGCTACACCCCGTTCTTCGTGAACATCACGCCCTACGCCAAGGCTGGCAACAACATTGTGGAGGTTTCCGTAGATAATTCGCAGCAGAAGAATTGCCGTTGGTACAGCGGCTCGGGCATATATCGTCACGTCTGGCTGCTGACGACAGGGAAAAGCTATATCGACGAGTGGAGCGTCAACGTCACCACTCCCGACATCCACAACGTCGAGATACAGGCCGACGTGATACAGGCCGACGGCTCGCGCAGGACCGTATCCAAACACATCGACGTGAGCCAACCTCACCTGTGGTCGCCCGACGACCCCTACCTCTACCACGCAACGATAGAGGCAGAGGGCGATACCGTGCCTGTGACCTATGGCATACGAACCATCGAGTACTCTGCCGCGAAGGGACTGCTCCTGAACGGCAAGCCCATCGTGCTCAACGGAGGCTGTGTGCACCACGACAACAGCATCCTGGGTGCAGCGGCCTTTGATGCTGCCGAGTTCCGGCGCGTCCGGCTGCTGAAGGAGGCTGGCTTCAATGCTGTCCGCACCTCGCACAACCCGCCCTCGGAGACTTTCTTGCGTGCATGCGACGAGCTGGGCCTGCTGGTCATCGACGAGGCATTCGACGGATGGCGCGAGAAGAAGAACGACTTCGACTACTCTGTGCTCTTCGACCAATGGTGGGAAGAGGACCTCAAGGCAATGGTGCTGCGAGACCGCAACCATCCCAGCATCTTCTGCTGGTCAACAGGTAACGAAGTCATCGAGCGAAAGAAGATCGAGGTGGTGAGAACTGCCCACAGGCTGAGCAAGCTCTGCCGTCAGCTCGACCCGCAACACCGTCCTGTCACCTCGGCTCTCTGTGCCTGGGACCAGGATTGGGACATCTACGACCCGCTGGCTGCCGAGCACGACATAGTGGGCTACAACTACATGATCCACAAGTCGCAGGGCGACCACGAGCGCGTGCCGGAACGCGTGATGATGCAGACCGAAAGCTTTCCCCGCGATGCATGGAACAACTACCAGAAGGTGGCGAGTGAGCCTTGGGTCATTGGTGACTTCGTGTGGACCGCCATCGACTATCTCGGCGAGTCGGGCATCGGACGCTACTACTACGAGGGCGACGTGCCAAACGAGCATTGGGTGAATCTCCTGTTCCCCTGGCACGCTTCCTATTGCGGCGACATCGACCTCATCGGACAGCGCAAACCAGTAAGCCACTACCGCTCGATGCTTTGGAACAAGGAGGGCGAACACCTCTACATGGCAGTGCGCGAGCCGGACGGCTTCTACGGAACCGTAAAGACGACGATGTGGAGCACGTGGCCCACCTTCGAGAGCTGGAACTGGCCCGGGCATGAAGGCAAGGACATCGAAGTCGAAGTCTATTCGCATTATCCGCGGGTACGTCTCTACCTCAACGACCAACTCATCGGCGAGAAAGAAACGGCCAAATGCATGGCTACCTTCACCCTACCCTATCAGCCCGGTACGCTTCGCGCGGAGGGAGGCCAGGAAGCTGTCACCCTGCAAACCGCAGGGCCGGCACGTACTATCCGCCTCAAGGCAGACCGCACGGCGCTAAAAGCCGATGGTCAGGACCTGGCGTTCATTACCGTGGAACTGACCGACGCCAAGGGCACGCTGAATCCTACTGCCGACAACGAGCTGACTGCCTCCGTCAGCGGCCCCGCCGTCCTTGCCGCCTTCGGCAATGCCGACATCAAGGACTGCGACCGCTACTCTGATGCAAGCCACAAGGCCTGGAAGGGACGAGCCCTTCTGGTCGTCAGGAGCACCGGAGGGAAGGGACGAGTAACCGTCACGGTTCAAGGCAAAGGACTGAAGACAGCGCATGTCAAGCTATGAGTCCCCACGTCGGGTTCATTGCTTCATCGCGATGGAGCAATTGCACATACATGTAGATGCAATTGCACATACATGTATGTGCAATTGCTTGTTCACGATGAAGCAACGGACACATCATGTTTCACATAGCCCCACCAAACTTCAACAACGAGAAGAACACACATGAGAAGATTCCTTAGCTACACACTGACATTGCTGCTGCTGGCCTCCTGCGGCAACAATGAAGAAATGCTGCGCGAGCGCGCGGCAGAACTGTGCCGATATGTTCCCGACCACGTCCTGCGCGAAGAGTCGAGACCATACATGACGGAAGACTTCTACGCCGTCCTCGACACGATGTTCAACCGTCTGCCCGAGCTCGAGGCGATGGACCACGAATGGCTCCATTACTTCGTGACCGGCAACGCAGGGACGATACCCGTTTATGAAGTCGTAAGCGTGGAACAGACGGACCGGACACACGCCCAGGCAACCATCCGGGTGCAGCAAGCATGGGAAGACGGGTCCATCGCCCAAGAAGACGAAGCGGAAGAGCACCTTCTCTGCATGGAGAAGGTAGGCGGACAGTGGCTGATGTCCGACTTTGACGGCCACAAAGCGGACTGCATCCGCCACATCGCCCTGAACCGCGACGAACAGGCTGTCCGCAATGCCGTCAGCGACTATCTCGTGAAGGAAATCGGAAGCGGATACCTGCAAGGCGAGCTCTGCATACCGTCCCTGATGATGGTGGCCGAGGACGAGAGAGAGTCCCTTCCGGCAAACGTGTGGGGCGACTTCTGGATCTTCTGGTACAACATCTCGGGCGACACACTCGTCACCGTTTCCGGCGGCAACCACTCCGGACGCATGACCCTGAACAAGAAGGACGGCTCTTACGTCGTGACAGAATTCGAGCAGACAACAGACGGGGCGGGCTACGAGGCAAGCGCCAAGCGCATCTTCGGACAACACTACGATCTCTACCAGTACATGCACTCCAATCAGGACGTCAGCGAAGCCGTCCGCCAGGAACAACTGCGCCAGTACATAAGCAGCAAAGGGCTCAACGTCGGCTACTACAAAGACTTCGGATGGCCTGCCGTAAAACTCTAAGCAAAGGAACGACCACGCAATGCCCCGCAAGAACATGACAATCCTGATAATAGCCATAGTCGTCATTGGTGCAATGCTCGCACTGCTGCCACACATTATATATATATTAGCAAAGCTGTCGAGCCTTGTCCTGCCCCTGCACGTCGCCTACCGTCCCTACGGACTCGTCGCCCTCGGGCTCGTCGTGCTTTGGGTTGTCCTTGTCTGTTTCGGCAACATATACGGGCGGTTCCGTCACGAGGTGAAGCCCGTACAGATTGCCTTTGAATCCCTGCCGCCATCCTTCGACGGGCTGCGCATCGTCCACATCTCCGACCTCCACCTGGACGGGTGGGCAGGACACGAAAGGCAATTGCAAGAACGCATCGACGAAATCAATGCCCTCGAGCCGGACATCATCTTCTTCACCGGCGACCTTGTCTCAATGAGTCCCGACGAGCTGAAACCCTTCGCGGCAATCCTCAGAGGCTTGCACGCCAAGGAACCCGGACGCGTCTATGCCGTCCTGGGCAACCACGACTATCTGCCCTACAGCCGTTCCCTCTCGCCTCGCCAACGGACGGAAGCCGTTGCGGAACTGGTCAGGATGGAGCGTGAGGAGCTGGGCTGGACAGTCTTGCTCAACGAATCGGCATTCATTCGTCGCGGAAACGACTCCATTGCCATCCTCGGCTGCGAGAACCAGAGCGTAGGGGCACATCCCGTGGTGCAACGCGGAGACATCGGCAAGACGATGGCAGGCATTGACGACGAACACACCTTCTGCATCCTGCTGACGCACGACCCGTCGCAGTGGCGCAAAGAAATACTACCCCGGACCAACATCCCCCTGACACTCAGCGGACACACACATGCCATGCAGATGCGCATCCTGGGCTTCACGCCATCCAAGTGGATTTATCCCGAATGCGACGGACTCTATACGGAAGGTTCCCGGCACCTCTATGTCAACATCGGGCTGGGCGGCACTCTTCCCTGGCGCATCGGAGCCACGCCGGAAATCACTCTGCTGACGTTGAAACGACTAACAAAAAACTAAAATGAATACAAAAAGACAACTATTGTTTGCCGCATGGGTCCTCTGCGCGACCCTGTCGGCTCAGACAGGACGCACGGTTCAAAACCTCGCCTTCGGATGGCTGTTCCACGAAGGCGACACCCCGGACGCTGCATCAATAACCCTCGACGACAGCAGCTGGCGCAGAACGGACCTCCCGCACGACTTCCAGACGGAGCAGCCCTGGGTGGCTCCCGACCCTTCCGAGCGGCCCGACAACACAGACATGGCTGCCAACATCAAGAGCCGGCTCTCAGGCCGAGGCTTCAAGGAAATGGGGAAAGCCTGGTACCGCTATCACCTGACTCCGGCTGACAGCCTGAAAGGACGCAGGTTGCTGCTCGACTTCGGAGGCATCATGTACGTGGGCGACGTCTTTCTGAACGGCGAACACATCGGGGGGACAGACTATGGATATGTGGGCTTCGAGATAGACGTGACGGAGCAGCTGCGCTTCGGCCAGGAAAACGTCATTGCCGTCTTAGCCGACACACGGGAGCCCGGCAACTCGCGCTGGTACACGGGAGGCGGGCTGTTCCGCACCGTCCGCCTGGTAGCCACATCAAAGGACCTCTATTTCGGTCGTCATCCTCTTTACATTACCACACGCGAAGGGCGATATGTCAGCGTCTCGGGCGAGTTCACCAATCGCACGCGCAATGCAGCACGTTCTGTCGTCAAGATTTATGCTACCGACGGACGACTCGTCTGTCAGGACGAAAAGACCATCAACCGCCACCGCATGGCAAGAACCGTGGAAGTGCCTCTGTGCAACGAACTGACGGTTCCAGACCCGCAACTATGGGACACCGAACACCCCAACCTCTACACGGCTGAAGCCACGTTGCTTCGTGCGGACGGCACAGTGGCCGACGTCGTAACCAGTCGTTTCGGCATCCGGACCATCGAGATAAACCCGGCTTTCGGACTGAAGCTCAATGGGCAGAAAGTGTTGCTCAAGGGCGTAGCCAATCACCACACGCTCGGTGCTCTCGGGGCAGCCGCATACCCACGCGCCATCGAAAAGCACATACAACTCCTGAAGCAATACGGCGTCAACCACATTCGCACTTCCCACAACCCTTACAGCCTGGAATTCATCGAGATATGCGATGAGAACGGTATCCTCGTGGTCAATGAGCTGTACGACAAATGGACACGACAGCACACCGGCGGACGCGTCCCCTTCGAGCACCTGTGGCAGCACGACATACCCGAATGGGTGAAGCGCGACCGCAACTCACCCTCGGTCGTCTTCTGGAGCTTGGGCAACGAGTTGCAACAAGATCCCAACCAACCATTCAACGATTTCGGAGTGACAATGTACAAGCTGCAGCGCACACTCATTTCGCGCTACGATTCCACACGTCTCGTCACCGTTGCCATGCATCCTCGCTTCCGCAACTGGCAGACGGACTCGTTGCCTGCCGACCTCGCCTTGCAAACCGACATCCAGTCCTACAACTACCGGTACATGTACTTCCCCGGCGACGGGAAGCGCTTCCCCTGGATGACCTTCTACCAGAGCGAAGCAACGATGGCTGCCCTGGGCGAGAACTTCTTCGCGATGGACCTGGACAAAGTGATTGGCTCTGCCTATTGGGGAGCCATCGACTACCTGGGCGAAAGCCAAGGTTGGCCTGCAAAGGGATGGGCTAACGGATGCTTCGACATCTCGCTGGAACCTAAGCCAAAAGCTTACCTAATGAGAAGCATCTTCAAGCCCGACGAGCCCGTCGTTCACATCGCTGTCATCGACAAGAAGGGCGACCAGATGTGGAATGGAGAGCAGACAGGCAGCGACGGCATGAGCGATCACTGGATGCGGAAAGCCGGGACAAAGCTCTCGCTCTTCACCTACACCAATGCCGACGAGGTGGAACTGCTGCTCAACGGGAAAAGCCTCGGCAGGAAACCAAACATAAAGACCGATGCCAAGCAGCGAAACCAGATTCGCTGGGACGACATCATCTACCAGCCCGGACATCTGGAAGCCGTTGCCTACATCAACGGAAAAGTGGCCTGCCGCCACAAGATAGAGACGACAGGCGAAGCCAAGCAACTGACTGCCGAAGCAGACAACAGCAACTGGAAAGCCGACGGAACTGACCTGCAACACGTGCGCATCGTTGCCACCGACAAGAAGGGACGGCACGTGCAGACTGCCGACGCAGAAGTTTCCTTCACCGTCGAAGGCAATGCCAGCATTGTGGCTGTCACAAACGGCGACATCTGTTCCGACGAGCCGAGTGTAGGCAACAAGCGTCGCCTCTTCTGCGGCACCTGCACCGTCATCCTGCGCTCATCGCAGACAGCCGGGCCTGTCACGCTTACTGCCTCTTCCCCCGGAATGAAGAGCATAAAACTGAAACTGAACACTAACACAATATAAAACAAATCAATATGAGAAAGAGACTCCTTCTGTTGCCCGCATGGGCGATAATAACAATGGTCGCTCACGCGCAAAAGACACCAGCCTGGTGCGACCCCAACGTCAACGAAATCAATCGCAAGACGGACGTAGCCAGCTACTTCGCCTACGAGAGCGAGGCGCTGGCCCGCCAGTCGCAGTTTCCCAAGGACAACCCGAAAGCGAGGTCAAGCCGCTATCTGTCCATTGAAGGCAAATGGAAATTCCATTGGGTGGAGAGCGCAAACGAGCGTCCCGAAGGTTTCTACACGCTCGGATACGACGACTCGAACTGGGGGACGATGCCTGTTCCAGGCAACTGGGAGCTGAACGGCTACGGCGATGCCATCTATGTGAATAACCACTATGCGTGGCGCTCTGACTGGGTAAGCGACCCTCCAGCCGTGCAGGACAAAGGCAACCATGTAGGCAGCTACCGGCGCTCGTTCACCATCCCCGCTGACTGGAAAGGCGAGAATATCTATATCCACATCGGTTCTGCCACTTCCAACCTGACGCTCTATGTGAACGGCAAATACGTGGGCTATTCCGAGGACTCGAAGGTGGCAGCTGAGTTTGACATTACGAAATACGTCTCTCCGGGCAAAGAGAACCTGATAGCAATGCAGGTCATGCGTTGGTGCGACGGCTCGTGGAACGAAGACCAGGACTTCTGGCGCCTGAGCGGTATCAGCCGTGAATGCTACCTCTATGCGCGTCCGAAAGCTCACATCGACGACATCTTTATCACCCCGGACCTCACCAATGGCTACACAGACGGCAAGCTGAACGTCCGGCTGATGGCTCCCTCTGCTGCACGGAAAATCTGCAAGGTGCAGCTCTTTGACCCATCCGGACGGGACGTCACCCCGCAAGGGACCTCAGAGATTCACGTCGGCAAGGACGGCAAAGCGACAGCCGAGCTGTTCATCCCCAACCCGCAGAAGTGGACAGCTGAAACGCCCAACCTCTACAGCCTGTATGTTTCGCTCTACGACGGCAACAAGCTGCTTGAGTGCATTCCACAACGTGTCGGCTTCCGCAAGGTTGAAATAAAGAATCAGCAACTGCTGGTGAACGGTCAGCCTATCCTCATCAAGGGTGTTGACCGCCACGAACTCGACCCGGATGGAGGCTATGTCGTATCGGTGGAACGCATGATTCAGGACATCCAGGTTATGAAGCAACTCAACGTGAACGCAGTCCGTACCTGCCATTATCCCGATGACCCGCGCTGGTACGAACTGTGCGACATCTACGGCATCTACGTGACGGCTGAAGCCAACATCGAGAGTCACGGCATGGGCTACGGCGAACGCTCCCTCTCGAAAGACGCGCGTTTCCATGACATGCACATAGAGCGCCAACGCCACAACATCTATGTCCTGAAGAATCATCCCTCCATCATTGTCTGGTCACTTGGCAACGAAGCAGGCTACGGCAAGAATTTCGAGGATTCCTACGACTTCGTGAAGGCTTACGACCCCTCGCGCCCCTGTCAGTACGAGCAGGCACACAAGAATGGCAAGACCGACATCTACTGCCCGATGTATGCCGACTACGGACATTGCGAGAACTATTGCAAGGAGGGCAACCCGCGTCCGCTCATCCAGTGCGAATATGCTCACACGATGGGCAATTCCGGCGGAGGCTTCAAGGAGTACTGGGACATCATCCGCCGCCTGCCCAACTATCAGGGCGGCTATATCTGGGATTTCATCGACCAGGGACTGCGAGGCAAAAGTAAGATAACGGGGAAACCTATCTGGACCTACGGGGGAGACTACGGGCGCTTCCCGGCTTCGGACAACAACTTCAACTGCAACGGCGTCATCAATCCAGACCGCATCCCCAACCCACACGCTTATGAAATTCAGTACTGCTATCAGAACATCTGGGCAACGCTGACCGACGCTGAGGGCGGCAGGATTGAAGTAATGAACGAGAACTTCTTCAAGCCGCTGAATTCTGTCAAGATGAACTACACGGTTCTTGCAGACGGTCAGGCTGTCAGGAGCGGTGCAAAGCAACTGGACAACCTGAACATCCAGCCCCAAAGCCGTACTTCGCTCACGGTAAGCGAAATAGCCGAAGCCCTCGCTGACCAATCCCTGCAGGGCAAGGAACTTCTGGTGAACGTCGAGTTCACGCTAACCGATGACGAACCACTCCTGAAGAAGGGAACCGTCATTGCCCACAACCAATTCGAGGTTAAGCCTTACAAGTTCCCGACAGCAGAAGAAATCTGCACGTCGGCAACTTCAGGCAAAGATGCCCAACCCGAAAGCAACACGGTCCTGGTTGACGACCGCGCCGTCTATGCCGTGCTTTCTGCAGGCGGCGTGAAGGTGACATTTGACAAGAAGACAGGCTATGTGGCCTACATCGATGTAGATGGTACGCCCATGATGACCGACGACGCCGAGCTCAAACCAGACTTCTGGCGAGCTGCCACAGACAATGACTTCGGTGCTGACTTCCAGAACCGCTTTGCCGCATGGCAGCATCCACAGATTGACAAGAAGAGCTTCCATATCCAGCAGGACGGCACGAACTGCGTGGTGACTGCCGACTACGAGCTGAAGCAGCTGGAAGCAACTCTCCGTCTCACCTACACGATGACACCTTCGGGCAAGCTCGTCGTGCGCCAGGACCTCACAGTCAGTCGGGAGGCTCAACAGCGCAAGGACGCACAGGGCCGTCCGACGATGCCACAGCTGCTCCGCTTCGGTATGCAGATGCAGATGCCTAAGGAGTTCAATCGCATTGAGTACTATGGCAAGGGACCTCACGAGAACTACATAGACCGTGCCTTTGGCCAGAACCTGGGCATCTGGCGACAGACTGTTGCCGAACAGTTCTGGGGCTACGTCCGTCCGCAGGAGAACGGCACGAAGACTGGTGTACGCTACTGGAACATCACCAATCAGTCTGGCCGCGGACTCAGGTTCGAGGGCACAGAACCTCTCGAGATGCAAGCGCTCCACTTCACGGAGGACGACCTGCAGCCCTCTCGAGAGAAGGCACAATGGCACAGCGGCGACCTGACGGAACGCCCCTTCACCGACCTCCACATTGCCGCACGTTCAATGGGTGTGGGTTGTGTGAACTCATGGGGAGCATGGCCGCGAAGCGAGTACCAGATGCCTTATAAGGACTATACATATACATACATCATATCGCCTCTGAGATGATAAAGAAGATTTGCCACTTTATATCAGAGTATATGGGATTGCTGGTGCTGGCAGCTGCTCTGCTGGCACTGGCTTTCCCCGATGAATTGAGACAGATAAAGCCGACGGTCATCAATTATCTGCTTGGTGTTGTGATGTTCGGAATGGGACTTGCGCTGAACTTGCAGGACTTCAAAATTGTCTTTTCTCGCCCTAAGGACATCCTGATAGGTTGTGCGGCTCAGTTCACCATCATGCCTCTGCTGGCATGGGGACTCACCAGGCTGTTCTCGCTCGACGAAGCCCTTGCCCTGGGCGTAGTGCTGGTAGGATGCTGTCCTGGCGGGACAGCCTCTAATGTGATAACCTACCTGGCAAAGGGCGACCTCGCACTCTCCGTCGGGATGACCGGAGTCTCCACCCTTCTGGCACCTCTTCTCACGCCGATGCTCACCTGGACATTGGCCGGAAAGAGTGTCGATGTGGATGTTGCGGGCATGCTGCTGAGTATTCTGTGGGTGGTGATATTGCCCATTGTCGTAGGTCTCACGGTGAAGTGGATATGGCCCAAGTTCACAGAGAAGGCCACCGACTATCTGCCTGCCTTCTCGTCGGTGGCAATTGCATTCACCGTGGCTATTGTCATTGCGGCCAGTGCCGACAAGCTGCTGGCCGGCGGACTCGTCATCATCCTTGTCGTTGCACTCCACAACGTCTGCGGACTCGGCTTGGGTTATCTCCTGGCTGGCTTAATCAATCTCTCTGCCGCGAAGAAGCGGGCCATCGCCATTGAAGTGGGAATGCAGAACTCGGGACTGGCAAGCAGCCTGGCGACGTTGCACTTTGCGGCTTATCCGCTCGCAACGATTCCGGGTGCCATCTTCAGCGTATGGCACAACCTGTCGGGAGCAGCCGTGGCGTATCTGTTCAGGAAGTCAGGAGGGGACGACTGAGGAAAGCAGCGCTTCCCTACTTGTCGCGTTTGCCGAAGACGGAGAAGTGGACGTAGCGCTTCGGATGAGCCTTTAGGTCGGTGACGAGGCTGTCTGCACTCTGCACCGTATGGTTCAAATTATTGTAGAGTTCAGGATCGGACATCAGCTTGCCAAGCGTGCCTTCCGGACTCTGTATCTGTTCCATCATGGCATGCACGCTGCTGATGGTCTGGTTCACGCTGTCGAGTGTGGCCTGCAGGTCGAGCTGGTTCATCTTGTCGGTCAGCTGCGTGACGTTCTTGCCTGCTTGTGTGAAGGTGCCGGTCAGCTGCGGGATGTCGTTCCGGAGCAGATGATTCAGTTGCTCGCTGCTGTGGTTCAGGTTTTCCGTCACTTCATGTACATTCTCGATGATGAGGGGCAGCGCGGGATTCGAGAGCAGGAGGTTGAGCGTAGCGACCAGTGTATCGACCTTTGCCACGACTTCTTCCAGCTGTGGCACCATGCCGCCCACCTTTGCCATGAGTCCGCTGACATCGTTTCCGGGGATGGTGTCGCCCGGATGGAAAGCCTCGCGCAGGTTGGTGGCGAGCAACATGTTCAGGGTGCAACCGCCAAGCAACGCCTCGTCCAGCTGTGCCGTGCTGCCCTTGGGGATGCGCAGGCCCTTGTCGGTACTGATCTCGACGACCACCTTTCCCGGATGGTTGTAGTCGAAGTGGATATTGCTGACGATGCCGACCTTAAAGCCGTCGGCAAAGACGGAACTGCTCTTTGCCAGCCCCTTTGTGTTGCTGAACGTAATATAGTACTTTGCGCTGGGATGGAAGATGTCCATACCCTTCAGGAAGTTCATGCCCATGAAGAGGGCGATGAGGGCTATCACTCCTACCAATCCGATTTTTACTTCTGTTTTCACCTTGAACTGTTTTTTTACCTTTTTGTATCCTTTTTATATGCCACGAAGGCATTGTAGATGCTCTTGGCGAGGGCGCTCACTCCGGCAGAGGAGGTGAGGTAGGTCGCCTCGGAGGGATTGTTGATGTAGCCGAGCTCGACGAGTACGCTGGGCATGCTCGTGGCGCGCAGCACGAGGAATCCGGCCTGGTGTACGCCCTTATCGACTCGTCCAGCATGGTTGCGGAACTGTTTCTGGATGAGGCCGGCCAGCTTTACGCTGCTTGCCATGTTGCGGTCCTGCATCAGCTCGAAGATGATGTAGCTCTCGCTCGAATTGGGGTCGAAGCCTTCGTACTTCTCTTCGTAGTCGTTCTCGAGGGTGATTACCGAGTTCTCGCGTTTGGCGACAGCCAGATTGTCGGCAGCGCGGTGCATACCGAGCGTATAGGTCTCTGCCCCGCGCGGCCCCACCTTTGCAGCCGTCGAGTTCGTGTGGATGCTGACGAAGAGGTCGGCTTTGGCGCGGTTTGCGATGTTGGCACGCTCGTTCAGTTCGACGAAGACATCCGTCTTGCGCGTATAGACCACCTTCACGTCGGGACAGTTCTGCTCCACCAGTTTCCCGAAGGCCAGGGCTACGGCCAGGTTGATGTTCTTTTCCTTGGCTTTCCCGCTCTGTGCTCCGGGGTCTTTTCCTCCGTGGCCGGCATCGATGACGAGTGTGAACGGCAGTGCCGTCACGCACCAAAGCATCAGCAGAATGGAGGCAATGTATCGTATCTTCATTTCTTTGTCCTAATGAACTGTTTCGAGTGCAAAGTTAGCTAATTTTCGGGAATTACATGCCTTTCGTGACAAAATATATAAACAAACCGCTCCGAATCGAATAGAATACGAGAGAAATCATGGCTCGTGGCGCAGCTACATATTATATAGATGTACAAATATGCTTAATTCCTTTCTCGTCTGAAGAATTATTTGTAAATTTGTAGGCATTATATACAAGTAACATCAAGGAATTCTTTAACGTGTTACAGCATGGACAATAAAGTAACTGAGCTTTTGCCCTTTCTGGGCGGATGCCTCCGACTCAATCACCCAGGGCGTTGCCCTGGGCTGTGTGCCTGTTGGCCCTTTCAGGCCGTCTGCCGGACAATCGGAAGTCAATCATTGAAATTAGAAAAGCATCGCGCGAGATGTGGAGTGTTCGCACTCTCGACCTGATTAATCGCATGTGCCAGGCAACGCCCCGAAGGGGCAAAAACCGCATAGCCCAGGGCATCGCCCTGGGGTCTGCACCAGGACAATAACAAACGCCCCGAAGGGGCAAAAGCAAACAAAAATATGCCACAATCTCTTTGCAAAATATATCTGCACATCATCTTCCATGTAAAGGCCACAGGTCCGCAAATAGCCAGCGAACACATAGACCGCGTACATAGCTATGTCGGTCAGTTGGTCAACTCCACGGGTTGCCAAGTGATTCGTGTTGGTGGTGTTGGTGACCATATACATATTGTTTGCCTGTTGTCGAAAAATGAGAATGTAGCACATCTCATCGAAGAAGTGAAACGCAACAGCAGCAGATGGATAAAGACGGTCGATGATGGATATAGCCGCTTTGCATGGCAAGGTGGCTATGCTGCGTTTTCAGTTAGCCAGTCGGTAGTTGACAAGACGGTTGCCTACGTTTCAAATCAAGTTGAACATCATAAAAAGGTGACGTTCCACGATGAATATATTCAGTTTTTGAAATTGTACAACGTCGAATATGACGAGCGGTATATATTTGCAGACTGAGCTTTTGCCCTTTTAGGGCGGATGCCTCCATCCCAATTACCCAGGGCGATGCCCTGGGCTATAAGCTTACAGCCCTTTCAGGGCAGTTACGAAAGCTAATGAATGGTGGTACAATTGCGGATAATCATTTTAATTTATCGTGAACTCGAGGAAATTCATGATGCAACGAATGCAACTTTGTCCTTATGGTCAACGACTCGTGAGCTTATGGCCGATGACTCACGTCCTTATGGCCAACGACTCGTGAGCTTATGGCCGACGGCTCGTGAGCTTATGGCCGATGACTCGTGAGCTTATGGCCAACGGCTCGTGAGCTTATGGCCGATGACTCGTGAGCTTATGGCCGACGGCTCGCGTCCTGTATGACGGAGAACGGATAGACGAGCAGGTCCTGGAGCTCACCGATGGGGGACTGCGACAGGCTGACCAGAATATACTCTCCCGCCTTGAAGGGCTGAAGGGGACGACAGATGAAAGCATCGTTTTCAGCCTTGATGTCGAAATGACTGGGTTCGAGGCGCATATAGTCGTTGTCCATCAGTCGGGCCTTCGGTATCTTGCGGTAGTACTTGGCGGCTTTCAGGCGGATGACGACGTAATCCACCAGGACTTCCTCCTCGCCCGGAGTGATGCGGAAGGCGGGGCGGTCACCGTCCGCCAGCTGCGTGGCACGCCCTCCCGACAGGTAGTGTATCAGCTTGCTCTTCATCTGGTAATCCACTATCTTCCAGCCCGGTTTCAACTCGCTTTGCGTCTGGAGGGCCGGAATCTCTGCCCATGCGTCCCCGACCAATGTCTCCACCTTTTGCGCCCGGACACGGAGCGTGGTGCCCAAGGCAAGAATCAGGAATATGACGATAATTCTCTTCATTGCGCCACAAAATTAAGGTTTTTGCGAGAAATGACAATGAAATGTTTGCGGTTTTGATGTTTTTTAACTAACTTTGCAAACAAAAACCAAGGAACATGACCATCGCCATTGTCACTCTGATGCTGATTGGGTACCTGCTTATCTGCACGGAACACATCACGCGCATAAACAAGGCCACCGTTGCCCTCTTCTGCGGAGTGTTGGGATGGGTCCTGTACGTCTGTGTGGGGCCATACTACATCGAGAAGCTCCACGATGCCGGTTTCCAGGAGTTCCTCGGCAGCGAGGACTACAGCATCAAGGCCGTCAACGAGTACATCCGCCAGAACGTCTTTGCCGGACACGTGGCGCAGCTCACCAGCATCGTCATGTACCTGCTGGCTACGATGGCTATTGTGGATGTGCTGGCCGGCAACGGCTGCTTCGATCTGGTGACGAAGCTCTGCCGCTCGCGCAACACGTGGGTGACCGTCTGGATGCTGGCCCTCTGTAGCTTCGGACTCAGTGCCAACCTGGACAACCTGACGTCGGCAGTCGTAATGCTGATGGTGATGAACCAGCTTGTCGTCAATCACCGGCAGCGGATGCTGCTGGGCACCATCATCGTCATTGCCGCCAACTGCGGCGGCTGCTTCACGGTCATAGGCGATGTCACCTCGCTGCTCATCTGGACGCGCGGCGCCGTCACCCCGACGAACTACACCTCAGCCCTCGTCCTGCCAGCCCTGTTCGCCACCATCATCCCCACGTACCTCATCGGCAGGATGCTGCCCGCCCACCTCGACCTGAAGCGCAGCAGCGTGCTCTACCGCGGCGACGATGCCGACGTGAAGCTATGGCAACAAATCCTGATGCTCTTCCTGGGCATGGGCGGACTATGGTTCGTGCCGACGTTCTACAGGCTGACCAGCCTGCCCCCCTTCCTCGGAGCGCTGTGCGTGCTCGGAGTGCTGTGGGTGGTGAACGAAATCATCAACCGCAAACGCATCCTCTCTGACCAGCCACTCACGCCACGCACGAACCGGAGCCTGCAATACGAGGTGTTGCAGACCATCATGTTCTTCCTCGGCGTAGGACTCTGCGTGGATATCCTCATCGAGGTGGGAGCCATGAACAGCGTAGCCGTATGGTGCGACCGGAACATCCACAACATCTACTTCCTGTCGCTCGCAATGGGATTCGTCAGCTCCGTCATGGACAACGTGGCCCTCGTCATCAGCGGAATCTCCATCTATCCCGTCCTCGATGCCGACACACCCGGAATGACGGACTACATGCGCAGCTTCGTCGAGAACGGACAGTACTGGCACCTCATCGCCCTGAGCGGCTGCGTAGGCGGCCTGCTTCTGCCCATCGGCAACACAGCCGGATATGCCCTGATGAAGTCGGAAGACGTGAGCATCTGGTGGTATTTCAAGCACATCACCTTCAAGGTCCTGCTCGGCTGGTTCGCAGCACTCGGCGTCTATTTCCTCGTAGATTATTTCCTCAGATAAAGCCTCGCCTCCGCCCGCCCCTCCCCATTGGAGAAGGAAAAGGTCTCCACACATTATTATATAATATGAACTACGAACTGAGCAAGCTCGGCATCTCCGACCTCAACGCCATGCAGCAGGACACGCTCGCCGTGGCACGCAAGGGCGCGTCCGTCGTCCTGCTAAGTCCTACCGGCACCGGCAAGACGCTCGCCTATCTGTTGCCACTGCTCCAGAAGCTCGACGAGAAGGCCGACAAGCTCCAGGCCCTCGTCATTGTCCCCTCGCGGGAACTTGCCATCCAGACAGCCGACGTAGCCCGCAGGCTCTGCTCCCAGCTGCGAGTGGCCGCTTGCTACGGCGGCAGGCCGGCTATGGAGGAACATCAGCAGCTGCGAGGACTCCGTCCGCATCTCGTGGCAGCAACGCCTGGCCGACTGCTCGACCACCTGCAGAAAGGCAACCTCGCGGCAGAAGACGTCAGGACACTCATCATCGACGAGTTCGACAAATCCCTCGAGCTGGGCTTCCGCGAGCAGATGCACGACATACTCTCTCTCCTGCCCCACCTGCAGCAGCGCATCCTCCTCTCAGCCACAGACAGCGAGGACATCCCCTCGTTCCTCGGCAAAGAAAACTACGTCAGGCTCAACTTCCTTGATGAAGAAACTGACGACCGCATCAGCCTGCGCCTCGTCCGCTCGCCCGAGAAAGACAAACTTCGGACGCTCTACCGTCTGCTCTGCTCGCTTGGCACGCAGAAGAGCCTCGTCTTCGTAGGCTACCGGGAAAGCGCGGAACGCGTATCGAGCTTCCTCACGTCACACGGCATCATGGCCGACATCTACCACGGCGGCATGGAGCAACGCGACCGTGAACGGGCCCTCTACCGCTTCATCAACGGCTCGTCCAACATCATGGTCAGCACCGACCTCGCTTCCCGCGGCCTCGACATCTCAGCAGTCGATAACATCATCCACTATCACCTGCCCCTCAATGAAGAAGCCTGCACCCATCGCAACGGACGGACAGCCCGCTGGGATGCCACAGGTGCCGCCTACTTCATCCTCAGCCCCGAGGAAAGCCTGCCCGATTACCTTCCCGACGAAGCAACCGCGACCCGCCTGCCGGACAACGCGCCCCTGCCCTCCAAGCCTCTTTGGGTTACATTATATATAGGTAAAGGCAAGAAGGACAAGATCAGCCGCGGCGACGTTCTGGGCTTCCTCACAAAGCAGGGCGGACTCGAAAGCAACCAGATCGGCAGAATCGACGTCCTGCCCAACTGGTCCTATGTGGCCGTTGAACGAGCCGTTTCCCGCGACCTCCTTAACCGCATCAAAGGACTAAAGATTAAAGGACAAAAGACAATCTACGCCATTGCAGAGCGTTGAACCTTGCACAAACTATGGGTTTTGTGTGCATTTTCTTTTGAAAAACTTGCACAAAAGGTAGAATAGTGTTACCTTTGCAACCGATTTTAACCAAATTTTAGTTAAATGATGAAAAAAGCTCTAAGTTTAATGGCAATTCTTGTTGCTGCAAGCAACGCCTTTGCCGGTGGTCTCCTGACCAACACCAACCAGAACGCTGCCTTCGTGCGCAACTTCGCCCAGGAAGGCAAAATCGACATCACCAGCATCTACGCCAACCCAGCTGGCGGAGCATTCCTCTCCAGGGGATGGCACCTGAGCCTGAACTCCCAGACAGCCTTTCAGCAACGCAACATCGAAACCACCTTTCCTCTCTTTACAAAGAATATCGACAACCCAGAAGCAACGCACCGTTTTGAGGGTAGAGCCACTGCTCCCATCATTCCCTCGTTCACCGTCTCCTTCAACCGCGAGAAGTGGAGCATCTCGGCTCACTTCGCTGTCAGCGGCGGCGGCGGTAAATGTGAGTTCGACAAGGGACTCGGCTCTTTCGAAGCTGCATACGCAGGCACCCTCGAGAAAATGGTTCCTGGTGTATTGCCTCCCATGCTGACTGCCGGCCTTATAGCTAAGGGCATGGATGCGAACACAGCCTCAGCACTTGCTGCCACAGGTCAGTACAAGGGTTACACGCTCAACAGTTTCATGAAGGGACGTTCCTACAACTTCGGCCTTCAGCTGGGCGGCACCTATAAGTTCACAGATAACTTAGCCGCCTATGTAGGCATACGTGGCATCTACGCAACGAACAACTACAACGGTGCTGTCAATCCGTCTATCAAGTACGCATTAGCCGGGACTGAGAACACGATACCTCTCAACGACTATGGCATTGAGCTCAACTGCGACCAGACAGCCTTTGGTGTCACTCCCATCATCGGCATCGACTGGAAGATAAACAACCAGTGGAACGTATCGGCCAAATACGAGTTCCGCACTAAAATCAACCTGAAGAATAAAAGTGAAATCAATATCGCCAAAGATGAGGTACGCGCTGCCGCATCCTCCGTTCTTTCTCAGTTCGAGGACGGCAAGAAGGTTCGTGAGGATGTGCCCGCCCTTCTGGCCATAGGCGTACAATATGCTCCCATCGAAAAGGTACGCATCTGTGCAGCCTACCACCAGTTCTTCGACAAGAACTCGAAGAAGGCTGAGGTCTTCGACAAGGACGCCCAGAAGTGGGTTGGCAAGCAAGAGTACGTCAAGAACAACACCCACGAATTCCTGCTGGGCGCAGAATACGACGTATGTAAGCTTGTCACAGTGTCCGCTTCCTGGGAACATACCCGCTACGGTCTGGAGGATAAGTTCATGAGCGACCTCTCGTTCAACCTTTCGAACCACATGGTGGGTGCCGGCGTACGCTTCCACGTCACGAAGCGTTTCGACATCGACCTCGGCTACATGTGCACTTTCTACAACAGCCGCGACGTCACGACAGAGGTGGCTCCGAACTTATTCAAGACCGACCACTACGAGCGCAAGAACCACACCTTCGGCATCGGCCTGAACCTCCACATCTGATAGGTTTCCGTCTTTCGGCTGGAAGAAGAAAAACGAGCCGCACGAGTACACACTCGGGCGGCTTCTTTGTATTTTGATTCGTTTAATTTTGAATTCTGAATTAAATGTCGTACTTTTGCATCGCAAAAAGAGTATCGAATGAAAGACTTCAGTGAATTAATTAAGACGAGACGCAGCATGCGTCAATTTACGGACGAACAGCTGAGCAGTGACGAAATCCGGCTTTTGCTTCGGGCAGGCTTGATTGCTCCGAGCAGCAAAGGCCTGCACAGCTACCAGTTCATCGTGGTGGAGGACAAGGAGAAGCTCGCTGCCCTGAGCCAGAGCAAGCAGGTTGGTTCCGACTTCCTGGCGGGGGCTCCGCTGGCTATCGTCGTGCTGGCAGACCCGTCCGTCAGCGATGTCTGGATAGAGGATGCCTCCGTAGCAGCCACTCACATTCTGCTTCAGGCAGAGGACATGGGGCTGGGAGCGTGCTGGATACAGGTGCGCGAGAGACAAGCTGCCAACGGTCGCCCTACGGAAGAGATAGTCAAAGCCCTGCTCGGCATTTCCGACCCGCTGAGAGCTGTCTGCATGATTGCCGTCGGCCACAAGGGAATGGAACGTAAGCCTCAGAACGAGGACCGTCTGAAATGGGATAACGTGACATACTGCTGATGCTATGATAAACTACGACCTACGAAAAATCAGAGCCCTCGTCTTCGATGTCGATGGTGTGCTCAGTGCTGAGACTATCCAGATGAACAACGATGGCGTGCTCATGCGCTCGCTGAACACGAAGGACGGCTATGCGCTGCGCCTTGCCGTTACCGAAGGGCTCCACGTGGCTATCATCACCGGTGCCCGCGACGAGGCCATCCGTCGCCGTTACGAAGGGCTCGGCATCCGGGACGTATTCCTGGGCAGTTCCGTCAAGACGGACAGCATGCAGAAGCTGCTCGATGCCTACGAGCTTTCTCCCGACGAGGTGCTATACATGGGCGACGACATCCCCGACTACGAGGTCATGCAGATGGCAGGTCTGCCTTGCTGCCCCCGCGACGCTGCTCCGGAGATAAGGGACATCAGCACCTACATCAGCCATATCGACGGCGGACAGGGCTGTGCCCGCGACGTCATAGAACAGGTCCTGAAGGCTCAAGGGAAGTGGATGGCAAACAAGGAAGCATTCAGTTGGTAAGGGAATGAACATTATTCTTGCAAGCAATTCTCCCCGGCGCAGGGAACTCCTCTCCGGGCTCGGCCTTCAGTACGAAGTGCGTACACTGCCGGGGCTTGACGAGTCTTATCCCGACGGGTTGCCGATGGAGGAGATTCCACAGTACATCAGCCGAGAGAAGGCTGCCGCCTACACGATTGGGGCCGACGAGTTGCTCATCACCGCCGACACCATCGTATGGCTCGACGGCGAAGTGCTCGGCAAGCCCGCTGACGAGGCTGAGGCAAGGCGGATGCTCCGCAAGCTCTCGGGCAAGACGCACCAGGTCGTCACCGGTGTCACGCTAACCACAAGCTCCGCACAGCACTCCTTTGCGTCCGTCTCTCAAGTCACCTTTGCCCATCTCACCGATGCCGAGATTGACCATTACGTCACCTGCTACCATCCGCTCGACAAGGCCGGAGCCTACGGCATTCAGGAATGGATAGGCTACATCGGCGTCACCGCTATCGAGGGCTCCTATTTCAACGTGATGGGGCTCCCCGTCCAGCGGCTCTACACCGAACTGAAGAGACTCAACTACATCTAATCCGCTGCTCACACAATTCACAATCACCTACTATGCACAAGTTATTTTCTACTCTTATCCCATGTCTTATCGTCCTGCTCAGCCTTCTGTCCTGCTCCAAGACGGACACCGAGTCATACTGCCCGACCTGGCGAGGCTTTACCTACAAGACGGGCAGCTATCCCAACTACGTACAGCATGCCGGCTACATCAGCGGCAGGCCCATCGAGCTGGCTTCCGGCGATTCGGTGCACATCACTGCCCACCAGGAGACTCGCGGACGTCTCATCAATGCAACCGACTACTATTGGACCGTCTGCTATGACACGCTCGACACGAAGGACAACGACGACCCCACGGACGACATCATCGTTCACGTCAAGGACTCATACCGCCAGCATACGAACTACGATGGCTACGTCGATGGGGCGGACGACCCTGTAGGTCGCCTTCTCATTCCTGCGAATGCCATACACACAAGCCAGAAAGCCGGCAACAAGCCCGACACGATAACCTTCGTGGCTCGCTACATGTATAGCGGTCACGGCGTTATCTACGAGACCGGCAACATCGTAGAAAACACTTCCTTCAACGGACGCATCGTTCCCCAAAGCAACTCCATCGACGGCGGTGCAGCCGGGAACATCCTGTTCAACGTATCAGACTGAAGTTGCCTCAGACCTCGAGCACCAGTCCGTCGTAGGCATAGTGGAAGCCCTCGGGAAGCCGTTCTTCCTCGACGGCATGAAGGCCCACCTGGTGACTCATGTGGATGAAGTAGGTGGGCACTACGCCCAGGCTGCGACTGAAGGCAATGGCGTGTTCCACGGTCTGATGCGTCTTGTGCGGCGTATGGCGCAAGGCACCGATGATGAGCAACTTGATTCCCTCGAGCAAAGGCAGCGAAGAAGGAAGCAACTCAGTCATATCCGTGAGATAGGCCACATCGCCTATCCGGTACCCCAGGATGGGCAGTTCGCCGTGCATGACGCGAAGGGCTGTCACCCGGAGCGGGCCGAACTGTAGGCGGTCACCTTCCTTTATTTCGTGCAAGGTGAGCTTGGGAATGCCCGGATAGCTGTGGTTCACCAGGCAATAGGGAAGCCGTTGCCGCAAGTGCTTGCAGGCATAGTCGTCGGCATACAGAGGCAGGTCGGACTCGAAGGTGAAGGGTCGCAGGTCGTCGATGCCGCCTACGTGGTCATAGTGTTCATGCGTGATAAGCACGGCATCCAGCGGTTCGGACATGCCGATGCGTAGCATCTGTTCGCGGAAGTCAGGCCCGCAGTCGAGCAGAAGGCGCGTATCGCCCTCCTCGAAGAGCGCCGATGCACGCAGGCGACGGTCACGCGGGTCCCGGCTCGTGCAGACCTCGCAGTTGCAACCGATTTGCGGCACTCCTATGCTGGTGCCTGTTCCAAGAAAAGAGACTTTCATTGTATTTCCTTTTAATTTTTAAGTTTCCTGAGCTTGATGCGACGCGACGTGTTGATTGCTTCATCGCGATGGAGTGATTGCACGTACATGTAGATGCAATTGCTTCATCGCGATGAAGCAATTGCTTCATCGCGATGAAGCAACGAACCTATCACGTTCACTTCCGGCTCCAGCTCTATTCCGAAGCGGTCAGCCACGTCTTTCCTGATGGCATTGCAAAGCTTCATGACGTCGCGGCCTGAGGCACCGCCCTTGTTGACGAGGACAAGAGCCTGACGGTCGTGAACTGCGGCGGGGCCAAGGCTCTTGCCTTTCCAGCCGGCCTGCTCAATCAGCCATCCGGCAGCAAGTTTCGTTCCGCCGCCTTCGGCAGGGTAATGCGGCATGTCCGGGAAAGCGGAGAGCAGCTGCCCTGCCTTCTCTGTGCTAACGACGGGATTCTTGAAGAAACTGCCAGCATTGCCCATGACGGACGGGTCTGGCAACTTGGCTCGGCGGATGTCAATGATGACCTGGCGCAACTGTGCGGCTGTGATTGAGCCTTCCGAGAGTCCTGCCTGCCCGACGGCCTTGAGGAGACCGCCGTACTGGAGTTTCGGCACGAAGTGTTTGCTCAGACGGAACGTGACGCGGGTAATGGCATACTTGCACCAAAGTTCCTCCTTGAAGATGCTCTTGCGGTAGCCGTAGCCGCAGTCGGCACGTTTCCACGTCCGTTCCTGTCCGTCGGACAGACTGATTCCGCGGACCTCTTCGATGACGTCGCAGGCCTCCACGCCATAGGCTCCGATGTTCTGCACCGCAGCGGCTCCGACCTGCCCGGGAATGAGCGACAGGTTCTCCATTCCGTACCAGCCGCGACTTATGGCCTCGGCAATAAAGTCGTCGCAAATCTCTCCGGAACCGACCTCTACCAGTACTTCGTCGTCCGTCTCTGCCGTCAGGCGAAAGCCTTTGATGGCAGACCGGAGAACGATGCCTTCGAAGTCGTCAAGGAAAAGGAGGTTGCTGCAGCAGCCGACGTGAAGGATTGGCAAGCCTGCATACTGCTCATGGATACGGACAAGCTCCTCGCGCAAAGCTGCCTCGGAGCTGTACGAGACGAAGGCAAGAGCTTCCGCCTCTATGCCGAATGTATTGTCGATTTTAGTTCTCATATCGTGTAAGGCGCCACTCGCCCTTCTCGCGCGTGAACGTAAATATCTCCTGCAAGCCACTCGACTGACCGCTCTTGCGAAGCAGGATTCTGTGGCCGCCATAGTGCTGTCCTTTCTTTATGTTGGAGATGATGCCAGCCGGCATTTCGGGGCAGAACGTCTGCCACTGGTCGGCATCGATGATGCCGTCGATGCTTCCCTCCTCGTCCTCGGACCCTTGGATGACAACGTGAAGCGGGTCGGCTATCGACTGTATCTGGAAGAGGCTGTCGGAGCAGAAACGGGCATAGAAGTTGAGGTAGTCGCAAAGGTCGTCATCCTCGAATGTTGACTCGCGCACGACGTCGAGCCTCCATCGTCCCTGGCTGCGCAGGAACTGGAAGTTGCGGATGGTGCGGTCGTTGAGGTTGATGCGTTGCAGGCTGACAATAGAATCCTCTTCCAGCTCTCCCTCGTCATCGGCGTGCATCTGCTGGGAATTGCCGTAGAGCGTAGTGAAGTACTCGCCGGAAAGGAAACCGAACTCGAACACGGGGTCGAAGTCCTCGAGTATCTTGGCCGGCCTGTCCGTTTGCTCCAGGCGGAGGGGCCTGGCCGTGCGCTCGCGGCGGAGACGGCTGCTGTGGAGATAGGCAAAGAGGAAGTCGTTGAAGACTCCGTCCAGGGCAGGACTCTCCTCCTCGATGATGTCCAGTTCCTCTTCTTCTTCCTCGGCAAGCGTGTCGGCTTGAACGTCTTCTTCAAACCACGTGTCGTGCACCACGTCAGCTGCCCGCTGCTCTATCTTTCCGCACGAAAGCACGCTCGTGAGGACACAAGCCGCCAAAAAAAACTTGCACTTAATGTCCATTCTGCAATCTATCTGCTAAAAATCGTGCAAAGGTACAAAGAAAATAAGAATTAAGAGTCAAGAATTAAGAATAATTTCGTACTTTTGCACGCGAAAACAGATTAGAACAGCATATTATGATAGAAAGAATAAACCAATTGATGCAGGAATTGTCTTCGCTTCAGGCAAAGAATGCCCAGGAAGCAGAAGCCCTGCGCATCAAGTATCTGAGCAAGAAGGGTGAAATCTCACAACTGATGAACGACTTCAGAAGCGTGCCTGCCGACCTGAAGAAGGAGCTGGGCATGAGAATCAACGAACTGAAGAACTTTGCCCAGGAAAAGATAAATACCCTGAAGGAAAGCGTAGGCGAGACAACCGCCGCAGGCTCTTCCTCCATCGACCTCACCCGTACGCCCTACCCCATTGCCCTCGGTTCGCGCCATCCCATCACGATTGTCAAGAACGAAATCGTCGATATCTTCAGTCGCCTGGGCTTCACCTTGGCAGAAGGTCCGGAAGTGGAGGACGACTGGCATGTCTATAGCAGTCTGAACTTTGCCGACGACCATCCGGCACGCGACATGCAGGACACCTTCTTCGTCGAGTCGCATCCCGACATCATCCTGCGCTCGCACACCAGCAGCGTCCAGTCGCGTGTGATGGAGAAGACCCAGCCCCCCATCCGCATCCTCTGCCCCGGTCGCGTCTATCGCAACGAAGCCGTCAGTGCACGTGCACATTGCTTCTTCCATCAGATTGAAGGGCTCTATGTTGACAAGAACGTCAGCTTCACCGACCTCAAGCAGGTCCTGCTGCTGTTTGCACAAGAGCTGTTCGGTCCCGACACGAAAATACGTCTGCGCCCCAGCTACTTCCCCTTCACGGAACCAAGTGCTGAAATGGACGTCAGCTGCACCATCTGCGGCGGCAAGGGCTGCTCCATGTGCAAGGGCTCAGGATGGCTCGAGATACTGGGCTGCGGAATGGTTGACCCCGCTGTGCTTGAAGCCAACGGCATCGACAGCAGCATCTACACCGGCTATGCTTTCGGCATGGGCATCGAGCGTATCACAAACCTGAAGTATCAGGTGAAGGACTTGCGCATGTTCAGCGAGAACGATGTCCGCTTCCTCGACGAATTCGTCAGCGCAAAATAACACAACCGGCCTACGCAAACGAAAAAAAGCCTTCCAAGTCCGTTTGAGGTCTTGGAAGGCTTTTTTTCGTTGCACGGTTTAGAACTCCGCGTTTCTCGGTGTACGGGGGAAGGGAATAACGTCACGTATGTTCTGCATTCCCGTAACGAAAAGGATGAGACGCTCGAAGCCGAGGCCGAACCCTGCATGCGGACAACTTCCGTACTTGCGGGTGTCGAGGTACCACCACAGGTGTGTCATATCCATCTCGCGACGCTTCACCTCTGCCATCAGCTTGTCGTAGCTCTCCTCGCGGACGCTGCCGCCGATAATCTCACCGATTGAGGGGAAAAGCACGTCTGTGCCCTGCATCGTCGGCCCGGGGGCAATGGCTCCCTTGTAACCGACGGAACCGCCGTCGGCAGTCTCCTGATTCTGCTTCATGTAGAAAGACTTGAAGGAACGCGGATAGTCGGTCATGATGACGGGCTTCTTGAAGTGTTCCTCAACGAGGTAACGCTCGTGCTCGCTGGCAAGGTCGTCGCCCCATTCGCAGGGGAACTCGAACTTCCTGCCGTTCTGCTTGGCCTCCTGCAGTATGCGGATGCCTTCGGTATAGGGCAGACGGACGAAGTCCTCCTTCAGCACCCCCTGCAGGCGCTCGATGAGTCCCTTGTCTATCATCTTGTTGAGGAACTCCAAATCATCCTGGCAATTGTCGAGAGCCCAGCGAACACAGTACTTGATGAAGTCCTCCTCGAGGTCCATCAACTCTTCTTGGTCCATGAAGGCAATCTCAGGTTCAATCATCCAGAACTCGGCCAGATGGCGGGGCGTGTTGCTGTTCTCGGCACGGAAGGTGGGGCCGAAGGTGTAGATGGCACCCAAGGCCGTTGCACCAAGCTCGCCTTCGAGCTGTCCGCTGACGGTGAGGCTTGTCTGCTCGCCAAAGAAGTCGTCGTCGTAGATAATTTTACCCTGCTCGTCCTTCTTCAGGTCATAGAGGTTCTTGGTTGTCACCTGGAACATGTTGCCGGCACCTTCGCAGTCGCTTGCCGTGATGAGTGGCGTGTGGAAGTAGAAGTAGCCGTGCTCGTGGAAGTAGGTGTGGATAGCCATCGCCATGTTGTGACGGATGCGCAGGATGGCACCGAAGGTGTTGGTACGGGGACGCAGGTGGGCCACCGTGCGGAGGTATTCCCAGCTGGCTCCCTTCTTCTGGAGGGGATAGGTGTTGTCGCAGTCGCCCAGAATCTCGATGGCTGTGGCCTGTATCTCGCTGGCCTGTCCCGCAGCAGGACTCTCCACGAGCTTACCCTCGACAGAAAGGCAGGCACCCGTCGTGATGCGCTTCAAGGTTTCCTCGTCGAACTTGGCATCATCGCCGACGATTTGGATGTTCTTAATGGTGCTGCCATCGTTCAGGGCAATGAAGAAGATGCCCTTGCTGCCACGCTTGGAACGGACCCAGCCTTTCACGCAAATGTCCGAACCGTATGCTGTGCACTTCAGTGCGTCGATTACTTTTGTTCTTTTCATGGATATAATTATGTATTATGAATTGAGAATTATGGATTACTCAAACGCGCCCATGCGGAGCATGTTGACTTCCTTCTCGGTCAGGAAGCGCCAGTCGCCGCGGCGTACGTTCTTCTTTGTCAGTCCTGCAAAGAAGACGCGATCCAAGCGAATGACTTTGTAGCCGAGGTGCTCGAAGATGCGGCGCACGATTCGGTTGCGTCCGCTGTGAATCTCGATGCCCACCTGCTTGCGGTCTGTCTCGCTGGCGTATTCAACGGCATCTGCATGTATCTCGCCGTCTTCCAGCTCGATGCCTTCGGCTATCTGGCGCATGTCTGCGGCAGTGACGTTCTTGTCGAGGAAAACATGATAGATTTTCTTCTTGAGGAACTGCGGATGCGTCAGCTTAGTTGCCAGCTCACCGTCGTTAGTGAGCAGGAGTACACCTGTCGTGTTGCGGTCAAGTCGGCCAACGGGATAGATGCGTTCGCGACAGGCTCCCTTGACAAGGTCCATGACAGTTTTGCGGTTCTGCGGGTCATCGCTTGTCGTCACGTAATCCTTCGGCTTGTTGAGGAGGATATAGACTTTCTTCTCGATGCTGACCAGCTGGTCGTGGAAGAGGACAGTGTCTGAACGCTTCACCTTTGTGCCAAGTTCAGTAACAATCTCTCCGTTGACCTTCACGACTCCTGCCTCGATGAACTCGTCTGCTTCACGACGGGAGCAGATGCCTGCATTGGCCAGGTACTTGTTGAGGCGGATGGGAGCGTCCGGATCGATGTGTGTCTCCTTGTACTCAATCTGCTTCTTCATGCTGTACTTGGCATGAGGATTGTAATCCGCCGTGCGTCGGGGCCTTGGACCTCCCTTGGGAGCGTAACCTTCGCGGTTAATGCGGGGACGATAGCCGCCTTCGCGATGCTGGTAGCCACCCTCGCGATTATAACCGCCTTCACGATGGTAGCCACCTTCACGCTGCTGATAGCCGCCCTCGCGATTGTAGCCACCTTCGCGGTTGTAGCGAGGACGCGGCTGATAGCTTCCCTCGCCATTGTCATTATTGTATCTTGGGCGGGGCTGATAGCCGTCTTCGCGATTGTAGCGAGGACGTGGCTGATAGCCTTCCCTGTTCGGATTAGCACTGTACGACGGACGATTGTAGCGCGGACGCATGGGGCGTCCTTCGCCGTTGTGTCCTTCGTTGTTACCCTGCGGACGGTAGCCCTCCCGGCGACCTCCGTTCTCGTTCTCGGAGAATTTGTCTCTCCAACTTTCTCTTTCGTTAATCATTTCTTTTTAAGTGTTAAATTCCTGTATAAGTGTATGGAGTTATATTACGCAGTTCTTCCTTCACGGATTCGCTGACGTTGAGTTCTTCGATAAAGTTCTTGATGGTTGCTTCGTCGATGCCCTTGCCCGTCCGGGTGAGTGCCTTGAGCGCTTCGTATGGATGCGGGTAGGCTTCGCGACGCAGAATGGTCTGAATGGCTTCTGCACATACAGCCCAGCAGCTTTCCAGGTCGCGACGAATGGCTTCTTCGTTCAGCACAAGCTTACGCAATCCCTTCAGGGTGCTTTGCAGGCTGATGACCATGTGTCCGACGGGGACGCCGACATTGCGAAGCACAGTGCTGTCCGTAAGGTCGCGTTGCAGGCGGCTGATGGGCAGCTTCTGGCTGAGGTGCGACAGGATGGCATTGGCCAGGCCGAGGTTGCCTTCCGAGTTCTCGAAGTCGATGGGGTTTACCTTGTGTGGCATAGCACTGGAACCGACTTCGCCAGCTTTTATCTTCTGACGGAAATACTCCATCGAGACGTATTGCCAGAAATCGCGGTCCAGATCGATGATGATGGTATTAATGCGCTTCATGGCATCGAAGACTGCGCCGAGGCAATCGTAGTTGCTGATTTGCGTCGTGTATTCTTCGCGCTCCAAGCCAAGGCTCTCGCTGACGAAGCGGCAGCCAAACTCGCGCCAGTCGTACTGCGGATAGGCCACGTGGTGCGCGTTGAAGTTGCCCGTTGCTCCGCCGAACTTGGCCGTAATGGGGCAGGCACGGAGCATGTCGAGCTGACGCTGGAGACGATAGACGAAGACCATGACTTCCTTTCCGAGGCGTGTGGGGCTGGCCGGCTGGCCGTGCGTCTTGGCAAGCATCGGCACGCTCTTCCACTCGTCGGCATACGTCTTGAGTTGAGCAATCAGCTCTTCAAGCAGCGGATAATAGACTTCTTCGAGAGCCTCCTTGATACTGAGGGGCACACTTGTGTTGTTAATATCCTGACTTGTCAGGCCGAAGTGGATGAACTCCTTGTAGGGTTCCAGTCCGCCGATGGCATCGAACTTCTCCTTGATGAAGTACTCGACGGCCTTCACGTCGTGGTTCGTAACGGCTTCTATGTCCTTTACGCGCTGTGCGTCCTGTTCCGTAAAATAGCGATAGATGTCGCGAAGCTGTTCATCGCTGGCGGGAATGCCCTGCAGTTGCGGCAGGGGAAGATGGATGAGGGCGATGAAATACTCCACCTCCACGCGAACACGATAGCGGATGAGGGCATACTCCGAGAAGTAGGCGGCCAAAGGTTCTGTCTTGCCTCTGTATCGTCCGTCGATGGGCGAAACGGCAGTCAGCTTGTCAAGTTCCATAGCTTAATATAATGTGAATTCTGAAAACGGCTGCAAAGGTACGACATTTTATTCATAATTCATAATTCCTAAATCATTATTATCCTCAATTGAAATTTTTTAGCTACCTTTGCCTCTGAAAACTGACAAAAACTACTTTAACAACATCAACAAACACATTATCATGGAGAAAATCATCGGACTTATCGACGCACCCTTTACGCCTTTTTACGAGAATGGCGACGTGAACCTTGAACCCATCCCGGCATACGCCAAGATGCTGCAAAAGAACGGGCTGAAGGGAGTATTCATCAACGGCTCAAGCGGCGAAGGCTACATGCTCACCCCGGAGGAGCGCATGCAGCTGGCCGAGGCTTGGATGGCAGCAGCCCCCGAAGGCTTCAAGGTCATCGTGCACGTGGGCAGCTGCTGTGTCAGGGAGAGCAGGAAACTGGCTGAACACGCTCAGAAGATTGGTGCTTGGGGCATCGGAGCAATGGCACCACCATTCCCCAAGATTGGCCGCATCGAAGAGCTCGTCAAGTACTGCGAGGAGATTGCCGCTGCAGCTCCCGCCCTGCCCTTCTACTTCTACCACATCCCAGCCTTCAACGGTGCCTTCCTGCCTATGGTGGATTTCCTGAAGGCCGTTGACGGACGCATCCCGAACTTTGCAGGCATCAAATATACCTTCGAGAGCCTCTACGAATACAACCAGTGCCGCCTCTACGCCGACGGCAAGTTCGACATGCTCCACGGACAGGACGAGACCATCCTTCCCTGCCTGGCAATGGGCGGTGCAAGAGGCGGCATCGGAGG
Source organism: uncultured Bacteroidales bacterium (assembly GCA_902763865.1). Classification (GTDB taxonomy): domain Bacteria; phylum Bacteroidota; class Bacteroidia; order Bacteroidales; family Bacteroidaceae; genus Physcousia. The sequence goes on along the minus strand of CACWTR010000004.1, from coordinate 1,072 downwards.
CACGACAAACTACAACGGCAAGAACCTTGTCGGCATCATAGAGGCTTGGAACCGAGGCGATTTGGAGTCGGCACGCAGGCTGCAGGACTACTCGCAGAAGGTCATCAACGTCATCTGTCACTTCCGCGGCAACATCGTAGGCGGTAAGCGCATCATGAAGCTCATCGGCCTCGACCTTGGCCCCAACCGTACCCCTTTCCAGAACGTCACCCCCGAGGAGGAACAGCAACTCCGCAAGGAACTCGACGAGATTGGCTTCTTCCAACATTGTAACGAGTTTTAAGTGATGAAAAAGGGAGGTATCATATTTGCAATTTTCTCTCTTTGCGTTTGTGCAACATTCGCAGCTCAAAGGGTCAAGGTTGCTTGCGTAGGCAACAGCGTGACCTACGGCTACGGCATTGCCGACCGCGAGAGGGACAGCTACCCAGCACAGCTGCAGAGAATGCTCGGCGAGGGCTACGAGGTACAGAACTTCGGACATTCCGGTGCTACCTTATTATATAAGGGGCATCGTCCCTACATCCATCTGCCGGAGTTCCGCGAAGCGCTGGACTTCAAGGCCGACTGGGTGGTCATCCATCTTGGCCTGAACGACACCGACCCTCGCAACTGGCCCGACTGGAAGGAGGAATTCATCCCGAACTACCGTGCCCTGATTGATTCCTTCCGCACGGCGAACCCCGAGGCGCGTATCCTGGTCTGCAAGATGACGCCCATCTTCCATCGCCATCCGCGCTTCCAAAGCGGCACACGCGACTGGCACGCACAGATTCAGCAAGCCATCGAGCTGGTGGCACATGGCGCAGGAGCACAACTCATCGACCTCTACACGCCGCTGCACTGTCGTCCGGACCTCTTCCCCGATGCCCTGCATCCCAATCCCGAAGGTGCACAGATCCTGGCAAAGACCGTCTATTCGGCACTCACGGGCGACTACGGAGGGCTGCATTTGCCTCCTGTTTATTCCACGGGAATGGTCTTGCCGCGCGACGAGCCCCTCCTGTTGGAAGGTCGTGCCAATGCACGAAGCAAAATAAGACGCGTGCTGAGCAAGGACGGCAAGGTGGTG
>CACWTR010000003.1 GCA_902763865.1 uncultured Bacteroidales bacterium | reverse complement strand
CCCTTTCAGGGCGTGCCTTATGTCACATAGACCACCCAGGGCGATGCCCTGGGCTATGGGCTTACTGCCCTTTCAGGGCTGTTCCGAAACTAATGAATGATGGTACGACCAAGGATAATCATATTAAAAAAACATAATTCTTTGCCCTTTCTCCCGTATTCTTCATTCATAGTTATTCACTTATTCACTTATTCTTCGTACTTTTGCAGCAGATTATGAAGCAAAAGGCGTTCATAGCATTCTTTGCCCTTCTCCTGAGCTGTGTCCTGTACGCCCAGGAAGAGGCCGATGAGCAGCTGCCCGCAGAGCCGGTCAGCTACAAGCTCAAGCTGCAGGTGTATCGCTATGCGAAGCCGCAGGTGGAGGATGGCGACACGATGTGGTGCTACCTGCTTCCCGAGCTGTGGGTCTATCCGCCACTGAAGTTCAAGAGCGAGAAGCAGCGCCGTGAGTACAATCGCCTGGTGCGCAACGTGAAGAAGGTGCTGCCCCTGGCTCAGCAGGTGAACGGCCTCATTGCCGAGACCTACGAGACGCTGGAGATGCTGCCCACCAAGAAGGAGAAGCAGGCCCACATACGGCGTGTGGAGCGCGACATCTTCGACACCTACAAGCCGCAAATGAAGAAGCTCACCTATTCGCAAGGCAAGCTTCTCATCAAACTGGTGGATAGGGAGTGCAACCAGTCGTCGTATGAAATAGTCCAAGCTTTCCTCGGACCGACGCGAGCGGCTTTCTACCAGGTGTTTGCCTGGACCTTCCGCGCCAGCCTGAAGAAGGAGTACCACCCCGAGGAGGAAGACAAGCTCATCGAGCGCGTCGTCCGCCAAGTGGAGACAGGGCAGCTGTGAATAGGGATTCTCTAGACTTTCTAGATTTTCTAGATTCTCTAGATTTTCTAGATTCTCTAGATTTTCTAGTCTTTCTAGTCTATCTAGATTCTCTAGACTATCTAGTCTCTATTTGTTGAGCGTCCAGGTGTAGCCGTCCTTGGTGTCCTTTACCTCGAAGCCGAGGGCGGTGAGGTCGTCGCGAATCTTGTCGCTTAGGGACCAGTTCTTCTCGGCCTTGGCAGCCTGGCGCTGGTCCAGCAGCATGTTCACGACGGCTCCGTAGGCTTCCTCGCGGGCCTTGTTGCTCACGCCGGTGTCCTGGCGCAGGCCGAGGATGTCGGTGGTGAACGTCTCCATGAGGCGGAGCAAAGCCTGAGCTGTCTCAGCCTGGATGCTGGCTTTCTTGTCGGTGAGCGTGTTGATGGTGCGGCAGGCATCGAAGAGGTGGCTGATGACGATGGGCGAGTTGAGGTCGTCGTTCATCGCGTCGTAGAGCTGTTGCGACAGTGTCGCAACATACGAGGACTCAACCATTGGCTGTCCCTTCACCTTCTGTCCTTCCTGCAGGCGGCGCAGGTTCTTCAGTCCGTCCATGAGTCGAGCCAGTCCCTTCTCGGCAGCTTGCAGGGCGTCGTTGCTGAAATCGACTGTAGAGCGGTAATGCGCCTGGAGGATGAAGAAGCGGATGGTCATGGGCGTATAGGCCTGCTGGAGCAGTGGATGACTGCCGCTGAAGAACTCGGGCAGGGTGATGAAGTTGTTGTAGGACTTGCCCATCTTCTTGCCGTCGATGGTTATCATGTTGTTGTGCATCCAGTAGCGTACCATCTGGCTGCCCTGGCTGGCAACGGCCTGTGCTATTTCGCACTCGTGGTGGGGGAAGATGAGGTCCATGCCGCCGCCGTGGATGTCGAAGTGGTCGCCCAGATACTTGCGGCCCATAGCCGTGCACTCGCAGTGCCATCCGGGGAAGCCGTCGCTCCAGGGCGAGGGCCACCGCATGATGTGTTCGGGCTGTGCAGCCTTCCACAGGGCGAAGTCCGCCTGGTTCTTCTTCTCGCCCACGCCGGCCAGCTCGCGGCTCGCGTCCTTGACGTTCTCCAGGTCGCGGCCCGAGAGGATGCCCCATCGGTGTACTTTGTTGTACTTCTCGATGTCGAAGTAGATGCTGCCGTTGCTCTCGTAGGCAAAGCCGTTGTCGAGGATCTGTCGCACCAGCTGCTGCTGCTCGATGATGTGGCCCGTGGCGTGCGGTTCGATGCTCGGCGGCAGACAGCCCAGGGCATCCATCGCCTCGTGGAAGCGGTTGGTGTAGTACTGCGCCACCTCCATCGGCTCAAGCTCTTCGAGGCGGGCCTTCTTCGCTATCTTGTCCTCGCCCTCGTCGGCATCGTGCTCCAGGTGGCCCACGTCAGTGATGTTGCGGACGTAGCGCACCTTGTAGCCCAGGTGCTGCAGGTAGCGGAAGAGGAGGTCGAAGGTAATGGCAGGCCGGGCATGACCCAGGTGCGCATCGCCATAGACGGTGGGGCCGCAGACGTACATGCCGACGCGTCCCGGATGGAGGGGCTTGAAGAGTTCCTTCTGCCGGCTCAGGGTGTTATAAATCAAAAGAGGTTGTTCCATGTAAAAAGGGAAAAGTGAATAGGGAAAAGTGAATAATTTGCTACCGTCCGGGGGCAATGGTCAATAGTCAATGTTCAATGGACTCGCCGTATTCCAGCTCTCCATCGACCACCCATCGGAGGTCTTCGGGGTCGAAGTCGCCCATCTTGTCCTTCTTGGCCTGCTTTGCAACGAACTTTGCCACTTCCTCCACGTCGATGTCGATGTCTTCCTCGTCGGGATGCTTGTCGAGCAGGTCAACGTAGTACTCTCCGATGACGTCGATGAAGTAGTAGAGCTCTTCCTCGGTGAACTTCTCCTTGAGCTCCTGCGGCAGATAGTTCTGAATGTATTCGACGGTGAGTCGGTCGTCCTCGGCATCGCGGAGGAGGTCTTCTTCGAATGTAGCCATAGCTTGGTTGAATTAAGAGGTACTCCTAAGCAGTCCTATGAAAGCATAGCCTTGATTTTCTCTTCGAGAGCGGGTCGCGGAACCAGTCCGACGCTGCGATCCACTTCCTTGCCGTCCTTGAGGAAGACGATGGTGGGGATGTTGCGTACGCCAAAGCGCATGGCGAGGTCTTCGTCCTCCTCCACGTCGCATTTGCCGACGATGGCCTTGCCGTCGTAGTCCTTAGCCAGTTCCTCGATGATGGGTGCGAGGCGTTTGCAGGGGCCGCACCATGTTGCCCAAAAGTCCAGAACGATAGGTTTGCCGGTTGCTACCAGTGCGTCGAAGTTCGCTGTGTTGATTGTCTGTGCCATAGCTTTAATAGTTTAATTGATTCAATATATATTTAGTTGATTGTGTAGGAAAGTGCTTCGGCAGCCTCGATGTCTTCCAGGAGCTGCCGCTTCACCTTGATGCGACGTGAGCGGGATGTCATGTGGAGCTGGTTGTGCGGGTCGGTGGCATCGACGAAGATCAGCTGCAGTGCCGTGTTGCCGGGGTTTTCCGTGACGTAGGAAGTGAGCATCTCCACGTCGTCCTTTTCCAGGGAGCTTGTGTTGACGGTGACGGTGATGCGTTCAATGATCTTGTCGTTGACGTCGGCCAGCCAGTCGATGTGCCCGATGCGCAGTTCGTACTCGCCCTGCCGGAAGCGATGTTCCTCGACGCTGCCGGTGATGAGCACCGAGCGGTCCACGCTCAGGTAGCCTCCCCATTGCACCCAGCTCTCGCCGAAGAGTGCTATCTCGCCCGTGCCGCTGAAGTCCTCGATGGTGGCAACGCCGAAGGGCTTCCCGTTCTTCGTTGTTCCGGAGCGTACTGCCGTGACGATGCCTCCCAGCCGGACGCTCTTGCCGGCAAAGGCGGTGAGGTGTTCCATCTCGGCCATCTTCAGGTTGCAGACGTTCTGCAGGATGACGTAGTACTCGTCGAGCGGATGTGCCGAGAGGTAGATGCCTACCAGCGAGCGCTCCTTGTTCAGGCGTTCCAGTGCAGTCCATTCTTCTGCTTCCGGCACGGCGGGTTTGTTCAGTTCCACGGCATCCATGCCGAAGAGCGAGAACTGTGCCTCCATCTGTGCCTGCTGGTACTGTGTGCCGTAGCGCATGAGCAGGTCAAGGAAGACTTCGCCCTTCGGGTTCGCAGCGACGAACTGTTCCCTGCGTATGCCGGCGGCGATGTTGTCGAGGGCACCGCTCAGTGCCAGACATTCCAGGCCGTTGCGCTTGATGGCTGACATGTTGATGCGTTCCGCGAAGTCGTAGATGTCGCGGAAGGGTCCGTTCTTCTCCCTCTCATCGACGATGACCTGTACGGCGGCTTCGCCCAGGCCCTTGATGGCAGTCAGGCCGTAGCGGATCTGCTGTCGGTCGTTGACGCCGAAGTCGCGGTGCGACTCGTTGACGTCGGGTCCGAGCACTTCGAGCTTCATGGCGTGGCATTCCTCGAGGAGTTTCGTCACTTCCTTCACGTCGTCTTTGCCCCGCGTGAGCAGTGCGGCCATGAACTCGGCGGGGTAGTGTGCCTTCATGTAGGCCGTCTGGTATGCTACCCAGGAGTAGCAGGCTGCGTGCGACTTGTTGAAGGCGTAGGAGGCGAACTTCTCCCAGTCGCTCCATATCTTCTCGAGTATCTTCGGGTCGTGTCCGTTGTTTGTGCCGCCCTCGATGAACTTGGGCTTCATCTGATCGACGATGTCCTTCTTCTTCTTGCCCATTGCTTTTCTGAGGGCGTCGCTCTCGCCTCGGGTGAAGCCTGCCAGCTTGCGTGCCAGCAGCATGACCTGTTCCTGATAGACGGTGATGCCGTAGGTGTCGCGCAGGTATTCCTCGCAGGCTTCGAGGTCGTAGGTGATAGGTTCCTGTCCGTTCTTGCGTCGGATGAACTGCGGGATGTAGTCCATAGGCCCGGGTCTGTAGAGGGCGTTCATGGCGATGAGGTCTTCGAAGACCGTCGGGTGCAGTTCCTTGAGGTATTTGCGCATGCCAGCCGACTCGAACTGGAAGGTGCCGACGGTGCGTCCCTCCTGGTAGAGTTTGTAGGTAAGGGGGTCGTCGATGGGTATGTTGTCGATGTCGATGTCGGTGCCGCGCGATTCCTTGACGATGCGGCAGGCTTCCTTGAGCTGTGAGAGGGTCTTGAGTCCGAGGAAGTCCATCTTGATGAGTCCTGTGCTCTCGATGACGTGTCCGTCGTACTGCGTGACGGCTGTCTTGCGGTCTGGGAAGTCCGGGTCGTCGGCTGTGGAGACGGGGACGTGGTCGCTGATGGGGTCGCGGCAGATGATGAATCCGCAGGCGTGGATGCCAGTGTTGCGGACGGTTCCTTCGAGCTTGAGGGCGTACTTGATGGTGTCGGCTTCCTTCTTGTCCCTCGAGTACTGTGCTTCTTTCAGCTCGGGTGTGGCGCTGATGTAGTTCTCCAGTGTCGGTTTCTTGCCGTCGGGCAGGCGGTCTGGCATGGCCTTGCACCAGGCGTTGACGGTGGTGAGCGGTACTTTCTCGACTCGTCCTACGTCCTTGAGGCTGCTCTTGGCTGCCATGGCTCCGTAGGTGATGATGTGAGCACAGTTTTCGGCGCCGTACTTGTCCATGACCCATTGCAGCACCTTGCCTCTGCCGTCGTCGTCGAAGTCGGTGTCGATATCGGGCAGTGAGATGCGGTCTGGATTGAGGAATCGCTCGAAGAGGAGGTCGTACTTGAGTGGGTCGAGCCTTGTGATGCCGAGGCAGTAGGCGACTACGGAGCCTGCTGCCGAGCCTCGTCCGGGGCCTACCCATACGCCGAGTTCTTTGCGGGCGTTGTTGATGAAGTCCTGCACGATGAGGAAGTAGCCGGGGAATCCCATCGTCTTCATGATGTGGAGTTCGAATCGGATGCGGTCATCGACTTCTTGGGGCAAGGAGCAAGGGGCAGGGGGCAAGGGGTTAGCGTTGCTCCCTGCTCCTTGCTCATTGCCCCCTGCCCCTTGCTCCTTGCCATAGAGCCGGGCTGCGCCTTCGTAGGTGAGCTTGGCGAGGTAGTCGGCTTCGAGCTTGATGCGGTAGAGCTTGTCGATGCCTCCCAGCTTCTCTATCTTCTTCTCTCCGTCTTCGCGTGGCAGGGTGTTCTCGCCGTTCTCGTCGCTGGTGAATTCGCGGAAGAGGTCCTCGTCGGTGTATTTCTGCCGCAGGCTCTCTTCGGTGCCGAATTCTTCGGGGATGGGGAAGAAGGGCATGATGGGATTGGACTCGAGGTCGTAGATTTCCACTTTGTCGAGTATCTCGCAGGTGTTGCGTAGTGCTTCGGGCAGGTCGGGGAAGACGGCGTTCATCTCGGCGCGTGTCTTGAACCATTCCTGCTTGGTGTAGCGCATGCGGTTGGGGTCGTCCAGGTCCTTGCCCGTCGAGAGGCAGAGGAGCAGGTCGTGGGCTTCGGCGTCGTCCTGGTCGAGGAAGTGGGAGTCGTTGGAGCAGATGAGCTTTACGCCATGCTTGCGTGCCAGCTCGATGAGGACGGGGTTGACCCGTTTCTGCACTTCGTAGGTCTCGCGGTTGGCTGTCTGTGCGGGGTCTGTCACCTCGTGGCGCTGCAGCTCCAGGTAGTAGTCGTCGCCCCAGATGTCGTGGAACCACTTGACGGTTTGCTCTGCTCCTGCCAGGTCGCCGTTCTGAATCTTCTTGGGCACTTCGCCGCCGATGCAGGCGGAGCAGATGATGAGTCCTTCGTGGAACTGTGCCAAGTCCTTGTGGTCGGTGCGCGGACGCATGTAGAAGCCATCGACCCAGGAGCGCGAGACAAGCTTGATGAGGTTGTGGTAGCCCTTCAGGTTCTTTGCCAGCACGATGAGGTGCCAGCCGGACTGGTTTTCCTTGCCTCCCTCGCGGATGTTCTTGTCTCCGCCGCGGGCTACATACATTTCGCAGCCGAAGATGGGCTTGAAGGGCTCCAGCCCCTGCTTCTTCCTGTCCTTGTTGACCGACTTGCAGTAGTCGTACAGCTCCTTGACGCCGAACATATTGCCGTGGTCGGTGAGTGCCATGCCGCGCATGCCGTCGCGGATGGCTTTATCGACCATCTTCTTGATGGATGCCTGTCCGTCGAGCAGTGAGTACTGTGAGTGAACGTGTAAGTGTACGAAATCCTCCATGTCGGTCCTTGAATTTAGAAGAGATGGCGAAGTTAACGCTTTTTTTCTTCATGGGCAAGGAATGAGTACTTTTTTTGTGTCGCAATGAAGAAATTCGTCTGCTTTGCCCTTGCCAGTTCAAAAAAAAGTACTAACTTTGAACCGCACTATGCCAAAAACTATGGGCAAAAGACTAAGAAAACTAAAGAAAATACGACTTCACAGCGAGGGGAAGACGACGCTCCTTTGGAGTGCAATCGTGCTGATTACGCTCAACTTTATCATACTCCACACCTTTGAGGCGAAGATTTATTTCGACATCTGCATAGCCGTCAGTGCCGTCCTCTACGGCATCATGCTGAACTTTTTCCAGTGCCCCATCCGCACATTCGACGGGGATACCGACGGGCTCGTCCTGGCACCGGCAGACGGCAAGGTGGTCGTGGTGGAAGAGACGATGGAGAACGAGTATTTCCACGACCGCCGCATCATGGTGAGCATCTTCATGAGCCTGTTCAACGTGCATGCCAACTGGATTCCCGTCGATGGCACGGTGAAGTACGTGGAGCACCTCGACGGCAACTTCCACAAGGCGTGGCTGCCCAAGGCAAGCGACGAGAACGAGCACAGCCTGATTGTCATCGAGACTCCCGACGGCACGGAAATCCTGGCCCGACAGGTGGCCGGAGCCGTGGCACGCCGCATCGTGACGTACCCTTCAGTAGGCGAGGACTGCTACGTAGATGAGCACCTGGGCTTCATCAAGTTCGGTTCGCGCGTTGACCTCTATCTTCCCCTTGGCACCGAAGTCCTGGTGAAGCTCCACCAGAAGACCGTCGGCAATGAAACCGTCATAGCCAAGCTAAACAAAAAGGACGAGCCATGAACCTGATTAACCTTCCCAACGCTATTACCTGCTGCAACCTCGTCTGCGGCTGTATGGCCACCGGCTGCGCCTTCTACGGGCAGTACTCCTATGCCGTCCTGCTGATTGTGCTCGGAGCAGTCTTCGACTTCTTCGACGGCATGACGGCCCGTGCCCTCGGCATCTCGTCGCCCATCGGCAAGGAACTCGACTCGCTGGCCGACGTCGTCACCTTCGGCCTGGCCCCCAGCGCCATCATCTTCTATCTCTTCAGCGAGGTGCACTGCCCCGACATGCTCCTGCCCGTCCGCAAGGCGCTCCCCTACACCGCCTTCCTCATGGCAGCCTTCTCTGCCCTGCGACTTGCCAAGTTCAACATCGACGAGCGGCAGCACTACGGCTTCATCGGCCTGCCTACGCCGGCCAACGCCCTCTTCTGGGGCAGCCTCGTGCTGTGCGAGCATGCCTTCCTGGTCTCCGCGAAGTTCAACGCCGTCTTTCTCTTCCTCTTCATGCTGCTCTCGTGCATGCTGCTCGTGTGCGAAGTGCCCATGCTGGCGCTGAAGTTCAAGAACATGAGCTGGGCCGACAACCGGCAGCGCTACGTCTTCCTCATCGGGTGCCTGCCCATCCTGCTCCTGGACCCTTGTGCCCTATACCTTATTATATTATGGTATGTGGCGGTGTCGATAGCTTTCCCCAGGCTTGTCCGCTCCTGAACAAACCTCTGTCTTTCCCGAACAAAACTTTCCCCTTTTAGAAGAAAAAGCCGGAAGACCACGTGGAAAAGTTATTTTCATGACGTGAAAATCAATTTTCACGTCATGAAAATTAATTTTCAAAGTTTGAAAATATATTTTCAAAGTTTGAAAATATATTTTCGCGTCATGAAAATAACTTTTATGACGCGTTGCCGCGGGTTTTGTTTCCCGTCGGTACGGGTTTGTCGTTGCGTCTTGCGGGGGAAGGTGTTCAGCGCTTGGTGTTGTTCTCCTTGATGATGCCGTGCTGGTAGGCGTAGAGGAGCTGGCGCAGTTCGCTGATCTGCTGCTGGAGCTGACGGCCCTTGTCGGTGTCGCGCACACGGATGCGGCGGCCCATCATCTCCACGATTTGGGTGCTGCTCTTGATGTCGGTGCCCTTGGCTACGGCATCCTGCGTGCTGGTGAAGGGTTCATGCTGGATGAGCTGAAAGCCGCGGCTGTGATAGACGAGGGTGTAGCCGGCAATGCCTGTCGTGTGGTGGTAGGCTTTGGCAAAGCCGCCGTCGATGACCATGAGCATACCTCCGGCCTTGATGGGGTTCTCGCCCTGGCTGGCATGTACGGGGACGTGGCCGTTGATGATGTGGCGCGTCTCGCCCTCCACGCCGAAGCTGTCCAGGATGCGTGTGCAGACGGCGGGGTCTTCGCGCAGCTGGTAGTAGGCACCCTTCTCTTCGTGGTGGGTGGCAGGGTCGGCAAGGAAGTAGCGCTCGAAGGTGGTCATGCGGCTCTTGTCGAAGAGAGGGCTGTCGGGGCCGCACCAGAGGTACCAGAAGTAGTCGCGTGCCTGGAGTCGCTGCGGGCGCGGTGTGTCGTGCTGGAAGGCCGAGCGCATGCGCATGCCGATGCGGTGCATCAGCTCGCGTCCCTGGTAGGGGGTGCCGTCCAGCATGACCTGGCGCAGGCTGCCGTCGGCGTTGAGCAGGGCCGAGGCGTGGAAGAGCAGGTTGCTGTTGCAGATGGCGTACATGCAGCCGTGGCTGAAGAGGCAGCGGATGTGCTTCTGCAGCTTCTCGGAGATGCGGAACGAATGGTGCAGCCGCTCCACGAGCTCCTGTTCCTCGGGTGTCAGGCTGTAGGGGTCGTCGGGGTTCAGGGTGGGGAAGGAGGTGTCGAGCATCGGGTAGTCCTGTCCCTCGAAGCGGTAGGTGCCGTGGCTGAGGTCGATGTTTTCCAGGGTGCCTCGGCGGTCGATGTTCCATTCGGGGTGCTTGCGGATGAGTTGCCCCTCGAGCTTGAACTGGATGACGGCAATCGCCTTGTGCATCTGGGCGATGAGGCGCGTCTGCTTCTCGTCGGGTGCAGCGTCGTCGGGCGAGCAGAAGGGCAGGAAGCACTGGCAGGGGTCGTCGGCATAGGTCTCCAGGGCGAAGGTGGCAAGGGGCAGCAGGTTGATGCCGTAGCCGTCCTCGAGGGTAGCCATGTTGCCGAAGCGCAGCGAGAGTCGCAGCACGATGGCGATGCAGGCGTCGCATCCGGCGGCGGCTCCCATCCAGAGGGCATCGTGGTTGCCCCATTGGATGTCGAAGTTGTCGCGCGTGAGCAGGTAGTCCATGATGATGTGTGCGCCAGGACCGCGGTCGAAGATGTCGCCCAGGATATGCAGCTGGTCGATGCTCAGCTTGTGGATGACGTTGCAGATAGCCACGATGAAGCCCCTCACCTGTCCCGTCTCGATGATGGTCTCCACGATGCGCTGGAAGTAGGCCTCCTTGTCGTCGTCGATGGGGCTCTCGTGCAGCAGTTCCTCGATGATGTATGCGAACTGCGGGGGCAAGGCTTTGCGCACCTTGCTCCGCGTGTATTTGCTGCTGACGGACTGGCAGACCTGTATGAGCTGCAGCAGGGTGCGGGCATAGAAGTCGGAGAGGTCCTCGTCGGTACCTTCCTCTATCATCTCGAGGCGCTTCTCGGGGTAGTAGATGAGGGTGCAGAGGTCGCGCATGACGTTCTCGGGCAGCGAGCCCTCGAAGAGGTCGTGCACCTTGCGCTTGATATTGCCGCTGGCGTTGCGCAGGATGTGGAGGAAAGCCTCGTGCTCGCCGTGGATGTCGGCCACGAAATGCTCCGTGCCTTTCGGCAGGTTGAGGATGGCCTCCAGGTTGATGATTTCGGTGCTGGCGCTCTCGCTGTTGGGAAAGGTCTGCGAGAGGAGTTGCAGCAGTCGCATGTCGGTATTGTTGTTTATGGTGGAATTCATGGGAGTAATCGGGTTGATTGGGGGTTCATAGGCCTTGTTCCAGCTTTCGGGTCAGGGCAATGAAGTCCTCTATGCCGAGCTGTTCGGGTCTCTTCTGCATGACGGGGTCGGCAAGGAGCTGTTCGAAACAGGGTTGTGCACCTCGCTCGGCAGTGAGCTGCGAGAGCAAGGGACGGATATTGTTGCGCAGCGTCTTGCGCCGCTGGTTGAACGTCGTCTTGACAAGCCGGCGGAAGAGCTTCTCGTCGCAGTCCAGCGAAGTTGTCGTGTTGCGTGTCAGGCGGATGACGGCGCTCCTGACCTTGGGCGGCGGGTTGAAGACGCCGGGCTCCACCGTGAAGAGGTATTCCACGTCGTACCAAGCCTGCACCAGCACGCTCAGGATGCCATACGTCTTGCTGCCCGGGCCGGCAGCCATGCGCTCTGCAACCTCCTTCTGTATCATGCCGGTACAGCAGGGAATGAGTTCCTTGTAGTCGAGCATGCGGAAGAAAATCTGGCTGGAAATGTTGTAGGGATAGTTGCCCGTCAGCACAAAAGGCCGTCCGCCGAAGGTGCGCTCCAGATGCATCTTCAGGAAGTCGTCCTCGATGATGCTTTCCTCCAGCTCGGGAAAGTTGCGGCGCAGGTAGGTCACGCTCTCGTCGTCAATCTCGACCACCTTCAGCTCCCGCGGCTTGCGCACAAGAAACTGCGTCATGACACCCATGCCCGGCCCCACCTCCAGTACCGGCAGCCCGGGACAGGCATCCACCGTGTCGGCGATGCGGCTCGCAATGCTCAAGTCGGTCAAAAAGTGCTGCCCAAGAAACTTTTTCGGACGTACAGAGTTATATTTCACAATTTCAGCATTTGACAATTAGAATATATTTCTTACCTTTGCGGTGCAAAAGTACAAAGAATAAGTGACAAGCAAAAGGATAAGGCGAAATTTAATCGTGAAATCGTCAAATTGTGAAATTGTCAAATCAATAAGGATAGCCCTGCCCTTGCTGTTGGCAGTCGGCATTCTGTGGTGGATGTACCGGGGCATTCAATGGGAAGAACTCGTGGATGCCCTCTCACGCAGGATGTCGTGGACTTGGATGCTGCTGAGCATGCCCTTCGGCGTGCTGGCCCAGGTGCTGCGTGCCATGCGGTGGCGGCAGGCGCTCTCGCCCCTCGGCGAGCGGCCCAGGCTATCCACCTGCATCCATGCCGTTTTCCTCAGCTATGCCAGCAGCCTCGTCGTGCCCCGCGTGGGCGAAGTGCTGCGGTGCGGCGTGCTGCGGCGATACGAAGGCACCAACTTCAGCCACAGCGTCGGCACGGTGGTCACGGAGCGCATCATCGACTCGCTGCTCATCCTCGTGCTCTCCTTCCTGACGTTCCTTACGCAGATACCCGTCTTCCTGACCTTCTTCCGCCGAACCGGTGTGTCGGTGGGCAGTGTGCTGGGCGAGTTCTCTGCGGCAGGCTGGATGGTGACGGCCCTCTGCGGCATCCTTGCCCTGCTGTGCATACTGCTGCTGACCAGGCGGTTCCACATCTTCTCGCGCACGAAATCCGTCTTTGCCGACCTGACAAACGGCCTCCTCTCCGTGCGCCAAGTGAAGCAGCCCCTGCTCTTCCTGTTCTACTCCGTCGGCATCTGGTTGAGCTACTACCTCCACTTCTACCTCACCTTCTTCTGCTTTGACTTCACCTCCGGGCTCGGTCCGCTTTGCGCCCTCGTAGCCTTCGTTGTCGGCAGCTTCGCCGTTCTCGTGCCCACTCCCAACGGAGCAGGCTCCTGGCACTTTGCCGTCAAGACCGTCCTCGTCCTCTATGGCGTGGAGCAGACTGCCGGTGCCCTGTTCGTACTCATTGTCCACACGTTGCAGACGCTGCTCGTTGCCCTGCTCGGCATCTGCTCCTCGGTGGTGCTGGCCCTCAGAAAAGCGCCTGCAGAGATACGGGCATAGAGACGGAATGACAGGAAAAAGCAGCGAAAGGAAGATTTTTTAGCTGTTCGCTTTTCACTTTTCACATTAATTTCGTAAATTTGCCCCGCATAATATATATAATGTAGGAAATAAGCACAAGGCAAACGACAAACCAATAAAAAACGATAAAATTATGAAAGACTTTCTCAAGTACACGCTGGCCACAGTGGTAGGCATCATTCTGGCCGGCATCATCATGACCGTAATCAGCATCATCTCCGTTGCAGGCATGGTAGCCAGCGAAGGCATTGCCGGCTCAGTGCCCAAGAATAGCATCCTGCGCATCAAGCTGCAGGGCGAAATCGTGGACCGTGCCGGCGAAGGCAGCCCCATGGATATCCTTAACCAGGACGAAGAGGCAACCATCGGCCTCGACCAGGCGCTTGAGGCGCTGAAGAAGGCAGCCAAGAACGACAAGGTGAAGGGCATCTACCTGGAAGGCGGCTCCCTGGCAGCTTATCCGGCTGACCTCGAAGAGCTGCGCCAAGGGCTCCTCGAGTTCAAGGAGAGCGGCAAGTGGATTGTAGCCTACGGCGACAACTTCTCGCGCGGTGCATACTATCTCTGCTCCGTTGCCGACGAGATTATCCTGAACCCGAGTGGCATGATAGACTGGAGCGGCATGGCAAGCCAACCCATTTTCTTCACGGGACTGATGAAGAAGCTTGGCGTCAAGATGCAGGTCTTCAAGGTCGGCACATACAAAAGTGCCGTGGAGCCCTACATCAACACAGAGATGAGCGAGGCCAACCGCGAGCAGGTTCAGAGTTTTCTGAACAGCATCTGGAACGGCATGGTACGCGACGTGGCAGCGAGCCGCAAGCTCAGTGTCGAGGCTCTCGACGAGATGGCCGACAGCACATTCATGTTCTGCGAAGCCGACGTGTTCGTCGAGAAGAAGCTTGTCGATAAGCTCGGCTACCTGAGCGAAGCGAAGGAGGCCCTGAAGGAGCGCATGGAGCTGGGCGACGACGACAACCTGACCTTCACCACGCTTGCCGACGTTGCAGCAGGCGACAACCTCGGTGACAAAGTTGACGAGGAGGTAGCCGTCTATTATGCTTACGGCGAGATAAACGATGCGAAGGCCACGGGTTTCAGTCAGGAGCACACCATCACGACGAAGGAGACTATCACCGACCTGCAAAAGCTGCGCGAGGACGACGACGTGAAGGCCGTCGTCATCCGAGTGAACAGTCCCGGCGGCTCTGCCTTCGCAAGCGAACAGATTTGGCACGAGATTCAGCTGCTGCGTGCCGAGAAGCCTGTCGTGGTCAGCATGGGTGCCATGGCAGCCAGCGGCGGTTACTACATCAGCTGCGGAGCCAATAAGATCATCTCCGAGCCCATGACCCTGACGGGCAGCATTGGCATCTTCGGCATGATACCCGATGCAAGCGAGCTGCTTACGGAAAAGCTGGGTCTTACCTTCGACGTTGTGAAGACCAATGCGATGAGCGACTTCGGTGCAACGGGTCGCCCCTTCAATGCCGGCGAGTCGGCCAAGATGCAGAACTTCGTGAACCGCGGCTATGAGCTCTTCACGAGCAGGGTTGCCGGTGGTCGCGGCCTGGCGCAGGACAGCGTGAAGGTCGTCGGAGAAGGCCGCGTCTGGACAGGCGAGCAGGCACTGAAGATTGGCCTCGTCGATCAGCTTGGAAACCTTGACGACGCTGTCAAGGCTGCTGCCGAGCTGGCCGAGCTGGAGAAGTACAGCATAGGTCGCTACCCAAGCCCCGAACCCTGGTACATGGGCATCATTAACAAGAGCAGCAACGAATACATGGAAAGCCAGATGCGTGCTGCCCTGGGCGAGTTCTATCCTGCCTTCGCCCTTGTCCGTCGCATCGGCAAGATGAATCCTGTCCAGGCCCGTATCCCTTTCGAACCGAACATCAAGTAAGGAAAGGCGATGGAAGGCGATATGACACGGATACGACGGTGGCTGAAGCCGCTGAGCTGGCTCTACGGGGCCGCCGTCGATGTGCGCAACGCCCTGTTCGACATGGGCGTGCTGCCTTCTGTGTCGTATGACATTCCCGTCATCAGCGTGGGCAACATCACGGTAGGCGGTACGGGGAAGACTCCCCACGTGGAGTACCTCATCCGGCTGCTCTCGAAGCGCTACCGTGTGGCTGTGCTCAGCCGTGGCTACAAGCGCCGGACGAGGGGCTACCTCCTTGCCTCTGCCGCTACGACGATGGAGGAGATAGGCGACGAGCCCTGGCAGATAAAGCAGAAGTTTCCGGAGACTTACGTTGCCGTGGATGCCAACCGCAGGCGCGGCATAGAGCGTCTGCTCACGGACGAGGGGACGCGGGACGTGGAGGTCATCCTCCTGGACGATGCCTATCAGCACCGCTACGTCAAGCCCGGACAGAATATCCTGCTGGTGGATTACCACCGCATCATTTCCGACGACTGCCTGCTGCCGGCGGGGAGGCTCCGCGAGCGCGTTTCTGCCAGCAGACGCGCCTCGACGGTCATCGTGACGAAATGTCCGCAGCACATCACGGCGATGGGGTTCCGCGTCATTCTCTCTGCCTTGCACATCAAGCCTTACCAGCAGCTCTTCTTCAGCACGTTCAGCTACGGCACGATGCACCAGCTGTGGGGCGAGCAGACGCTGGAGCCGACCATGCTGCGCAAGGACAACATGCATGTGCTGCTGCTCACGGGTATCGGCAATCCCCGGCAGATGGAGCAGGACGTGCGGCGCTACGTGCAGCACATCGTGCCGCTGGATTTTTCCGACCACCACTACTATACGCGTCGCGATGCCGATGCCATCCACTCGGCCCTGACGGCACTGCCCAAGCCCCGCATCATCATCACCACCGAGAAGGATGCGGCGCGGCTGAGGTGCCTGAAGAACCCCAGCGAGGAGGTGCGGCAGAGCACATACGTGCTCCCCATCGAGGTGAGCATCCTGCGCGACGAAAAAGAAAAACTCGACAAAACCATAACAGACTATGTACGCAAAAATAAAAGAAACGGCAGCGTGGCTCCGCGAAAGGATGCCTAACGCTCCGAGTGTGGCCATCGTGCTGGGCACGGGGCTCGGACAGCTGGCAAAGCGCATCGACAGGACGCTGTCCATTCCTTACAGTGAAATCCCCAACTTCCCTGTCTCTACCGTAGAGGGTCACAGCGGCGAGCTCATCTTCGGACGCCTCGGCGGGAAAGAGGTGATGGCGATGGAGGGCCGCTTTCATTACTATGAGGGCTACACGATGCAGCAGGTGACGTTCCCCGTCCGCATCATGAGCGAGCTGGGCATCAGGACGCTCTTCGTCAGCAATGCGGCGGGCGGCACCAATCCAGACTTCTCGATTGGCGACCTGATGATTATCACCGACCACATCAACTACATGCCCGAGAATCCCCTCAACGGTCCGAATGTACCTCCCGGCCCTCGCTTCCCCGACATGAGCGAAGCCTACAGCAAGGACCTCATTGCCCAGGCCGACGACATAGCGGCCCGGCACGGCATCAAGGTGCAGCACGGGGTCTATCTCGCCACTCAGGGTCCGACCTATGAGACGCCTGCCGAGTACCGCATGTTTGCCCGCTGGGGCGCCGACGCGGTAGGCATGAGCACAGTGCCCGAGGTGATCGTAGCCAACCACTGCGGCATCAGGTGCTTCGGCATGAGCGTCATCACCGACCTGGGCGGCATGGAGGTGCCCATGAAGATAACTCACCAGGAAGTCCTCAGGGCAGCCGAAGCCGTACAGCCCTTCATGGCAACAATCATGGAGGAAATGATTAAAGGAATCCACGATTAGCAATCGACTATGGAAATATCAGAACTGGGCGAGTTCGGCCTTATCGAAAGACTCGCGAAAGAAATAACGACAAAAAACGCCTCCACACTCAAGGGGGTGGGGGATGACTGTGCCGTCCTGGCTCCGACGGAAGGCATGCGGCAGGTCGTCACGACAGACCTGCTGATGGAGGGTGTCCACTTCGACCTCACCTACGTGCCCCTGCGTCACCTGGGCTACAAGGCTGTCATGGTGAACCTGAGCGACGTGTTTGCCATGAACGCGCAGCCGCGGCAGATCACCGTCAGCCTGGCCCTCAGCAGCAAGTTTTGCGTGGAGGACATCGACGAGCTCTATGCCGGCATGCGCATGGCATGCGAGAAGTGGGGCGTCGATATCGTGGGCGGCGACACCACGGCCAGCCTCACCGGACTGGCCATCAGCATAACGGCCATCGGCGAGGCGCGTCCTGAGGACATCGTACTGCGCAGCGAGGCCAAGCCCACCGACCTCATCTGCGTCAGCGGAAACCTGGGCGCGGCCTACATGGGGCTGCAGCTGCTGGAACGCGAGAAGATAATTTACAACGAACAGGTCGAAAAGGCCCGCAAGAGCGGCAGCAAGGAGCAGATGGAACTGCTGCGCGACGCACAGCCCGACTTCTCCGGCAGGGAGTACCTGCTCGAGCGACAGCTCAAGCCGGAGGCAAGGGGCGACATCACCGACGCCCTGAGGGAAGCCGGCATTCACCCCACAAGCATGATAGACATCAGCGACGGACTGAGCAGCGAGCTGATGCACATCTGCCACCAGAGCCGGACCGGGTGCCGCATCTACGAGGAACGGCTGCCCCTCGACTACGAGACGGCTGCCATGGCCGAGGAACTGAACCTCAACGTCAGCACCTGTGCCCTCAACGGCGGCGAAGACTACGAACTGCTCTTCACCGTACCCCTGACACAGAATGATGCCGTTTCATCGGTAAAAGACGTGCACGTCATCGGCTACGTCACCGAGGCTGACAAGGGCCTGGCGCTCATCACGCGCGACGGCGGAGAGCATCAGCTCAAGGCCCAGGGCTGGAACCACCTGAAGCCCTGACGGGGCCCGCATGAAAACACCTCGTGAGTCACAGGCCCGCGACTCGTGAGCCGTTGGCCGATGACTCACGAGCCGTTGGCCGATGACTCACGAGCCGTTGGCCTTTGACTCACGAGCCGTTGGCCTTTGACTCGTGAGTCGCGGGCCTGTGACTCACGACGTGTTTCGCAACCCTACGCATTTCCCCTTTCCCGCACTTCGGGGAAGCGGGATTCAGCCACCCGCAACTATAGTTCCTATAGTTTAGAGAAAAATATCACCCGAATTATTTGTCTTTCTCCTTGCAAGTTCGTACCTTTGTCGCTTGTTAGAGGAAAGAGGCTTTCATGAGAAGAGAGACATTGCTGCGAATATGCCTGTTGCTGCTGGCCGCCGTCATGTGCTGGCCGGCAGAAGCCTCCGTGCGCAAGCGCCGGATACGGGCACGCCGCAATGCCGACACGCTGGTGGTGGACGTCCCCAACGCCGAGATGCCCTCCAGCCGGAAGATGAGCATGTCGGCCTACCCCGTGAAGATCAGCGTCATAGGGCGCGGGGTGCAGATACAGAGCGACCATAACCAGCTCCTCCCCATCTACACCCACAGCGGAGTGCTCTACCTGACGGCACGCCTCAACAAAGGAACCAACTGGCTCTCGGGCCTGCCCCGTGGACGCTACTTCATCAACAACAGGCCGATAACCATTAATTGAATAGGGATTAGGGATTAGAGATTAGGGATTAGGGATTAGGGATTAGGGGATTAGAGATTAGGGATTAGAGATTGGAGATAAAATGATTAATGAGATTGATATAGACAAAATCGTCCGCAGCCGGGCAGGGAAGAAGGCTAAGTACATCCCGAAATGGCTGACAGGACTTCTGGCACGCATCATACACCAGGATTTCATCAACACCTACCTCCGACAGGAACGGGTGGGAGTGGATTTCTGCAAGGGAGTCATAGAGTACGTCGGCGTCAGCGTCGATGTGGAAGGACGCGAGAACCTGCCCGACGACGGACGGCTCTGCACCTTCGTCAGCAACCACCCCCTCGGCGCCATCGACGGCGTCACCCTCGGATGGGTCATCGGCGAGCACTACGGCGGCAAGATAAAGTACCTGGTCAACGACCTGCTCATGAACCTGCAAGGACTGGCACCCCTCTGCGTCCCCATCAACAAGATAGGCAAGCAGGCACGCTCCTTCCCCGCCGTGGTCGAGGCAACCTTCGCCAGCGACTGCCACGTCATCATGTTCCCCGCAGGCCTGTGCAGCCGCAGGCAGGACGACGGCACCATCCGCGACATACCCTGGAACAAAGCCTTCGTCACCAAGAGCGTACAGCACCAGCGCGACATCGTACCCATCCACTTCATCGGGCAGAACAGCAACCGCTTCTACAACGTGGCCCGATGGTGCAAGCGACTCCACCTCCCCAACTTCGCCATGGCCCTCCTGCCCGACGAAATGTATCGCAGCCGCGGCAATCACTACACCGTCCGCATCGGAAAGCCTATCCCCTGGCAAACCTTCGACAAGAGCCGCAAACCGACTGAGTGGGGACGATGGGTGCAGGACAGAGTCTATGAAGTATAGAGAAAGGATTAGGGTGTAAAAGATTAACAGAGAATTACGGGAAAAGACTTTATATGGAAGACAAAAACAAAGCAATGGAACCGATAGCCGAACCTGTTCCTGTCGAGGTCCTGAAAGCAGAACTCACGCCCGACAAGCGCTTGCGCATGACCAACAAGAGCAGCAACGAGGTCTATGTCGTCACATGGCACGACTCCCCCAACGTCGTGAGCGAACTCGGACGCCTCCGCGAGATAGCCTTCCGAGCAGCAGGAGGCGGCACAGGAAAAAGCATCGACCTCGACGAGTTCGACACATGCCAGAACTGCTACAAGCAGATACTCGTCTGGGACCCCGAAGCAGAGGAAATCATCGGAGGCTACCGCTACATCCTCGGCAAGGACTGGCAGATAGCACCCGACGGACAGCCCATCCTCGCCACCAGCCACATGTTCCGCTTCTCAGAACGCTTCATGAAGGACTACGCCCCCTGGACAATCGAGCTGGGACGAAGCTTTGTCACCGTAGAGTATCAAAGCACCCTGCGCAGCAAGAAAAGCATCTTTGCCCTCGACAACCTGTGGGACGGTCTCGGAGCCATCGTCGTCATAGAACCCACCGTCCGCTACCTCTTCGGCAAGTTCACCATGTATCCCAGCTACGACCGCCTGGCCCGCGACATGATACTCTACTTCCTCGGCAAGCACTTCCCCGATCCCGACAACCTCATCTACCCCATGAAGCCCCTCAAGCTCTGGCACGACCCCGAAAGGTTCCGACGCCTCTTCACCGAGGACGACTTCAAGGCCGACTACCGCATCCTCAACCGCGAAGTCCGCGCCCTGGGCTACAACATACCGCCCCTGGTCAATGCCTACATGGGACTCAGCCCTACCATGAAGCTCTTCGGCACAGCCATCAACGACGGCTTCGGCGACGTAGAGGAGACAGGCATCCTCATCGCCGTCGATGAAATACTGCAGGAGAAACGCATGCGACACATCGACACCTTCGCCGCAGAACACCCCGAACTCGTCAAGATAACCAGCGGCGCCAACCGAATCTTCTATAAGCCGGAGGCTACAAAATGAAATGGGAACAGCTCCTCTCCAGCAAAAGGCTCGGACAGGAAGACATGCAAGGAAGCAGCGATGACCGAACCGAATTCCAGCGCGACTACGACCGGCTCATCTTCTCCGCACCATTCCGCCGCCTGCAGAACAAGACGCAAGTCTTCCCGCTGCCCGGCAGCATCTTCGTCCACAACCGACTCACCCACAGCCTCGAAGTAAGCAGCGTAGGACGCAGCCTCGGAAACGACATCAGCCGGCTCATCCTCAGACGACGCCCCGAACTCTACAGCACACACTTCACCGAACTTGGCAGCATCGTCAGCGCCGCCTGTCTCGCCCACGACCTCGGCAACCCACCCTTCGGACACAGCGGAGAGAGAGCCATCGGAACCTACTTCAGCGAAGGAGGCGGACAGTTCCTGCGCAACTACACCTGCCCCGAGACAGGCGACAGCATCAGCCCCCGGCAGTGGAACGACTTCATACACTTCGAAGGCAATGCCAACGCCTTCCGACTGCTCACACACCACTTCAAGGGACGACGGAAAGGAGGCTTCGTCATGACCTACAGCACCCTGGCCAGCATCGTCAAGTACCCCTACACCTCCGACCTCGCAGGCGACAAACTCAAGTTCGGATTCTTCCGCAGCGAAACGGACGACTACGAGCGCATAGCCCGCGAACTCGGAATCCCCCGTCTCCCCGCACCCGACGGCGCCATACACTACGTACGCTACCCCCTCGTGTATCTCGTCGAAGCCGCAGACGACATCTGCTATCAAATCATGGACATCGAGGATGCACACAAACTCAAGCTCCTCACCACGGAAGAAACCAAGCAACTCTTCCTCGCATACTTTAGCCCGGAAGAGCAACAGCACATCAGGCAGCGAATGCTTCAGCTCGTCGATGACGTCAACGAACAAATCGTCTTCCTCCGCTCCTGCGTCATCAACTGCCTGGAACAGCAGTGCGTACATGCCTTCATCGAAAACGAGGAAGCCATCCTCAGCGGCACCTTCCAGGGGACACTCATCCAGCACATGGACGACCTGCCCCGCAAAGCCTACGAACAATGCGAGCAGACAGCCTACAAGAAGATATACCACTGCAAGGACGTCGTCGATATAGAGATAGCAGGCTACAAGGTTATCACCACCCTGACCGACCTCATGGTGCAGGCCGCAACGCACTCCGACCGCACCTTCTCCCGACTGCTCATCAACCGCGTCAGCACACAGTACGACATCCTCGCGCCAACCCTCTACGAGCGCATCATGGCCGTACTGGACTACATCTCGGGAATGACCGACGTCTATGCCATCGACCTCTACCGCAAGATAAACGGCATGAGCCTGCCCGACGTGTAAGCCCCATCAGTCCGATAAGTCTCATAAGTCCTATAAGCCCCATAACTCCTATGAAAGTCCAAATCATCAACCGCAGCCATCATCCGCTGCCTCAGTATGCCACAGAGCAGTCCGCAGGTCTCGACCTCAGGGCAAATATCGAAGGTCCCATCGAACTCAGGCCGATGGAGCGCCGCCTTGTTCCAACAGGCCTCTTCATGGCACTGCCTCCCGGCTACGAAGCACAGGTCCGCCCCCGCAGCGGCCTTGCCGTCAAGCACGGCATCACCGTGCTGAACTCCCCCGGAACCATCGATGCCGACTACCGCGGCGAGGTGTGCGTCATCCTGATTAACCTGTCCGACGAACCCTTTGTCATTGCCGACGGCGAGCGCATCGCGCAGATGGTCATCGCACGCCACGAACAGGCAGAATGGGAACCGGTCGAAGTCCTCTCCGAGACGGAGCGCGGGGCAGGCGGCTTCGGACATAGCGGCACGAAGTAAGCCCCTCCTCAGAGGGAACAAATAAAAAGTGATAAATGAGAAGTGAACAAATAAAGCATCTGATTTCTCTCCCTAAAGTGGGTCGGGGTGTCCTTTTCATCCTCCTGCTGCTCCTGGCGCCCGACATCAAGGCACAGGCCAACTTCGACTACTTCTACCTCGAGGCAGAGAAGTGTCGCCTGGCGGAGGACTACTCGTCGGCCCTCGACCTGTATCGCCATTGCCTCGACATCAATCCCGAGGCTCCCGAAGCGCTCTACAACATCGGACTGCTGCACCTCTTCCTGCGCTCTGACAGTATCGGCACGTCCTACATCCGCCAGGCCTGCCAGCGCGATGCCAACAATCCCTACTACCTCGAGACGCTTGCCGCGCTTTACCTGAACCGGCGCGATGCCGAGGCAGCCATCCCTGTTCTGGAGAAGATGGCCTCCCTGCAGTCCAGGCGTAGCGACATCCTTTCGCAGCTGGTGCAGCTATACAGCACTGTCGGCGAGACGGACAAAGCCATCGGCGCCCTCAACCGTATTGAGTTGCTCGAAGGTGCCAGCCCTCAGCTGAGCGTGGAGAAGTTCAGACTCTACAAGGAGAAAGGTCAGCTGGATTCAGCTTTCATCCAGCTGCAGACGCTCTGCGACGAGTCGCCCCACGACATGAACCTTCGCATCGTGGTCGGAAGCCAGTATATGCAGGCAGGCGACACCGTCAAGGCTCTTGAAATCTACGATGAGGTGCGCCGACAGGAACCGACCAACACCAACCTGCAGCTCGCCACGATGGACTACCTTCGCGACAGCGGCAAGGAGGAAGGCTACAGGCGGATGCGCGACTCGCTTCTCTGCCATCCCGACTCCCCCGCGCAGCTCCGTGTGCTCCTGCTCAAGTCCTACATTTCCGACGTGCAGCGCGACTCGACGTATGCGCCGCAGCTCGCTGCCGCCTTCGACACCTTGTTTTCCCGCCCCCAACAGGACCCCCAGGTATATATCATGAAAGCTGCCTATCAGATCTTCGTTAAGCAGCCGCAGGAAGCCGTCATGCAAACCATGAGGCAGGTGCTTGAGGTCGATCCCGGCAACGAGACGGCACTGCGCGAACTGCTCCAGTACTATGCGGAACAGAACGATGGGAAAGGCGTGGAGGACATCAGCCGTCGCGGACTCAACTATCACCCTGAGGAGATAGCCTACGCTTACTACCTGGGCATGGCGCTTGCCGAACAGAAGAAGCTTGACGATGCTGCCGAGGTCCTGCAGCAGGGGCTGCGCGTCCGTACGGAGGAAGTGCATCCGGGCCTCGTCTCGAATGTCTTTGCCGTGCTCGGCGACATCTACTATCAGCAGGAGAAGGAGTCCGAAGCCTTTGCTGCCTACGACTCGGCGCTTGTCTATATGGACGACAACATCATGTGCCTCAACAACTATGCCTACTACCTCAGTCTCAAGAACGAACAGCTCGACAAGGCGGAGGAGATGAGTTACCGCACCATACGTAAGGAGCCGGAAAACATTACCTACCTCGACACTTACGCCTGGATTCTTTTTATGAAGGGCGACTTCGCCCACGCCCGTACCTATATGGACAAGGTGGTGAATCCGGAGCGGACCGATGCGGAGCTCCTTGCCGACAAGGAACTGCAGGGCAACGTCATCGAACATGCCGGCGATGTCTATGCCAACCTCGGCGAGATGGAGACGGCCCTGCGCTTCTGGAAGCTTGCCAAGCAGAAGAAGGACAACACCTGCACTCCGCTGCTGCGCAAGAAGATAAAGCGCAAGAAGTATATTAAGTAAACGAAACATGAACAATACAAGAATGAAGAATCCCTACAGACTAATCCCCGCGCTGCTGCTCATGATCCTGCTTGCATCCTGCGGCACGAGGAAGCACGCCGCTTCGTCTTCAGCCACGGCAGCTGTCACCTCCGAAGCCCAGCAGGACGGTGCGCAGCAGACCGATGCCACGCGGCAGGGCGAGACGTGCGTCACGGCAAGGCTTCGCCTCGACCTCTCTTCCGGCGGGAGAACCACCAGCGTAGGCGGCTCGCTCCGCATGAAGCGCGACGATGTGGTTCAAATATCTATCGTCACCTTCGGCATTCTCGAGGTGGCCCGCATCGAGATGACACCCGACTATTTCATGCTTATCGACAAGATGGGGCGGCAGTACGTCAAGGCAGCGTATGCCGACGTCCCGCTGCTGAGGAAAGGCAACATCAGCTTCCAGACGCTTCAGTCCTACTTCTGGAACGAGCAGGCTTCGTCTCCGGCAGCGTGGGAGCGCACGGACTTTGTCCGCGTCGGCGAGTGGAGCCTCCCAACGAAGCACTTCATCACGATACCTGCCGGCAGCAAGTCCGTCAGGGCAGGGCTGACGCTCTCCGACCTGACAAACAGCTGCGAATGGGAGAAGCGGACACAGATTCCCCCGCGTTACGACGAGGTGTCCGTCGAAGAGCTGATATCGCGAATAATGAAACTATGAGGCCAGCGAGCCGAATGGAGCCAACGTGCCCAACGAGAACGATATGAACAAAGAAAACTATATTCTCCGGTGTGCGGCGCTTTTGTTCGCCTTCCTCCTCTCTTTGCCTTTTGCGGCGCAGAACAGCAAGAAGGTGAAGGAACTGAAGCAGCAGCAGTCGAAGCTCAAGACGGAGCTGCAGAACTCGAAGGCTCAGCTGGACCGCACCAGGAAGCAGGTGAAGACGGGACAGCAGAACGTGGATTTCCTCGGACTTCAGATGAACAACCGCCTCACCCGCATTCATCAGCTGGAAGACGAGCTCGACAATCTGGAGGCCGACATTATTCGTCTGCAAGGCAACATCCGGAAGCTCGACGGCGAGCTGCGGCTGCGGCGCGACCGCCTCAAGGCTGCCGTCCGCTATGCCCGTGCCCAGCGCGAGAACCGCGACCCCGCCATCTTCGTCTTTTCGGCCAAGACCATCGGACAGATGTATCGCCGTGCCCGCTATGCCCGCGAGTATGTGAGGTACCAACACAACCTGGCCGGGCAAATCCTGCAAAAGCAGGCCGAACTGCTCGACGCGCAGAACCTCCTGCTCGAAGCCAAGAGCCAGAAGAACGGGGTACTGCACGAGGTGATGCTCCAGCGCAAGGACCTGAATGCACAGCAGGTGCAGGAGAAGAAGAAGGTGGCCGGACTGAAGGGACAGGAGAACAAGCTGCAGGGCAAGGTGAAAGAGCAGCAGAAGCAACTGGCTGCCCTCGACAAGAAGATAGAAGAAGTGATTGCCTACGAGATAGAGCAGGCTCGAAAGAAAGCCGAGGAAGAAGCCCGCAGGAAGGCGGCTGAGGAGGCTGCACGCAAGAAGAAGCAGGCAGCCAAGGGGCAAGGAGCAAGAGGCAAGGAGCAAGGTGCAAGGGGCAAGGAGCAAGGAGCAAAGAGCCAGGGACAAGGAACGCCGACCTCCAAGTCCGGCACATGGCTCACGGCTGAGGACCGGCAGCTGAACGGCACCTTCGAGCAAAACAAGGGCCGCCTGCCCGTCCCCATTACGGGGCAGTACATGCTGGGCAGCCGCTTCGGACTCTACAACGTGCCCGGCATGAAGGACGTCCAGCTCGACAACAAGGGCACAAACTACGTCGGCAGGCCGGGGGCCAGGGCCCGTGCCGTCTTCGACGGAGTCGTGACCAGCGTCTTCCAGTTTGCCGGCACACGCAACGTCCTGATCCGCCACGGCAGCTACATCTCCGTCTATTGCAACCTCTCCAGCACCATCGTCAAGAAAGGCCAGAAGGTGCGTGCTCGCGACATCCTCGGCACGGTGGCCGACGACGGCAGCGGCAACTGCACCCTCCACTTCCAGCTCCGCAAGGAGACCGTAAAGCTCAATCCCGAGGCTTGGATAGGGAGGTGATTCTATAATTAAGAGTTTAGAGTTTAGAGTTGAGAGTTTAGAGTAGTTGGGAGTTGAGAGTTTAGAGTAGTTAAGAGTTTAGAGTTTAGTTATTCACCCTTTTTTTTGTAGAAGCGGACGTAGTCTATCTGGTAGCGGTAGGGCAGTTGGTTGGGGTCGATGCGGCCCACCCAGTCGCCCCCGAGCTGCATGTCGAGCAGCAAGTACATGGGGCGGTCGTAGGGGAACTGCCTCGGACCGTGCTGCGGCTCCTTGCGGTAGGTGAACGTGAGGCTGTCGTTGATGAGGAAGCTGACGCTGTCCTCGTAGAGCTCCACGCTATAGACGTTCCAGTCGCCCTTGCGGATGGGGGCCGTATGGTGCCAGTCCTGAGTCTTGCGGGCTTCAAGGTCGTACTCGGTGACGGCTGAGTGAATCGTCTGGTGCGCAAAGTCGTCGGCGTTCAGGCGCTCCATGATGTCTATCTCGCCGTCGTGCGGCCAGCGTCCTTCCGGCAGGAGCCATGCAGCCGGCCACGCTCCGGAGGCATCGTCCATGCGCAGACGGATGTCTATCCTGCCGCGCCGGAACGTCACCTTGCCGCGCGTATAGACGCCGCCCGTCAGGAAGTGGGCGGTGTCCTCCGGCAGGAAGTCGTTGACCCGTCCGTAGAGCGTCAGCACACCACCTTTCACCCGATAGAGCCTGTCGTCGCTGCTCATGAATTTGTTCCACTCCGAAGGGTTGGGGAATCGCGGGATGCGCGTCCACTCGTCGGAAAGCCGTCGGCCATCGAACTCGTCGTGCCATACCAGCTCCCACCCCTCGCGCCGGGGAGGGAGCTTTTTCTTTCCTTTGGCCGGAAGCGAGCAGGGAGAGGAGAACAGGACTGCCAGCAGCAGCGCAGTCAGCCAAAGGCATCGAGGCCCGAAAATCACGGTTGTCTTCATAGCGATAAATGTTTTTGCATGTCGATGAATCTTTCTGCGTGTAAAGTTACGCTTTTTTTCTGAAAGACAAAGCACGAACAGTTTTTCTTCCCTCAAAAAGCATCCAAATCCTTTTCTCCAGCTCCTAAAATCCGTTGCGTCACCACGGAAAAGTCTTCACGACACGTTCTAAAACTTATTTTCATGACGTGAAAATCAATTTTCACGTCATGAAAATAGATTTTCAAAGTTTGAAAATTAATTTTCACGTCATGAAAATAACTTTTGCAACGCGTTGCCTGAAGTTTCTGCCCCTGCACGGATGACGTTCAATCCGTGGCTATTTTAATGATTATCCCAGGTCGTACCACCACCGCCCTGAAGGGGGGCAGTAAGCTCATAGCCCAGGGCATCGCCCTGGGGCATAGCGTATATCATCCTTCGCCCTGAAGGGGCAAAAGAATAATGCAGGAAAGTCTTTTGCCCTTTCAGGGCGTGCCACATGTCACATAGACCACCCAGGGCGATGCCCTGGGCTATGAGCTTACTGCCCTTTTAGGGCTGTTCCGAAACTAATGAATGGTGGTAAGACCCAGGATAATCATATTATTTTATGATTATTCCTTCCTTTTGGGGCAGAAAAAACGTGGTTTTCTTGATTTTTCCTTCTAAACATTTGGAGCATATCGCTTTTTTAGGTAACTTTGCATTCGGCCAAGCCGGTCACGTCGTGACAGGGCGGGTCGGAGAATCTTATTGGAATCCTGCGGCTGAGCACACCGGCCTTCCCCCTCGGGGGAACGGGAAGGGGGCTTTGCCAAGGGGAAAAGGACGTTTTCGAAACGTTACTGTCTGCAAGTTCAAACTTCGCAACTTTGAAACCAAGTACAGGCGTAATGCAACAGAAGCGTCCGCGTGGGTGTATTCTATCCAGCACATTAGCAGCTGCCTCTGTGCGAGGCAGGTTTGGCGGTGGCAGGTTATGCAATACCACTCGGCGTGGGCTTGCTTGCGTTGCTTATCCTTACTTGGGGGCAATGCGAAGGCCTGAACTTGAGGATAGGCGCGGAGAAACTTACTCCCACGCCCTTTTTGTTTCCGGACCTAATTCAAGTTACCAACGCTGAATGACGGGGGAGTTCAGGAGGCAGACAAATTTTCTAACCGAAGCAATGAAACGAAGAAAATTTCTGTGGCATCTGCTGGCCGTCATGGTGGCAGCAGTGCTGAGCGTGGGCTTCACGGCCTGCAAGGGTGATGACGACGGCAACCCGGGCGGCGGCGGCAACAGTTCCATCGTCGGCACATGGGAGGGAAGCAGTTCCCCCTGGACGTTTACCGTCACCTTCAACTCCAATGGAACCGGTAGCGCAAGGGGCAGTTCCAAACACGGCAGCACGCACATCTGGGAGTTCACGTGGTCTGGCAGTTCTTCCATAAGATGCAAAGGGCCGCATTCCTATGTTGGCTCTGACGGAGAAGTTACCAGCGACACATGGGACTCTACTCTCCAACTGAGCGGAAACACCCTGACAGGATTTCCCATAGGCAGCATAACCCTTGTGAAGAGATAGAACAAGTACAGACAATTCAGACAAGCAACAAACCATTAACGTTTAATTTTTTTACTAATTATTTATCATTATGAAAAAGTTTCTCTTTATGGCTGTCTTGGCAGCAAGCTCTCTCTCTGTGAATGCCCAGGACATCCTGGTGCGCAGAGGCGGTGACGTGGAAAACGTGAAGGTGCTGGAGGTAACTCCCACAGAGGTGAAGTACAAGAAGTTCAACAATCAGGAAGGACCGACATTCACAGAACGGCGCTCCAACCTGATATCCGTAAAGTACGAGAACGGCGAGGTGCAGAAATTCAGCGACAGCGCCGCCGGCATCTCCGCTGGTGGAGGCGGTAGCGACTATGCCTACTACGAAGGTTACGGCAAGGAGAAGAAGTTCGTCAACGAACTCAGCTTCTATATCGGCGATGGCTGGGGACTTGGCTGGCAGCTCCGCAAGGTGTTCAATCCCTATATCGCATGGAACATCATCGGTGTGTCCTACATGTCCGGCTTCCATAGCCCGGAAGAGTCCGGCGTAGTAAACTTCAAGTTGCTTGGAGCACGCGGCTACACTCCTTCCTGGAAATGGATAAGAGGATATGCAGACCTCAACCTCGGCTATACATTGGGATATTATAAAGTGTATAAAAGCACAGGAACCTCCCACAACTTCGGCCTTGACTTCAGTGTCGGTATCCAGCTGCACAAGCGTTTTGCTATCGGCTACAATCTGAACTTCACAGCTCCTGACCAGGCGAAGACACACATGGCAAGACTCTCTCTCCTGTTCTAAAAAGAATACAGCGACATAAAAAGCTGACGATAGAAGTTTATTTCAAGGGGGCGGTGTCAAAAAGAGGAGAGGAGAAGGCACAGTGTTTTCTTCTTCCTTCGTTTTGACATCGCCCCCCTTTGTTGTATCATGCCTCGCACTTATTCCGGAAGAGCCGCGGGGCGGAACTTTTCTGCCTGCTGCTACGTGCGTTCTACCCTGCAAGTGTGCTGCTTTGTCTGGCAGTCGTAGCTGATGCCGACGAGCAGGAGGCGGTCGCACGGCAAGCATTAAAAGTGAAAAATTATCTGCTTATCCCTGCGTTTCCCTTTGCTTTTGCCGCCGCTCGCCTCTTTTGTGCCCGAGTTTCTTTGTCCTTCGCTTTTTTTTTGTTACCTTTGCAGCGCGTATTATAAATAATGTAGAATAAGGTATGGCAACGACAGTAAGAAGGAGGCCGACATCGTTCCGCCTCAGGACCGACCTCGTCGAAGGGCTGAAGCGGAAAGCTGCACGCGAGAACTGCACGCTGAACAGCTATGTGGAGAACGTCCTGCTCGACGTCGTCTATGACGAACCCAACCAGGTGACAAAGGCCGCCATCGAGGAAGCAAGGAACAGAAAGGACTACCCCGAAAGCGAATTGTACGGCAGCGCAAAGGAAATGTTTGAAGCTATATTGAAGGAAAATGAAGAAGATATTTCCGTCGGGGCAGTATAAGAAAGACCTCAAGCGATATCTCCATCAACCGGCAAAATTGGAAGCCTTAGGGCAGATAATTGACATGTTGGCTAACGAACAGCCCATTCCTGCCCGGTACAAGCCCCACATGCTTCTCGGCCAGTACAAAGGATGCATGGAATGTCATGTGCAAGGCAACTTCCTGCTGATATGGCTCGACGAGGAAAGAAACATCATCGAGCTGGTACGACTCGGTACACATTCAGAATTGTTTGAATAATAAAAAAACATAAAAACAGACATGAAGATTGAGAACAAGATAACAGAGGCTGTAATGCAGATTACAGAGGAACTCTACGGCCAGCCTGTGCCCGAGAAGATGGTGCAGCTGCAGCAGACACGCCCCGAGTTCGAGGGACAAATCACCCTCGTCGTCTTCCCCTTTACGAAGATGAGCCACAAGGCACCGGAGCAGACGGCACAGGAGATAGGCGAGGCACTGAAGGAGAAACTGCCCGAAGTGGTCAGCAAATACAATGCCGTGAAAGGCTTCCTCAACCTCAGCATCAGCTCCGAACAATGGATAGACGTGCTCCGCGAAATATACGAGAATCCGCGCTATGGCTTCACACCCGTCACCGAGGACAGTCCCTTGGTGATGATTGAGTACTCCAGCCCCAACACGAACAAGCCCCTCCACCTCGGCCACGTCCGCAACAACCTGCTGGGTTGGGCCTTGGCAAAGGTGATGGAGGCCAACGGCAACCGCGTCGTCAAGACCAACATCGTCAACGACCGCGGCATACACATCTGCAAGTCGATGCTCGCCTGGCTCAAATGGGGCAACGGCGAGACACCGGAAAGCTCAGGCAAGAAGGGCGACCACCTCATCGGCGACTACTACGTGGCCTTCGACAAGCACTACCGCGAGGAGGTGCGCGAACTCGTGGCACAAGGCATGGACGAGGAGCAGGCCAAGCAGGAAGCACCTCTCATCAAGGAAGCCCACGAGATGCTCGTCCGCTGGGAACAGAACGACCCCGAGGTGCGCTCTCTTTGGCGCAAAATGAACGAATGGGTCTATGCCGGCTTCGACGAGACCTACAAGGCCCTCGGCGTCAGCTTCGACAAGATATACTACGAGAGCGAGACATACCTGGAAGGCAAGGAGAAAGTGGAGGAAGGCCTCGAGAAAGGCCTCTTCTATCGTCGCGACGACGGCAGTGTCTGGGCCGACCTCACCAAGGAAGGGCTCGACGAGAAGCTGCTGCTCCGCTCCGACGGCACCAGTGTCTATATGACGCAGGACATCGGCACGGCCAAGCTCCGCTTCCAGGACTATCCCATCGACAAGATGATCTACGTTGTAGGCAACGAACAGAACTACCACTTCCAGGTCCTCTCCATCCTGCTCGACAAGCTCGGCTTCAAGTGGGGCAAGGACCTCGTCCACTTCTCCTACGGTATGGTGGAGCTGCCCAACGGCAAGATGAAGAGCAGGGAAGGCACCGTGGTCGATGCCGACGACCTCATCCAGACGATGGTGGCCGATGCCCGACAGATGAGCGCCGACAAGGTGAACAAGCTGGAAGGCATCACCGACGAGGAAGCGCAGGAGATAGCCCGCATCGTGGGTATGGGAGCTTTGAAGTACTTCATCCTCAAGGTTGATGCCCGCAAGAACATGCTCTTCAATCCCGAGGAGAGTATCGACTTCAACGGCAACACAGGCCCCTTCATCCAATATACTTACGCCCGCATCCGCAGCATCCTGAGGAAGTGGGAAGAGGCCTCCCCCGTCCCCTCCCAAGGAGGGGGGAACGGCAAGGCCGCCAATCTCCTCCCCCTTGGGGGAGGTCGGGAGGGGGCTTCCCTTGCCGAAAGGGAAATCAGCCTCATACAGAAGCTGCAGGACTTCCAGACCACGGTCCGTCAGGCCGGGCAGGACTACAACCCCTCCTGCATAGCCAACTACTGCTACGAGCTGGCCAGCGAGTACAACCGTTTCTACCACGACTTCAGCGTGCTCCGCGAAGAGGATGCCCGGAAGCGCCAGTTCCGCATCGCCCTCTCCGCAGCCGTCGGTCAGGTCATCAAGAACGGCATGGGACTGCTCGGCATCGAAGTGCCGGAAAGGATGTAAAGAACAGCCTCACCCCTCTCCGGGAAGAGGGGAACAGCCCCGGGGAGGAAGGAGTTCCTCGCCGCGAAATTATGAATTGTGAAATATGGATTATGAATTACTGAAGGACAAGGTCGATTTCAACGCCATAGCCGTCGATGCCGGGTGCAGCGGCAATCCCGGCGCAATGGAGTATCAGGGCGTCTATCTCGGCAACGAGCAGCGCCTCTTCCACTTCGGTCCTGTCCCCGGCACGAACAACATAGGCGAGTTCCTGGCTATCGTCCATGCCCTCGCGCTCATCAAGAAGAACGGCTGGCAGATGAAAGTCTATAGCGATAGCGTCAGCGGCATGGCCTGGGTCAGGAACAAGAAGGCAAAGACCACCCTGCAACGCAACCCGCAGACGGCTCAGGTGCTCGACCTCGTCGTCCGTGCCGAGAACTGGCTCTGGCAGAACCCGCGTCATGCCCAGGTGCTGAAGTGGAACACGGAAGAGTGGGGCGAGATACCCGCCGACTTTGGAAGAAAGAAATGAAGCGAGACATACACTATCTGGAGTACCTATACTGCCATCTGCTCCTCATCTTCCTGATGGGAAGGGTGGGGTTCATCCTGAACAACAGCAGTGTGGAGCAGCTGTCATTCACCGACGCTGCCGCAGCCTGCTGGCGTGGCTTCGTGGGGCACGACCTTATGGTGGCAGCCGTGTTGCTCGTCGTGCCCTGGCTCGTGGGGCTGCTCGCCATGCGCCGACCCCGGATGAATGTCAGGGCCTGGCTCGCGCCGTACTATGTAGTCATGGGGCTGTCCCTGGCAGCCATCATCGTGGGCGATGCCGTGATGTACGAGTACTGGCACTTCAAGCTCGGCATGGTGGTACTCAGCTATGCCGCCTCGCCCGAAGGCACCACCAACAGCGTCAGCATCGCATACATCCTGGTGCGAATCGCCTTCTTCATCGCGCTGGCTCTCTGGACCACAGTTCCCTGCATCCTGCTCACCCCCAAGCGGCTCCCGGCAGGCCGCAGCGAGCGCCTCTGGATGCGCAACGTCAGCATCATCTGGACCTTCCTGCTCGTCTCGGCTGTCTGCTTCATGCAGCAGGGCGATGCCTACAGCCAAGGCCATCCGCGTCGGATGCTTGCAAACCATGCCGCCGTCAATCCCGTCTATGCCTTCGCCCAAAGCGTCCGCTTCAGCCTGGACTATGCCAAGCGCTATGACCTCCTTTCCGAGCCTGACCGCGAAGACCTCTTCCGCGGACTCTACCCTGAGCCTGCCGACGACATACAGGACACGCTGCTCCTTTCGCAGCGCCCCGACATCCTGATAGTCTTCATTGAAAGCTTCGGCAGCCGCTTCGTCCAGGAGCTCGGAGGACTGCCCGGCGTTGCACCCGGATGGAGCCGCCTCATCCCCGAAGGCATCTTCTGGCAGAACTTCTACAGCAACTCCTTCCGGACGGACCGGGGAACAGTGTCTGCCTACAGCGGATGGCTGAGCTACCCCGACGTCGGCCTCATGAGGCAGACTAAATTTCATCCGGCACTCCCCTCCATCGCCCGCTCCCTGGAAAGTGAAGGCTACAGGACGGCCTACATCTATGCCGGACGGATGAGCAACATGGGCAAGCGTCAGTACCTCGAGGACATGAGCTTCCGCCATCTCTTCGACGACACCGCCTTTCCCGCCGAAGCCGAGAGGAACAGCTGGGGCATCTACGACAGCATCTCCTGCCAGAAAGCCGTGGAACTCGTCTCCCAATGGAAGGAAGGACACCACTTCATGGCAGTGCAGACCATCTCCAGCCACGAGCCGTGGAACGTGCCCTACCATCGTCTGGACGACAAGATTCTCAATGCCTTTGCCTATACCGACTACAGCGTCGCCTGCATGGTAGATAGTCTCAGACGGCTCCCGCAATGGCAGAACCTGCTCGTCATCATGCTGCCCGACCACGGCTATCTCTACAGGCAGAGCTACGACGACCCCGGCTTCTTCCATGCCCCCATGCTCTGGACGGGCGGTGCCATACGCAAGCCCCGACGCATGGACATCCTCATGAACCAAAGCGACCTGCCCGCTACGCTGCTCTCGCAGATGGGCATCCCCCACGATGACTTCCCCTGGAGCCGCAACGTGCTGAGCCGTACCTACACCTATCCCTTCGTCTATTGCAACTGGCCCGACGGCATCCTCTTTGCCGACAGCACAGGAACCAGCATTTGCGAGCTGGGCGCAGACAATGCATTGACAGAGCAACCTGCAGACGACGGCCTTCGCATCCTCCGCGCCAAAGCCATCCTGCAGACCAGCTACGACCACCTCGGCAACCTATTAGCCCAATAAACCCGACATGATAAAACAATTCCTCGATATAGTCCGGCGCTACTTCCAGCCCTACAAGATGTACATCCTCTGGTCCATCGTGCTCAACATCGTGGCACAGTGGCTCAACGTCTTCTCCTTCGTAGTGCTCATCCCCATTCTGAATATCCTCTTCAAGATAGACCAGAACGTTTATACCTATCAGCCCTGGACCTGGCAGACCCTCAACAAGGACCTCATCGTCAACAACGCCTACGCCTGGGTGCAGGAACTCATCTCCCTCCACGGCGCATTCCTCACCCTCTGTCTCATGGGAGGCATACTCGTCTTCATGACCGCCCTGAAGTGCATCGGCTACTGGGGGGCCGCCAACATCATGCTGCCACTTTCAACCGGCGTGGTCCGCGACATACGCATGGACATGTACAATAAAATCATGCGTCTGCCCCTCAGCTTCTTCTCCGCTGAAAGGAAGGGCGACATCATCGTCCGCATGAGCACCGACATACAGATAGTGGAGAGCTCCGTCACCTCCGCCATCTCCACCCTCATCCAGCAGCCCATAGCCATCATCATCTGCTTCATCACCCTCTTCTCCGTCAGCTGGCAGCTCACCGTCTTCGTCCTCATCGTCACACCGCCCGCCGCATGGCTCATGGGAAGCGTCACCAAGCGTCTCAAGAACCAGTCGGCAAGCGTCCAGGCAGGACTCTCCGAAATCATGGCTCAGATAGAAGAGACGCTCAGCGGACTGCGCATCGTCAAGGCCTTCATCGCCGAAGACAAGATGGCCCGCCGCTTCAACTATATAAATAATGAGTTCCGCCGAGGCATGATAGGTATGATGATGCGTATCAACGCCGCACACCCCGTCTCCGAGACGATGGGCACACTCATCATCGTCATCGTACTGCTCTTCGGCGGGTGGCTCATCCTGACAGGCGATGGCTTCATCGACGCCTCCACCTTCATCTTCTACATGGTCATCCTCTACAGCGTCATCAACCCCATCAAGGACCTCACGCGCCAGGCCTACATGATACCTATGGGACTTGCCTCGATGGAGCGTATCGACTACGTTCTCAAAGCCGAAAACCCCATCAAGGAGAAAGCCGAACCAAAGCCGTTGAACGGATTCGAAGAGAAAGTAGAGCTGTGCGACGTCTCGTTCTATTACAACGAAGGGCGCGACGTCCTCAAGCACATCAACCTCACCATACCGAAGGGCAAGACCGTCGCCCTCGTCGGACAGTCAGGCTCAGGAAAATCTACCCTCGTCGATCTCATCCCCCGCTACCACGATGTATGCCAGGGACAGATATTCATCGACGGCAAAGATATTCGCGACGTCCGCATCCATGACCTCCGCTCCCTCATCGGCAACGTCAATCAGGAAGCCATCCTCTTCAACGACACCTTCTATAATAACATCACCTTCGGCGTAGAGAACGCCACCATGGAGCAAGTCATCGAAGCTGCCAAGATAGCCAACGCACACGACTTCATCATGGAAACCGAAAAGGGCTACGACACCATGATAGGTGACCGCGGCGGCAGGCTCTCCGGCGGACAGCGGCAGCGTGTCAGCATCGCACGGGCCATCCTCAAGAACCCGCCCATCCTCATCCTCGACGAAGCCACCTCAGCCCTCGACACCGAAAGCGAGCACCTTGTGCAGGAAGCCCTCGACCGCCTCATGAAGTCGCGCACCACCATAGCCATCGCGCACCGCCTCTCAACCATCAAGAACGCCGACATCATCCACGTCCTCCACGAAGGCCAGATCGTCGAAAGCGGCACCCACGATGACCTCATCGCCAAAAACGGCTACTACAAACGCCTCTACGACATGCAGCAATTGTAGCCATCCCAACTGATCCTTGACATTTTGGCTATAAGCTTGCGGATGAATTTAACATAGAAAAAGTAAGATATCAGGTAAAGGAAAATAAGAAAAGAGCGAAAAAGCAACCTCCGGAAATAGGAATTGTTTAATTATAAACCCATCGTCCATGAGGGAATATAGGTACGTTACACGGAAACACAAGAGCAAAGGTGGTAAAAAAGATAATCATTAAAACAATCAAACCATATATGCAATAAGAATCCAACTGCTTTTGAAAAAATTAGTATTTAATGCTTAATAGTTTTTCTCTTTCAGATATTATTCATATCTTTGTAAACACTTTTCAACTATAAAAACACATGGACATAGCTATTTGTGTAATTGCATTTAATCGCCTTGCCTCTCTAAAAAGATTGCTGTCTTCTTTAGATAATGCAGTGTATCCTTGTGCGGTGAAATTGTACATCAGTGTTGACAAGAGCGATACAAATGCAGTTGAAAAATGTGCTGAAGAATATATATGGAAGTTTGGTGACAAGGAAGTAATCTTGCATGAAGAAAACCTCGGTTTAAGGAAACATGTTATTAATTGTGGTAACCTACTGAAGAAGCATGATGCAGTTATTATGCTAGAAGATGATATTATTGTTGCTCCAGGATTCATGCTGTTTGCCCGTGCAGCAGTCGAAGAGTATGCTAACAGAAAAGAAATTGCAGGTATCAGTCTCTATAGTTTTCATATTAATTATCATAGTACGCAACCTTTTATTCCACTTAAGGAAGACAGCGATGTCTTTATGATGCAAAACGCACAGTCATGGGGACAAGTATGGATGCGAGAGGCATGGAACGAATTCAAAGTATGGTATGACGAAAACAGTGGTGAATTTGGTATGATGCCTCATCTTCCAAGTTCAATCTGCGGTTGGTCCAACAAATCATGGCTCAAATACCATACAAGGTATTGCATAGAAAAGGACAAGTACTTTATCTATCCGTACATTTCCTATACTTCATGTTTTTCGGATGTCGGCGAACATGTGAAGGATTCAACACCTTTGTTCCAAACTCCAATGTCCTTAGAAATTGAGATACGGTCACATTTTCACCCAACAGTTAAGTATGATACCTATTTTGAGAATCAAAGAATTTATGAGTGGCTTGGGATGTCTCATGACGAATTGTGCATTGATTACTACGGTGATAGCGGGAACAGGAAAGCATGTCGCTACTGGCTTTCAAGGCTGTTGTTGCCGTTTAAGGTTGTCAAGTCCTTTGGCTTGCAGCTTCGTCCTTATGAACTAAATATAAGATATTCAGTCGCAGGTAATGACTTGTTTCTTTACGATACAGAACAACAAGAAGAGGTGGTATTTTCTGAAGAATACCGCAATCGCCAATTCTTTTATCTATATGGAACACAGTATATAGATAAAAAATCTCTGGAAGGCGAGATAGAAATCTACAAACAATCAAACTTGAGCCAAAAGAAAACAATATCGAGTTTGGAGCAAACAATACAAGGTCAGTTACATACAATCTCCATTCTACAAAAAAAACTGATTTATTGGAAACGTGGAACAATAGTGGCTTTTTTGATAATTATTCTAATTTCCATCCTGCTGCTACATTAGTAAATGGGATTATATTTCGGCACCAATAACTACAATTAAAATGAAGATATCAGTTATTATTCCCTTATTTAACAAGGAAAACATCATCCTCAAGACCATAGATTCGGTATTAAACCAAGACTATGAAAGTTTTGAAGTTATTGTAGTTGATGATGGGTCAACAGATTCTAGTTCCAGCAAAGTTCTCGATGTAAAATCAGAAAAGATTCATCTTGTGTCAAAACATAATGGTGGACCAGCGTCTGCCAGAAATTATGGAGTCAACTTTTCTACAGGAGATTGGATTGTTTTTTTGGACGCAGATGATTTCTTGGAACCATACGCCATTCGTCATTTTGCATATCTCATAGAAAACAACCCCCAGTATTCCTTCTTCTGCTGTAATCATTACTTATATAACGGAGAACAGAAATTTCTGTATTCTTCTGCTTATAAACGAGGTGTTGTGCATGATAATTTTTTGGCATGGAACTCGAAAGTACTAATGCCGCGTGCGGGAGCTGCCATATTTAGAAAAACGCTAATAAAAAAGTACCCATTTAATGAAAGTCTAAGAAGATATGAGGATGCGGAAAGCCTGTTTGATATTATGCGCACAACAAAATGTTACCGCGATCCAGCACCTGTAATGTCTTATAACATATCAACTTTATCCGCGAGCGCACCTTGCAAGGATATTTCAGAAGATTTTATAGGACATCTATCAATAGAAGGAAAAAGCCTGATGGAACAATATGCAATCTATATGCTTTACAAACAAGGATTGCAACTATATCCTAACGACATGAAAAGACTGTATGGAAATGGCATGTTCAACCGAAGAAAATTTTGGGGAATAGGAATGCTTGTACGAATACTGAAAGCGATGAAATGGGCGTAATAAGTAAAGGAACAGGAGAATCATAATATAAAAAAACTGGAACGATGACACTATCTATTATTACGATAACGTATAAAAATCTAAATGGATTAAAGCGAACGACACGTAGCATTCAGAGGCAGAACTTTTCGGATTACGAGTGGATTGTTATAGACGGTGGCAGTAACGATGGCACTAGTGAATACCTGAAATCGTTGAAACGACAGCCGGATTTCTGGTGCAGTGAGCCGGACAGTGGAATTTATGATGCCATGAATAAGGGTTTGTCTCATGCTTGTGGAAGGTGGTGTCTTTTCTTAAACAGCGGAGATTCTTTATATGAAGATGATGTACTGACACGCCTCTTTTCTGAAATGCCAGAAGCGGACATCGTATATTGCGATGCTGTTTTTAGAGGGACTGGCAAATCTTTTGATATGACCTATCCAGATAAACTAACGTTAGATTTCTTTGTAGAAAGAAGTATTTGTCATCAAGCTACATTTATTAAACGACAACTTCTTACCGAATCTAACGGGTACAGCACAGACTACAAGATTGTTTCTGATTGGAGAGCGTGGATAGTATGGATAATGCAAGGGAAATTATTTGTCCATAAGTCGATAGTTATGTGTATCTTCATGCTTGACGGTATAGGTAGTACAAAGCTTCAGGAGGCCAAGGAGGAGAGGGAGAAAGTGTTCGAGGAACTACTGCCTGAATATGTTAAGCCGCTTCTTTTTAACGAAACATATAATAGAGCTCTGGAGCATTATGTAAAAAAGCTCCATGCACAGTTCTTGAGCAAGCCGCTTATTCGTGCAAGTATTGTGTTGAGTCGTAACAACTGGTTCGTTAGAAAAAACATGCAGTTAATGATATCACTGGGAAGTCTGTTTGACAAGTGTTTCTATAGCAAAAAGCACAGAATAAAATACACAGATGAAAGGTACGATGCATTGCATCCTGAAAATTTTAAATTTATCAACTGATATTAAGTATGTCGCCATGTCGTTTTGGGGAAAGTTCAGAAAAAAGATAATTAGTAGGATTAGTCGTCAAGAGATATTGAATACCTTGCCAGAACTAAATATAATCATCTGGTGTCAAGACATGTTGCGCCAAACACTTGATGCCAGTTGGTTCATAAGAAACAATAGTCAAAACAATGATATTTCTGAAAAGGCACGGCTATATGAACCCTATCATATTACGGATTCAAAGATAGGAGAATACACATACGTATCAATGAACTCATACATTTCAATGGCAAGTATTGGGAAATTTTGTTCTATTGGTCCTAATTTCTTGTGCGGTTGGGGAATACACCCACTAAATACTATAAGCACGAGTCCGATGTTTTATTCTAAGGCAAAGCAGAACGGCATTTCTTTGTCGAAGACAAACAAGATAGAGGAAAGGAAAGAAATAAATATTGGCAATGATGTCTTTATTGGGGCGAATGTGACAGTTCTGGACGGTGTAACTATAGGTGACGGAGCTGTAATCGGAGCCGGTGCTGTGGTAAGCAAGGATATTCCTCCATACGCCGTGGCTGTAGGATGTCCGATA
The DNA here is from genome assembly GCA_902763865.1 of uncultured Bacteroidales bacterium. Lineage (GTDB taxonomy): Bacteria > Bacteroidota > Bacteroidia > Bacteroidales > Bacteroidaceae > Physcousia. The sequence continues at coordinate 52,195 of CACWTR010000003.1, read as the reverse complement.
AAAATAGTGAAATATCGTTTTGACGAAGAAGTGATAAATCGCCTTGTTAAGCTGGCATGGTGGAACTGGAGCGATAATCGGCTAAAAGATGTTGAAAAGCATTTCTTTGATGTGGAAGCATTCCTTCAAGACAACTCTTAAGAGGACTGACAGCATTTAGAGGCTTCCTCTAAAAAAAGCTCAGGGTTGAAGAATTGTTTTTCCACCAGGCGCAGACAGTCTTCATCCTTGTCCCACCATTTCAAGTGCAAGAACCGCTGTACGGTCTCCTCATTGAAACGGTATCGGATGATGCGGATGGGGCAGCCAACAGCAATGGCGTAGGGCGGAATATCCTTCGACACGACGGCTCCTGCTCCAATGATGGCACCGTCGCCAATAGTTACCCCATCGAGTACGGTAACATTCATTCCAATGAACACGTCGTTTCCAATGATAATTCGCTTTCGTTCGATAATTTTATCTTCCTTCGAGAGCGTCGTGCCGTTTTGCTTGAGGGTAGAATAGAACATGGGCGAGGTGCTGACGCCATCAGTCGGATGTATTCCATAACCGCAGAGGAGGTTGGGACCAATGGAGCAGAACTTACCGACGTCTGTCATTGATATTCTGGAGTTTGCGGCAATATATGTGTAGTCATCCACAGTGCTGTCGTAGATATGATATGGCGTAGCGACATTGCATTTCTTAGATAGAACGGTCGAACAGCTGTGATTGAAGTAGTACGTTCCCTGTTCTATAAAGGCACTTAATTCGGGGAATATCTTCAACAGCCATTTTCTTCTTTTCCTTCTGAAGAAAGTTCTCAATCCCATAACTCAAATGTCATAAACCAGCCACAAAGATACGATTTTTTTTGTAAAAGCTAATAATAATTCGCTAATGTTTTAAAAAACGGACAATTATTTGTAACTTTGACACAATAAAAAGGAATAGCGACACGACAACGGCTTTGCCCCATTCCCGTCAAAAACTCATTAAAATGAAAATATCCATCATTACGGTTGTTCTGAATGACTTGGAAGGCCTTAAGAGAACTGCCAAATCAGTCCTCTCCCAAGAAGGGGCTGATTACGAATATGTGGTTCTGGATGGTGGGTCGTCCGATGGCAGTTGGGAGTATATAGATTCCTTGAAATTCCGCGGTATTAAGCAAAAAGCGTCAGATAAAGGCATCTATAATGCAATGAACAATGCTGTTGTCTTAGCAAGCGGAGAATACTGCCTCTTCCTAAACGCTGGCGACACTTTCTGCGATAAGAACGTGTTGGCCAAGGCTGAAACAGCCATTGGGGCGTGCGACTTCTATGTCGGGCATACCAACGAGATTGGAAAGCAAATACTAAAGGGGATGGCTCCCGACCCGTTGACCCTCGACTACTTGATGCGAACGTCCATATATCACCAGTCCACATTCATTCGCAGAGAACTGTTGCTGAAACATCCCTATAACGAAGAACATAAGGTAGTCTCCGACTGGGAGTTCTTCTTCGAGCGATGGCTGAATGGGAGTACTTATCAGAAGCTGGATTTCTTCGTCTCCAACTATTATCTTGGAGGGTTCAGTTTCGTACATCAGGATTTAATATCCAAAGAGCGAAAGGAGTTTATGCAGAAGCTGCTTCCTCAGAGAATTTTAGATGGTTCTTATAAAGGAAATCAAAAACAGGAGAATTCACAGGAAAGCTACGAACAAAGGAGAATACTCCAAACGATGGCAAGACCTGCTATCCAGCGTGACTTAAACCTGATTCGATATGGATTTAAATTTCTAATCAGAGACTTATTCAAACGAAGATGACAGATAAGTCATACCCTTCAAACAAAAAGATCAGAGTCTTGATGGACTCTCAGGCTTTTGATATGCAGACCCACGGAGGCATATCTCGGTGCTTTGCCGAGCTGATAACTCGTATGCCCGAAGATGTCAGCTTGTGCCTTCCCATTATCGAGAGTCAAAATGTCTATCTGAGGGAGAAGGGGCTGGTGTCAGACAGAGACTCCTACCTAGAGTACTGCAACGGACACCCCACACCGATAAAAAGGTTTTGGTACAAACTAAGCACAAACATAAAGGAAGGACACTGGAAACAGTGGGATAGGATGCCACGACTCAGCCAGAATGAAACGGAGCATCTGCTTGCCCAAGGAGACTTCGATGTGTTTCATCCAACATATTATGACACATATTTCCTCCGCAAGATAGGTAATAAGCCTTTTGTCCTTACTGTTCATGATATGATTCCTGAGCGATATGCCGGTATCTATACATTCAGTGACCATCAACTGAAAAATAAAAGAAAACTTATTCCCTTGGCTTCACATGTCATTGCCGTTAGCGAACATACTAAAAATGATATTGTCAATTTGTTGGGAATAGCACCAGAAAAGATTAGCGTTATACATCATGGTATAGATCAGACTCCTTATGTTCCTATTCCCGATGGAAATGGTTACGGGAACTATCTGCTCTACGTCGGGCAGAGGGGAACATACAAGAATTTTCATCGTTTTGTCCTCGAAGTGACTTCTGTTCTTAATAATCATCCAGAGCTTTCGGTCATTTGTACAAGCGATCCGTTTAGTGCGGAGGAAGATTCGTTTCTTAGACGCAATGGGGTTCGAGGAAGGTTTATTCATAAATTCGTACACTCTGATGCAGAAATAATGAATCTCTATCACTATGCCCAGGCCTTCGTTTATCCTTCAGAGTGCGAAGGTTTTGGAATCCCCATTCTTGAAGCTTATAGAGCAGGATGCCCCGTAATGTTAAATCGTTCCAGTTGTTTCCCGGAGATAGCCGGTGATGCAGCCGTATTCTTTGATTTTGACAGCAGAAGACAAGGCCTTCAGTATAAATTAGAAGAACTTTTGTCTTGGACTCCAGAACAGAAAGAGAAACTCTTAACCATTCAACGTGAGCGACTACGTCTATACAGTTGGGAAAAAGCCGCCCAAGAGTTGGCTAATGTATATAGAAGAGTAGCGTGGGAACACAATAACACATAATAAAGTATTATCTGAAATGTCTATCCACAAGCATATAGCAGCGCTGACGATGGTCCTCAACGACGATTCCTTCCTGTGCAAGTGGGTGGGGTATTACGGGTAAGAACGGGACTGTGCCGATTCCTCTCGTCTTTATCCTGATGATGCAGCGAAAAAACGGCGTGATAAATTATTAGTGTCCGAGGAAAAGCACCGAAACAAAGGTGGACGGATGTCATGGTGTGAAAGAACACAGACGGGGGTGAACTCCGCCTGTAGCCTGTAGCCTGTCGTCTCTTCTAGACTTTGACCTATAGGTCATTCATTATGACACATTCCCTTTCTTCGTGCGGCGTACATCGTTGCACGTACATGTAGATGCAATTACACATACATGTACGTGCAATTGCACATACATGTACGTGCAACAAAATCAACGTGGAGTATTGAAGAGACTTGCAGCAGACGGACCGGCAAATTAATTTGTGTATAGCAAGAAAGTGTTATCCATAGATGTTTCCTTTCCAGAGTTCATGCAGGAAATAGGTGGCGGGCATCACTTTCACGTCATTGAAAACCCTGTAGGTCTCGTCAAGAGAAACGATTATGAGTTTTGCACCGGAGTGCTCTTCTTGCAGGATACGTTCTACCATTCTACTCATTCGTCTTTTGTGTGAATATGTGGATATGTATTCCGTATTTTCTTGTAAAATATGGAATTGTGTTCCGTAAATTCCAATGCAAAGTTAAGGGTTTGTGCTTACACCTGCAAGTATTTCTACATTTTTTATTATTTGGCTATATGAAATTGCCCAAATCCTGCAGAGGTAAAAGAGAGCAGGGTACGAAAAACAGAAATTAATTTGTGTTTAGCGAGAAAAAGTTGTACCTTTGCATAAATAAACATAAAAGATGAAACGCATAGCAGTGCTGACGATGGTCCGCAACGACGATTTCTTCCTGCGCAAGTGGGTGGAATACTACGGGCGGGAACTGGGCAAGGAGAATCTCTACATCTATTATGATGGGGAGGACCAGGTGCCCGGCGACTTCTGTCGGGGGACAAATACCTACGTGCACCCCAAGATAGGTACCCAGGTTGTGGCGGCAGAGAAGGCCAGGCTGAAGTTCCTCTCGGAACGGGCTGCCGAACTCCTTGCCCAAGGATACGACCTGGTCATCGGCGTGGATGCTGACGAGTACGTTGTTGTTGACCCTCGGCTGGGCATCGGGCTCCGCGAGTTCCTGTCGAACCAGAAGATTGACGTCTGCCTCTCCCCCTTGGGGCTCGACTTCGGACAGAAGCTGGGCGAGGAGGGAGACCTGTCCTTTGACGAGACATTCCTCCGCCAACGTCACTATGCGCAGATAGGTACACGATACACCAAGGCATCCGTCATCGCAAAGCCTTGCCGGTGGGGCAGCGGGTTCCACCGCGTCAAGGGGCACAACTTCCACATCGCCCCCGACCTCTACCTCCTGCACTTCGGCTATGCAGACCGGCAGATACTGGAAGACCGGCTGGGCGACGTGGACCGCATGGCACAGGGGTGGCAGAAACACATCTACAAGCGCAGCCGGACTATACGCTTTGCCACCGAGAAGAAGGCCCGCAGCTTCGACCGCTGGACACGGCTGGCCCGCATCTGCCAGACGTGGTGCCGTCCGCCATACGCCCTCAACAAACCCGCCATGTTCGAGCTGATAATTGTGGTCAGGATGCCTGAAAGGTTCAAGGGAATACTGTGATGAACTACATCTGCTACAAGCTGAAGAAGATTTGCCGCAACCGCATCTTTGTCCCGTTCTGGAAGAGCAGGAGGGAACGCTGGGTCAGGCGGAACAGGATAATAGCAGAGCTGAGCGAGCAGTATCTGCGGGATATGCCCGTCGTCGTTCCTGAGAGCATTCCCCAGCGCTTGCCCCGCGAGTTTGTCTTCTCGATGTGGCTGCAAGGCCAGGACAAAGCTCCCCGGATTGTGAAGTCGTGCTGGGAAAGCATCCGCAGGCACAGCGGAAAGGAGCTGGTCGTTCTGGACGCAGAAAGCATCGGGAAGTGGGTGGACCTGCCGCCAGGTTTCCTCGACCGGTGGCGGAAGGGAAGAATCAAGTCATGCCACGTTGCCGACCTCTGTCGCGTCGAACTCCTGTGGAAGTACGGAGGCTATTGGATGGATGCCACTGACTACATGTGCCACCCGATGCCGGATTTCATCGACCACGAGCCGTTCTTCATGTACATGAGCGACGAGGAATGGAACTTCTACATACAGAATTGCTTCATCCGGGCCTATGCGCACCATCCCGTCATGGGTGCGTGGCGGCAGATTATCCGCGACTACTGGGCGCAGCACACCCGTGCATTCGACTATTTCCTGCCCCACAGACTGTTCCGCCACATGGTGCTCAGCAATGCTCGGGTAGTCGACCTCTTCAGCCAGATGCCAAAGATTTGCCACGACGTTACTCAAATCTTTTGGGAGAAGTACCGCGACGAGCCTTTTGACGGGAAGCTCTTTTGCGAAGTCACAGCCGAAGGAGCCTTCCAGAAGCTCGAGTACAATTCGTTGTCTGCACAGACTCCACGCCCAGGAACCTTTGCGGACTACGTCGTCAACGGCCCTATCGGCATACGATGACCGCCCAGACGGCGAGGGCAATCACTGCGAGCAACAATATGACGCAGAGCCAGACGAGCCTTCTTATCACGGTCAGCCTCCTGGCCACCTTTCCCGTCAGGCCAATGAGGACTTCGGCCAGGTCTTCCGGATAGGACTCCATGAGCAAGCGCTCCTGTTCCCGCCTCCTTTCTTTCACCGAGCGATAGCTCAAGCCGCCGAGCACGAAGTGGCAGACGATGACAGGGACGTGCTCGAAGGTGCAGCCACGCTTGCTCAGCTCAATCCACTTTGCCCAGTCCGCACAGATGCGGTAGCTTTCGTCGTAAGGACTTTGTTTCAGCAGATTGGTACGGACGAATGCCGTCTGGTGACACAAAGGCCGGACGGCGAAAGTGTAGCAGTTCACCTTTTCCGGGGAATGGCAGCGCTTTGCCGGGTGCCTGGGCAGCGCTTCTGTCCAGTCGCCATAGACGATGTCGGCACTTGGCGTCCTGCCGAACACCTCCTTCAGGGTGTCCGGGGCATATAGTGTGTCGCCCGAATTGAGGAACAGGGTGTATTCGCCCTCAGCATGTCCGATGCCCTTGTTCATGGCATTGAAGATGCCGCTGTCCCGTTCCGAGCACCACCATGCTGTTTCCGCCTGATGCTCGGACAGGAAGTCCTTGCTGCCGTCGGTGCTTCCTCCGTCCACGACAATCCATTCGAAGTCCCGGAACGTTTGCGAGCGGATGCTGTCGCGAGTCCGGCGCAGACCGGCGATGTCATTGTAACTGACGGTGATAATGCTGAGTCTCTTCATGCCCGATGCTGTTTCTTCTGTAGATATCTGTTATAGGAGTTCCTGAAGTTTGCGTTCCATGCGTTGCGCTGCGCTGTCGTGGCCTTCCCGTAGAGTTCATCGGTCTGCTTCAGGATAGCCTGAAGGCTGCGGATGTGTTCCTCCCTGCCTGCCGACATGATGAAACTGCCGGGGTTGGGATAATAGTAGTAGAGTGGGAGGCGCGTGATGGTGGTCCGCCTGACGTTCAGAAGTATCTCGCCCCACCAGGGTACGTCCTCGTATTTCAGTCCTTCCGCGAAGCGTGCCTTCCTGGCAAGGTCGGCCCGGAGCAGGCAGCGCCATGCCTGGCAGTGTTTCACCCTCCACCGCCGGTCGATGCCTTGCGGGTGGCTGCTTTCCGTGGCGTGGAGGAAGATGTTGTCCGTCACATGGTATGGGTAGTCGCGATAGTGCCTGGGGCGTGGCTTGACGTCGCCCAGGCCGAGCCAGTGCGAGCACTTGTTGAGGAAGCGGTAGAGGTGGTCGTAGGTGAAGGTGACCATGTCGGAGCCGTCGCGCAGGGCTGCTGCCACGCAGAGCTCCATTGCCTGCGGGTGGAGCGAGTCGTCCGGGTCCATGTACATGACGTAGTCGCCGCTGGCTGACTTCAGCGCATTGTTTCTGGCTGCGCCCTGGCCTTGGTTCTCCTGCCTGACGAGGACGAATCTCTTGTCCTTGTCGCAGTAGTGGCGGGCGATGCGTCCGCTGCCGTCCGTGCTGCCGTCATCTACGAGGATGGCTTCCCAGTCCTGGTGGGTTTGAGCCAGCAGGCTGTCCAGGGCGCGACGGAGATACTTCTCCACGTTGTAGATGGGTATGATGACGGAAACCTTGTTCATGTCTCTTTCTGCTGCTTGTTGCCGAGTTTCTTCCTGAGCTTCTGCTCGAAGGGGGCAAGGAAGTTGCGCTCCCAGGCCTGCCGTTTGTCCGCTGGTGCTGTGGCGTAGATGCGCTGTGCGGCTTCGATGCCACGGTGCAGGCTCTCGGCCTTGTGCGACGTGTTGGCCGAGAAGAGGTAGCTCTGCGGATTGGGATAGTAGAAGTAGAGGGGGAGGTTGAGGATGGTGCAGCGGCCTATGCGGAGCATCACTTCGCTCCACCAGGGGAAGTCCTCGTAGTTGATGCCGGGAATGAACTGCACGTCGCGCACGGCATACGTCTTGTACATGCAGCGCCAGACCTGGCAGTGCTTCACGGCCCAGCGGCGGTCTATGTCGCGGGGGCGGGAGTATTCGGTGGCGTATTGGAAGATGTTGTCCGTAGTGAGGTAGGGCGGATTGCTGTAGAAACGGTAGTGCGGTGTAGGGTCGCCGAGGTGGAGGAAGTGGCGGATGAGTCCGATGGTCCGATAGCGGCGGTCGTAGGTGAAGCAGACTATGTCGGAGTTGTCCCGAAGCGTTGCTTCAAGGCAGAGGGCCATGAGCTGCGGGTGCAGGAAGTCGTCGGCATCGAGGAAGACGAGGTATTCTCCCCGGATGAGCTTCATGCCTGCGTTGCGTGCATCGGAAAGGCCGCCGTTCTCCTTGTGTATCACTTTGAATCTGTTGTCTCTTGCTGCATAGTCATCCGCGATGCGTCCGCTGGCATCCGTGCTGCCGTCATCTACGAGGATGGCTTCCCAATCCTTGTGTGTCTGGCTGAGGATGCTGTCCAGGGCGCGGGGCAGGAAGCGCTCTACGTTATAAATCGGTACGACGACGGAGATCATGGTGCTTCTGTTTATTCGGTAAGTTCCCATTTCTGCCAGCGGTTGTGCGACCAGAGCCATGTTTCCGGCTGCCGGCGGATGTTCTGTTCGATGAGGCGCCAGAAGCATTGCGACAGCGGGTATGTGCTGTTCGTCTCTTCTTCGGTGGGTTCCATTCTGGTGAACGTGAGCCGGTAGTGTCCGCGGCTTGTCTTTTCCACGTCGAGATAGACGAGCTCTGCATTGGCTTTCCCGGCTATCTCCTCTGCGCCGGGGGCGAACCATGTCTGCTGGCTGAGGAAGGTGACGTTATCCTTCACCTTTGCGTCCGGGCGCTGGTCCATGATGAAGCCGCAAAGGAAGGGTTCGCCCTCGGCGGCCCAGCGGAGCAGGGTGCGGACGGTTTGCCGCATCTCGATTTGTTCGGTGTCCCAGCGGCTGCGGATTTCGTGCATGAGGGAGGCGAAGTAGGGGCTCTCGATGTGCTTGTAGATTTCGGCGCTGTGGCGGGGTGCCTTGTAGCGGACGCTGACTTCCTGGCACCATTCCCAGCAGCCGATGTGCCCCAGCAGCATGAAGACGTTCTTGCCGCGGGCGGCGATGCTTTCGGGCAGCTGGCAGTTCACGACCTCCACGCGGCGGCGCATCTCCCGGTCGGAGATGTTGAGGCATTTGAAGGCTTCGATGAAGACGTCGCACAGGTTCCGGTAGAACTTTTTCTCGATGCGCAGGATTTCTTCCGGGCTCTTCTCGGGGAAGGAGCAGCGGAGATTCTCGCGCACGAGTCTGCGCCTGTACCTTATTATATAATATAGGATGGGGTAGGCCAGGTCGCTCAGAAGGTAGAGTACGCCGAGGGGCAGTCCCGCCAGGAGCCGCATGAATCTGTGTTTTTTCTTGGTCCCGTTCTTGTTCATCGTTCTGCAAAGGTACGAAAATAAATGAAGAATGAAGAAGCTTTGGCTCGATAAAATCAATGAAGGGTGAAGAATTATGTCTGCTATGCACAGAAAGTGACGGATGAGGGTATGTGTGACGAAGCGAGCGGGGCTGTCCGGCACGGGTCGGGCAGCCCCGTTTTGCGTCAGCAGAGCCAGGGGGTGAGGTAGTCCGCGAGGGGGTGCTTGCGGAGTTCCGTTTCGAGCCTGCGGAGTGCGCGCTGGTGCAGGCTCGATGCCCTGGCTCTGCTGAATCCGAGTCCTGCTGCTATCTCCGTAAGGCTGAGGCGCTCGGTGTTGATGCCGTAGAACTGTCCGATGATTTGCCGCTCGACGGGGTCGAGGCAGCGCATGGCGTTGTCGATGCGCCGCAGTTGCCCCGAGCGCAGCAGGTCGTCGTCCTCGGGCTCGTGTGCGGTGTTGTCGTCCAGGCTGTCTGTGGCGGTGTTGTGGTGGATGGCACTGAGCATCATCTTGCGGCACCAGTGGCTGGCGTAGGTGGCGAAGCTGTTGCCCGCGTCCTCTCCGAAGCGCATGGCGGCTTCGCACAGGCCGAGGCATCCCTCTTGCCGCAGGTCGTCCAGGCAGACGCCGCAGTCCTTCATCCGCCACGCGATGGCGTAGGCCAGGGGCAGGTGGTTGCTGACGAGCTGGCGCTGCGCCTCCGTGAGTTCTCTCTTTGCTGTGTTCTGAATGTCTTGTCTCATTTTCTTTTTCTTTAGTGGAGTTGGGAAATGAGACAGCCGGCTGTCCTTTGTTGTCTGTGAATTCGCAGGCAAAGGTACGGCGGGATTCCCGTCGGGGGAAGGGTTTACAAGCTGTGCAAGCTTTTGTGCGGCTTGCACAAATCCGGTGTCAGACGGCGGAAAAGTCTTCCCGACGCGGCATAAAAGTTATTTTCAAAGTTTGAAAATATATTTTCACGTCATGAAAATAACTTTTGCATCGCGTCGGCAAGGTTTTTATGCCGCATCGGTCCGGTGTTTACAAAAAGAAAGGGATCAAAATACCACATTATATATATAAAGACAACGGATTTAACGGATTATACAGATTGACGTTACGCTGATAATCAACATGTAAGGCAATCCGTATAATCCGTTAAATCCGTTGTTGTCAATTATGACACTCCTTTTCTTTGTGGTTCAGTTCTTGCTGTCTTCCTGTTGGGTGATGATGAACAGCTTGTCGTTGTGCCGCACCTTGGTCGGCAGGGGGAAGCTGATGTGCCAGCCCTGTCGGGCGACCTGCACGGGCTGGAGGTCGTAGCGTATCTCGCTGACGGTTGCACGCAGGGCTCCGGTTGTGGGGCCTGTCACCAGGATGCTGTCGCCTACGCTGAGCTCGCAGGCTTCTATCTTGAATTCAGCCACCTGCAGTCGCGAGTAGTAGCGCACGGCGCGTCCGCAATAGACTTTGCGCTCGGTGGCTTTCGAGCCGTGACAGTCGTTCCACTCCATCATGGTGCGGCCCAGGTAGTAGCCGTCCCAGAAACCTCGGTTGAAGACGCGTGCCAGCCGCTCGTCCCATTCGTCGAGGCGCGCCAGGAACACCTCCTTGCCCTGCCCGGGGAGGGTGAGCGCATCGACGGCCTCGCGGTAGCAGCGCACGACGGTATCGACGTACTCCGGCCCTCTGGCACGTCCCTCTATCTTGAAGACGCGCACGCCGGAATCTATCATCTTGTCCAGGAAGCGGATGGTCTTCAGGTCGCGCGGCGACATGATGTACTTGTTCTCGATGTCGAGCTCGGTGCCGGTCTCCACGTCGCGTACCGTGTAGCGGCGGCGGCACAGCTGCATGCACTCGCCGCGGTTGGCGGAGCGGCCCCAGTTGCTCTGGCTCAGGTAGCACTTGCCGCTGACGGCCATGCAGAGCGCCCCGTGGCAGAACATCTCGATGCGGACGGGTTTCCCCGAGGGGCCGCAGATGTTCCGCTCCCGGATGCCGCGGTGAATCTCGGCCACCTGCTCCATGTTCAGCTCACGTGCCAGCACCACGACGTCGGCAAACTGTGCGTAGAAGCTTAGGGCTTCTATGTTACTGATGTTCAGCTGTGTGCTCAAGTGCACCTCCAGCCCTATGCGGCGGCAGTAGAGCATGACGGCCACGTCGCTCGCTATGACAGCCGAGATGCCTGCCTGCTTTGCGGCATCCAGGATGCGGCGCATCAGCTCCAGGTCCTCGCCGTAGATGATGGTGTTGACCGTCAGGTAGCTCTTGATGCCGAAGCGCCGCGTCTCCTCGGCAATGCGCTGCAGGTCGTCGATGGAGAACGTGCTGGCCGAGTGGGCACGCATGTTCAGGTTCTCGATGCCGAAGTAGATGCTGTCGGCACCGGCGCGTATGGCAGCCGCCAAGCATTCGGGCGACCCCACCGGCGCCATTATCTCAAAGTCATTATTCATAGTTCTTAGAGAGTCTAGAGAAACTAGATGGTCTAGATAATCTAGATAACCTAGACAGACTAGCTTGTTTGCGGCTGCAAAGTTACGACTTTTCCTGCTTTGGGCAAAAATTATGAATCGCGAATTGTGAATTATGAATTAAAAGTTGTACCTTTGCAGCCGCAAAACAATACATGTGGATAGATTTGGGCTGCTTGCAACCACAGAAAAAAATGCTAAAACGAGGACCGTCACGGGTTCCTCACGCATTTGTACCCACTTCTTTCCCTATACATTATTAATATATATAAGTAAGGAGTAAATCTACTATGGGTTATTTGTTCACATCGGAGTCAGTCTCCGAAGGTCATCCCGACAAGGTGGCCGACCAGATCAGCGATGCCGTGCTCGACAAGCTGCTTGCCTTCGACCCCGACTCGAAGGTGGCATGCGAAACGCTCGTCACTACCGGACAGGTTGTGCTGGCGGGCGAAATCAAGACGAAGGCATACGTCGATTTGCAGCGCATAGCACGCGAAGTCATCAACCGCATCGGCTACACCAAGAGCGAATACATGTTCGAGGGCAACAGCTGCGGCGTGTTCTCTGCCATCCACGAGCAGAGCGCCGACATCAACCGGGGCGTGGATCGCAGCGACCGCACCATGCAGGGCGCAGGCGACCAGGGCATGATGTTCGGCTATGCCACCAACGAGACCGACAACTACATGCCCCTCAGCCTCGACCTGGCCCATCGCCTCCTCCGCTCGCTGGCCGACATACGGCGCGAAGGCAAGCAGATGACCTACCTCAGGCCCGACGCCAAGAGCCAGGTCACCATCGAATACAGCGACCAGGGAGTGCCGCAGCGCATAGACACCATCGTCATCAGCACCCAGCACGACGAGTTCGACACCGACCAGGCCATGCAGCAGCGCATAGCCCGCGACGTCCGCGAGATTCTCGTGCCACGAATGCTTCAGGACATCCGCTCCGAGCGCGTCCGCAGCCTCTTCGACGACCGCATCAAGTACCTCGTCAACCCCACCGGCAAGTTCGTCATCGGCGGACCTCACGGCGACACAGGACTCACCGGGCGCAAGATAATCGTCGATACCTACGGCGGCAAGGGAGCACACGGCGGCGGAGCCTTCAGCGGCAAGGACCCCTCGAAGGTAGATCGCTCGGCTGCATACGCCGCACGTCACATCGCCAAGAACATGGTGGCAGCAGGCGTGGCCGACGAGATGCTCGTACAGCTCAGCTATGCCATCGGAGTGGCAGACCCCGTCAGCATCTTCGTTGATACCTACGGCAAGAGCCACGTCAGCCTCACCGACGGCGAGATAGCCCGGAAGATAAAGGACCTCTTCACCCTCACCCCCTATGCCATCGAACAGCGGCTCAAGCTGCGCAACCCCATCTACGAAGAGACGGCAGCCTACGGACACATGGGCCGCGAGCCACGCACCGTCACCAAGCGCTACGAGTCGCTCTATCAGGAGACACGCGAAGTTACCGTCGAGCTCTTCACGTGGGAAAAGCTCGACTACGTAGAGAAAATAAAGAAAGCCTTCGGGCTATAAGTCCTATAAGTCCTATAAGACCTATAAGTCTTATAAGTCCTATAGGTCCTATAAAACCTACACCCCCCAACAATCCCCTCAGACAATGAACACTCAGAAAATGATAGCCGTCTATTGTGCCAGCAGCACACAGATAGACAACCAATACTTCACCGATGCCCGTCGCCTCGGACAGCTGATGGCAGCACAGGGCGTAACGCTCCTGAACGGCGCCGGCAACATGGGCCTCATGGCCGAAAGCGCCAACGGATGCCTCGAGAACGGAGGAAAGGCCATCGGCATCATCCCAACCTTCATGATAAGGGAAGGCTGGTGCCACGACGGCATGACCCAAATCATCGAGACAGCAGACATGCACGAGCGGCAGGCTAAAATGGCCGAGATGAGCGATGCAGGCATCGTCCTGCCCGGCGGCTGCGGCACCTTTGCCGAACTCATGGAGCTCATCACGTGGAAACAGCTCGGACTCTACCTCAAACCCATCATCCTGCTCAACACGTGCGGATACTTCGATTCCCTGCTCAACACGCTCCACCAGGCCATCTCACAGAACTTCATGCGACCGGTGCATGCCGACATCTGGCGCGTGGCACCTACACCGGAGGAAGCATTGAAGATGGCCCTTGAGACACCACTTTGGGACACGAGCATCCGTCGCTTCGCCAAGATATGACCAACGAACTCGACACGCTCGGTTTCCTCGAATTGCCTGCAGCAGAACCCGCCAAGGTCATAGACATGACCTCCTTCGACAGCTGCAGCTACTTCAAGGGCGACACACTGCTCCACGCCGAAGTACCCTACCGGCCCTTCGGCTTCACGGGGACAGCCGCACCCTTCCGCCTGCGCCACGACGGGTGGAGCTTCGTGCCGCTGCTCCTGTGCCTGCTCCTTGCAGCAAGCCTGGTGGTCCGCCTCAGGAAAAAGTTCAGCCAGCTGCTGCGTGCCGTCTTCTTTCCCATACCCGGCAAGGCCGACAAGCCCGCCACGGGCGACCCACTTCGCCCCTCAACGCGTCTGCTGGCCGTATGCCTCCTGTCGCTCGCCGGAGCAATAGACATCTTTATCTATACGCAACACGAAGCCGGCTACTATCTCTTTCCCGAGACGCCCTACATCCTGCTGGCAGCCTTCTTCGTCCTCATGCTTGCCTATTTCCTGGTGAAAAGAATGACGAGCAGCTTCATCAACTGGATCTTCTTCCAAAAGGAAAAAACCTTTACATGGCAAAGAGCAGACACGTTTCTCATTACAATGGAAGCCATGTTTTTCCTCGTCCTGGCACTGGTTGTAGAATATTTGCCAATCCCTGCAGAGGAGGTGCTGATAATGTCGCTTATTCTTGTCGTAATAGTCAAGATACTGCTTCTTTTCAAGACTTATCAGATATTTTTCCCAAAAATGTATGGCACTTTGCATTTATTTGTGTACTTTTGCACTCTTGAACTGGTTCCTCTGCTTGCGCTTCAGCAAGTACTGACAAATGTCGCGTGGCTTTCGACAGTTCAACTATAGGAAAAAATAACGACACGGCAATGATAAAGAAGATACTCATCTCCCAGCCCGAACCAACCTCGGCGAACTCTCCATACTATGACATTGCAAAGCGTCATAACGTGGAGATTGTGTTTCGTCCCTTTATTAAGGTAGAACCGCTCACGCCAAAGGAATTCCGTGCCCAGAAGATATCGATTCTGGACCACACTGCTGTTGTTTTTACGTCGCGCTTGTCCATCGACAACTTCTTCCTCCTTGCCAAGGAGATGCGCGTCCCTATTCCCGAGGACATGAAGTACTTCTGCATTACCGAGACGGTAGCACAGTACATACAGAGGTACGTGCAGTACCGCAAGCGCAAAGTGTTCTTCGGCACGACAGGAAAGATCGACGACCTGCTGCCGACGATGCTGAAGCACAAGAACGAGCGGTACTTCATTCCCCTGAGCGACGTCCACAATCCGCTCTTCAGCGATATGCTCGACAGCAAGAACCTTTTCCATTCGGATGCCATCATGTATCGCACCGTGAGCAATGACTTTGCCGAAGGCGAACCCTTCGACTACGATATGCTCATCTTCTTCAGTCCCAGCGGAGTCCAGTCGCTGAAGAAGAACTTCCCCGATTTCAAGCAAGGCGACATTGTCATCGGCACGCTCGGCCCCGCCACAGCCAAGGCTGTCCGCGATGCCGGCCTTCGTCTCGACATCGAAGCCCCCTCTCCCCAGTATCCCAGCATCTCAGCCGCCATCGACGACCACTTGCGCAAGGCAAATGGATAACGTCGTCCCCCACACCCTCGGCAAGGAAGAGCGCCTTTGCAGCCGCAAGGTGCTCGAGGAGATGTTCAGCGGCGGACATCAGTCGGTGTCGGCTTTCCCCGTCAGGGCAGTCTTCATGCCAAGCGACGAGCCAGGCGTGCGCATCATGGTGTCGGTCTCCAAGCGCTACTTCAAGCGAGCCGTCAAGCGTAACCGCGTCAAGCGACAGCTTCGCGAAGCCTACCGCCTGCAGAAGGGACTGCTTCAGCCTCTCGGCGGCGGCCTCGACATTGCCTTCCTCTGGACGTCTGCCGAGTTGCTGCCCACAGAGAAAGTGTTCCAGAAGATGCGCAATATCCTTCAGCGCATCCACGAGTCCTTAGCATAGATTTCATAATTTATAGTTCATAATTCATAATTTCGAGTTCAGAGTCCTCAGGTGAAAGCTGCAAGTCGATTATTGGCAGGGGTGCTCATCCTGCCCATCCGTTTCTATCAGCGGTTCATCTCTCCGCTGACGCCACCCTCGTGCCGCTTCACGCCCACTTGCAGTCAGTATGCCGTGGAAGCGCTGCGCAAGCATGGGCCGTTCAGGGGCTCGTGGCTTGCCCTGCGACGTCTGCTGCGTTGCCATCCCTGGGGTGGAAGCGGCTATGATCCCGTGCCATGACCTTCATTGATTTCCATACGCATCATGTTCCTGCAGAGACGGGTGTCGTGGCTGTCGTTGACGGTTGCGACACTTGGGGCATTCATCCCTGGAGGGCAGACGAACCATTTTCCGTGCCCGACCTTTCCGGCAGAATAGCCTTGGGGGAATGCGGACTGGATGCCGTGCGCGGTGCTGCTATGGAGAGGCAGGAAGCGGTCTTCCGGCAGCACATAGCGCTGAGCGAACAGGAGAGGAAGCCGCTCGTGATACACTGTGTCAGGGCCATAGACCGCCTGCTGCGCCTGCGTCGCGAGCAGCATCCCACAATGCCGTGGATGCTCCACGGCTTCCGCGGCAAGCCGCAGCAGCTGATGTCGTTGCTCGGTGCCGGATTCTACGTCAGTTTCGGCTTGCGCCACAATGCGGAGAGTCTGCGCCTGTGTCCTTTGGACCGCCTGATGCTGGAGACGGACGACGAGAAGCGTCCGATTGCCGACCTATATAATAATGTGGCCGAATTGCGGGGCATAAGTCTGCCTTTCCTGTGCTCTGCAATGGCAGAAAACTACCTCTCGTTTTTCCAAAAGAAGCCCTTTCAGACATGAATCTCCAATGATGTATGTTAAAAGAGGTTCAAAGGTGGGAAATAATTAGCGCTTCATGGGGCGTAATTCAAGATTATTTTGTATCTTTGTGCGCAAAAAACAAAATAATACATCATGGAATTCAATAAACTTACTGCTGCAGAGGCTGCAGCGCTTATTCAGAACGGACAGACTATTGGCTTGAGTGGATTTACGCCTGCAGGCGTTGCCAAGTGTACTCCTGCCGAAATTGCGAAGAAGGCAGAGGCAGAGCATGCTGCAGGCCGTCCCTTCAAGATCAGTGTCTTCACCGGTGCCAGCACGGGCCAGAGCTGCGACGGCGAGCTCTCCGACGTCGATGCCATCGATTTCCGTGCACCCTACACCACCAACCCCGACTTCCGCAAGAACGTCAACCGCAATACGCACCTGCACTATTCCGACCTGAACCTCTCGAACATGGCAACGCAGATTCGCCAGGGCTACCTCGGGGAGGTGAACTGGGCCATCATCGAGGCTTGTGCCATCGAGAAAGTGGGCAGCAAGGCGCACATCTACCTGACTGCGGCAGGCGGCATCAGTCCCACGATATGCCGACTCGCCACCGAGGGCATCATCGTAGAGCTCAATGCATTCCACAGTCCCAACAGCAAGGGCATCCATGATGTCTATGAGATAGAGGACCATCCTTTCCGCAAGCCCATCATGATAACGAAGGCCAGCGACCGCATCGGCAAGCCCTACGTGGAGGTTGATGCCGACCGCATCGTGGGCATTGTGGAGTGCAACGTGCCCGACGAGGCCCGCAGCTTCAAGGATGCCGATCCCATTACGACCCAGATTGGGCAGAACGTGGCCGACTTCCTGCTTCACAACCTCAAGCAGGGCCTCATCCCGAAGTCGTTCCTCAACCTGCAGAGCGGTGTGGGCAGCGGTGCCAATGCCGTGCTCGGTGCGCTGGGCCAGTGTCCCGAGGTGCCCAACTTCAACATCTACACCGAGGTGCTGCAGGATGCACCCGTCGGCTTGATGAAGCAGGGACGTGTGCTGTCGGCTTCGGCCTGCTCGCTGACCGTCACCAACGAGTGCCTGCTCGACATCTACGACAATATCGACTTCTTCAAGGACAAGCTCGTGCTGCGTCCGTCCGAGATCAGCAACTGTCCGGAGGTCATTGCCCGCATCGGAGTCTGTGCCCTCAATACGGCCATCGAGTGCGACCTCTACGGCCATGTGAACAGCACGAAAATTTGCGGCACCAAGATGATGAACGGCATCGGCGGTTCTGCAGACTTTGCAGCCAACGCCTACCTGACCATCTTCACCTGCGGCTCGACAACGAAGGGCGGGGCCATCTCCAGCATCGTGCCCTTTGCCAG
The DNA here is from genome assembly GCA_902763865.1 of uncultured Bacteroidales bacterium. Lineage (GTDB taxonomy): Bacteria > Bacteroidota > Bacteroidia > Bacteroidales > Bacteroidaceae > Physcousia. The sequence goes on along the minus strand of CACWTR010000003.1, from coordinate 34,292 downwards.
CCACATCGACCACACGAACCACTATATCGATGCCGTCATCACGGAGTACGGCGTGGCCGACCTGCGCCACAAGAGCGACCTGCAGAAGGCAGAAGAGCTCATCAAGGTGGCGCACCCCGACTACCGCCCCATGCTGCAGGACTACCTGAAGTATGCCGAGAGGCGCGGCGGACACACTCACCACGAGCTTTCTGCTGCCTTTGCCATGCACGACACCTTCCTGCGCAAGGGAGACATGCGCCTGACTGACCTGGCTGAGTACATCAAGTAGAAAATTGTGAATTAAGAAAGAAGAATTGTGAATTAAGAAAGAAGCAAGACCCAGACAGAAACGTAAGGAGAAAGCAGGCACCCAGAAGTTGCCATTATTCTTTCTTAATTCTCAATTCTTAATTTACTTAAACAGTGAACTACGAGTGGAGCTATATTCCGCCTTCTGAAGCAGAACTGGAGCTTGCGGGTAAGATGGCAGCAGAGCTGAAGATCAGCCCTGTGCTGGCCCGTGTGCTGATAGGTCGTGGCATAGACAACGTGCAGGATGCGCGTAAGTTCTTCCGTCCTCAGCTCACCGACCTGCACGACCCGTTCCTCTTTCAGGACATGCAGAAGGCCGTGAACCGCCTCAACGAAGCCCTCGGACGCAAGGAGCGCATCCTCGTCTATGGCGACTACGATGTGGATGGTTGCACGGCAGTGGCACTCGTGTATCGCTTCCTGCAGCAGTTCTCCAGCAACATAGACTATTACATTCCCGACCGCAACGACGACGGCTACGGCGTCTCGCGCAAGGGTGTCGATTATGCCTGCGAGACGGGCGTAGGCCTTGTCATCGTGCTCGACTGTGGCATCAAGGCTACCGATGAGATTGCCTACGCCAAGGAGAAGGGCATCGACTTCATCATCTGCGATCATCACGTGCCGGGCGCGGAGTTGCCGCCGGCTGTGGCTGTGCTCAATGCCAAGCGCTTCGACAACACCTATCCCTACGAGCACCTCTGCGGCTGCGGCGTAGGCTTCAAGCTGATTCAGGCTTTTGCCCTGAACAACGGCATCGAGTTCTCGCAACTCATCCCCCTGCTCGACCTCTGTGCCATCAGCATCGCTGCCGACATCGTGCCCATCATGGGCGAGAACCGCATCCTGGCCTACCACGGCCTGCGCCAGCTCAACAGCGGACCCAGCACCGGCGTCAAGGCGCTCATGGAGGTGTGCGGACTCGGGAGCAGGGAGATTTCCCTGGGGGACATCATCTTCAAGATAGGGCCGCGCATCAACGCATCCGGACGTATGCAGACAGGCGGCGAGGCCGTAGCACTCCTCATCGAAAGGGACCAGCAGAAGGCCATGAAGCTGGCCGAGCAAATCAACGAGTACAACGAGCAGCGCAAGGACCTGGACAAGTCCATGACGGAGGAAGCCAACCGCATCGTCATGACACTGGAGCACCGCCACGAGCACAAGTCCATCGTCCTCTTCAACGAAGAGTGGCACCGCGGCATCATCGGCATTGTGGCCTCGCGCCTGACGGAGGTCTTCTACAAGCCCAGCGTGGTTCTCACCTGCAACGACGACGGCATGGCTACCGGTTCGGCCCGCAGCGTGCCAGGGTTCGACGTCTATAAGGCCATCGAGAGCTGTGCAGACCTGCTCGAGAACTTCGGCGGTCACACCTACGCCGCCGGCCTGAGCCTGCCGGCACAGAACATACCGGCCTTCCGCCACCGCTTCGAGCAGTACGTCAAGGAGCACATACAGCCCGAGCAGGTCAACGCCATACTCCACATCGATGCCGACATCGACTTCCGCGACATCAACCGCCGCATGGCTGCCGACATCAAGCGCTTCGCCCCCTACGGACCCGACAACTCGAAGCCCCTCTTCCGCACACGGCAGGTCTATGACTACGGCACCAGCAAGGTCGTGGGGCGCGACCAGGAGCACATCAAGCTGGAGCTCGTGGACTCGAAGAGCAGCAACGTCATGAACGGCATCGCCTTCGGACAAAGCTCGCAGGCCCGCTACATCAAGACGAAGCGTGCCTTCGACATCGTCTATCACATCGAGGAAAACACCCACAAGCGCGGGGAGGTGCAGCTGCAGATTGAGGACATAAAGCCCATCGAGCAGAATGCCTGACTGACAGCAGAAGCCGTCCCGCCAGAAAACGACTCACGAGCTTCTGGCCAACGACTCACGAGCTTCTGGCCAACGACTCACGAGCTTCTGGCCATCGACTCACGAGTTTAAGGCCAACGACTCACGAGCTTAAGGCCATCGACTCACGAGCTTCTGGCCAACGACTCACGAGCCGTCGGAGCCCGGAACGTCATCTTTCATATTCAACGACAGGGAATGGAGTATCTTTCTATCCTTCGCAAGTATTGGGGCTACGATGATTTTCGCGGCATACAGCTGCAGGTCATCGAGAGCATCGGGGCAGGACGCGACACCCTCGGCCTCATGCCTACCGGCGGCGGCAAGAGCATCACCTTCCAGGTGCCCGCCCTCGCCATGAAGGGTATCTGCATCGTCTTCACCCCGCTCATCTCACTGATGAAGGACCAGGTGGAAGCCCTCCGCAGACGAGGCATCAAGGCTGCCTACATCAACAGCAGCATGCAGCACGAACAGGTACTGACCGTCCTGGACAACTGCATCTTCGAAGCCTGCAAGTTCCTCTACATCTCCCCCGAGCGACTCTCCAACGAACTGTTCCTGAACAAGCTGAGCCGCATGAATGTCTGCTTCATCACGGTCGATGAGGCACACTGCATCTGTCAGTGGGGCTACGACTTCCGGCCCTCCTACCTTGACATAGCCAACATCCGCAAGTTCTTTCCGCAGTGTCCGGTGCTGGCCCTGACGGCAACGGCAACACCGGCAGTCGTGGACGACATACAGCAGCAGCTCGGATTCCGCGAGAAGAATGTGCTGAGGATGAGTTTCGCCCGCCGGAACCTCGCATACATCGTGCAGCCGGCAGACGAGATGCTTGGCGGCATCATCCGGGCTCTGCAGAACATCCCCGGCTCCTGCATCGTCTATACACGCAGCCGGAGGAAGAGTCAGGAACTTGCCGCACAACTCACCGAGTCCGGGTTCACCGCCACCTTCTACCATGCTGGCCTGAACGTCGTGCAGAAGAACGAGCGCCAGGAGCGCTGGTATCGCGGAGAAGTGCGCATCATGGTGGCAACCAACGCCTTCGGCATGGGCATAGACAAGCCCGACGTCCGCCTGGTGCTCCATGCCGACATGCCGGACTCCATCGAGGCATACTTCCAGGAGGCAGGACGCGCCGGGCGCGACGGCAAACAGTCCTACGCCATCCTCCTGACCGACGGCAAGGAGCGGCAGCGGGCCTCGCAGCGCATCGCGCAGCAGTTCCCCGCGCTCGACTACGTGCAGGGCGTCTATGAACTCCTGTGCTGTTTCCTCAACATCGCCATCGGCGACGGCCTGCGCGTCACCCGTGAATTCAATGTCGAACAGTTCTGCCGCACCTACGGCTATTACCCGACAATGCTCGCCGGTGCCCTCGACTTGCTCGACAAGGCCGGCTACATCGAATACTGCAGCGAGGACGATGCCTCCAGCCGCCTGCGCATCGACGTCTCGCGCAACGAACTGTTCCGTGCCCTCTTCCCCGCCGAGGAACGGCTCATCCTGTCCGTGCTCCGCAACTACGGCGGCATCTTCGTTGACTACGTCTATATCGACGAGTCCTTCCTGAGCAGCGAGGCTGGCCTGTCCGTCGAGGACATCTACCAGGTCCTGCTCAGGCTGTCCCAGCTGCGCCTCGTCTCCTTCATACCGCGCAAGCACATACCCCTCGTCACCTTCCGCCGCCGCCGTGTCGATAGGGAAGAGGTCAGCCTTCCTCCCCGCATCTACGGAGAACGCAGGAAGCGGCAGGAAGAGCGCGTCGAGGCAATGTTGCAGTACGCCGCCGCGGACGACTGCTGTCGCAGCCGCATGCTACTGCACTACTTTGGAGAGGAAGCCGAACAGGACTGCGGCATCTGCGACGTTTGCAGGCGCAGGCAGGAGCAGACACCATCGGTCGGGGCCTACGATGCCATGCGCAGGCACATCCTTGCACAGCTTCAGCAGGGACCCCTCCTGGCTTACGAACTCGACCTTGCCGGCTTCAGAGCGGAACACCTTGAGGCAGTCATAGACCGCATGCGTGCAGAAGGGGAAATCGCCTCCGACGGAATGCTCCTGCGAGCCTTACCCCGGCCTTAGCCGCCGTTTCTCCTGACGATGATCTGCGTGTTCCAATTCGATTCCGTCGGCTTGTAGATGCCCGTCTCGTGGAGCACCGTCCAGAGCGGACGTCGGCAGTGGATGGAGCTGATGCGCTTCTCCCTGACCCAAAGGTTCACGATGTGCGTGATGTCGGTTGGCTTCTGGTCCCTCGTCAGCAAGAGAAACTCGCGCACGCTCTCCGTGTCGCCGTGGAAAATGGGAGCCAGCTTCAGCGCCAGCCTGCGCTCTTCTTCGTCGGCATGGCCCGATTCCTCCTCGTCCAGGCCGAGCTGTTTCCGCAGCTGCCTCCTCAGCACGAAGGCAGAGAGCAGCATGAGTAGCTTCTGCCGCGGCACATTGAGGTAGAGAAGCCGGTGCATGAGAGCTCCGAACTGGTCCTTCTGGTAGCAGAGGTCGGCAGGCAACAGGGTCAGACATTCCTCGACGGCATCCAGCTGCCTCCTGACCGTTGCCTCCCACAGCTTCACGTCGCACAGCTCCGGCTTGTGAATGGTGCACCATTGCCGGTACATGCGCTTCGCTGCCTCGCTCTCGCAGAGCATCGGCAGGTATTGCTCCTGGAACAGGCGGGTGCGCTTCCCGCTTCCCATAGCGGTGAGCGTGCGGCACAGGCGGGGAGCCAGCGAGCGTATGTCGGGGTCCGTGTGGCGGCTCACCAGGCGGCGCGTCAGGCTGAGCTGCTGCTGTGTCTCGCGGCTCACGTCCCATCGGGCCAGCTCCATGATGAGGGCCAGGTGCTCAAGCAGCGTCTGTTTGTTCATGCTTCCGCTGCGCTGCAGTTCCGTCAGCACCACCTTCAGGCTGATGTCGAGCCGGCAGTCCTCAGGGCTGTTGTCCATGAGCGGCGCACCTGTCCAGTGCCAGTCGGCCCAGATATCGGGCAGGGCGTCGGGAGAGTCATCGTCGGTAGGATAGTTCTCGCAAACCCTGATGTCATAGCAGCCCCCGTCGCTGTCCGTGTCTTCCACCTTCCCCACAATCACGGACGTATTGCCGTACTGCATCATGCGCAGCACGGACTTCAAGTCGAAGCGGCTCACCACACCTCGGTACTCGGTGCCGACCAGGGCACGGACAATGATGCCGAAGTCGTGCGTCTGTTCCGTGACGAGCAGCACCTCGGGCTTCTGCTGCTGCATTCCTGTCATGACAGAGCGCAAGTCCGCTTCTGCGCAAGTATATTGCACGCCGGTAATCTGAATGAGTGTTTCCATAACTGTGGCTGATTAGGCTCATAGGTCACATTAGGCTCATAGGTCCTATGGGTCACGTAAGTCTTGTAGGTCCTACAGGTCCCTCATCACCATGATGACGCGGTAGGCTGTTCGGAATTCGCTTTTGGCAAGCCTGCCTCCGTCGGCAAGCTGATAGTTGGGGTTTTCCGTGGAGAGCAGCAGGAAGGGCGAAGTGGGTCCGGGGTCCTGCACCATCTTCACCATGAGGCGTCCGTCGGTGGTCTGGACAAGGTAAGGATCCCCGGGGCGGAACTCCTCGTAGCGCCCAAGTGCCTCGCCCACTCCGACGTAGTCACCGTCCTGAATGCGTGGCAGCATGCTGTCGCCGTGGCACTGAAAGACATATTTGATGTCGCGCCGAGGCATCTGTATCGGAATGAGCCCCTCCCTGCTCTCCGGTTGCGAGGTATCGCCCAGCGTAGGCTGCAGGCCGGTTACCAACATGGCCGACATCTTGCTCGGCACCGTGCTGTCCCTGCGTCGGTCATCTTCCTCCCCGTCATCCTCATCCTCGGGCAACGGCAACGGTCCGGAGGGGAGAGGCGTACTTCCTCCGCGCAGCCATTCCTGATCTACCATCGGGAAACGTGCAATGATGGCCTCTATGCCGCGACGCGGAATATGACCGCGGTAAACCCAGTTGTTGACGGCTTGCGGCGAGATGCCAATCATGTCGGCAAAGTGAGAACGGTTTCTGCAGTAACGCTCCACAAGAATACTGATTTTTTCTTCTACTGTCATGTCTTGTCGTTTTGCTTCTGAGTGCAAAGTTAAAACAAAAACACAAAACATACAAGAAAAAAGCACAGTTTTTTACACAAAAGGTGCGAAGACACATGTCGTAAAACAAAACAAAAGCAGAAAAATGTCCTCTTGCTTGCTCTTCTCGTCATTTATTGCTAACTTTGTGCACACTAAACTGACAACCTATGAACAATACACGTAAAATAGTGGGGATGGGCGAGACCATCCTCGACATTCTTTTCCGCGGCGGACAGCCCGTGGCGGCAGTGCCCGGAGGCAGCACCTTCAACAGCATCATCAGTGTAGGCAGGACCGGACTGCCTTGCTCCTTTGTCGGATATACGGGAGACGACATCGTCGGAAGGCAGGTAATGGACTTCCTTCGCGACAACGGCGTAGGCACCGGGCACTTTCAGATGAGGCAGGGCGAGAAGAGTGCCATCAGCCTGGCCTTCCTCTCCGAAGCAGGCGACGCCACCTACTCCTTCTACAGCGAACCGCCTCACGTGGCTTCCTCCTGGACGTTGCCCGAAATGCTGCCGGGCGACGTGTTGCTCTATGGCTCCTATTACGCCGTCTGCCCGGGCATGCGCCCGCAGGTGGAGCAGTTGCAGGTGCAGGCTGCCCGCGACGGTGCCATCGTCTATTACGACCTCAACTTTCGCCGCAACCATCAGGCCGAGCTTGAAGCCCTGATGCCTGCCATCCTGCAGAACTTCCGGCAGAGCACCATCGTGCGCGGCAGTGCCGACGACTTCGACGTGATGTACGGTTCGCGCGACGCGCGCGATATATATAATAGGTATGTCAGTCCCTGCTGTCCTTTCTTCATCTGCACGGCAGGTGCCGGCCTCATTACCATCTGCACCCCTACCGGCAGCTATGACTTCCAGGCACCGCTCATTGCCGACGTGGTGAGCACTGTCGGTGCCGGCGACAACTTCAACGCAGGCTTTTGCTGTGCGCTCATCTGGCTGGGCATCATGCCTGCCGACCTGCTCGGGCTCGACCGCGATGGCTGGCAGCGGCTCGTCGAAATTGCATGCAGCTTTGCAGGGCAGGCATGCCGCAGCACGGAGAATTACGTCAGCCGTGAGTTCGCAAAGTCTGTTGCCGATAATTTTAACGCCTAAATCTTTCCGCCATGAAGCATATCCTTACTGCACTCGTTCTTTCTCTCCTTTCCCTTGGTGTCAGCGCCGAAGAGCCGCTTTCAGGTTTCCTGTACGGACAGGTGTCGGCACCCGACGGCACGGAGTGGCAGAGCCCCGAGAAGCTGTCGCTCAACAAGCTGCAGCCCCGTGCCCACGTCTTCCCCTTTGCCGATGCCGATGCTGCGCGACGCGTCTTGCCCGAAGGCAGCCGCTACTTCCTGAGCCTGGACGGCACATGGAAGTTCCATTGGTGTGCTCATCCCGACCAGAGGCCAAAGGGCTTTGCCAAAGCCTCGTACGATGTTTCCGCCTGGGACGACATACGCGTGCCGGGCTGCTGGAACGTGCAGGGCCTGGGGGGGCATGGTGAGATGAAGTACGGTGTGCCCGTCTATGTCAACCAACCTGTCATCTTCTACCATGAGGTGAAACCCGATGACTGGCGTGAAGGCGTGATGCGCGAGCCGAAGGACCAGCGCTGGACTACCTACAAGTATCGCAACGAGGTGGGCAGCTACCGGCGCAACTTTACCGTGCCTGCCGACTGGAAGGGCCGACAGATCATCCTCAACTTCGACGGCGTAGATAGTTTCTTCTACCTGTGGGTCAACGGAAAGTACGTCGGCTTCAGCAAGAACAGCCGCAACACGGCCCGCTTCGACATTACCGACTGCCTGAAGGAAGGCGAGAACGTCCTTGCCGTGGAAGTCTATCGCAGCAGCGACGGCTCGTTCCTCGAGGCGCAGGACATGTTCCGTCTGCCGGGCATCTTCCGCAGCACCTATCTCACCGCTATGCCGAAGGTGCAGGTAGGCGACCTGGCCGTGCGCACGACGGAGCTTGACGGCGGCAGCGGTGCCGTCATCCGCATTGACCGCCGCATCTGCAACCTCACAGGCAAAGTGCAGAAGGGGCTGAGGCTGACGTACAGCGTCTATCCCGTCAAGCTCTATTCCGACGAGACGACCGACTCGGTGCGCAGCGTCACGGTCAATGTCGTGCCGATAGAGGGAGGCGACTTCTCCCTGACCCAGACATACGTGAACATCAGACAGCCGCAGCTGTGGAGTGCCGAAGCGCCGAACCGCTACGTCCTTGTGGCAGAGCTGAAGGACAGGAAGGGTCAGCTGCTGGACTGCACCTCGACCTACTTCGGCATCCGCACCGTCGAGATTCGCGACACGCAGGCTGCCGACGACGAGTTCGGGCTGGCAGGCCGCTACTTCTATGTCAACGGACAGCCCGTGAAGTTGAAGGGTGTGAACCGCCACGAGACGAATCCCGCAACGGGTCATGCCATTACCCGCGAGCAGATGACCCGCGAGGTGATGCTCATGAAGCAGGGCAACATCAACCACGTCCGCCTCTCGCACTACAGCAACGACCCTTATTTCTACTATCTGGCCGACAAGTATGGCCTCTACCTTGAGGACGAGGCCAACATCGAGAGCCATGAGTACTACTACGGCGAAGCCTCCCTGTCGCACCCGTCGGAGTGGCGTGCGGCCCACGTTGCCCGCAACATGGAGATGGTGCAGGCCCACGTGAACCATCCCAGCATCGTCATCTGGAGCCTCGGCAACGAGGCCGGACCCGGCGAGAACTTCGTGGCGGCCTACAAAGCCATCAAAGCTTTCGACACGACGCGCCCCGTCCAGTACGAGCGCAACAACGACATTGTCGATATGGGCTCGAACCAGTATCCGTCGGTAGAATGGGTCCGCCAGGCCGTGAAAGGCACCGGCAGGGGCATCAAGTACCCTTATCACATCTCGGAGTACGCCCACTCGATGGGCAACTCCCTGGGCAACCTTGCCGATTACTGGCAGGCCATAGAGAGCACCAACTTCTTCTGCGGTGCGGCGATATGGGACTGGGTGGATCAGGCCATCGATACCTATACGCCGGACGGCACGAAGTACCTGGGCTACGGTGGCGACCACGGCGACTGGCCCAACGACGGCATGTTCTGCATGAACGGCATCATGCTGCCCGACCTCACCCCGAAGCCGCAGTACTATGAGGTGAAGAAGGTCTATCAGAACGTCAGCGTGAAGCTCGACTCGATATCGGGCGAAGAGAATGATGCGGTGGCACACTTCACCATCTTCAATAAGAATTACTTCGAGCCGATAACCAAAGACACTTACGACATTGTGGCGTTCGTCGTCCATGACGGACACATAACACACGAAGGAGGGGAACTCGTTGCTTTGCAGGAGGACATCCTGCCGCGTATGGACTTGCAATGCTCCTTCCCCGTGAACATGTTCTATGAGGGCGAGTACTTCCTGAACATCGAGTTCAGGCTGAAGAAGGACATGCCTTGGGCAAAGAAGGGTTATGTGCAGATGGCCGAGCAGTTGTTCCTCGGGAACACTTGGGTGCCTCTTTACTCAATGAAGAAAGGTCCTTTGAATGTGACGGACAGTGGCGGCAAGACAATCGTGAGCGGCAAGGACTTCAAATTCACCTTTGACAACGAGACCGGCAGCCTGTGCGGGATACAGTTCGAAGGCAAGACCATCCTCGAAGACTCGCCGCTGCTGCTGTCCGCCTTCCGTGCTCCTGTAGATAACGACAACTGGGCAAGGAATCAATGGTTCCAGCAAGGACTTTACGACTTGAAGCATAAAGTGCAGGGCAAGCCTGTCATCACCGATGTGAACGGCCAGACGGTGCTCATCGCCTATACCGTTGTAAGCCAAGCCAAGGGCAAGGGTGGCGTGAAGTATCGTGCAGGCAAGGCAGGTCAGCCCTACGAGAGTGTTGCCGACGCGACGGGCGACGGCGAAACGGTTTCCTTTACGACAACACAGTTCTACAATGTCTATCCTGATGGTGTTGTTCTGCTTACGAGCAGCATTATCACGAGCGATCCCGACCTGCCGCTGCCCCGTTTGGGCTACGAGGTGAAGCTCCCCAGCCGATTCGACCAATATACTTACTACGGACGCGGGCCTTTGAACAACTACAACGACCGCAAGACCGGCTCTTTCGTCGGGCTTTACCACAGTACGGTGCAGGAGCAGTTCGTGAACTTCCCGAAGCCCCAGAGCATGGGCAATCGCGAGGATGTGCGGTGGTGTGCATTGCAAGATGCGGAGGGCAACGGCTTGGCATTCTCAAGCGAGATGGGCACAATCAGTACCTCTGCACTTCCTTGGAGCGCCTTGCAGATGACGCTTGCACAGCATCCGCACGAGCTTCCTGCGAGCGACGGCACGTATCTCCACCTTGACTGCGCCGTGAACGGTATGGGCGGCAACAGCTGCGGACAAGGCGGCCCGTTGAAGCAGGACAGAGTCCTTGGCGAACTGCATCAGATGAAGCTCGTCATTTGTCCTTTCTTTGATAAGGAAGAGCCGTCGGGCTTTGGCAAAAGGAGAGACTTCCTCTGTCCTGTTGCCATCTTGCGCGACAAGGCGGGCAAGGTCACCATTGTCGGCGATACACGCTCCGACGGCGAGGCTGTTCCTGTCTGCTATCGTGTGGGCAAGGGCAAAGTGCAGAAGTACACCGAACCCTTCGACCTGAAGCAGGGCGGAACACTCTATGCCTGGTACGACGGCGGTGAGGAAGTAAAGACGTCGGCAACCTTCGAGAAGATCGAGAAAGTGCCCGTCGAGGTTGTCTACGTGAGCAGCGAGGAAGGTCCGGGCGGCGAGTACGGCAAGAACCTCGTCGATGGCGACCCGCAGACCATTTGGCACACCATGTACAGCATCACCGTGCCGAAGTACCCGCACTGGGTCGATTTCGACTGCGGCGAAGAGAAACTCATCAAGGGCTTCAGCTATCTGCCCCGACAGGACGGTTCGGCCAACGGCAACATCAAGGCGTACCGCGTACAGCTCAGCCAGGACGGACAGACATGGACGGACCCCGTCTGCGAAGGCGACTTCGACCGCTCGGCCAACGAAAAGAAAGTCCTCCTGCCGCAGCCGCAGCGTGCGCGCTACCTCCGCTTCACGGCCCTGTCCAGCCAGAACGGCGCGGACTTCGCCAGCGGAGCAGAATTCAGCGTCCTTGCCGAGTAGCGACTGAAAACGACACGTGAGTCATTGGCTTGCGACTCGTGAGTCGTTGGCCAATGACTCACGAGCCGAAGGCCAATGACACGTGAGCCGAAGGCCGATGACTCGTGAGTCGTTTTCCTGCACCTCGCGGTAAGGCTTCCCCGAGGTCACTTTCACGGCGATTCTCCCCGATGTTCCCTCAAAGAATTAAAAAATGTTGTTTTTTGCAGATTTTTGAGTCGCGGAGAGCCGGAATCCCAATAATTATTAGTATCTTTGCACAATTATAAAGCCAAAAGAAAGAACAGAAGCAAATATGCAAACAGTCAGCGTCAGCCAGATAAGCACATCCAAGGAAATGCGGGCCTTCGTCCGCTTCAACTACGAGCTGTACAAGGACTGTCCCTATGCCGTGCCCGACCTGCTCGAGGATACGCTCGAGACGTTCGACGCGCGCCGCAATCCCGCCTTCCGCTTCTGCCAGGCAGCCTTCTTCCTGGCCCGCAGGGAAGGCCGCATCGTGGGCCGCGTGGCAGCCATCATCAACACGCGGGCCAACGAGCGATGGGGCAAGCAGGAGGTACGCTTCGGCTGGATAGACTTCATCGACGACATAGAGGTGAGCCGCGCACTGCTCGACACCGTCGAGCAGTGGGGGCGCGAAAGGGGCATGACACGCATGGTGGGGCCCCTCGGCTTTACCGACCTCGACCCCGAAGGCATGCTCACCGAAGGCTTCGACCAGCTCTCCACCCTCTGCAGCATCTATAACTATCCCTACTACCCTGAGCACATCGCCCGCCTGGGACTCGTCAAGGAAGCAGGATGGGTGGAGCGCAAAGTCTTCATCCCCAAGGGGCAGCACGAAGCAAACAACGCCAAGTACTTCCGCATCGCACAGATGGTGAAGCAGCGCTACGGCTTCCGGCTCCGCCACTTCCGCAGCAGGCGCGAAATCAAGAAAGGAGGCTACGTGCAGAAAATGCTCGGCATCGTCAACCGCGCCTACGTTGACCTCTACGGCTTCAGCCAGCTCGACGAACAGCAGATGGACTGGTACGCCGACCGCTTCCTCCTGATGCTGGACCGCAGGTTCCTCTCCGTCGTGGAGAACGCCGAAGGAGAAATCATCGGCATCGGAGTCTGCATGATCAGCCTGAGCCGCGCCGTGCAGAAGGCAAAAGCAAAGCTCTTCCCCTTCGGCTGGTGGTACATCGCCAAGGAGCTTTGGCTCAAGCGAAAGCACAAGATACTGGACATGCTCCTCATCGGCGTCCTGCCCGAATACCAGGACAAGGGAGCCAACGCCCTCTTCTTTGCCGACATGATACCCGGCGGCATCAGCGGCGGCTACGAGTATGCAGAGACCAACCCCCAGCTCGAAGACAACCTCGCCGGCCAGATGATTTGGAAAAACCTCGACTGCTGCATCCATAAGCGCCGGGCAGTCTTCGCCAAGGACATAGGAACCCCCCAGTGATAATCTAGATTACATAGAAACTCTAGACTATCTAGAAACTCTAGACTATCTAGAAACTCTAGACTATCTAGATTATCTAGATTATCTAGATTATCTAGTCTCTCAAGAAAGCTCATAAGCAATCATGAACATCCCTCAATACGACGAAGGTAATATCCGCCACCTCTCCGACATGGAGCACATCCGCACCAGGCCCGGCATGTACATCGGACGCCTGGGCGACGGCGCACAGGCAGAGGACGGCATCTACGTACTCCTCAAGGAAGTCATCGACAACAGCATCGACGAATTCAAGATGGGAGCCGGAAAACGCATCGAAGTCGATATCGACGACAACCTGCGCGTAACCGTCCGCGACTACGGACGCGGCATACCCCTCGGCAAACTCGTGGAAGCCGTCTCCATGCTCAACACCGGCGGCAAGTACGACTCCAAAGCCTTCCAGAAAAGCGTCGGACTCAACGGCGTCGGACTCAAGGCAGTCAACGCACTGAGCACACGCTTCGAGGTGCAAAGCTTCCGCGACGGAGAGACACGGCACGCCGTCTTCAGCAAAGGCATCCTCCAAAACGACACAACACAGCCCACACAGGACGAGAACGGCACACGCGTCTTCTTCGAACCCGACGCCTCACTCTTCAAGCACTACGCCTTCCGGGGTGAGTTCGTCGAAACCATGCTCCGCAACTACACCTACCTCAACACCGGACTCACCATCATGTTCAACGGCAGGAGAATACTCTCCAGGGAAGGACTCTCCGACCTCCTCTCAGACCGCATGGACTACGAGCCCCTCTATCCCATCATACACCTGCGCGGAGAAGACATCGAGGTAGCCTTCACCCACACAAAGCAGAACGGCGAAGAATACTACTCCTTCGTCAACGGACAGAACACCACCCTGGGAGGAACACACCAGGCCGCCTTCAAAAAGTACATAGCCGAAGTCATCAAGGACTACAGCGGAAAGAACTACGAATACGCCGACATACGCAACGGCATCGTAGCAGCCATCAGCATCAACATACAGGAACCGATGTTCGAAAGCCAGACAAAGGTAAAACTCGGCTCCACAACAACGGAACCCGAAGGAGGCATCAGCATCGACAAGTTCATAGGCGACTTCGTCAAGGAACAAGTCGATAACTACCTCCATCGCAACACCGACGTGGCAGACATCATCCTGCAGAAGGTGGCAGAAAGCGAAAAGATACGCAAGGAAATGGCAGGCGTGGCAAAGAAAGCACGCGAAATGTCCAAGAAAGCCAGCCTCCACAACCGCAAGCTCCGCGACTGCCGCGTCCATCTCTCTGACACGAAAGGCGAACTCAAGGAAGAAAGCAGCATCTTCATCACAGAGGGAGACTCCGCCAGCGGCAGCATAACCAAGAGCCGCGACGTCAACACACAAGCCGTCTTCTCACTGCGAGGAAAACCACTCAACTGCCAGAAACTTACCAAGAAAGTAGTCTATGAGAACGAAGAGTTCAACCTCCTGCAGGCAGCCCTCAACATCGAAGACGGACTCGACGGACTACGCTACAACAAAGTCATCGTCGCCACCGATGCCGACGACGACGGCATGCACATACGCCTCCTCATGCTCACCTTCTTCCTCAAGTTCTTCCCCGACCTGGTCAAGAAAGGACACGTCTTCGTCCTCCAGACGCCACTCTTCCGCGTCCGCGCACGAAAGACAAAGATAGGGAAATCGAAGCTCACCGCAATAGAAGCAGAACTTGCAGCACGAGAGAACACCGAGGAAAACCCCACCTACAGCGACGGCAAGCGCCCGCGCCACATCACCGTCTCGAAAGACTTCGTCACGCAGTACTGCTACTCAGAGGACGAGCGGCAGCAAGCCATCGACGACCTCGGGCCCGAACCCGAGATAACACGATTCAAAGGCCTGGGAGAAATCAGCCCCGACGAGTTCCGCAACTTCATCGGACCCGACATCCGCATCGACCAAGTCACGCTCCACAAGTCCGACCAAGTCACCGAACTCCTCAACTTCTACATGGGCGACAACACGATGGACCGCCAGAACTTCATCATCGACAACCTCGTCATCGAAGAAGACCTGGCAGAAGAAGAAACGGAACTGTCATGACGAAGAAAGGGCTCTTCCCCGGATCCTTCGATCCTTTTACCCGCGGACATGCCGACATCGTGAAGCGTGCCCTCGGGCTCTTCGACGAAGTCATCATCGCCGTCGGCTACAACGAAAGCAAGAAAGGATGGCTGACTCCCGAGGAACGCGTCCGCACAATAAGCAAGCTGTATGCCGACGAACCGCGCATCACGGTAGAAAGCTACACAGGCCTGACCGTCGATTTTGCACGCGAACACGGCGTCACGGCCATCATCCGCGGAGTTCGCACCACAGCCGACTTCGAGTACGAGATGCAGATGGCCGACGTCAACCGCCAGCTCGCCGGCATAGAGACCATCCTGCTCCCCGCTTCCCCGCAGCTGTCAAGCATCAGCAGCTCCATCGTCCGCGAGCTTGCCCACTTCGGACGCGACGTCTCATCCCTCCTTCCGTAATACACATTATATATAATATACGCGCGCGTACGTTAGGCAGTATGCGCGCTCTCTTGCGTTGTGACCGTCGTGCCGCTACGCCACGTGCAACGTGACCCTGCAGCATGAGGGCAGAGCCGTGCCAAAATGTTAAATTTAACCCTTTGAGTAAAAAAATGAGCAAAAAAGTTTTGAAGCAAAGAAAATAAATGCTAACTTTGTAAGCCACTATGCATAATTTAGCAAACAAAACGACAGTATATATAATCCTTATTTATTAACTTAAATTAAACTTTTATGAGTAAAAAACTACTGAATCTGTGTATGACAGCTCTGTTGAGCTTCGTCGCCACAGCTGCATGGGCACTCTCCGAAGTGAACGGTGTCTATCAGATCGGTACGGCAGAGGACTTGATTGCCTTTGCCGAGCTCGTGAATGGTGGCAACCCCGGTGCCAATGCTGTCTTGACGGCTGACATTGACCGAGGCACCGACGGTACCATGATTGGTAAGGACGGAGTCGATTACCAAGGTACCTTCGACGGCCAGGGACACACCATCACCATCAACACCTTCTCGTCCGGCGCAGACGGCGTGGCATTGTTCCGCAACGTCGGTGCACGCGCCCTCATCCAGAACCTGAAGGTGCAGGGTACTATTACCACCGACAAGAAGTATGCCAGCGGCATCGCTGCTTGGAGCCGCGGCACAATCCGTGGCTGCTACGTTGACGTCAACGTGGTCAGCGCCGTAGCTGGCGATGCCACTCACGGCGGTATCGTCGGCGTAGGCTATCAGGGTGCAATGGTCGAGAACTGCCTCGCCAAGTTCACCATCAAGGGTGCAACATCCACCAACAGCGGCGGTATCGTCGGCTGGTGCGACGGACGTACCAACATCATCAACTGTCTTGTCATCAACGACGGCAGCGAATTCCAGATTGACGGCAACAGCGGCACCATCGGACGTAACGATGGCAACATCGTAAGCGTCAACTTGGCCGAATACATCGGCAACGAGTACGACAATCGTCCCGGCGGCGCAAGCACCAACAACTATGCAACCAACGCCTGGGGCAACACCAAGTGCGTCACCATCGTTCCCTACGACGGTCTCGCCGACGGTCGCATCTGCTATCAGCTGAACAACGACCAGAGCCACATCGCATGGGTTCAGCAGATTGGTACAGATCCCTTCCCCGTGCCTGCTGCATTCGGCAGCGGCCAGGTCTATGCATCCGGTCCCACCGATTGCGACGGCAAAAGTGAGGATGAGCTGACGTTCGGCAACACTCCAAGCAATGCTGTGACAACGCCACACCAGTATGACAAGTTCGGCATCTGCTCAGTCTGCGGTTGCTACAACATCTACGGACTCGAGCGTGACTCCGCCGACGGCTACTACATGCTGGGCAGCGCAGAGGACATCGACCTCGCCGAAGGTATGAACCGAATCCAGAACGGCGGTAATTTCAGCATCAAGCTGACCGGCGACATCGCCTACACCGCAGAACCCGGACGCTTCATCTTCAACAGCGGCAACTGGTTCGACGGCAACTTCAACGGACAGGGCCACGCCCTTACCATCGAGATGAGCGAAATGGGCAGCAATGCCTCCCTGTTCCCCAACTTCGGCGGTAACTTGTTCGAGAACGTCATCCTGCACGGTACCATCAGCACCGACGGCCAGTATGCAGGTTCCATCACGTCTCATACCCGCCGCGGCAAGACGATGATCCGCAACGTCTTCTCCGACATAGAAATCAACACCACCCATGCTGGCGACAACACCACTGGCGGCTTCATCGGCGTGGTAGAGGAAAAGACACAGGTGGAGAACTCCATCTATGCAGGCAACATCAACGGCAATCCCGAGACGACAGAATGCTTGGCAGGCTTTGCCGGATGGTCCAGCGGCCAGACTTACTACACCAACTGTGCATTCCTCGGAACGCTCAACGGTGCAATAGGCGACTCGAAGACCCTCTCCCGTAACCCGGCCAACATCAGCTGCACCAACGTCTTTATTGCCAACAGTTATGGCTACGAGGACGAGGCGAAGGCTACTCTCATCGAGGATCCTGCCGACATCGAGAGCGGTGCCCTTGCATACGCTCTGAACGGCAACGAAGGCGGCGTTGAGCGCTTCTACCAGAAGATTGGCGAGGACCTCTTCCCCATGCCTATCAAGAAGGAAGGTGCGCTCGTCTATGTTTCTGCTTCCGAGTATCGTTGCGACGGTCAGCCTGTGGGTGAGACGGTCTATACCAACACTCCTTCCGGCTCGGCTGTCATTCCTCCTCACGACTTCGACGAAGGCTTCTGCTCCGTCTGCGGCGGCCTGCAGGAAGACTTCCTGACTCCCGTAGATGGCTGGTTCAACATCAGCAACGGTGCCGAGCTCGTTTGGTGGACCAACTATGCAGCCAAGCATCTTGACGTCAGTGCCCGCCTGACCGAGGACATTGACATGGACGGCTACTGCGACCGCTGGGCTAACGTCGGCACAGAAGGTGCTCCCTTCTATGGCAACTTCGACGGACAGTTCCACACCATCAGCAACCTCATCGTGGATCATCCCAATGACAACGGTGTAGGCCTTATCGCTGTCATGAACAGCCTTCCTTCCAACGGCTTTGGCGGTATCAGTGCTGAGGACGCACGTGCAGCCGAAGGCGTATATATTAAGAATGTAGTGCTCGACGAGACTTGTCAGCTTATTGGCCGCGGCTATGTTGCCCTTGTCGGCATGACAGCTCCCTGGGCAGGCCACGTCAACATTGAGGGCGTCATGATGTGCGGCGACGTTACAGCCAACGGCGGCCCCAATGCAGCAGGTGTGTTCGGTTGCGTCATGAGCTCTGCCTGCCACGTTACCATCAACAACTGCGGCATGGTCGGCAATGTCTATGGCCCGAAGGAGAACGGTTCGTTCTCTGGCTGGCTGGGCGACTGGGCTGAAGTCACCAACTGCTTCGCTGTAGGTTCCGTAGAAGGAATCGAGAACGAGGGACGCTACTTCGCCCGCTACGGCAATGCCCGCGTCAACGACAACATCAAGAACTGCTACGCCCGCTTCGGTAATCAGGAGCACGTAGGCATCGTCAGCGAAGAGGACTTCCAGAGCGGTGCACTGGCTTGGCGTGCCAACGGCGAACAGTTCCGCACGGGTTACTGGTATCAGGACATCGGCGATGACATGTATCCCTTCCCCGATCCCTCTCACGGCACCGTCATCTATGCTGCTGAGAAGTACTTCTCTGTTGCCAGCGAAGAGGAACTTGAGGAAGTGGCTACTGAAATCCAGAGTTACGAGGAAGAAAAGGTTGAGGGCACCATTGCCACTCAGTCTTTGCTCGACGAGTACCAGACACTTCTCGAGGCTATGAGCGAGGCAACGACCATCCTGGAGTTTGCCGATGCCATCGATGCAGTCAATGCCAAGAAGCAGGAGGTTGCTGACAATGCTGCCACCTACCAGGCTTACATCAAGAAGTGCGAGGAAGTGAAGGCTCAGCTTGCAGCTGACGAAAGCTTCCAGGGTTCTCTGCGCGAGTCTCTCGAAGCTTACCTGAGCGAGAGCGACGAGCCCAGCGAGGAGAATCCTCTGGGCACATATCTCTACATCGTAGAGGAGCACACGGCTACTGCCGACGAGATCAAGGCTGAGACAGACCGCGTTGCCAAGTGGCTGTCCGCTGCCATTGCCGAGGACTATGCTCCCGGCACCGACGTCAGCAGCCTGATTCCCAATAGCGACTTCAGCAAGCAGAAGGAGAGCTGGACCGATGCTTTCAGCACCGGCTACGGCAAGACTCAGAACGCAGAAGGCAAGACCTTCGTGGGCGTTGAGGCTTGGAATGTGACGGGCGACCAGTACCAGACCGTAGAGGGCATGAAGCCCGGCTACTACCTGATTGGTACGAATGCAGCCTTCCGTCCCAGCAACAACCGCTACAGCACCAACTATGCTGCCGGTATCTATGCAAACGGCATCTTCAACTACTTCCCCGCTGCTATCGAGGATCCCGTTCTTGTTGCCGATGCAGTCGATCAGGAGAACGTCAACCTGGGCGGCGCAGGTGCTCACGACCTGCCTGTCTATGAGGACGGCTACAGCACCGAAGGCGAGGAAGGCCTCCTCGGTTACGTCATTCAGGGCGAGACCGGTATGGCTATTGCAGCCAAGGTGAACCGCTATCCCGTCTATACCATCGCTTACGTAGGCGAGGACGAGAAGCTCACCATCGGCATCAAGAACCCCGGCACGAAGTACAGCAACGACTGGACGGGCTGGAGTGCCCTGAAGGTGACTTACTGCGGTGAAGAAGAAGACAGAGTCAATGCTGCCTTCGACGTAGCGCTCGAGAACATGAAGAAGCGTGCCGAGAGCATCCTGGCTTACGAGCCCGATGCCGAGAACGCTGCTGCAGCTCCCAACTATCCCGCTGCCCTGAAGGAAGCTCTCGAGGCTGCTGTTGCCACAACAGCCGAGACCATCGAGGACAAGGCTGCACTTGCTGCCAAGTACTCTGAACTCTTCCAGGACATCTATGAAGGCAAGCAGGCTTACCGTCACCTCCACGACGTGGCAGCTGCCCTGGAGTGCATCGAAGGTGCCAACCTGCCCTTGGTTGCCAAGGACGAGGAGAGCGGCGAATGGTACGAGACCGGCCAGTATGTCTTCTCTAAGGAGGAGATTGACGTCCTCTATGGTGACGTTGCCCTTGCCCTGTTCGATGCCTACAACTCGGGTTCCTACAGCACTGAGGAAGCTCAGAAGCTCGAAGTGGCTAACAACCCCACGGTTGCTGCCATCCTTCCTGCTCAGGACGAAGAGGGTTACTACCTGATTGACTCTCCGAAGAAGCTGGTTGCCTTCCGCGCCATCTCCAGCTTCGAAGATTACACAGTGAAGGCTAAGCTCACTGCCGACATCGACATGACCGGCATCGGCATGCAGCCCATCAACCAGAGCGACTACAGCTTCCGCGGTGTCTTCGACGGTCAGGGCCACGCCATCACCAATTTCTACATTGCCTTCTATGCCGAGCGTGCAGGCTTCTTCAACACCATCGACCAGGCTACCATCAAGAACTTGAAGCTCACCGGCGACATCTACACCGACAGCAAGTACATGGGCGGCCTCACAGGTTATGCCTACAACTCCCGCATCGAGAGCTGCGAGGTTGCAGTCAACCTCCACAGCTCAGTTAGTGGCGACGGCACCCACGGCGGCGTCATCGGCCTGAACGACGGTGCCGGCACAATCGTTGACAACTGTCTGGTCAACAGCACTCTGCTCGGCGAGGAGACAAACAGCTGCGGTAATGTCTGCGGCTGGGCAAGTGCTGCACTCACTGTCCAGAACACACTGATTCTCTCTCAGAACCACACTGTCGGCACCAGCGGTTGCAACACCGTAAGCCGCAACACCGACAACTCCACCGTCAGCAACGTCTTCTACGTAGCTACCCTTGGCGATGCCAGCGGCACAAAGGCTACCGAGGAGCAGCTGGCAAGCGGTGAGATTGCTTACCGTCTGAACGGCAGCAAGAGCGAGAATGCCGCATGGTTCCAGACCCTCGGCAGCGACGCTACTCCTCACCTCTTCAGCGGCGACGTGGTATATCTCTATGGTGGCAAGTACATCAACGAGAAGCCCAATCCTCAGCTCAATGCCTTCGCTTACAACCTCGAGGCTAACGTGGTCGGCAGCAATGTCGTAGTGAAGTTCGACCTCAATGCTGACGCAGAGGCAGCCGAGATTCGCTTCTACGACGGCGAACCCGAGATCTATTCCGAGGAAGTTCCCGCCGAGGCTCTCACTGCAGGCTCTCACTCTGTCACCATCCCGGCAAGCAAGCTCGAAGTCGATCCCACTTCGCTGCGCTATGAAGTTGCCGTTACCGGCAAGGGCTCTCTCGACGTCCTGAAGATTGGCGACAGCTACAAGATCAGCTCTCCCTACGGACTTGCTGTCAACAACAATCCCAAGAGCAAGGGCTTCGGCCAGGTTCTCGTCACCGACGCTCGTCCTCTCGAGGACAACGAGGAGATGATCACCTACGGCAATCCCGGTGCACTCTATGCCTTCGGTGCTGACTACGAGTACCAGGGTGCCTTCTATGGCGGACTCGACGTCATGGCCAAGGAACCCATCTCCATTGCCGGCGACTACAAGTTCGACTTCAAGGACATCCGCTTCACGCAGGACGGTCGTCTCT
Organism: uncultured Bacteroidales bacterium; assembly: GCA_902763865.1. GTDB lineage: Bacteria > Bacteroidota > Bacteroidia > Bacteroidales > Bacteroidaceae > Physcousia. The sequence continues at coordinate 12,633 of CACWTR010000003.1, read as the reverse complement.
TCCTGGGTCGTGCTTCCGGCACCAGCAACAGCTCTGTCTATGAGATCAACCCCGACAACCTCGAGGAGGCCTGGAAGCCCGTCTTCACCGACGGTGAGCTCGACGAAGCTACAGGTATCACCTATGTAGGCGACGAGGAACAGAACCGCATGGCAGTAGGCCTGGCCTTCGACGGCGACGGCCCCGACCTGAAGATGTACGTCCTGGGCGCACAGCGCAGCAACGGCGAGTACAACACCACCGACTACAACTGCGCTATCTACAACCTCGGCATCGACAAGGAGTGGAAGACTGCTCCCTCTGCTTACTTCGAGCCCCTCAACGGTGTCTATACCATCGCTCCGGGCCACGTAGGCATCCACGAGGACGGTCAGGGCGGCCTCTGGTACGTTCAGTATCGTGCCAACCCGACCGAACTGCTGCCCTCCGTCAAGCACTTCGACGCTGAAGGCAACGAGGACTACAGCAACACGACGCTCTCCACCAACAGCGGCAAGATGGCCGTTACTGCCGACGGCAAGTACATCGCCATCCCGCAGGGCAGCGGCAAGGTGGTCGTTTACGAGACCAACTACGTGCCTATGGCTAATGGCAAGATCTTCCTCGACCCGAAGTACAACATCAGCACAACCGAGACCAACGTCACGGGCCTGGCATTCGACTATGCAGGCAACCTCTATGCTGCCTCCAGCGCCAGCAAGACCCTGAGCCGCTACGTCATCCCCAGCTGGACCGAGAACAAGTCTGTCACTCCTGGTGGCATCATCGGCACTGCCGGTGTGAGCGGTGACCTGAACGGCGACGGTAAGGTTGACATTGCCGATGCAGTGACTGTGCTGAACATCATGGCAGCCAGCGAGTATCAGGCAGCAGCCGACCTGAACGGCGACGGTAAGGTTGACATTGCCGACTTCGTGACTGTCCTGAACCTGATGGCTCAGCAGTAAGAAGACCCCTCCTAACCTCCCCGTAAGGGGAGGGACAAAGGAAGCCCCCTGCGGAACGGTCCGCAGGGGGCTTTTTGGTTATTAGGCCCATAAGTCCCATTGGACTCATAAGTCCTATAGGTCCTATAAGCCCCAAAACCTCCGCAGCCCCCTTGTAAAGCCTCAAGCAACGGGATGCAAAACTATTTTCATGACGTGAAAATTAATTTTCACGTCATGAAAATTAATTTTCAAAGTTTGAAAATCAATTTTCAAGCTTTGAAAATAGTTTTATAACACGTTGCGGAAGCTTTTGCAGCCAATGGCGGAAGCTTTTGCAGCCAGTTGCAGAAGCTTTTGCAGCCGGGAGCCCATATATATATAATGTATATCCGCAATTATCTGATGGCGCCCCGAAGGGGCAATGAGAACATAGCCCAGGGCATCGCCTTGGGTCCTGTGAGGCGTAGCCCACGCCCCGTAGGGGCAACAGCGTTACATGGGAGCATTCTTTTGCCCCTTCAGGGCGAGGGTACTACTGCCATCATACCCAGGGCGATGCCCTGGGCTGAGTGCTATCTGGCCTTGCAGGCCGACTGTCGGTTGACTGCGGATGTTCATTATATATAATATGGTATATATGGCGGGAACAAACAGCCTCCCGAGGACCGCCTTACCGCGCGGCGCAGTAAAAAAAGGGCGTTATCCACAAAAAAAAGCTTAAAAAGCTTTGAAGCGCTGAAAAAAAAGATTAAATTTGCCAGACGATAACAACTATTTGCATACATGAAAAACCAGTAATCAACCTTTTTTTATTAACCTAAATCTAATCATCTATGAGAAAAAGACTACTGAATCTGTGTCTGACTGCGCTGCTGAGCGTTGTCGCCACAGCTGCATGGGCACTTTCCGATGTCGATGGTGTCTATCAGATTGGTACGGCAGCCGAGCTCGAGGAGTTCGCTGCGCTCGTTAATGATGGTCAGGTCTATGCCAATGCCGTGCTGACTGCCGACATTGACCGAGGCATCGACGGTACGATGATTGGTACTGCTGACAACAAGTACCAGGGCACCTTCGATGGTCAGGGACACACCATCAAAATTAACATGTACCCGGAAGAACAGGATGCCGCACTTTTCCACTACACTGGATTCGGTGCCGTCATCCAGAACCTGAAGGTGACGGGCACGATCACCACGGGCAGCAAGTTCGCTGCCGGACTTGTGGCACGCAACTACGGTATCATCCGCGGCTGCTATGTTGACGTCACCATCAACAGCTCCGTGCCCGGCGATGCCACCCACGGCGGTATTGTTGCCTTGGGCTATGGCGGCACGACCATCGTGGATTGTCTGGCAAAGCTTACCATCCTGGGCGAGACGACCCAGAACTGCGGCGGCGTTGTCGGATGGGCCGAGAAGCGCGTCAACATCGCCAACTGCCTTGTCGTCAGCGACGGCAGCACGTTCGACGTCTCCAACGGTCTCAGCTACAACATCGCCCGCAACCAGGGTAGCGGTGACGTTGTCAACGTGGGGGCTGTCAATCTGGAGACTTACAACCAGGACATCGACGCCAATCGTCCGCAGGGTGCCAGCTACAATAACTACGTCACCAAGCAGTGGGGCGACAACGTAGCCACTACGGTCGTGCCCCTCGAGGAGCTGGCCGACGGACGCATCTGCTATCAGCTGAACAACGACCAAAGCAAGGTCAACTGGGTTCAGCAGATCGGTACCGACCCCTTCCCCGTTCCCGCTGCCTTCGGCACGGCCCGCGTCTATGCCTCCGGCCCCACCGACTGCGACGGCAAGAGCGAGGAAGCGCTGACCTACAGCAACGACGGCAGCGACCAGGCTGCAAAGCACGTGTTCGACAAGTTCGGCATCTGCTCCGTCTGCGGCTGCTACAACTTTGACTACTTCGACGTCAACGACCCCGCCAAGTTTGACCGCGCAGACCGCGCTGTCATCCTGAAGGACGCGGCAGACATCGACATGGCCGAGGGCTGGAACCGTATCGCAAACGGCTTCAGGCTCAACATGAAGATGGCTAACGACATTACCTACATTGCCGAACCCGGCAAGTACATCTTCAACTCCAGCGACTGGATCGACGGTAACTTCGACGGACAGGGCCACGCCATGACCATCGGCATAAGCGAAGTAAACGGCTACGCCGCCCTGTTCCCCGAAATGGCCGGCAACATCCAGAACCTCATCCTGCACGGCTCCATCCAGACCAACGGCGGACGCACAGGCTCACTTTGCGGCGAAGCACGCATGGCCCTGGTGCGCAACGTCTATTCCGACGTAGATATCACCTCCACCAAGGTTGGCGACAACACCTCCGGCGGCATGTTCGGCTGGACAGGCGACAAGGAGAAGCGCGTCGAGAATTGTATCTATGCCGGCACCTTCACCCTGCCCGGTGCTGAAGGCGGCGCCGACTGCGCACGCGTGGGCGGCTTCTCCGGCTGGACCGCTACGAAGACCTACTACACCAACTGCGCCATGCTCGGCAACATCATCGGCGCCGGCAACCAGACGCTCGACACCAACACCGAGAACTCGCAGAACATCGCCCGCAACCCCGGTAACGTCGTTACAGAGAACGTCTATGTGGTCAACCCCATCTTCGGTAACGCCGTTTCCGACCACGACAAATATACCCACTACGAGAACGAGGAAGGCATCGCCAGCGGCGAACTCGCATTCTTCCTGAACGGCAAGCAGAACGGACTGGAACGCTTCTATCAGCTCATCGGCACCGACCCCGAGCCGCTGCCCATCAAGAAGGAAGGCGCCCTCGTCTATTCCTCCGCCGGTCAGTTCCGCTGCGACGGACAGCCCATCGGCGACGGCTTCTCCTACAGCAATAACCCCTCCGGCGAAGCTGTCATCCCGCCCCACAACTTCGAGGACGGATGGTGCACCGAGTGCGGAACGTTCGACGATTCGTTCCTCACGCCCGTCGATGGCTGGCTCGAAATCAGCAACGGCGCCGAGCTTACATGGTGGAGCAACTATGCCAACCTGCATCCTGAAGTCAACGCACGCCTGACCGAAGACATCGACATGGCCGACTACATGGAGAAGTACCTTCCCGTACAGCTCTACGCCGGCACCTTCGACGGACAGGGACACACCATCAGCAACTTCATCCTCGAGAAGGCCGAGGACTACGTTGGCATGTTCAGCACCATCGTCGGCGGAGCCACCATCAAGAACCTCATTCTCGACGAGACCTGCCTCATCAGCGGTAACGCCTACGTCGGCCTCATCGCCTCCACCAGCGGCGGCGGCGACATCTACATCACCAACGTCGGCAACGAAGGCAACGTCTCCGGCACCTCGCGCAACATCTGCAGCATCCTCGGCGTGGACATGGGCGGCTCGATGAACCTCCACATCGTCAACTGCTGGGCAACAGGCGTCATCACCGCCGGTGCCGAGTCCGCTGCCATGTGCGGCTACTCTAACGCCAACTCCGAGGTCATCAACTCCTGGAGTACCATTACTATCAACCAGTCCGGCATCTACGACAGCGACTCCTTCACCCGCGGCACGGCAAAGGTCATCAACTGCTACGAAGCCGACATCGAAGGCGTCGATGCCAACAAGCAGCAGCACGTAAGGCCGATGGCCGAGGACCGCAGGGCCAATCCCCTCGCACTCGACGAACTTGCCAGCGGCTCCCTCTGCTACAAGCTCAACGGAAAGCAGTTCCGCGAGCCCACATGGTTCCAGACACTCGAAGAGGACGAGCATCCCTATCCGTATGACAACCACGGCGTAGTCATCTACGGTGCCGAGCAGTACTTCTCCATCCCCGATGCTGACCTCGAAAGCGTAGCCGCCGACATACAGACCTACGAGAGCGATGCCATCGACGAAATCGTTGCCACCCAGAGCCTGCTCGACGAGCTGCAGACAGCACTCGAGAGTCTGACCGAGGCAGAGAATGTCGCAGCACTCGCCGACGCTGTCAACAAGGTTTATGAACTGAAGGCAGCCGTCCAGGAGAACGCCAAGGTCTATCAGGCCTACATCGAAGAGTGCGAAAAGGCCAAGGCCTATCTCGCAGCACACGACGACTTCGCTGGCGAGCTCCGCACACTCCTGGAGAACTACCTCTCCGAGGATGAAGAGCCCAACGACGTCAATCCGCTTGGTACCTACGAATACATCATCTACAACCACACGGCTACTGCCGAGGAAATCAAGGCCGAGACAGAACGCGTTGCCAATCTCCTCGCCAAGGCTATCACCGACGGCTACGTGGCAGGCACCGACGTCAGCAGCCTGATTCCCAACAGCGACTTCACCAAGCAGGCCGAGTATTGGACCGGAGCCTTCTGCAACAGCTATGCACAGACTCAGGACGAACAGGGCAACAACTTCACCGGCGTTGAAGCATTCAACAAGTACGGTGACATGTACCAGACCGTCGAGGAAATGAAGCCCGGCTACTATCTCATCAGCACCAACGGCGCAATCCGGCCCAGCAACGACCGCTACGGCACCAACTACGCAGCCGGACTCTACGCCAACGGCATCTTCAACTACTTCCCCGCAGCCATCGAAGACCCCGTCGCCGTGGCTGATGCACAGGACGGCGTGAACTGCAACCTCTCCATCAAGGGTGCATACGACATGCCTATCTTCGACGACGGCTTCTCCACCAGCGAAGACGAAGGTGCAACACTCGTGGGCTACGTCATCCAGGGCGAGACAGGCATGGCCATCGCTGCCAAGGCAGGACGTTACCCCGTTTACACCATCGCACATGTAGGCGAGGACCACAAACTCACCATCGGCATCAAGAATCCCGGCACTAAGTACAACAGCGACTGGGCAGGATGGGGTGCACTCAAGGTGGTTTACTGCGGCGAGGAAGCCGAGACAGCAGCTCCCGCATTCGACGTCGTTCTCCAGAACATGAAGAAGCGTGCCGAAACAATCCTCGGAGCATATCAACTCGAAGTGGAAACAGCCATCAAGAATGCCGACGGACTTGCCAAGTCCCCCAACTATCCCACAGCTCTGAAGACTGAGCTCCAGGAAGCTGTTGCTGCCATCGAAGCAGCCGAGACCCTGGAAGCCAAGGCTGAACTCGTAGCCAAGTTCTCCGCTATTTTCGAGAACATCTACGTGGCTAAGCAGGCTTACCTCTCTCTCTACAACACCTCCGACATGATTGAAACCATCGCATCCTACAACCTGGCCTTGGTAGAAAAGGATGAGGCCGGCGGCTGGGTAGAGACCGGTAAAGAAGTCTTCGACGAAAACGAGATAGAAGCACTCTACGATGCTACCGACGCTCTCTACGACGCTTACGAAAATGGCGACTATACGCTTGAGGAAGCTCAGAATCCCCCTGCACTGCAGAACGTGGCTGAAATCATCCCGTCGAAGGACGAAGAAGGATTCTACCTCGTCGGAACGACCAAGCAGTTCGTTGCCTATCGTGCCATCGCCAGTGAACACGACAAGAAAGCCAGTGCCAAACTCACCGCCGACATCGACATGTCAGGCATCGCCATGCAGCCCATCGGCCACAACCGTGGCGAAGGTGGTGTGCATATCTTTGCCGGCACACTCGACGGACAGGGCCACACCCTTGCCAATGTCTATATCGACGACGCCAACATCCCGGCTGGAGAATATGCCGAGCCCGCAACGCTGTTCTATGAACTGCAGAATGCAACGGTCAAGAACTTCAAGCTGACAGGTGAGTTCCACAGCAGCCACCAGTTCACAGGTCCGCTCACACGCTGGATGTCCGGTGCTTCCACCATCGACAACTGCGAGATAGCCACCACCCTGTACCTGGCTCCCAACCTCTCGGGCGACACCTCCTCCGGTGGCCTGATTGGTCGCAACGGCAGTGCAAACAGCCTCATCACCAACTGTATCGTCAATACTCACATCATCGGTGAGGGCGACAACCCGCACTGGTACGTAGGCGGCGTTGCAGGTTGGGCCGATGCAGCTCTCAAGATTCAGAACACACTCATCCTCTCCGAATACACCAATGTCGGAGTGGAAGGCGACAACTCTCAGACGATTTCCCGCGGTGCTACTCCCAGCCCGACCAATGTCTTCGTCTCTCAGTTCTTCCGTGGTCAGCAGGGCACACTCGTCACAGCCGAACAGCTCGCAAGCGGCGAAGTGGCTTGGAAGCTCAACGGACAGACCGGCGACAATCCTCACTGGTTCCAGACGCTCGGACAGGAAGCAACGCCTCACCTCTTCGGCGGCGACGTTGTCTATCTCTATGCAGGCAAATATACCAACGAGAAGCCCAACCCGCAGCTCAATGCCTTTGCCTACAATCTGGATGCTAAGCTTGCCGGAAGCAACGTGGTCGTAAGCTTCGACCTCAATGCCGAGGCAGAAAGCGCCGAGGTTAAGTTCAGCAACGGCTATGCACAGCCTGTTGAGGAAGAGCTTACGGCTGGCACGCACACTGTTACCGTTCCGACAAGCAACCTTGGCGACAACCCGAAGGCTCTCAACTTCGAGATATCCGTAACGGGCAAGGGCTCGCTCGACGTTCTCCGCGTTGGCGATGTCTATAAGGTATGGGCTCCCTACGGCATGGCTGTCAACAACAATCCTGCCAGCAAGGGCTTCGGCCAGGTACTCATCGCTGAGTCGTGGGCTGAACAATACCCCGAAGGCTACATCTCCACTGAGAAGTCCGGCGCACTCTTCGCTTTCGACCAGAACTTCAAGCCCATCAATGCTGCCGACGGCACTCCCGGCTTCTACGGCGGACTGCCCATTCCCGAGGAGATTACAGCAGGCTCTGCACTCGTTGTCTCCGGCAGCTACAAGTTCGACCTCAAGGATCTTCGCTTCACCGAGGACGGTCGTCTCTTCGTGGCTCGTTCTTCCGGCACCAGCAACAGCTCCGTATGGGAGATCAATCCCGACAACCTTGACGAACCGTGGAAGCCTGTCTTCACGGGCGGCGAACTCGACGAGGCTACAGGTATCACCTATGTCGGCGAAGATGAACAGAACCGCATGGCTCTCAGCTTAGCCTTCAACGGCAAGGGCGAGGACCTGAAGATGTACGTTCTGGGTGCACAGCGCAGCAACGGTCAGAACAACTCTACCGACTTCAACTGCTCTATCTACGACCTTGGCACTGCTAAGGAATGGAGCGCTGCTCCCTCGGCCAACTTCGAGCCTCTCGACGGTGTATATTCCTTCACTCCGAGCTATATCGGCATTCACGAGGACGGTCAGGGTGGCCTCTGGTTCATCCAGTCTGTCACAGCTTCTGCCGAGAATCCTGCCATCAAGCACTTCAATGCTGAGGGCCTGGAGGACTACGGCAACAATAGCCTGACGACCAACAGCGGCAGGATTGCTGTCACGACCGACGGTCAGTACATTGCCATCCCGCAGGGCAGCGGCAAGATTGTCCTCTACGAGACCAACTACGTGCCTATGGAGAATGGACGTATCTTCCTGAACCCGAAGTTCAACATCTCTGTTCTCGAGACCAGCATCACGAGTCTGGCATTCGACTATGCCAACAACCTCTATGTTGCATCCGGCGGCACCGAGACCTTCAGCCGCTATACCATTCCCGGCATGCCTAAGGTGGTTGTCACCCCGGGCAACGGCATCGGTACAGGCGGTGTGAGCGGTGACCTGAACGGCGACGGTAAGGTTGACATTGCCGATGCAGTGACTGTCCTGAACATCATGGCAGCCAGCGAGTATCAGGCAGCAGCCGACCTGAACGGCGACGGTAAGGTTGACATTGCTGACTTCGTGACTGTCCTGAACCTGATGGCTCAGCAGTAAGAAGACCCCTCCTAACCTCCCCGTAAGGGGATGGACAAAAGAAGCCCCCTGCGGAACGGTCCGCAGGGGGCTTTTTGGTTAATGGAACCAATGGTGTTAATGGGGGCCAATGGTGTTAATGGGGCTGATGAGTCAAATGGGCCAATGAGTCTAATGTGGCCCAATGAGCTATTTGACTTGATTATTCGGGATGTCCGAGATAGTCGTCCAGGGTGATTCCTTCCAGTTTCAGGAAGCAGGCGCGGACGGTCTGGATGGTGCCGAAGCCGGCAGCCAGCGCGTCGTTGGCTGAATTGACTTCGCCGCGGGCTATCATGCGCTTCAGTTCTGCTATGCGGAAGCTGCTGATGAAGTCGTGGATGTTATTGAAGCCTTGGCTGCGTATGCTTTGCAGTACGATGTGGCGGTTGTAGCCCGTCTCCTGGCAGAGTCGGTCGCGCCCGAAGGTGCTGTCCTTCCATTCTTCGCGATGCGTCTGCATCCAGAAGTTGATGCGCTGGAAGCGGTAGAGGTTGGCTTCGTTGAAGTCTTCCGAGTACTTCTCCTCTTTGTTCTCTTCGGCAGGTGCTTCTGCCACTTCCTTGATGACGGGTCGCGGCAGCTGGAGTGCTATCGTCTCGAGGGTCCGGAACATGAGGTAGAGGTTGAGGATGGTGAAGAGTATGATGTAGATGGCGAGCAGCGTGACGTTGTAGGTGATGGCGATGTAGGTGTAGAAGACCACCGAGAGTCCCATGGCGAGGCAATAGCCGATCAGGTAGCCCGGCACGTCGGCGTGTCGGGCCAGGCGTCGTGGCAGCAGGAAGATGTTCACGATGTACCAGATGCTCAGTGCGAGGGCGCAGAGTCGCATCAGGACGTCGCTGGTCAGGATGTTTGCCACCAGTTCGTTTGCAGTGTAGATATAGACGATTTCGCTGCCCATGAGCGATGCTCCGATGTAGATGGCAAGCATCAGGAGGGTGGGGCTGGCATAGCGTATCATGCGTTCCCATTGCAGGAAGCCTGGCATGGAGATGTGCAGGGGATAGATGCTTTGCAGGTAGCAGGCGCAGAGCAGTGCCAGGAGCATTCCGGGGTGCAGGATGCCGGGATGTGCCGTGGCGATGGTGTGGCTGAAGAAGGAGGCCACGAGCATCGTCAGGAAGAAGAGTCCGTTCTCCCATGCCAGGGCAAGGTACTGTATGCGGTGGCGTGCGAAGAGTGCCATCACGGATGCTATGATGAGGTGGGCTACGGCAGACCCGCCGAGGGTCAGGAAAAGTATGTTTTCGCTCATGTCTGGGGAGTTTTATACCTGCAAAGTTATGTCTTTTCAGCCAATATGCAATCCTTTCGCGTTTTTTTATTGTGCTAAAGTGGCTTCGTTTGTGTAAATAATGCTATATTTGTAAATCAAAGGAAAACCAAACTAACAAAAAACCAAAGCTTATGAAAAAAACTACCTTCTTTTTCCTGTCCGTACTGTCCCTTCTCTTCATGGGGAGCAATGCCTGGGCAGAAACTTATTCCCACACATTTGTTGCAACGGACATTCCTCAGAGCACGACGGAAACCAGCTTTACGCTGAGCGGCGTTGACTGGACCCTCGCGATGGAGGAAGGCGTGGTCAGCGTATTCAGCAACGACCTGGGTACTCATTTCGGCACGAATGCCAAAACCTGCAAAAGCGTGAGCATTTCCACCGAGGGCATTCCCGGCACGATTCTCGGCGTGACGGTGGAGGCCAGCCGCGGCAAGAATCTGGTCGGCACGATGGCTGTCAGCGTCAATGGTACTGAATACACCCTTGGCGACGGCAGCGCTACGACGGCCCTGGAGACCACGAATGCCGCCTACGAATACACGGGCGGCGCTTCCGGCGAGATTGTCATTGCCTGGACGATGACTGGCGGACAAGGTGCCTTCTACATCAAGAAGATAACCGTGGAATACACCACAGGCGGCGTCGTTGTAGCCAAGCCCGTCATCTCTCCCGCAGGCGGAGCTTTCTCCGAGCCGCAGGAGGTGACAATCAGCACTGAAGAGGGGCTGACCGCCTACTACACCCTCGACGGCACCGACCCCACCAACGAGAGCACCGCCTACGTCGCTCCCTTCACGGTGAGCACCGACTGCACCGTCAAGGCTGTTGCCTACGATGCCGCCGGCAATGCCAGCTCTGTCGCTTCCGTCGAGTTCCAGTTTGCAAAGACCTACACCAACATTGCCGACCTCTGCGCTGCTGCCACTGAAGCGAAGGAGCCTGTCCTCGTGGAGTTCAATAACTGGATTTGCACCGGCGTGAAGAACAGCAACGCTTACTTCACCGACGGACGGAACGGCATTCTGCTCTATCAGAACGGACACGGCTTCGCTGTGGGCGACGTACTGACGGGCCGGGCACAAATCTCCCTGACCCTCTACAACGAGTGCGCCGAGATTGTCGGCCTCACCTCCACCACAGAGGGCCTCACCGTCACCAAGGGCGGGGAAGCCACACCGCAGAAAGTCATGGTTGCCGACCTCGAGAAGAATATGCAGGGCTGCCTCATCAGCCTCGAGGGAGTCACCTACACGGGCGGCGTCTTCGTGGATGACGACGACAACAGCATCACCCCCTACGGCACCTTCATCAAGCTGCCCGAGCTCTACGAGGGCAAGACGTATGACGTGACCGGCGTGGCCATCTGGTACAAGAACAGCCAGGTCTGGGAGATTGCACCCCGCACAGCCGACGAGTTCGTGCTCAAGACCTCGCAGGTGGCTCCCGTCTCCGCATGGAGCGTAGAGAGCGAGAGCGTGGATATCGAAGGCCAGCCTACAGCCAAGTTCACCACGAACTCCGACGGTGTCGTGACCTACGAGAGTTCCGACCCCGAGGTAGCCACCATCGACGCCGACGGACGTATCACTCCCAAAGCCTACGGCACAACGGTCATCACGGCAAACGTGGCTGAGACCGCCACCTACCTTGCCGACAGCAAGAGCTTCACCCTCATTGTCAAGGAGAAGGGCTATGCCGATGCCATCTTCGCTTACAACGATGCCGACATCTCCGGCCAGGGCGTCTCCAGCACGGGCGGAGAGTTCACCGCCGTCCGCAACGACGTCGTTACGCTCCACGTCAACAAAGCATACGCCAATCCCAACGACAACCACATCAAGATTTATGGCAGTAAGGTAGAGAAGGGCGCCGAGGGTGAAGAACCCACACTCACCGAGCCCAGCTACATCGAGCTCACCGTGGCCGACGGATATGCCATCAAGAGTATTGTCCTCACCGCAGCAGGCGAAAGCTACATCAAGGAGTGGAAGGACCAGTTCGGCACCGCAGCCGAAGTGGATGGCCCCACGGCCACGTGGAGCGGCGACATGGGCAAGGTCGTCCTGACCAACCAGGCCACCTCGCAGGCCCGCATTCAGACAATCACCGTCACCTACGTTGACACCTCCATCATCGACGCCATCGCCGCTCCCGCCGCTGCTGTGCAGGATGCTGTGCAGGAGACCGCCATCTACAATCTCGCAGGCCAGCGCATGCAGAAGATGCAGAAGGGCATCAACATCGTGAACGGAAAGAAAGTGCTCCGATAGGGGGCACTTTCACACGACCATAACAGGAAAGGTACTGCGCATAATACGACCAATAGCTTTTAACCACGAATTGCACGAATTACACGAATGATTTAACTGCAGGTTGTAAGTTAATTATAAATTCGTGTAATTCGTGCAATTCGTGGTTAAATCATATAAGAGGGTATGTACGTTTATTATGGCACAGTCCCTTTTCCTTTTCTCCGAGGTCCGCGTCAGGAACTTTCGAGGTCCGCAATAGGAACCTCCGAGGTTCGCGTCATAAAGTTATTTTCAAACTTTGAAAATCAATTTTCAAGCTT
>CACWTR010000002.1 GCA_902763865.1 uncultured Bacteroidales bacterium | reverse complement strand
GGAGTCGGGGTCGCTGGTCCGCAGCGAATAGAACACCATGTACTTGCCGGCCTTGCGGTCGTAGATGGTCTCGGGGGCCCAGACGCGGATGACGTTCTTCCACGTCTTTGTGTAGCGGGTGGGGAAGTTGATGGCGGAGTGCTGCCAGTGGATGAGGTCGTCCGACTTGAGGAGCACCATTCCGCGGTTGCTGGCCCATCCCAGGGAGGAACGCATGTCGGTCACCACCATGTAGAAGGTCTTGCCGTCCTCGCAGCGCAGGATGTGGGGGTCGCGCACGCACTGTGTCAGGGCGATGGTGTCGCTCTCTATGACGGGCCAGCCCTGGTTCAGCGGCGTATAGTTGAAGCCGTCGTCGCTCAGGGCATAGCAGATTTGCTCGTCCTCGGGGGCGTTGCTGTTGAAATAGGTGAACAGGTAGGCCACCATCTCTTCGGGGGCCTGGGCGTTGCCGGAGGCTGAAGCGGGCTTGCCGGCCCACATCGATGCGGACAGCAGCCAAAGGGCAACAGGAGTCAGGATTTGTGTCTTTTTCATGTATGTAGTGCGTTGTTTACTGGTTTCACATCTGCAAAGGTAGTTCCTTTTTGTCACATCATCCAAACTTTTCCTTGTTTTTCTTTGTTCTTAAAGGTTAAATCGCTAACTTTGCAACGCAAACCATCTGTTTTCCTCCCAAAAGGATTATGTTAGACAAAGGCTTGACCATAGAAAAGTTACGTTCCGTACACCAGTACCTTGATGAACACTATGGCGTACGCCTGCATGGTGCTGATAGCCCTTGGGGAGAGCGTGAAGACCTTGGACAAGCTGACAGACAGGAAGCTTCTTCCCACCTATCCGTCCATAGACTGGAAGGGAGTTATGGGAGTAAGGGATGTCATTGCCCTTCATTATTTTGATGTTGACCCCGAAGCTGTCTTTGATATCATCAAAAACGACTTAACTCCTCTGAAGCAAGCTATCGACTACTTTAGGAAACAATTGTTCTCATAATAAATAACAGAAATCATCAACCCATTAACCATGTTTTGCCTGTGAGCTGACAGGCACAAACCAAATCAAACTACCATGAAACGTTTCATCCTTACCCTTCTCTCCCTGCTGCCCCTGGTGCTTTTCGCCAAAGGCGGCAAGGACACACGCCTTGTCATCATCACCATCGACGGCCTGCGCTGGCAGGAAGTCTTCTCCGGAGCGGAAGAGAACCTCCTGACCGACTCCAAGCTTGTGCGCAACACCAAGCAGTACCAGCAGACCTACTGGCGCTCCACGCCCGAGGAGCGGCGCGAGGCACTGATGCCCTTCACCTGGGGCACCGTTGCCAGGAAAGGCATCCTCATCGGCAACCGCGACAAGAACAGCATGATGCAGCTGGCCAACAAGACCAACATCTCCTATCCCGGCTACAGCGAGATGATGACGGGCATGGTCGATGATGCCATCAAGGGCAACGACCCCGTCAACAACCCGCACCGCAACGTCCTGGAGACTGCCAACCAGGACCCGCGCTACAAGGGCAGCGTCGTCATGTACGGCTCTTGGAAATCCACGCGCTTCGCCATCCACAACGAGCAGGCCGGCATTCCCGCCTGCGTCTCCTACGAACCCAACGTCGCACGCAAGCAGACACCGCAGCTGAAATTGGCACAAAGGATGCTGGACGGTATGCCGCACTATTGGGGCAGCGAGCACTTCGACGCCTTCACCTATGCCTTTGCCCTGGAGACGCTGCTGGGCGACCACCCGAAGGTGATGTGGATTTCCTTCGGCGACTGCGACGAGTGGGCACACGCCCGCAAGTACGACCTTTATCTCGATGCCGCACGCGGCACCGACGCCTTCATCCGCGACATCTACCAGGCACTGGAGTCCGACCGCTTCTATCGCGGCAAGACCGTCTATCTCGTCACCTGCGACCACGGACGCGGCTTCGCCGGCGAGTGGTCCGGCCACGGCAGCAGCACCAAAGGCTCCGAGGCAACATGGTTCATGGCCTGGGGCAAGGGCATAGAGCCCAAGGGCGAGACATCCGAGTGCGGACCCTACTACACCAAACAGTTCGCCGCCACCATCGCAGCCCTGCTCGGCATCCCCTTCACACCCGACAGCGGAGAAGACCTCACCCCTCTGCCCCATTGACCGCAGTCCTCGGGGACAGACACACCGTCGTGTTGATTGCTTCATCGCGATGGAGTAATTGCTTCATCGCGATGAAGCAATTACTTGTTCACGATGAAGCAACGAACACATCGCGTCGGGTCCGCTCCCGCCACATGTGTGCCCCGACACCGGAAAATGTCCACAGACAAAACACGATACGCCCGACATACGATACAAGAAACGCAAGAAGGCACGGAAATACTTGAATAAATTTGGTAATTCGCCCTCCTTTTCGTACCTTTGCACCCGCAAAAAATAAAAAGGACAAAAGAATCATCATGAACATTTCATTTGAAAACATCGACAAGGTGAGCGCCCTGCTTACCCTGAACATCGAGAAAGCCGACTACGAAGACAAGGTAAAAACCGCCCTCAAGGACTTCAGCAAGAAAGCCAGCCTCCCGGGGTTCCGCGCCGGAAAAGTGCCCGCATCGCTGATACAGAAGCGCTTCGGCACCGAAATCAAAGCAGAGGAAATCAACAAGCTCCTCGGCACAGAAATCAACAAGTACATCCGCGAGAACAAAATCAACATGCTGGCAGAGCCCATGCCCAACGAAGAGAAGACTCCGGCCATGAACTTCGAGACCCAGGACAGCTTCACCTTCGCCTTCGACATCGCACTCGCTCCCGAGTTCGACGCCAAGCTCTCGAAGAAAGATAAACTCACATACTACGACATCAAGGTAGATGACGCACTCGTCGAGCAGCAAGTGCAGAGCTACTGTCAGCGAGGCGGACAGCACGTCAAGGCAGACAGCTACGAGGCACGCGACATGGTGAAGGGAACCATCACACAGCTGGACGACAAGAACAACACCCTGGAAGGCGGCATCAGCGTAGAGGACGCAGTCATGCTGCCCGAATACATGAAGGACGACAAGGAGAAGGCTAAGTTCGAAGGCGCAAAGCTCGGCGACGTCATCACCTTCAACCCCGCCAAAGCCTACGGCAGCGCCACAGAGCTCGCCAGCCTGCTCCACATCACGAAGGAAGAGGCAGAAGCCGTCACCTCCGACTTCAGCTTCCAGATAACAGAAATCATGCGCTTCGAGCCCGCCAAGCTCAGCCAGGAGCTCTACGACAAAATGCTCGGCAAGGACGTCGTGAAGAGCGAGGAAGAGTTCCGCCAGTTCATCAAGGACGACATCAAGAAGAACTTCGCCAGCGAATCCGAATACCAGTTCACACAGGACCTGCGCAGCTACGTCCTGAACCGCATCGGCAAGGTTGAGTTCCCCGAAGAACTCCTCAAGCGATTCATGAAGCTCCGCAACGCAGAAAAGGGCGAAGAGTACGTCGAGGACAACTTCGAGAAGACACTGCCCGAGCTGCTCTGGCACCTCGCCAAGGAACAAATCTGCGACCAGCTGGAAGTGAAAGTGGAGCACGAAGACGTACTCGAAACCGCCAAGACCTACACACGCATCCAGTTCGCACAGTACGGCATGATAAACCTCCCCGAAGAGTCCATCACCAACTACGCCGCCGAAATGCTCAAGAACGAGCAGCAGGCACAAGGACTCGTGGAACGCACCGTCGAGAACAAGCTCGCAGCCAAGGCCAAGGAAGCCGTAACACTGAAGGTGAAGGAAGTCACAATGGAAGAGTTCCGCAAACTGACAGAAAAGAAAGACTGACATGAACAACGAATTCCGCAAGTTCGCCACACAGCATCTCGGCCTCAGCAGCATGGTGCTCGACGACGTCGTCAGCATGCAGAACCGCGACATCAGCCGCGCCCTCGGCACGCAAGGCCAGTACCTCAACCCGTACATCCTCGAGGAACGACAGCTCAACGTCACACAGATGGACGTCTTCAGCCGACTCATGATGGACCGCATCATCTTCCTCGGCACACAGATTGACGACTACACCGCCAACACCCTACAGGCACAGCTCCTCTTCCTGGACAGCGCAGACCCGGGCAAGGACATCAGCATCTACATCAACAGCCCCGGCGGAAGCGTACACGCAGGACTCGGCATCTACGACACGATGCAGTTCGTCTCCAGCGACGTAGCCACCATCTGCACAGGCATGGCAGCCAGCATGGCAGCAGTGCTCCTCGTGGCCGGCAAGGAAGGCAAGCGCAGCGCACTCAGGCACAGCCGCGTCATGATACACCAGCCTATGGGCGGAGCACAAGGACAGGCCAGCGACATCGAGATAACAGCCCGCGAAATCCAAAAGCTCAAGAAGGAACTCTACACCATCATCGCCGAACACTCCCACACCGACTTCGACAAAGTCTGGGCCGACAGCGACCGCGACTACTGGATGACAGCACAAGAGGCACAGGAGTACGGCATGATTGACCGCGTAATGATAAGGAAGGAAGACTGACCCTTCGCACCGAAGACTCAATCCTTCATTTCCTCCAATCCTATAATATAATAATGGTAAAACGCAAGAACCGCTGCTCCTTCTGCGGACGGAGCGAGGACGAAGTGGCACTGTTGCTGACCGGAATGAACGGCTTCATCTGCGACGACTGCGTCCGGCAGGCAGAACAGATCATCAGCGAGAACACCGCTGGGAAAGCCCACAAGAAGCCCGGCACAGGGCTCGACATGCACGACATCCCCAAGCCACGCGACATCAAAGCCTTCCTCGACCAGTACGTCATCGGACAGGACAGCGCCAAGCGATACCTCTCCGTTGCCGTATATAACCACTACAAGCGCCTCTCACAGCCCGAGGACGACGACGTAGAGATCGAGAAGAGCAACATCATCATGGTGGGAGCCACAGGCACAGGAAAAACCCTCATGGCACGCACCATCGCCAAGCTCCTCAACGTGCCCTTCACCATCGTGGATGCCACCATCTTCACCGAGGCAGGCTACGTGGGCGAAGACGTGGAAAGCATCCTGACCCGACTGCTGCAAGTGGCCGACTACGACCTGCCCGCAACAGAGCGAGGCATCGTCTTCATCGACGAGATAGACAAGATAGCACGCAAGCAGGACAATCCCAGCATCACCCGCGACGTAAGCGGCGAAGGCGTACAGCAGGGACTGCTCAAGCTGCTCGAAGGCTCCATTGTCAACGTCCCGCCAAAAGGCGGCAGAAAGCATCCCGACCAGGACTACATCCACGTCGATACACGCAACATCCTCTTCATCTGCGGCGGCGCTTTCGACGGCATAGAGCGTAAGATAGCACAGCGGCTCAATACACACGTCGTCGGCTACGACAGCATACAGAACCAGCAGCGCATCGACACGAAGGACTTGATGAAGTACATCGTGCCTCAGGACCTCAAGAGCTTCGGACTCATTCCCGAAATCATTGGCCGACTGCCCGTGCTGACCCACCTCAACCCCCTCGACCGCGAAGCACTCCGCCGCATACTGACCGAGCCCAAGAACTCGCTCGTGCGGCAGCAGATAAAGCTCTTCGCCATGGACGGCATCAAGCTCACCTTCGAGGAAGGGGCCCTCGACTACATCGTCGATAAGGCTGTAGAGTACAAGCTCGGCGCACGAGGACTGCGCTCCATCATGGAAACCATCATGACAGAAGCACAGTACAACGCACCCTCGGAACAGGCCAAGGAACTCACCATTACGCGCCAGTATGCCGAAGAGCAGATAGAAAGAAACGAAAAAATGAAACCATCCGCTGTTTTTTAATCGAATTTGTTTGGTGGTTTGAGCAAATAGTTGTATCTTTGTCTAAAGCATTGTTCTAATACCACCTAAATGACCGATATAAACCTGACAGAACAGCTAAAGCATTACTTCGGCTTCGATTCCTTCAAGGGCGACCAGGAAGCCATCATCCGCAACCTGCTCGACGGCAAGGACACCTTCGTCCTCATGCCTACAGGCGGCGGCAAGTCGCTCTGCTACCAGTTGCCCGCACTCATCAGCGAGGGCACGGCCATCGTTGTCTCTCCCCTCATCGCGCTGATGAAGAACCAGGTGGATGCCATTCGGCAGCTCACCGACGACGACGGCATAGCTCACTATCTCAACTCTTCCCTCTCAAAGGGACAGATTGACATGGTGAAACAAGACGTTGCCGAAGGACGCACCAAGCTACTCTACGTAGCACCCGAATCGCTGAACAAGGAGGAGAACATCCGCTTCCTTGGCAAGACGAAGATTTCCTTCTATGCCGTAGATGAAGCGCACTGCATCTCCGAGTGGGGACATGATTTCCGCCCCGAGTACCGCAACATCCGCCCCCTGGCCGAACAGATAGGCAGGGCACCCATCATCGCCCTGACCGCCACGGCTACCGACAAGGTGCGAACCGACATCAAGAAGAACCTCGGCATCCCCGACGCCACGGAGTTCCGCAGTTCATTCAACCGTCCGAACCTCTACTACGAGATACGTCCCAAGACGAAGGACGTGGATAAGGACATCACCCGCTTCGTGCTTCAGAACAAGGGCAAGAGCGGCATCATCTACTGCCTGAGCCGTCGCCGCGTGGAGGAACTGGCAGAGATTCTGCGCACCAACAACATTGCAGCACGTGCCTACCATGCAGGCATGGAGACAGCCGAAAGAGCCGCCACGCAGGACGACTTCCTCATGGAGCGCATCGACGTCATCGTAGCAACCATTGCCTTCGGCATGGGCATTGACAAGCCCGACGTGCGCTACGTCATCCACTACGACATACCCAAGAGCCTGGAAGGGTACTACCAAGAGACAGGACGCGCCGGACGCGACGGAGGCGAAGGCTTCTGCCTGACCTTCTTCTCGCCCAATGACCTGCGCAAGCTCGAGAAGTTCATGCAGAGCAAGCCCGTTTCGGAACAGGACATTGGCCGTCAGCTGCTGCAGGAGACGGCAGCATACGCCGAGACGTCCGTCTGCCGCCGCAAGTTCCTGCTCCACTACTTCGGCGAGGAATACGAACCCGACAACTGCGGCAAGTGCGACAACTGCCTGCATCCGCGCGAGAGAGTGGAGGCTGCCGGCGAACTGTCGCTCGTGCTGAACGTCATCAATGCCGTCAAGGAAGGCTTCAAGACGCAGTACATCATCGACATCCTCCTCGGCAACGAGACAGACGACATCCTGGCACACCGCCACGAACAGCTCAGCTATTTTGGCGAGGGCGACGAACACGAGGCTCCTTTCTGGAATGCCGTCATCCGCCAGGCCATGATATCAGGCTACATAGAGAAAGGCATCGAGAACTACGGCCTGCTCAGCATCACAGAACAAGGACACGCCTACATGAAGGAGCCGGAACCCTTCTACATCACCGAGGACCGCGAGTTCGACGACTTCAACGACGCTATGGGCGAAGGCACGTCGGTGCTCGACGAGACGCTCTTTGCCATGCTCAAGGAGCTGCGCCGCGACGTGGCACGCCGCAAGGACCTGCCGCCCTACGTCATCTTCCAGGACCCCTCGCTCGAAGACATGGCGACCTCCTACCCCACCACCATCGAGGAACTGAAGAACATCAAGGGCGTGGGCGAAGGCAAGGCCAACCGCTACGGCGCCGAGTTCTGCCAGCTCATCGCACGCTATTGCGAGGAGAACGAGATTGACCGCTTCGAGGACTTCCGCGTGCGTACCCTCGTCAACAAAAGTGCCGACAAGGTCAGCATCATCCTTGCCATCGACCGTCAGGTTGACCTCGAAGAAATCGCCAAGACCAAAGGACTCACCCTGAGCGAACTGCTCGACGAGATCTACACCATCGTAGATAGCGGCACGAAGCTCAACCTCGACTATTACATCCGCGAGGTCATGGACGACGACCACATGCAGGATATCTACGACTACTTCCGCGAGGCGGAGGACAACAACGTCGATGACGCCCTCGACGAGTTTGCCGAGGACGAGGACGAATACACCGAGGAGGAAATCAAGCTCGTCCGCATCAAGTTCCTTGCCGAAAACGGCAACTGACGACCAATAGCTTTTAACCACGAACCAGCCCTGCAAGGGCAGTAGGCCCATAGCCCAAGGCGATGCCCTGGGCTGATAGGCTTACTGCCCTTGCAGGGCGTTGGTGGTACGACCCGGAATAATCATATAAGTCAATAGGACGAACCTTGGCGTGCTTCGTATTATTTCAGCACGCCGCAAGGGGAAAACCTTGGCGTGCTTCGTATTATTTCAGCACGCCGCAAGGGGGGAAAACCTTGGCGTGCTATTTCAGCACGCCGAGTTCCTTGCCGACCTTGACGAAGGCGGCGATGCACTTGTCGAGTTGTTCGCGCTTGTGGCCGGCGGAGAGCTGTACGCGGATGCGGGCCTGGTCCTTCGGCACTACTGGATAGTAGAAGCCGGTGACGTAGATGCCTTCTTCCTGCATCTTGGCGGCGAAGACCTGCGAGAGCTTGGCATCGTAGAGCATGACGGCGCAGATGGCGGACTGCGTGGGCTTGATGTCGAAGCCGGCAGCCATCATCTTGTCGCGGAAATAAGTGACGTTCTCCACCAGGCGGTCGTGCAGCTCGTTGGATTCCTTCAGCATCTTGAACACTTCGAGCGAGGCGCCGATGATGCAGGGTGCCAGCGAGTTGGAGAAGAGGTAGGGGCGTGAGCGCTGACGCAGCAGGTCGATGATTTCCTTGCGTCCCGTGGTGAATCCGCCGAGGGCGCCGCCGAAGGCTTTGCCGAGCGTGCCAGTGTAGATATCGACGCGCCCGTAGGTGCCGCAGAGTTCGCTGACGCCGTGGCCCGTCTTGCCTACGACGCCTGCCGAATGACTCTCATCGACCATGACGAGGGCGTCGTACTTTTCTGCGAGGTCGCAGATTTTGTCCATCGGGGCTACGTTGCCGTCCATGGAGAAGACGCCGTCGGTGACGATGATGCGGAAGCGCTGTGCCTGTGCTTCTTGCAGGCACTTCTCCAGTTCCTCCATATTGGCGTTGGCGTAGCGGTAGCGTTTTGCCTTGCAGAGTCGCACGCCGTCGATGATGGAGGCGTGGTTCAGTGCGTCGCTGATGATGGCGTCCTCTTCGGTGAAGAGTGGTTCGAAGACGCCGCCGTTGGCATCGAAGCAGGCGGCGTAGAGGATGGTGTCCTCCGTGCGGAAGTAGTCGCTGATGGCTGCTTCGAGCTGTTTGTGGATGTCCTGCGTGCCGCAGATGAATCGTACGCTCGACATGCCGAAGCCGCGCTCTGCCATCATCTTGGTGGCTCCCTCGATGAGGCGGGGGTTGTCGGAGAGTCCGAGGTAGTTGTTGGC
This sequence comes from uncultured Bacteroidales bacterium, assembly GCA_902763865.1. Lineage (GTDB taxonomy): Bacteria > Bacteroidota > Bacteroidia > Bacteroidales > Bacteroidaceae > Physcousia. The sequence continues at coordinate 84,759 of CACWTR010000002.1, read as the reverse complement.
ACAGAAGTTCAGTACCTCTTTTCCTTTCACCTGGATGGCTGCCCGCTGCGGGCTTTCGATGAGACGTTCTTCCTTGTAGAGTCCTGCTTCGCGAATCTCAGCGAGTGTCTGGCTGAGATGCTGTTTCATTTTTCCGTACATGGTATGAATAAGTTTAAAGGTTTGATTGTTTATGGAATCATGTTATTTCTGTGCAAAGATACGGACTTTTTCGCTAAACGAGAAGTATCTGCGGAGGGAAAAACGCGGATATACACATTATTTCGCACAAAATATGGGGAATGACGTGCGTTTTATGGATTAAAATTCGTATCTTTGCACGTCGAAAGCTAAAACTATCAGTAAGCGAATGAAAAACATTCTTATTATCGGCTCAACAGGACAGATTGGTTCTGAGCTGACCATGCACCTCAGGGGCATATACGGTAACGAACACGTCGTGGCAGGCTACATCCCGGGCGCGGAGCCTAAGGGCGAGCTGCTGGAGAGCGGCCCGTCGGCCCTGGCAGACGTGGTGAACGCCGCGAGCATTGCCGAGGCTGTGAAGAAGTACAACATCGATGCCATCTACAACCTTGCAGCCCTGCTGTCGGTGGTGGCTGAGTCGAAGCCCCGCCTGGCCTGGACGATTGGCATCGACGGCCTGTGGAACATCCTGGAGATTGCCCGCGAGAACGGCTGCGCCGTCTTCACTCCCAGCTCCATCGGCTCCTTTGGTCTGGAGACGCCGCACGACTTGACGCCGCAGGACACCGTACAGCGTCCGCGCACCATCTACGGTGTGTCGAAGGTGACAACCGAGTTGCTCTCCGACTGGTTCTTCCACAAGTACGGTGTCGATACGCGCAGCGTCCGCTTCCCCGGCATCATCTCCTACGTCACGCCTCCGGGCGGCGGCACCACCGACTATGCTGTCGATATCTACTACTACGCTGTCCGCGGCGAGCGCTTCACCTGCCCCATCAAGGCCGGCACACGTATGGACATGATGTACATGCCCGACGCCCTCCACGCAGCACAGATGCTGATGGAGGCCGACCCCAAGCGACTCATCCACCGCAACGGCTTCAACATCGCCGCCATGAGCTTCGACCCCGAAACAATCTACAAGGCCATCAAGGTGCACAAGCCCGACTTCGAGATGGTCTATGACGTCGATCCCCTCAAGCAGTCGATAGCCGACTCCTGGCCCAACCTGATGGACGACAGCTGTGCCCGCCGCGAGTGGGACTGGGAGCACAAGTTCGGCCTCGAGGAGATGACCAAGGACATGCTCGAGAAGCTGGCGAAGAAGCTGCTGCCCTGAACGGCACTGGGTTCGGAAAGCAGCTCACGTTTCGCTTGAAAATTCCTTACAGCAATAGCTGCCACTAAGCATTGTCCGGAAGGAGACGACACGGTCTTCTCCGGACAAGGACACGTTCCGTTGGCCAACGACTCACGATCTTATGGCCGACGGAACGTGTTCTTTTGTACGGAACCTCGTGACGATAAATGCCAAATTTCTTGCGCCGTTTGGCCGAAGGAAGCGTTGTTCCGACATTATATTAACTTCATGTCGTCCGCACGCACTTTTCAACCCATTGGTTTCCAAGGGTGACTCGATTTAAGGCGTTTTTTCGTCTTCGGGGTAGGAAAGTGTCTCGCGGGCCGAAAAACGCCGTCAGAGCGCGAGCCGTCGGGAAGAATTTTTACATCGACGGTGCTGAAGCAGGAAACCAATGGCCCAGAATAACTGCCGAGGCACAAACATATTTTGCACGGATTGGCACGTAATCCCGAAAAAAGTCGTAACTTTGCAGCACTAAAGGATAATGAGATGAAACGGCTTTTGTTTTTGCTTGTAGCTGCGGCGAGCTTCCTCTCTGCCGGCGCAGCGGATTACTTCGTCCGTACCTCCGGCACCAGGCTGATGGGGCGCGACGGAAAAAGACTCACCATGCGCGGCACGAACTGCGGCAACTGGATGGTACGCGAACCCTACATGATGAACACGTCGGGCACACTGGACCGGCAGTTCAAATTCGACAAGATGATTGCCGACGTGTGCGGCGAGGACAAGGTGGAGGAATTTGACCGTCTCTGGATGGACAACAACTTCTGCGAAGCAGACATGAGGTTCCTCGCCGAGCAGGGATTCAACACCCTGCGCGTTCCGATGCACTACAAGTACTTCACCCTGCCCGTCGAGAAAGAGCCCGTGGCCGGCGAACAGACGTGGCTGCAGGAGGGCTTCAACCGCATCGACAGCCTGTGCCTCTGGGCGGAACGCCACGGCATCCTGCTCATCCTCGACATGCACGCATGCCCGGGCGGACAGTCCTCGGGCGACATCTGCGACTACGACTCCAGCAAGCCTTCCCTTTGGGAAAGCGAGGCGAACCGCACCAAGCTCACGGCCCTGTGGCGCAAAATTGCGGAGCGCTACAAGGAGCAGAAGTGCGTGGCAGCCTACGACCTCATCAACGAGACGAACTGGACGCTCCCGAGCAGCAACAAACTGCTGTGGGACACCTTCAAGGCCATCATCAAGGCCATACGCGAAGTTGATGCCAACCACATCGTCATCCTGGAAGGTAACTCCTACAGCAACGACTACACCGGCTTCCCCTCGGCAAAGATGGATGCCAAGATGATGCTGCAGTTCCACCGCTACGGCGTCTATAACACCAAGTCGCAAGTGCAGTACATGGCCGACATGGGCACGAAGTACAACTGCCCCGTCTATATCGGCGAGTTCGGCGAGAACAGCAACTCCTGGACAGCCGGAAGCGTGCGCCTCTACGAGGAAGCCATGCAGTTTGCCGGATGGACATGCTGGCCCATGAAGAAGAGCAACATCAACTCCATACTGCAAGTAACGCGCGTCGCCAGCTACGACAACGTCATCAGCCAGTGGCAGAACGGCACGAGGCCGTCCTCCGCCTCCCTGTGGAGTGCCCTGAAAGCCTGGGCCCAGGCCCAGCACATCAGCCGCTGCACAGTCCGCACCGACTATATCGACGCACTCCTGCGCCGCCCCTTCAGCGACGAATGCCTGCCCTTCGCTGCCTACCAGACCGGCGACTACGTCTATGCGGCACACTACGACATGGGAGCCCCCGGCAGGGCCTACCTCGACACCGACGATGCCTCCTACCAGTACAGCGGCGAGGACTTCACGACCTGGCAGAGAGGATGGGTCTATCGCAACGACGGAGTGGATCTCTACAGCAGCCCCGGCGATGCCAGGAACTGCGGATACTACGTCGGGGAGACCAAGGACGGCGAGTGGCTGCAATACACAATAGAAAACCCCGACGAGCCAGCCACATGGCAGCTGCAGCTGCGGTACGCCGTCAACTCGGGCACGTCGGCGGTACGCATCACCGTGAACGACCGGTCCGTCACACCCTCCACCAAGCTCAACGCCACCGGAGGCTACACCACCTGGAGCACAAAGACCTTCACCGGCATCCCCCTTCCCCAGGGCACCCTGCGCCTGCGCATCTACATAGAGAAAGGCGGCCTCAACATCAACTGGCTGCGATTCTGCTACAAGAAGGCTGCTACACAGCAGGAGCTGGACGCGCTGAAGCCCGACACCAACCCTGAACGCAACCGCCTGACTAACGGCGAATGCGAGTACCAGGGAGCATGGCAGACCGCAGCACTGGCTTCGGTAAACAACGCCAGAATCACGTGGAACCAGACCACCTCCGTCCCCTCTGCCGGCAGCGGAGGTGCCCTCAGCATCACCTCGGCACGCAGTCACGCACTCAACACCGTCGTGTATCAGCCCGTGGAGGTCGTGGCAGGCCACACCTATGCCGCCGACGTGGCAGTGCGGGGAGCTACGGGCAACGGTGACTTCTGGATTCAGGCCTTCATGCTCACCGAAAAGCCCAAGGACTATGCCGACACCGGACTGGACGAGGCAAACACCATCGGGCAGCTCAACTCATGGAAGGATGCCTCGCTCTCCAACTTCGACGGCATGATGTCCGACAAAGCCAAGGCCGGCAGCAGCCACACCGCAGGCACGATGAAGTGGAAAGCCAGGACCACGGGCACAGCTTACTTCGCGCTGAAGGTAGGCTCCAGCAAGACGTCCTTCAGCTATTCCTTCGACAACTTCTCGCTAACCGACCTTACCGACATCGAGACACCCATCCACGAGGTACCAGCCGACGAAACCCTCTACCCGCAGGACGGCAACCGCCTCTCCCCGGACAAGGAAGGCCGCATCTATGACCTGACAGGCCGTCCCGTCGGGCAACATCAGAAGCTGCCCGGCGGCATACACATCACCACCGACGGCAAGCACAGCCGGAAAGTTCTGACACGCCGGAACTGACCTCCCCGAACAAGCAGGACGCTACGCCGACGAGACATACATCGCACCTGTATTTGTGCAAAGAGGCAAATAAATTCGCGTTCCATGATTCATGGTACGCTTTTTTTTTATATTTTTGTATGCAGAAATACCATAAACTAACTCTATTATCGACATGAAAAACTACTGTACACAAGTCCTCAGGCTGACGGTTGCAGCCTGCATCTGTCTCATCTCAACAAGCATGCTGGCCCTGACGGAAGTCCACGTGGCAACAGCTGGCACACTGGAGTCGCTGCTGACCTCGTCCGAGAAAGAACTGCGCATCACGGGCTTCATCAACGGCACCGACATCAAGTACATCCGCTCGCTCGTCACGGCGGGCACCGTGACAAGCCTCGACTGGGCCGACGTCAACATAGTGGCAGGCGGCGATGCCTACACCGAGAACTACAGGACAGCCGACAACGTCATTGGCGAGAAGATGTTCTACGAATGCGCAAAGTTGCAGGCAATGGTCCTGCCCACGACGCTGACAGCTATTCAGACCAACGCCTTTGCGCGGACAGGCCTGAAGGCCATCGACATTCCCGCCAGCGTGAAGCGCCTCGGCGGAGATGCCTTTGCCTATTGCGGCTCGCTGAAGAAGGTGGTCATTGGCAGGAAGGTGACACAGCTCTACCAGGGCGTCTTCTACAGCTCTCCCGTCGAGACGGCCTACGTGAAGCCCGTCACGCCTCCCGACACTCCGGCGTACCTCTTCTCATCGAACCCCAAGATATATGTTTATACCGAGGCCGTGACCGACTACAAGAACTCTTCCTGGAAGACTTACGGCACCATCTACGGCGGCCTGGAGAACACCTATCCGAAGGAACTCGACCCCGACGAGGTTGCCAAGCAGCTGTGCGGCAATTTCTTTGAGGATGCCGCCTGCACACGACTCAAGCCCGAATACCAGGCCATGACCGACGAGGAGCTGACAGCAGCCTTCGCCGAAGTCGGAATGCCCGAACTGATGACGCAAACGGCTCTGAAGGTGAAGAACCAGACGTGGGCAGCCTACGAGGAAGGCTTCCGTATCCACGACTATATTCCCTACAGCGATGCCGCCTACTGGAACAACAAGATGATGAGCACCGGCGGTTCCTACATGGGCAACCCCACGGGCATCTATGCCGAGAACGACGGCGACCCCATCTACGTCTTCGTCGAGCAGGACGTGCCCGACGATGCTACGCTCTACCTGGCCGGATGCATCGATAACCAGCTCGTCACCAATGCCAAGACGGGAACACCGCTCACGAAAGGACTCAACATCATCGACGGCACGCAGAACGCGCTCTACTACGTCATCTATGTGGCCGACACGAGGTCGATGAAGAAGACGCTGAGCGAGTGGCCCGACATCAAGATTCACATCGAGGGCGGCAAGGTGAACGGCTACTACGATGTCAACCGCCATGCTCCGAGCGACTACCTGAAGCTGCGCAACGCCTCGAAGCTGGGACGCTTCACCGTCAGGGGCGGACACTCGCTCTTCCATCTCAAGACGGTTTCCTACAAGACTGTCTTCACGTCTGCCGCCAAGATGGACAAGAGCATTGCCTGGTTCGACAGCGTCGCCGTCTGGGAGAAGGAGCTGATGGGCATGTGCGAAAGCGTCGCCTCGGGCCGCAAGGCCGGCTACCCCTGGTACTTGTCGGGCGGCGAAGCCATCTATCCTCTCTACTACAACAACCCGAACTTCGCCATCGAAGGTGAGCCCTCGGACGCCGGCTATGCCAATTCCACGCCCTACAGGACCTCGTACAACGGCATCGACTGCATCAAGAACTGCCTGGATGCCACCAACGCGCAGATGGACGACTGGTGTGCCGGACACGAGTGCGGCCACAACAACCAGCGGGCCATCAACGTGGAGGGCTGCACCGAGGCTTCGAACAACGTCTTCTCGAACCTGGTGCGCTACCTCGACGGACTCAACTCTTCGGGAGGTTCCACCCTTGCCACCGTCATGGACGAGTACGCCCGGCACGAGCCTTTTTACTACCGCGACGTCAACAGCCGCCTGCGCATGTACTGGGACCTCTACCTCTATTATCACCTCGGACAGAAGAACACGTCCTTCTACCCCGAGCTCTTCAAGGCGCTGCGCAACGACCCGCTCACGCTCTACAACAGCAGCAACAATAACAACGGAGGCCTGAAGTTCGTGCGCAAGGTCTGCGAAGTGGCACAGGAGGACCTCACCGACTTCTTCACCATCTGGGGCTTCTTCGAGCCTATCAAGGTGGGCAGCATCATCGAGGACTACGGCAACCACTCCATCGCCGTCACTGCCGCCGGCATCCGCACGACGAAGAACGCCATCGCGAAGTACCCCGTGAAGAACCGCGAGATTATTTTCGTCGAGGACCGCGCCGACTATGTCCTCTCCACGGGCTTCCTCCAGGCGGCGGGCAAGAAGCGCAACGGCTCGGACCAGGTCGGTCAGTGCGGCGACCTCGGACAGTTCACCGACTACTGGCCCGGAGCATGCCAGCCCTCGGACTACGTCTATTACCAGTCCGACTCGCTCTTTGCCCTGGAGGGAACAGGCGGCTTGGGATTCCTGATGCTTGACGCGGAGGACAACATCAAGTTTGCATCCAACGCCAAGAACATCTGCATCCCCACGAGCATCGGAAACGACTACACCATCTATTCCTACGATGCCGACGGCACGCTCCACGAGGTTCCGCGAGCCGGCAGCGGCACGGAATACGTCACCCTCATCAAGGCCGGCACCCTCAAGGCCGAGCTGAAGAACAACCAGGTCATTAAGCTCATCGTCAGCGGACCAATCAGCGCCACGGACCTCAGCTACATGAAGCAGCTCATCAACAAGGAGAACCTTCAGTCCATCGACCTTGAGCAGACCCGCCTCAGCACCTTGCCCAACAGCACGTTCCAAAACATAAAGAAGCTTGCTGCCATAAGGCTGCCGCAGAGCCTGACCACCATCGGCTCCGGTGCCTTCTCCAGCTCCAGCATCAGGTTCATCGAGATTCCCGACAAGGTGACCAGCGTAGGCGGCGATGCCTTCGCCTACTGCAGTTCCCTGACGACTGTAATCATCGGCAGCGGAGTCAAGTCGATGGACCAGGGCATCTTCTACAGCTCCGGGAACATCACTCATGCCTACGTCAAGGCCCTCACGCCGCCAACCCTGAACGGTGTCAGCGACTACCTCTTCTCAGGCAAGAACCGCACCATCCATGTCTATGCAAGTGCTGTCGATAAGTACAAGGCAGCAAAATGGGACAGGTTCGGCACCATCGTGGGCGACCTCACCGACGAGATGGTTGACGGCATCAAGGCCATCTTCCCCGACGCTGAAAAGGCAGGTGGTCAATGCTCAGATGACGAAATAGTAAATGACAACTGGCTAAATGGCCAATGCTACGACCTCATGGGCCGTCGCGTCACCAATCCCAAGCCCGGCACCATCTACGTCCGGGACGGAAAGAAGTTCATAGTGAAGTAACACAACACGTGCTTCCGCCAGTACCACCGCGGGAAAACTCCAGTACCACCGTGGGAGTACTGGAGTTTTCCCGCGGTGGTACTGGCGGAAGGAAACAGGAATTCAACCGGAACTGCAAATAGACAAGGACATGAAGAAGAAAGGAATCAAAGCAATGCGCGGGGCAATGCTGGCAAGCATCCTCTGCCTTGTATCGGTCGGCGCAAAGAGCGAAGACACCATCCACGTGGCAACGGCTGGCACCCTTGCCTCGCTCCTGGAGGCAACAGGCAGAACCGTCAGGGTGACGGGCAAGCTCAACGGCACCGACATCAAAGCACTGCGCGAGAGAATCACGGCGGGAAAGCTCACAAAGCTCGACCTGGAGCAGGCACGCATCGTGAGCGGCGGCACGGCATACTTCGGAACGCACAAGACGGCTGACGACGTCATCGGCGACTCCATGTTCTACAACTGCTCCAAGCTCACTGCCGTCACCCTGCCCCAGGCTGTCACCGACATTCGCAAGTCGGCTTTCCAGCTGACTGGCCTCACGAAGGCGGAAATCCCCGACGGCGTCACGCACCTGGGCGGCGCAGCCTTTGCCAACTGCAATGCACTCAAGTCGGTTGTCATCGGTCGCCGCGTCTCGCAGCTCGACCAGGCCGTCTTCTACAACTCACCGAACATCACCACCGTCTCCTCCAAGCCCAAGACGCCGCCGGCACTGGCAGCCTACATCTTCACGGCCAAGCCGACAGTGCGCGTCTATACCAGCGTCCTGGCTGATTACAAGGCATCCGCATGGAAGCAGTACGGCACCATCGTCGGCAACCTGGAAAAGTACTACCCCGAGGAGTCAGACTCCAGCGCCATCGCCGCCGAGCTGGCCGGCAACTTCTTCGAGGACGCAGCATGCACACGGCTCAGGCCCGAATACCAGGCCGCTACCGACGAAGAGCTGACCGCAGCCATGACCGATGCCGGCATGCCCGCCTACATGGTCGGCATCGCGCTGAAAGTGAAGAACGGCAGCTGGGCCAAGTACGAGCAGGACTTCCGCATCCAATCCTACAAGCCCTACAGCGACGCCGCCTACTGGAACAGCAAGCTGCGCACCACCGGCGGCTCCTACATGGGAGGTCCCACAGGCATCTACACGAAGGGCTACGACCCCCTCTACGTCTTCGTCGATACCGACGTGCCGGCTGGCGCCACACTCTACATCGCCGGCTGTCAGGGCAACGACCTCGTCACCGCCGCCACACAGGGCAAGATGCTCCGGAAGGGACTCAACATCGTGGATGGCAAGGACGGCGCACTCTTCTACATCATCTACGTGGCCGACACAAAGTCGATGAAGAAGACCCTGAACGAGTGGCCCGACATCCGGATTCACGTCGAAGGCGGCACCGTCAACGGGTTCTACGACGTGGCACGACGCAACGATGCCGACTACCAGTCCATCCTCGCTGCCGCCACCCACGAGCGCTTCACCGTCAAGGGCGGACAGGCACTCTTCAACTTCAAGACAAGCACCTACCGGCAGGTCTGGCCCAAGAGCATCGACAAAAGCATCTGCTGGTTCGACAGCCTCACCGTCTGGGAGAAGGAACTGGCCGGCATCTGCCAGAGCGTCGCCTCCGGGCAGCGGGCCGGAGCACCGTTCTACCTCTCGGGCGGCGAAGCACTCTTCCCGCTCTACTACAACAACCCGAACTTCGCCGTCGAAGGCGAACCCACCGATGGCGGATATGCCAACTCGGCATCCTTCCGGACCATGTACAACGGCTGCGTGGAAAGCTCCTTCAACGTGACCCGGACCGCAAGCTTCGACGACTGGTGCGCCGCCCACGAATGCGGACACAACAATCAGGGGCCCATTACTGTAGAGGGAGGCACCGAAGTCTCGAACAACCTCTTCTCCAACTACATTCGCTTCCACACGGGCCTTGTCGCATCCGACGGGGCGCCGCTCTCCACCGTCATGAACGAATACCTGCACCACGAACCCTTCTTTACCCGGCCCCTCAGCAGCCAGATGCGCATGTACTGGCAACTCTACCTCTACTACCACCTCGCCCAGCGGAACACAGCCTTCTACCCCACCCTCTTCAACGCACTGCGCAGTGACCCCCTCACGCTCTACAGCTCCACGGGCGGAGGTGCGCTGAAGTTCGTGCGCAAGGTCTGCGAAGTGGCCGGAGAGGACCTCACCGACTTCTTCCGCATCTGGGGTTTCTTCGAACCGCTCTCCAGCTATACCGTCAACGACTACGGCGCCCACTCGCTCACCATCCGACAGGCCGACATCGACGCTACACTGGCCGAGATAGCCCGGTACCCCACGAAGAACCGCGAGATACTCTTCATCGAAGACCGCGTGGAGCACGTCCCCACCACCGGCTTCCTCACCACGGCAGGACAGCGGCGACGGGACTCCGACCAGGTCGGTCAGTGCGGCAACGTGGGGCAGTTCACCAGCTACCTGCCCGGAGCATGCCAGCCGTCGGAATACACCTACCTGCAAGCCGACTCGCTCTATGCCCTCGAGGGCGAAGGGGGCCTCGGCTTCATGGCACTCGACGAATTCGGCAGCATCCTGTTCGCTGCCAATGCAAAGAACTTCTGCATCCCTCCCTCTCAACTCTCAGCCCTAAACTCTAAACTCTATTCCCTCGATGCCGACGGCTCGCTCCACGAAATCGCCCTGGCAGGCAACGGAGCAGAGTACGTAGTCATGCCCAAGGCAGGCGTCCTCGCCGACTCCCTTTCCGCCCAGGCCATAAAGGTGACCATCAGCGGCAACATCAACGGCAGGGACATCCGCTATCTGCGCCAGCTACTCGGCGAAGGCAACCTGGCATCCATCGACCTCACGGATGCCAAAGTGGTAAGCGGTTCCGCCACCTACTACCAAAGCTACGCCACCACACTCAACCAGATGGGAGCCTACGCCTTCGACAGCTTCCTCGGGCTCGTCGCCATGCGTCTGCCCCTGAAGCTGACGAAGATAGGCGACAGAGCCTTCCGCTTCTCCGGCCTCAGGATGATAGAGATTCCCGACGCCGTCACCTCCATTGGCCTCGAAGCCTTCGGCGGCAGCAACATGCTGGGCACGGTCATCCTCGGCAAGAAAGTCTCCAGCCTCGGCCAAGGCGTCTTCTACAACTCACCCGTCAAGGACGTCTATGTCAAGGCACTCACGCCCCCCACCCTCGCCAGCTACGTCTTCAACAGCAACCCCACCATCCACGTCTATGCCAGTGCCCTCGCCAAGTACCAGTCATCCCCGTGGGCAAAGCTCGGCACCATCGTCGGCGACCTCACCGACGACATCATCGACGGCCTCAAGGCCCTTCCCTGCGAAGAAATGCCAGGTGGTCAATGCTCAGATGACGAAATGGTAAATGGTAAATGGAATAATGGTAAATGGTCTAATGGTAAATGCTACGACCTCACCGGAAAAATGGTAAATGGTAAATGGCTAAATGGTAAATGGTCTAATGGTAAATCCATCAAGGGTATCTACATAAAGAACGGTAGGAAAGTCTGCGAATAGTCTGCTATGCGACGGGGACACATTATGAGACACACTATCGGGCTTCTTCTGGCAGGTTTGATGCTTGCATCCTGTGGCAGGCACGCGGGCCGGATTGTCCGTCAGGCTGAGCTGCTCATAGAGGAACAGCCCGACAGCGCGCTCCATCTGCTGCAAGGCATCAACCGCCGCCACCTTTCCGGCGAGACGCTTGCCTGCTATGCCCTGGTATATTCCATGGCCCAAGACAAGAGCGGAATAGATGTCGCAAGCGACTCCCTGCTCCGCATTGCCTACAGCTACTACAGCCGCCACCCCGAGGACTCCCTCTTTGCCCGCTGCCAACTCTACATGGGGAAGTACTACATCATGGCAGACAGCGTCAAGCAGGGCGATGACTGCCTGCGCACCGCTGCACACTATGCAGAGGAGCGCGGGGAGTACTACACACTCTATCTGGCACTCAACAAGCTGGCTAAGGAAATCAGGTACTCCGATGCAGCCCTGGCCCTGGAGTACAGCAAGAAAGCCTATCAGGTCTATTCCGAACACTGCCCTCCCAAAGTCACAAACAAGATTCTCCTTTTGTTGGATATTGGAGATGCTTATTTGCTTTGTAACAGGGATGACTCGGCTCTTTATTTCATGGACAGGGCTCTTATGGAAGCAGAGGTGATTGGCGATTCCTGCCTGATGAGTGATGTGTTGCAGGATAAGTCTCTGCTGTTCACCAAGCAGGACGATTATCCCCAGGCATTGTCTCTGGTAAAAGCGGCATGGGATATCTCCCCAACGAGGAACGTGAATCTCGCATCGCGTCTGGCAAGTTGCTATGCAGATGCAGACTCCGTCCGTCAGGCAAATGAGTTGTACTCTGCTATTATCCGTGAAGATGATTACGAACGCCAGTATCTGGCCTATAGGAATCTTGCCATCCTGTCGGCAAAAGATAACGATGCTTCCTCGTTCCTGGCATATTCCGACTCTTCTTACGAATGCATGAGAAAAATGTACACCCAGGCATTGAAAGTCAAGTCGGACTATTATCAGGACCTAATACGCCTGGAGAAGGAAAACCGGCGGCAGGAAGCGGAAATATATCACAAGCGGATATTCATCCTGTGCAGTCTCTTACTTCTGACCGTTGTGCTCATGATAGGTGTGTACATATATATTAATGTAAGGAACAAAGCCAGGCGGGAGCGGGAAAAATATCTGCTTCGCGAGCAGTTTGCACGCGAACAGCACGAGATGGAGATGGCACACAAGAATGCCCAGCTTGCCCTGATGCGGAAGATGGTGATGGAAAAGTATAACTTCCACAAGCGTCTCGAGGAGAAAAAGAAAGCCGGCAAGCACATCACCCTTGCTCCGGAAGACTGGAAGGAGATAGCTACCTTCCTCAGTGTCACAAGCGACGGCTTTCCGGAGCGTCTGAGGCGGGCCTATCCCGATCTTCGCGAAAAGGACTTTCAGTTCTGCATGTTGGTACGGCTCGACTTCTCCATCAAGAGTCTTGCCAACATCTACGGCATTGCCGAGGTCTCCCTGAAGCAGAAACTTGTCGGCTTCAAGGAACGGCTGGACATTCCCGACAAGAGCATGTCCTTCAAGCAATTTATAGCCAACTTCTAACCGCTCTTTAGCCCCTTTTTAAGCAAAAGACTTGCTGGCTGGGAAAAAAACTAACCTCTCCCCTGCACGGAAGAGGCTATAAGTCGTTGTGCTATAGGCGAATGTACGAAAGTGAAAAACTAACCTAAATAAAGAACAACATACGTAGAAACCGCCGTATCTTTGCAGCGACAAAACATTATTATTAACTTAAAATCGCAAAATCCATGAAAAAGTTATTCTTATTTGTCGCTGCAATGATGACTTTGTTTTCACTATCGGTTGTCTCTGCAAAGGACATTGTTCTTGAAATGAAAAAGGAAGGTCACACGAATGAACCTCGTTCCGAGATGCCGGTCATAATTGCCAGTATTGACAGCAGCATTTGCAGAACTAATGTAAGTGAGTACCTGGGAAATGTTCATGTAGCCATTAAGGATGCACTGGGCGACACGCTGATTTCACAGACGGAAACAGTCTTCGACAGCACACAGTTCTCCACCGACGTCACAAACCTTGAAGATGGCAGCTATACCATTACCTACACCCTGGAGGACAGCACCATCTACGAAGGTGAATTCGAGAAAGAATAAAACACCTGACACAACCCAAATAATGCTATTATCATGAAAAAGATACTTATTATGATGTCTCTGGCAGTAGCTAGCGTGAACATCAATGCACAACTGTTAGTAGATTCCCTGGGACGGGTGGGAGTCGCCACTACCTACTCGCCAAAGTCCATGCTTTCCGTTGGAACAAATGGAAGTGAAGATGCAGCAATTCGATGTTCTGCTATTACGAAAAGATATGGATTATATTTGTTGGATTTCGCAAATTACAGCGACCATGTTACTGGTGCATATCTAAATGTTTACAATGCTTCAGGGAATGCCTATGGAGGGAAATACATGGCAAGAGGCCTCAGTGGTTCAAGTAATTCGCAATATGCGATAGGCTTGGCGGGATATTCAAACAATGCCTACACAGGGGCAGGTCTTATGGGTAGTCCGTCATCTGGGTCAGGAGATTTCACGAACTTTGCAGGCATATATGGCTCTGAGGTAGCAGGCAATCCGGATTTTTCGTATCGGCCAGGTAAATATGCTGGGTTCTTCAACGGTATGGTTTGCGTGACTAACGGAGTCGTGGCATCCATACTTACTCCTGTGACAAGTATAACATCTGGTATTCAGAAAGTGTCTGCTGTAATGTATGATGGCAATGAAAGTGTGAGTGACAAACTAAGTCAGGTCCAGACATTGCAGTATCTCAGATATGACCCTTCAGGGGAATCTGTGAATAAAAATACACACTCGGTGACAACGACTGACGCTTATATAGATATAGATAATATGTCGCAGGAAGAACTTGAAGCACTCGGAGAGACGGCACTTGAAGAGACGGCGGACGCAGAGCCAGAACAGCATCTTTCCCCAATCCAGTACGGCCTTGATGCAGAGCAGCTCAAGGCTGTCTATCCAGAACTTGTTTATGAGGATGCCAACGGCAATGTCAGCATCAACTATGTGGAAATGGTACCCCTGCTGGTTCAGAGCATCAAGGAACTCTCGGCAAAGGTTGCAGCATTAGAAGGAACCTCTACGAAGAAAGCAAAGGCAAAAACAGAAACAACGGCCATTGAGGATAATGTTTCCGACGTTGATATGGTTAGGATGGACCAGAACAAGCCCAATCCGTTCAGTGAAAGCACGGTAATCAGCCTTAACATCCCCGAGCAGATGCAGAAGGCCAGTATCTTCATCTATGACATGAGCGGGAAGCAGGTGCAGAACATTTCAGTCACCGAACGCGGTGAGACAAACATTACCGTCTATGCCCGCGACCTCACTGCAGGAATGTATATCTACACGCTCGTAGTGGATGGGAAGGTGAGTGTGACAAGAAGGATGATAGTCTCAGAATAAATTCCACTCTACCATGAAAAAAATCGTTATAATCCTCATGATATGCATGAGTCTGCCATCGGCTGCAACTACGTACGGGCATAAACCAGCAAGAACCGTCGAAGAGGTGTCGGATGGCATAATTGTGACATACACATTCG
Organism: uncultured Bacteroidales bacterium; assembly: GCA_902763865.1. Lineage (GTDB taxonomy): Bacteria > Bacteroidota > Bacteroidia > Bacteroidales > Bacteroidaceae > Physcousia. Next base: position 69,713 of record CACWTR010000002.1, on the reverse strand, counting down.
ATAATCCGGAGATTGTAGACTCTGAGTATTATGAAGATACCAAATATATAAGGTACGAAGGCTTCGGACTTAGCGACGGAGAAGGAGAACCATGTATACCATTTCGCAACGACACATTCCTTGTCCCTAATGACTGTAACATAACTGTAAGTGTGCTGGATAGTGCATACGTTGACACAACGTTTGTCTTGTCTCCATCACTGCCAATATTCCCTGATGAGGACATAGGTATCCAAAAACATAGCATTGCATTCTACACAGGTTTTTACCCTTCGAATGCCATACAGAGTCATGGCGTATATCAAAACAGAAATGATGCCCTTATTACTGTGTCAATATCGCCTGTGAAATATAATTATCAGACGAATACTGTTAGAAGGTATACTTTTATAAGGTATAAGTTGACATATTCAGGGGATAATTACGAGTACAAGGGAAGCAAGACGAGTTTTGCTAAAAGAATTATTCAAAACAAAATGTCTGGCCGAAGTGACGTAGATGTCACGGAAAAGGATGAGAGGCACTATCTGATTATTACCACAACAGAATATGAAAGTAGCCTTAATGACTTCGTGGAATGGAAAAAGCAGAAAGGCTTCAATGTATACTTGGCAACACGCCCCAAAGGTACATGGACTACGGATTCTGTCAAAAGGTATATACAGGACCATTTCGAACAGGACAGCATCAAAAATGACTATCTACTGATTGTGGGAGGAGTTGAAGATGTTCCTGCAGATACCTTTGGGTATAGCTATGTGAGTGATAACGACACCATATTTACAACAGCAGTGACAGATTTTAACTACTGCCTACCCGATGCAGACAGTATTCCCCAAATCTTTCATGGACGTATTCCTGCTGATAGTCCACTAGAAGTTTCAACTATTCTCAACAAAATAATTCAGTACGAAAAGAATCCACCAAATGATGATAGTTTTTATCATTCCGGATTAAACTGCTCTGTGTTTCAGGACAACAACAATGACGGATATGAAGATGTATGTTATCTAATGACTTCGGAAAACATACGTGAGCATGTCTTGTCTCAGGGATATCAGATTTATAGGCAGTATGTAAAGAAGTCTAGTAGTACATCACTGAAATGGAGTACTCTTTACGGTAATGGAGAAGCTTTGCCTATAGAATTGACATCAAGTAATTTTTCATGGAGCGGTGGCTTTACTGGAATCATGTCGCATATCAACAACGGAATGCTCTATGTCTTTCATCGAGATCACGGAGCAGTAAGCATGTGGAGTAGTCCGCTTTTCTTATCGCCACAAATAAAAATGCTTCAAAATGGGAACAAACAACCGGTAGTCTTTAGTATAAACTGCAGTACAGGTAAGTATAACCGCCCTACGGATTGTTTTTCCGAAGTTTTTTTGAAAAAGGCAGATGGCGGATGTGTGGGAATTTATGCGCCAACAGAGTTAAGTTTCTCTGGTTACAATGATGCAATGGCATTAGGTATGTTCGATGCTATTTGGCCAGGCCTTCAACCCCAATACCCGTTGTATTGTTATTCTGGTTATTCTCCCACTCCAACTCCGACATACGAGTTAGGACAGATTCTTGACCAGGGATTAAAAAGGATGGCAGAGACCTATGTCAACTACCGTGAGAGCGATGGAGTCTTTTGGGTGAATATAACGAAAAAGCTGTTCCATTGTTTTGGCGACCCCTCGATGCAGATTTATACAGATAAGCCCAGAAAGTTTTCCGAGCCTTTGGTTTATTCGCGCGGAGACAGTATCTTTGTGTCCGTGGAAGACGGCAATTGCAAGATTACGTTTTACGATAAAACAACAGAAGATGTGAAGTCGTACTATGGATGTCACGCGGCGTATGCCAACCCATCAGACAGTATTATAATCTGCCTGGACAGACATAACTATATACCATTTATATGGGATTATACAAAAGATGTGTATATTCAGAACGAATATATCCAAGGTGAAATAAGAGATTACAGGGGGAATACTATATATGTCGGCAATAACGTCACAGCCACAAAACCTGAAGGTGAAGTAAACATACAAAATTCTCACATTACCATTAATGGTAAGCGTTTGGAGTTGCATGCAGGAACACGAATCGACAAGAACTTCAAATTTCAAGACAGGTAGACAATGAAAAAGAACTTCTTAATACTGATTATAATGGCATGGTCCTTACTTACGGCCAAGGCAGATGCTGTCCTGCCTCCATATACGGGTTTTCCAACCATTTTCCATCATGTGTCAAAATCCATGCTGGAGAAATTCCCCAAGTTCTGGCTCCTGCATGTCGAGGACGAGGATGGAAGATTTGTCAACTTCGACTACAGGCTGGCGGGTGACACTTTGATAATGGACAAAGACTATGTCCCGGTAGTGTGTGGATATGAGGAGAAGGATGATTTGTTAGGGGATGATTTTCTGCTTATGTCGGCAATAAGGCCATACGGCAGCGAATATACAGACACACTATATTACAGGCAGGAAGGAGACAAAGTCTTCTGCCTTCTGCCGGAAGAGTGCAGAGAGATTGTGATTGTTGACTATAGTCTGAAAGTAGGGGACGAGTTTACTGATGCAAGCGGAGTGACCTATGTCGTAACAGAGAAACGCAGAGTGGGTGAAGACAGATATCGTGGTTTCTTTTACTATACCTTCACAACAACGGAGATGACGTTGGTGTCCGAGCAGACAGGTGAGGAAGAGACATGGGTAGAAGGTCTGGGATCAAAGAACTGGGGCATTACGCCGTACTTCCTTATGGAAAGGAACAAGGTTTTCGCCAAGACGGGACTTAAGCCCTCCTCTGCAAGTGTCTCAATTGCATATGGCGTGAATCTTTTTATGTATCCCCATGTCAACACCGATAACTACAAGGCAGAGAGAGCAGACATGATAGGTAAAACTGACATCAAAACATGTGAATTCATCGCCGATACGCTGCATTTGTGTGGCGTAAAGTCCGTTGACGCTATTCCTACATGTTTGTATGCAGAATGCCTGATAGAAGACGATTGTATAGACGTAATGATGAAAATGTACAGTAATTCAGATACACAATATGGAGAAGATGTGTGCTATGAAGCAAAGATTCCCGGCTTCAAGGCTGGTGTATATCAAGTAAGGATGCCAGAAGATGAGTACATGACTCTGGAATGCAAGGGGCCTATAGCCACTTCTATGAACTCCGTAGTGCCATCAACTCAAGAGAAAAGCATCAGTGTCATCAAGACCACAGCCAATGCTGCAGGGAACTGTTATGACCTGAATGGTCGCCGTCTAATCTTTCTCCCCATAACGGGGGTTGGTGGGTCACGCATCTACATCAGGGACGGCAGGAAGGTCATAGAGCATTAAGGCAAGATATAGTCAAGCTACTATGTTTGCAGTCGGAAACGCCAAACATAGTAACTTGACTGAAAAAGGAAATCATGGAAGCTTTCATCACGAAGGAAGGTGTCGTGGAGGATTTAATGTTGTGTTTTCGGTGTGACAATTTCTCGGATGTGCCTGAAATAAGAAAAAACGTCGGCAATCGTGTTACAAATGCCGCCCTGCGACGTTATATATACAGAAGGACATGAATATATGAGATACACAAGCATCACCACACTGTTACTTGCAGTTTGTATTTCAGCTTTTGCCCAGGAGCCGGGGCTGGACAACCTCGCCAAGAGGCAGGCGGCTGTACTGCCGTAGGAGATGGTGTTCGTCCACATGGACAACACCTGCTACTTCCTGGGCGATACGTTATACTATAAGGCCTACGTTCAGCGGAGCGACACGGGCAGACCGACATCATCGATGGCATCACCCCCGTTCCCTCTCCGAGGATAGGGGAGGAAATGGTAAATGGTAAATCGTCAAATGGTAATTGCTACGACCTCACCGGAAAAATGGTAAATGGTAAATGGTCTAATGGTAAATCCATCAAGGGTATCTACATAAAGAACGGTAGGAAAGTCTGCGAATAGCCCTATCCGGACGATAATACTCTATGAGACACGCCATCCTGTCGGCCAAGGAACATGATGCGGCATCGTCCCTTACATACCTGGATTCAGCTTACGAATGCATAGAAAGGGCGTACATCGACTTGCAAGAAACGAAGGGGGGCTTATTATCAGGATCTCATCCGGCAGGAGCGTGAGAACCGCCTGCAGCAAGAGAAAAATCACCGTAACTTTGCAGCGACAAACACAATTATTAACCCTAAAAGTAAAAAAACATGAGTAAGTGTATTGAATAATTTCGTATCTTTGCAATCATAATCCTATTAAAAGACAATACTATGAAACAGTTTCTTTTTGGTGTATGTCTGGTGGCATGCATGAGTGCCACGGCACAAATCAATCATCCGCTCGTAGAAGATGGAAAGGTGTGGACTTATCATAAAGAGAACTCCACGGGAGTATCAACATGGGAAGAAGTTTTCTGTCTTGAGGGCGACACAGCGATAGCTTACCGCCAGTGCGTGAAGCTCTATGTTACAAGTAACCCCCCCGCCGCCGCCCCCATTGAACACCTATATAAGGGAGCATTGTACGAAGAAGGCGGAAAGGTGTTTTACATTGCGTCGGGCAGTACGACGCCCAAACTTTTGTATGACTTTTCCTGCGAGCCGGGAGCTGTTGTCAATATCGGTCCATTTGAGTTGACTGTCACAAAGAAGTGGTCTGTCAAATATCGGAGTGAGTATTGGACGGTGATAGAGTGGGTTCCTGCCGAAGACGACTACTGCTCTTGCCAATGGATTGAAGGTGTCGGCCTCTTAACAGGTGTAGGCAACCTGACAAGCCTCTGCGAAGGCATCGGGACATGGTGGGTTGGCGGGTACAGTTATTTGAAAACCTGTGAGTTGAACGGCCAAACCATCTTTGACCATGACGAGTACTGGAAGACTTCACAGACTGTAACTGGCATCAGGGAAATGAAAAGTGATGGGCAACAAGAGAAGAGTATCGGAGCTATCTACGACCTGCAAGGGCGCCGTCTTCCCGGCAAGCCTACGCACGGCATCTACATTGAAGGGAGGAAGAAGCGGGTGATGAAGTAAACGCAGCACGTACTTCCGCCAATACCACCGCGGGAAAACTCCAGTACTCCCACGGTGGTACTGGAGTTTTCCCGCGATGGTACTGACGAAAGGGCACAGGAAAATGCAAACAGGCACTTCTAAAAAATACATTATCTTTGCACTTGATATGAAACACCTACTCTCCATCCTGCTGCTCCTGGCCTGGGTGCCGGGGGCAGCCTTAGGGCAGAATCCGCTTGACTCCTTATTCTTTGTCGAGAAGGAGGACTATATGAGCACTCTTTCCATCAAGCCTGTGGAGGACCCGCTGGGGCTGTTGATGCGTGTACTGGAACGGCTCGAGAAGGACATGCAGCAGAAGCATTCAAGACGGGAATATCAGCTGGAGGCAACACTGAACATCAGGACTCCGCCCAGGCTGTCTGTAAATCGCACGTTTACCGTAGAAGATGACAACGGCATAGAAATCCAACAGTGTGAAGAAGGTCCCTTGCACTTCGAAGGACCGTTTATCATAACTCTGGATGACAGTCTGGATGTGGAATTAGCGGTTGGCGGACCCTACACAAACGACATGTATGTAGAATGGTGTGGTACGGCCTTGTCTCTCACGCGCATGTTTTCAGATCGCAAGTTGAAGGCCATCCATAAGTCAATCAAAAAAATTTATAATGTGACAGCCTACAGCATAGAAGACGAGACCGGCAGGGGCATATATCGTATACATTTTGACAAGAAGGAACTGGAGGACAGGAATCTCCGGGGTATGAAAATAGGCAGCAATATCAAATGGTACTTGGACCGTGAAACCCTACGGCTTACGCAAATCAACTGTGACCGTTTCGTAAACAGGCACCGTGGTTTATGCCGGTGTGACTACGGAGAGGAAAACGGGGCACCTGTATTGCAGAATTACACTGAATTAGCCGTATGGAACAGGTTTGTCATACACAAAGTTTCCATACGGTTGGCTGAATAGGAACATTTTCGTGCTCGATAACGAGATTTCCTGCAAAATGCTTGTATATTTCACATATTATTAGGAAATTTGTGGCGAAACCAAGTGCATGGATATGACGATAGTACATAATTAATTCATCCTACAAGTAACTTATCTTTGATATGATAACTCGTCTTATTCGTTTATATGCCATTCTACTACTCGTAGGCTGCGACTATAATCCAAAAGGTGTCACCTTCTTTTATATGGAGGATGATGATTGGTCAGACGGTAGAGAATTGTTTGTCAACCAGAGCGACAGCGTAAGCATAAAAGAAGATGTCAACCCTGCAAAAAGATATAACATTACCTGTCATAACCTGTTCTGCAAAAACAGAGAGGATATGATTCTAAAATCAGACTCTGCCTGGGAAGAATCCATACGCCTTTGGCCATGTTTCCCTGTCCGTGTACATCGCATATCCGGCAGGGTAGATACCTTGTACTGTTTTGGCAGTGATTATGCCTACGTTGATATCGGATATATCAGTGCATACGGGAGACAAGGAAACTGGATGGTGCTGGAGAGCAAGATACCTGGCAGGATTTTGGGACATGAACATCTTGTCAATGATAAGGACAAAACACGTGACACACTCTCACTTCTAATGGGTGAATATACCTATGCAGGACAGGAGAGAGTGTTTACAAGTCGTAAAGTAGATTATTGGATAGCAAGCCAAAAATCATACGATCTTTTCGGTCCGATGACAAGAAATGAGTTGAAAGAGCAGATGAGGCAGCTGAACATTCCGATTCCGATGGTGCTGGATGGTCTTTACGACCGCTACGTCGATACCTTCGGCCCAGATGACGGTAAACCTAGAGCATACTCTTGGCCTCATTGGCGCAGACGGAAGGATATCATCATCGAGTAGCCTTCACGATTCTCTGCCGATTTTTTAGTGGGTATTTTGTGATTCCCGAAGAATATCGTCTGTATAGTTAGGATTAGATAATTAGACCTATGAATAGGCGCATCATTTTATTTTTATTCTTGTCTTCTTTGATTTCTGTAATAACGGTTATGGCTCAAACGAATTTGGAAGATTTCTCCTTATCTCTTGTAAAGGAGGATTCTATCAGTTTGCTTTCCATCAAGCCTGTCAAGCACCCCAAAAAGTTGCTGAAGCAAGTCATCGCACAGTTTCAGGAAGACAGGATGCAATACAAGGAGGGGACGTATCAGATAGACGCGATCTTCCTGCGAGACTCTCTGGCTCCGTTATCTGTCAGATGCACTATCCCGGCTAAAGCGGGTATCACCTTCGATGAGTCATATCCCGGCTTTTATGAATCAACGAGCGACTTCACCTGCGAAGAACCATACAAACTCTTTCGCAATGACAGCATCTATTTGGGAAAGTACCTCAGAGCGTTTGCCAGATTAAATCCGATTTGGGCACCATGGACATATCAGGTTCCCATAGGGACGCTCTTACCAAACATCAAATTACGGGTTCATTTGGCAGAACCATTGTATCCCTTAAAACAATATAACACGACAGTCGCATATTACGATATTTCTGCGTATCACGTTGTTGACGCTTCCGGTCGGGGTGTCTATCGTTTCGTCTTTGACAGGAACAGGGAAACTCGACTTTTTAAGTATGACGGCAGGAAGTACGATGTAGGCGAGGTTACGGGTGTGACCTATTTTGACAGTCAGACTCTTCACATAACAAAATTCAAGGGTAGAGCCCGACTGATATCCGACCAACATATCGTTCTTATACGCTATAACATCGACTACGACACGGACGACGGGAATCCCGCCCTCAGACGAATCAAGATAGCATGGGAGGCTGGCGGCACTTCCATTAACGCGACTGTCCGAAGACTCTAAGAAGAATGTGAGTACAAGAAAGGGGGATGAACATGATAAGGATACCTAAAATCATACACCAGACTTGGAAGGATAATCATATTCCCGAAATTTTTCAGCACTTTCTGGCAAATCTGTTCAAATCTGACAGGCTGTATTTCTATGCCTTGATTTGTTTGACTTGAAAAGATTTGTTCAATTTCTCGTCCGAAGGACGACTAAATCTCAAATAGCGGGAGTGCGCTTCCTTCAAAAGACCATTATATATAAAAACAACGGATTTAACGGATTATACGGATTTATGCTACACCTGTATAACACAATCCGTTAAATCCGTTAAATCCGTTGTTAAAGACCTCCTAAACCGATAATTAATGATAATTAATGGGTCATTGATGGTAATTATATGTTAAAGGTAAAACACGAATTACCACGTAATAGCTCATATAATTATCATTAATTAATGTCGTCGAATTCACGTGTTGTGTTACCATTCGTTGTCCCAATCGGTGCCGCCGTAGCTGCGGGCACGGGCTGGGCCGCTGCCGCCGCCACCGTAGTCGAGGTCGGCATTGCTGTTGACACGATTCATATCGCTACTGGTGCAGATGATGCTTTGCTGCTGTAGCGTGACAACCATCATCGTGGGCTGCAAATATGTTTTCTTCATCGTTGTGTCCTCCTTGTCTACTTAATCACTACTTTGAATTTTGTTCGAGCTCGCTCACGCTCGATAAAGCATGAGCGAGCCCTGCTTTATTCTCACTTAATCGCGACCTTCTTACCATTATTTATATATATGCCCGCGCGCGAGGGCTTGCCAGTGAGCATGCGACCATCGAGCGTGTACCAGGCGGATTTACCATTTGACGATTTACGATTTACCATTTCCTTGATGGCGGTGGGCTCATCGTCGCCAAAGTTGAGCACGAAGGCGCGGACTTGGTTCCCCCCTCCTTGGGAGGGGTTAGGGGAGGCGGTGAGGCCCTGCTTCAGCTGGAAGTAGGCACGGCAGGTATTCACCTTGAAGTCGGTGGCCGTCGGATAGTAGAGCGTGTTGTCAGCGCCGAGGTAGAGGTTGGTCTTGCCGGCGGTGTAGATGCTGATGGGGCTGTAGGTGCCAATGAAATCGACATAGTCGGTCTCGGCGTTGGCAGTGGCATTGCTGATGGTGACGCCATTGAACATGGGGTCAACGATGTCAGTGCCGGCGGCCCACATCACGATATACGGTTTGCCAGCTTCTATGCTGGTCACGTCGTCGGTGAAGTTCATCGTCAGCGTGCCGCCGCTGAAGCTGGTCGATGCGAGGGTCTTCACCGTGGCTCCCTCGAGGGGTGTACCGGTGAAATTGTCCAGGCTGAAGGGCAGGCACAGCGTGTTCCACTTGCCGTCCTTGTAGAGCGTGCGACCTTGGAGTGTCACGTCGGCCAAGTAGCCGTGCGCCTCGCTGATAGTGGTGCTGTTGTCGCCGTTGTCGGCCAGGCTGATGCTGGCGGGAGCCATGTAGTATGTGCCGGCGTAGAAGACGCCGCTCTGGTAAACCTTCAGCACGCCGTATTCCTTCACCAAGTTGCCGAGGGCGGTCGGTTCGACGGCGGCAGGGAAGCATTGCGTGCCCTGCTCCGCGCCGAGAGCCCTCGTGAAGTAGCAGTTAGTGATGGTGGGGTTGCCTCCGCGCACGAAAGTGAAGGTGGTGTGGACGTTGATGGCTGTCCAGCCCGTCAGTATGCTGCTGGCGGGGGCATAGAGCGAATTGCTGACGCTGATGGTTGCGCCGTTGTGCCAGCCTACGAAGCCGCCACAACTGTTGGTGCCGCTGTTGGTCAGCAGGTGGCCGTCATACACGCAGCCCTCGATGTTCAGCGTGCTGCCTGACTGCGGCATGGCCACGATGCCGCCGTGGGTGCCGTCGCCCGAGACGCTGCTGTAAATGAGGGTACCCACCTGACAGCCGATGATGTTCGTCGTACCGATGCAACAAGCGACGAGTCCGCCGGCGAACTTACGGGAGGTATAGATGTCGCCCATCAACCTGAGGTTCTGTATGGTGGCATTTTTGACATAGCGGAATGGGGCGCAGTTCTCTTCGCCGAAAGCTGCCGACGATGAGCCCTGTGTGAAGGTAAGCGTGTAGCCGCCGCCCAGGAACGTGCCTTGGAACGAACTGGCCTCGCTTGTGCCCACCATCGTCGAGACGCTGATGTCTTCCGCCAGTTTCACGTACTGCCCGCTGTAAGTGGTGCCGCTGTTCACGTAACGGACGAAGGAGTCCCACTCGAATGTGTTGCAGATGAGGTAGGGGGCTTTCTCCGTGCCGCTGCCGCTGAGGGTGGCGGGAGCCAAGTAGTATGTGCCGTCGTAGAAGATGGCGTCCTCGTAGGCCGTCAGCCCGCCGTAGTCCTGTCTCGGGTTGCCGAGAGGGGCAGGGGGAAAGGTGAAGGAGAAACAATGCGTGCCATAGGTTCCGGCGCTGGTGGTCTTGTAGCTGTTGGTCACGCTGACGGTGCCTTCGTACTGCCGCACAAAATCGAGATTCGCGGTGTTCTGGCCGTTGGCCATCAGGTAGAGGCAGTCGGTGACGCTCTTGGTGCCGCCGTTGTCGCCCCATCCGACGATGGCTCCCTTGGCCGTAGCGCCGCCCGTCATCGTGCCGCTGAAGACGCAGCCGCTGATGGCGATGTCGCTGTTGGTGGCGTGGCCCAGGATGCCGCCGATGTGCGTGCCGCCGCTGACGTTGGCCGTGGCCACGCAGTTCCGGATGCTGTTGCCCGTGCCTCTCGCAATACCCACGATGGCTGCCGCGTGCAAGCCGCCGGTGATGGTGCCTGCCACGGTGAGGTCCTTGATGGTGGCACCTTTGATGTTGCGGAACAGGGCGGTGCCATCGTTGCTGGCGTCGGAAATGTTAGCGGTGATGGTGTGGCCGTTGCCGAGGAATATGCCGCTGAAGGGAATCTCGCTGGTGCCCACCATTGTCGATACGGTGATGTCGGTTGCCAACTGCACGTACTCGCCGGTGAAACTGTCGCCTTTTTCCTTAATCCATAGGACGAAGGATTCCCAGTCGGCTTCGTGGGCGATGATGTAGGGGTCGCCCTCCGTGCCGGCGTTGGTGCTGGTGGTGGGAGAGAGGTAGTAGTTGCCGTTGTAATACAGGCCGTTTTCGTATGCCTGTAGCTTGCCGTAGTCGTGCACCAGGCTGCCGAGCTGGCTCGGCGCACTGGTGGTGCAGATGCAGAGAATGCCCTGCCGCTCTCCGAGAGCCTGTGTGCTGTAGCATCTGGCGATTGTCACCACAGCACTTGCGTCAGCGTCTTTGCGGGCAAAGGTGGCGCACAGGTCTGTGCTCGTGCTGAGGCTGCTGGGTGCGAAGAGGCAGTCCTCGACGATGACGTTGCTATGGGGAGCGACCCACGACACGAAACCGGCATTGCCCGTGGCGCTGCTGCCCGACAAGCTGCCGTCGAACACGCAGCCGCGGATGGTGAGAGTGGCGTTTTCAATGCGACCCACAAGGCCGCTGAGGGTCAGGTCTCCGCTGCCACTGTTGTTGATTGCCATCGACGACTGGCAGTTCTCAACAGTGATAGAGGGGCTGTTCTCATTAGATTTCTCGATAGACGCAATCAAGCCGGTTGCATACATATTGTTGCTGCTGATGCGCCCCGCCGTCTTGAGGTTCTTGATGGTGGCAGTGCCGCCCACGCAGCGGAACGGGGCGATGAACTTCTCCGTCTGGCCCGTCGCGTTGAAGGTCAGCGTATGGTCCGCGCCGTCGAAGGTGCCTTTGAACGCGTTGGTCTCGCTGCCCCCCGCCATGGCCGATACGCTGATGTCGTTAGTCAGCTTGATGTATTGTCCGCTGTAGTCGCGCCCGAGGCTGACGTTGTTGGCGAAGCGTTTCCACTCCTCGGCGTTGCTGATGAGGTAGGGGTCGTCCGACGTGCCTGTGCCCTGCGTGGGCCAGTCAGACCAGGAGTAAGCCGCGATATAGACATCCCTTTTCGGCATGGTGAACGTCAGTGTGCCGTTGATGTCGCCAGTAGTGGAAATATCGTTACCGTCGGCATCCTTGATTTCTACTCTTACCATATCGAATGTTCCGGATTTGGTGAGCGTGACGGTCTCACCAGAGCGTGTTGCAGAAGCGCCTTCTTCCCCGCCGGCACTGACCACGTAGGTGGAACTGCCCGCACTTGTAAGTTTGAGGGCATAGGGATATTTGATGGCACGGCGATAAAGACTCATATTTCCGTCAGCATCGTATTCGCCCTGATTGAAGACATCGAAACAATTCTCCATCGTTTTTGTCTGGTAGCCTACGTATTTATTGTTTTGGGTGTAGTCCACCGAGACGTCGCCGTAGAAGGTGCAGTGCTGGACGGTGCCGTAGTTGCTACCCACTATTCCGCCCACGCCGGCGTTCTTTGCCGTGTTCTTCACGTTGCCCGTCATGCAGCAGTATTTGACCGTACCATCATTCCAACCGCAGACACCACCCAAATCGGCATAGTGATAAACGTTCCAGTGATTACTTTCCACGTCAGCGCTCACCCAACAGTTTTCTATCGTGCCCGTGTTATAGCCGCAGATGCCGCCCACCAAGCGCGCGTTGCCGCAAGAGATCCTGCCGTCCACGCGAAGATTCGTGACCAAACCATTAACCACAGCAAACATGCCCTGGTAGTTGTCGGTGGCACCATCTATTTTGAGGCGGACGGTGTGGCCGTTGCCGTAGAAACGCTTGTAAAACCTTTTCTCCTCCCAATTAGTGCCAATAGGTATCCACGTTCCAGCTGTCATATCGACATCGGCGTTCAGTATGAAGTTCACCTCACAACTGGCCCTGCTAACTACTGAACCAAGCACAAAAGGAGGCCACGGCAAATTATAAAATTCATAAGTGGGATCAGGCTTGTAGTTTTGCATTACAAAGGCGAGTTCGGCCGCCGAGTTAATTGTTATATACCAATCATCTTCAGGATCATCATAGTAACCCGACGGCTTCTTCGTCGTCACGCCGTCCCACACGTCAAAGTTTTGTGCCCACGCTCCCTGCACCACGGTGCAGAGCAGGGTGAGGATCAGAAATAATTGTTTGGTTCTCATATTGTGTTTATTTTTATTTGTTGTTTATTCATTGACACTAAAAAACAATGCGGCCTCCCTTGCCCGAAAGCAAGGAAAACCGTAAATTTACACGCCCGCACGGCGAGCTTCTTTACCATAAAGCGTCGGTATTGCTTTTATTGCTGTTGCCATAGGTATATATATTTCTCTATTTGCTATTTTCATGTTAAGCCGATATTGCGTAAGGAGAACAATGCTTGTTCCAAGTTCCCTCTTGTCTTATCGTTTTCGCAGCCCTTCGGCTGCAAAGGTAGATATTTTTTTTCAATTAACGATAAGATTTGTAGAGAATAGCGTGATTTTGGATGCATTTTAGGACATTCTTCATATAATACACGCTGAGATATTCAATGTACTAATTTAAGTTTCGGTTATTGTGCTTTTAAGGGAAGTTAGGGAAGTTAAAGGACAATAGTTTTGCGGTCCGATTCAAGGCTGAAAGTACACCACATCCCATTGGTATCGTCCTTGAACTTCATTAACTTCATTAACTTCCGAAACTTGAAGTTCTAACAAATTATTCGGCATCGGATGTCACGTCGAGGCGGGTTGTTTCCTGCGTGAAACAAATTGTTTCCCCGCGAGAAACAAATCGTTTCGCACGGGGAAACAAACCGAATACACGCGTTGGCGTGAAAGGGAAGAAGGGGGCGGCTTAGCGCCAGAAGCGGTGGGTGATGTCGGTGAGGGTGCCGCCTTCCACGCGGTAGAGGCGCTGGTTGGTGGTGCGGACGTTCAGTGGTCCGCGGGCAGGGTCGTAGGGTCCGGTCTTGAGGTAGTCGAAGTGGCGGGGGCTGATTTCGGGCGGGAGCTTGGTGCGTCCGCTGTACCAGGCTGTGCGGATGCTGGTGTTCTCCTTCACCCAACGGGCGAGGCTGTCGATGAGGGCGGGGTCCTGGTCGCCTCCCATCAGGCAAAGGCATGTCACTCCGGCGTGGCTGCGGAGCATGTCGGCCAGTGCCTCGGCGGTGAGGGGCTCGCCCACGTCGTCCCAGAGATAGCGGCTGTGGCATCCGGGGCAGCGGATGGGGCAGCCGCTGATGCTGACAGCCAGGGTTATCTCGTCCGGAATTTCGGCAAAGACTTCCTTTACATCGACGTACTTCATCCGAGGCTGCAGCTGTAGGTGCGCTTGGCGGCCTCTATCTGGCGGTCCTTGCCGAAGGCGGGGATGGGACGGAGGTAGCCGATGATGCGGGTGTATTGTGTGATGTTGTTGCTGCCGCAGCAGGGGCACACTTCGATGGGCTTCTTGATGATGTGGCCGCAGTCCTCGCACTTGGAGTTGGGGATGTTGAAGGTGTAGTAGGACGTGCCGTTCTCGATGGCGAAGTCAATGAGCTTGAGGTACTGTTCCTTCGAGAGGTGGTCCTGGAGGTTGCAGTGGAGTGCGCTGCCGCCATCGGTGTATTGGTAGGTCTGTCGTCCGTGGAGGATGAACTTGTCGAGCACCCGGGTGTCGTCGTGTGCGTCGTAGAAGTAGGAGTTGTAGAGGTTCTCGTCCTCGGGCACCCAGTAGCCGTCCTCCTTGTCCCATCGGTAGTTCTTTCCGCCGAGTCCTTCTGCGGGGACGACCTCGGAGTTGAAGAGGTAGGGTTTCTTCTTGTCGTGGATGCTGTGGCGTTTGTTTTCCTCCTTGATGGTGCCGAGTATGAGTTGCAGGAACTGTATGTACTCGGGGTTGTTGCCTACGGTCAGTCCGAGGAATCGTGCTGCTTCGTTCAGTCCGTTGATGCCGATGGTGGAGTAGAGCTTGCTGATGTAGATGTATCCGCCGTTGGATGCGGCGAACATGCCGCGGTCTTCCATTTCGTAGAGCATGGACTTGTAGGCGATGTGGTACTTATAGACGCGCTCCAGGATGGTGGTCAGGTAGAGGCGGAGGAAGGCGTAGAAGTCGAAGTTGCCTTCTGTTCCGGAGACGGTGCGCTTGGCGTCCTGTACGATGCGGTTGATGTTCAGGGTGATGACGTTGCAGGAGCCAGTCATGACGCCTGTCAGTCCGGACGTGGGGTTGAAGGTGTTCTCCGTGAGTTCGTTCTTGAGTCGGCAGCAGGAGGCCAGGGAGTCGGCGCTGTCGGAGATGTAGGTGAAGAAGGAGTGTCCCTCGGCGTACATCTCGGCTGTGAAGTCTTTGTAGTCCTTGTCGATGATGTCCTTCGTCTCGGGGTCATACACCATAGCCATTGTCTCGACGGGGAAGGTGAGGAGCTGCTTGAGGCGCAGCTTGTTGAACCACTTCATGAACATGCGCTGCAGGGTGTCGATGGCTTTCCATTCGGGTTTGGTGCCGTCGGGGTAGCAGAAGTCGGCGAAGAGGCTCTGGAAGTAGGTGTGGTCGTAGTAGGAGACGTTGGTGAAGGGTGACTGGTAGGAGCGGTTGCCTGCCGGCTGGTTGATGCCCCAGATGAACTGCTTGAAGGCTTTCAGGATGTGGTCCCGCACGGTGCGCTGCTGGAGGCAGATGCTTGTGGTGGCGATGTCCTCGAGGTGGTCGTACCACTGCTGCCCGAACTCGGAGATGATGTAGTAGTTCAGCACGATGAAGTACTCGCCGAAGGCTACGGCTCCCTTGCACTGCGAGGAGAGGAGGAAGGTGAGGTTCGTGATCTGCCCCGAGAAGGACTGGAGGTCGTTTGGCGGTCCGGGCGTGACGCCGTCGATGTTGCCTACGCCCTCGGTCATGAGGGGATAGAGGCTGACGGCCATGCAGTACTGCTTGAGCACGGGCGTGGAGGCTTCGTCGTGTGTGTAGATAATGTGGTGGTTCAAGTCGATTTCGTACTGCTTGGACACTTCGGGGAACATCTGGTTGAGCTTGTCCTTCATACGCTGTCGCTGTATGACGCGGTTGGTGGTCTTATAGACTTCGCCCTCCAGGTTGGCCACGTTCTTCATCGTGACATTGGCGTTGGCATCGGTTTCGGAGGCGGTGGCGGCGTTGTCGCTGGTGTGGCTGTACTCGTTCATGTAGTCGATGCGCTCCTTGATGAAGCGGGCCTCGGCATGCTTGTGGCGATAGAGGATGTAGGACTTTGCCTCGTCGTAGTAGCCGTTCTGCATCAGTGCCATCTCCACGCGGTTCTGAATCTCCTCCACGGTGAATCCGTCGCGCACGGAAATGCTTTCGCTCAGGTCGGTGGCAACACTCTTGATTTTCTCCTCGTCCATCTTGTTGACGGACCTTAACGCTTCGATAAGGGCGTTCTTGATTTTGGCTCTGTTGAACTCTTCATGAGAGCCGTCTCTCTTGATTACGATCATGATGGGTATGGTGTGTTTTAATGTGACTTTTGTAGTTGCTCACTGAAAACGAGTACAAAGATAGGAAACTTTTCCGACTTGACCAAAACAAAACAAGAAAAAATCATCGCAAAATGAAAAGTTTTCCAAAACGAAATCTTATTCTGCTGAACCTCAACGCAGTGACTACTTGACGCGAAACAAAAAGTTTCCCAAAAAGTGTTTTTCCCTCTGTACATGCGTTGTTTCCAACGGAGAACTTCCTGCCTGCCGATTCAGGCTCGCGAACCTGCCGGGAGACGCTTTTTCCCTTCGGATTTGGCCTAAGTGAGTGAAAAAGTGTACATTTTGTTGTTCATTTCGACAAAAAGCTGTATCTTTGCAAACGAAATCAGGATAATACTGACTAAAAGCTCCGGAAGTGATGGAATGACGTTCACGATGGGAATCCCCCCATCATCGAATAGCCATACATAATATAATATGTATATGGAGAGGACATGTACCGAGAAACGGGAGGGGGCAAGACGAGGAGGAAGCGGACCCCTCGCGTCGAGTTCGTTGCTTCATCGCGATGGAGTGATTGCTTCATCGCGATGGAGCAATTGCTTCATGGCGATGAAGCAATGAACACCTCACGAGGCACTGACCCACGAAGCATCAATACCAAACAAAAAATAAGAGACATGAAGAAATTGAGAATTGCAGTTGTCGGTTACGGCAACATCGGGCGCTACACCGTGCAGGCTTTGCAGGCAGCTCCCGACATGGAGATTGCAGGCATTGTCCGTCGCAACGGCGGAGCTGACAAGCCGGCAGAACTGGCAGGCTATGCCGTAGTGAAGGATATCGCGGAGCTGGGGAAGGTCGATGTAGCCATCTTGGCTACGCCGACGCGTTCCGTCGAGGAGCACGCCCTCAAGTGCCTGGCGCTGGGCATCAACACAGTAGATAGCTTCGACATCCACACGTCCATCCTCGACCTTCGCCGCTCGCTCTCGGCAGCCGCCAAGCAGCACGGAGCCGTCAGCATCATCTCGGCAGGCTGGGACCCGGGCAGCGACAGCATTGTCCGCACCCTGATGGAGGCTCTTGCTCCCAAAGGCATCACCTACACCAACTTCGGTCCCGGACGCTCGATGGGCCACAGCGTCTGCGTCCGCAGCAAGGCAGGCGTCCGGGATGCCCTCTCGATGACCATCCCCGTGGGCGAAGGCATCCACCGCCGCATGGTGTATGTCGAGCTGGAGGAAGGGGCAAGCCTCGAGGAAGTGACGAAGGCTGTCAAGGCCGATCCCTACTTCGCAAACGACGAGACACACGTCTTCCAGGTGGAGAGCGTAGATGCACTGAACGACGTGGGCCACGGTGTGAACCTCGTCCGCAAGGGCGTGAGCGGCCAGACCCACAACCAGCTCTTCGAGTTCAACATGAAGATAAACAACCCCGCCCTCACGGCCCAGGTGCTCGTGTGTGCCGCCCGCGCCACGATGAGACAGCAGCCCGGAGCCTACACGATGATTGAGATTCCCGTCATCGACTACCTGCCCGGCGACCGCGAGCAAATCATCGGCCACCTCGTCTGAAAGGGGCCCGACAGACGGGGCAACCCGACACGGAATCGATCAGCACACATACATTATATATATAATATGGTAAAGAAGATTGCTTATGCCCTCTTGCCGGTCCTCCTCGGACTCGTCTCCTGCCAGGAGAAGAAGCAGGAGAAGGCAGCCCTCGCCTACAGGACCATGAAGGTGGAGCGCACGGACCAGGCCGTCAATGCCCGCTACAGCGCCACCATGAAGGGACGCGACATCGTGGAGATACGTCCGCAAGTGAGCGGCCTCATCACCAAAATCCTGATTGGTGAAGGTCAGAGCGTGCACAAGGGACAGACGCTCTTCGTGCTCGACCAGGTTCCCTTTCAGGCAGCCCTGAGCACGGCAGAGGCAGCCCTGAAGTCGGCAAAGGCAGCCGAGCAGTCGGCCCGCCTCACCTACGACAGCAAGAAACAGCTGCGCGACCAGCAGGTCATCGGCGACTTCGAACTGCAGACGGCCTACCAGTCGCTGCTCTCGGCACAAGCCGGAGTGGCACAGGCCGAGGCTCAGGTCAGCAATGCCAGATGGCAGCTGAGCTACACGACCATCAAGAGCCCCGTTAGCGGAGTGGCAGGCATGATTCCCTACCACGTCGGTGCCCTGGTGAGCTCGAACATCAGCGAACCTCTCATATCCGTATGCGACGACAGCGAGATGTGGGTCTATTTCAGTCTCAGCGAGCGCGAAGTGACCGACCTCACCCTGCAATACGGCAGTCTGGAAGCCTTCATGGAGGGAATGCCCGACGTGTCGCTTCTGCTCTCCAATGGCAAGGAGTACAGCGAGAAGGGACGAGTGGATGCCGTAAGCGGCATTGTGGATGCACAGACGGGGGCCGTCGCCCTGCGAGCCGTCTTCCCCAACAAAAACCATCTGCTGCGCAACGGGGGCACGGGGACGGTGGTCGTCTCCACTGTTCGCAAAGACGTCATCGTGATACCGCAGACTGCCACCTTCGAGCTGCAGAACAAGGTATTCGTCTATCGCGTGGAAGAAGGCAAGACAAAGCAGACAGAGATTAGCGTAGCCCCGCTGGACGACGGCACCAGCTACATCGTGGAAAGCGGCCTCGGGGAAGGCGACACCATCATCAGCGAAGGAGCCGGACTGATGCGCGAAGGACTGCCCGTCGGACACTGACCATTGAACATTGACCATTGAACATCCATGACTCCTAAGCTATTCATAGACCGGCCCATCCTGTCGGGCGTGATATCGGTATTCATCGTTGTGCTGGGGCTGATAGGGCTGCTGAACCTGCCCATCGAGCAGTTCCCCGAAATAGCACCGCCCACGGTCAGCGTGCGTGCAAACTACACGGGCGCCAATGCCGAGACGGTGCAGAAGAGCGTCATCATCCCCCTGGAAGAAAGCCTGAACGGAGTGGAGAACATGATGTACATGACATCCTCGGCCAGCAACACGGGTTCGGGCAACATCAGCATCTTCTTCAAGCAAGGCACGGATGCCGACATGGCAATGGTGAACGTACAGAACCGCGTAGCCTCGACGCAAGGGCAACTGCCAGCCGACGTGACGCGCAGCGGCGTGACGGTACGCAAGCGACAGACAAGCAACATCAAAAGCCTCTCGCTCTACAGTCCGACGGATGCCTACGACACGGACTTCCTGACAAACTACATGAAGATAAACATCGAGCCGCGCCTTTCGCGAGTGCCGGGCGTAGGCGAGGTAAACGTGTGGGGAGCCAGCTACAGCATGCGCATCTGGCTCGACCCGCTGCGGATGGCTGCCTACGGACTCATGCCCTCGGACATCGATGCCGTGCTCGACGAACAGAACATCGAGGCACCGACCGGCACGCTGGGCGCCGATGCCGAGAACACATTCCAGTACGTCCTGAAATACCGGGGCCGCTACGAAGAGGAACGTGACTACGAGAACCTCGTCATCAAGTCCCTGCCCGACGGCAGCGTCCTAAGACTGAAGGACGTGGCACGCGTAGAGCTCGGCATCCAGAACTACACCTTCCGGAACAGCACCAACGGACATGCCGGTGCCAATTGCATGATAGCACAGACACCGGGCTCGAATGCCAACGAAATCATCACGCTCATCGACGAGACGGCAGAAGAGATAAGGAAAGAACTGCCGCCGGGCATGGAACTCGTGGACGTCATGAGCACGAAGGACTTCCTCGATGCCAGCATCCGCAACGTGGTGCGAACACTGTTCGAGGCAATCCTCCTGGTCGTGCTCGTCGTCTATCTCTTCCTGCAAGACCTCAAGAGCACGTTCATCCCGTCGCTCGCCATTGTGGTCAGCCTGATAGGAACCTTTGCCGTACTCTACTTCATCGGGTTCAGCCTGAACCTGCTCACCCTCTTTGCCCTCGTCCTGGTGATAGGCACGGTGGTTGACGATGCCATCGTCGTCGTGGAGGCAGTGCAGGCGAAGTTCGACGAGGGCTACAAGTCGCCCTACCTGGCCTCCATCGATGCCATGAAGGGACTTACCTCAGCCCTCGTCACGACAACCATCGTCTTCATGAGCGTCTTCATTCCCGTCTGCTTCGTGGACGGCACGACAGGCGTCTTCTACACACAGTTCGGCGTGACGATGGCCATTGCAGTCATCATCTCCACCATCAATGCCATGACACTCTCGCCGGCTCTCTGCGCCTTGATGCTGCGTCCGCGAAGGGAGGGCGACACCACCTTCTCGACACGTTTCCACGAGGCATTCAATGTTGGATTCCACCGCATCGTTGTCAAGTACCAGCGCGGAGTGCTCCGCATCTTCCGCCATCGCTGGTTGCCTTGGGTGTCGGTCGTGCTGGTTTGCATCCTGCTGGGCTATATGCTCAAGACGACGCGGACGGGCTTTGTGCCCAACGAGGACATGGGCTCCATCAACGTCAACGTGCAGTGTGCTCCCGGCACGAGCATGGCCGTGACGGGCAAGATAACACGCGAGGTGGAGCGTCGCATCAAGGACATCCCGCAGTTCCGCCTCTACAACATGACCATCGGTCGCGGCTCCACCTTCGACCAGTCCTCGTCGGCTGGCTCCTTCAACATCCGCCTCAAGAACTGGGACGAGCGCAAGGGAGAAGGCGACGACATCAATTCCGTCATCGAAGAGATTTACCGCCGCACAGCCGACATCACACAAGCTCAGATTCGCGTCAGCACCCGTCCCATGATATCCGGCTACGGAGCCACCAGCGGCTTCGAACTGCACGTCCAGGACCGCAAAGGCGGACGCATAGAGGACCTGATGCGCTACACCCGCCTGCTGATTGACTCCCTCAACCAGGAACCAGCCATCTCACGCGCCTTCACCACCTTCGACACCAAGTACCCGCAGTACCGCGTGGAGGTGGATGCTGCCCGATGCAAGCGCGACGGCGTCTCGCCTCAGGCCGTGCTACGTGTCCTGTCGGGCTATGTGGGAGGCACGTACAGCAGCAACCTGACCCGCTTCACGAAGCTCTACCGCGTCATCGTCCAGGCATCGCCGGAGTACCGTCTCGACGAAGCAGCGCTCTCGAACATGCGTGTCCGCAGCACGAGCGGGCAGATGATTCCCATTACGCAGTACATCACGATGGAACGCGTCTATGGCAGCGAGGGGCTGAATCGCTTCAACCTCTTCAGCAGCATTGCCGTCATGGGACAAACAGCCGACGGCTACAGCAGCGGCCAGACACTGGAAGCCATTCGCCGCACTGCCGCCAAGGTGCTGCCCGAAGGCTACGGCTACGAGTTCGGAGGCATGTCGAGGGAAGAAGCATCGCTGGGCAACACGACAGCCGTCATCTTCATCATCTGCGTCCTGTTCATCTACCTTATCCTCTGTGCGCTCTACGAGAGTCTGTTCATCCCGATGGCTGTCATCCTGAGCGTACCCTTCGGTCTGCTGGGCAGTTTCCTCTTCTCGCGGATGTGGGGGCTGGAGAACAACATCTACATGCAGACGGGCCTCATCATGCTTATCGGCCTGCTGGCTAAGACGGCCATTCTGCTCACGGAATATGCCACCGAGCGACACCGACAGGGCATGAGCATCACGATGGCTGCAATGTCGGCAGCAAGGGTGCGGCTTCGTCCCATACTGATGACCTCGCTCACCATGATTTTCGGCATGCTGCCCTTAGTCTTCTCGCAGGGTGTGGGAGCCAACGGCAACGTCTCGCTGGGCGTAGGATGTGCCGGCGGCATGCTGGTAGGCACCATTGCCCTCCTGTTCGTCGTGCCTGTCCTCTACATGCCGTTCCAGTGGCTGCACAGCCGCTTCGGGCATATCGTATCCAAGTAACGAGGAAAGGACAAGACCATGCCAACAGTACACATCAAGACATATTGCCTACTGCTGCTGTCCGTGCTTTGGTGCACGATGCTGACGGCACAGAAGCCCCAGCGTTTCCACAAAGCACTGCCGCCGGGCAACTACAGCGGGATAACACCCCTGGGGAATGGACGCTATGCGGTGGTGAGCGACAAGTCGGAGGAAGACGGGTTCTTTATCCTGCACATCTCCATCGACAGCATCAAGGGAAACATTGCCAGCCTGGAGAACGAAGGGTTCCGCTCATGCGGACTGCCCGGCAGAGACGGCGAGGGCATCTGCTACCGGCCTTCCACGAACACCGTCTTTATCTCGGGAGAACAGGACAACGAGGTGTATGAATACGAACTGGACGGACGGCGGACGGGGCGACGACTGGACATGCCCGCAATGTTCAAGGAGGCCGACAGCAACTACGGGCTGGAGTCGCTGGCCTATGATGAGAGGCGGCATCTGTTCTTCACGACCAGCGAGAGACCTTTGAGGGGTGACTCGCTGCTCCGCATACAAACTTTCGGCGATGACTTGAAACCCGGACGATGCTACATGTACCGCCCCGACGAGCCGTTAAGGAAGTACCGGCAAGGCGTGTCTGCACTCTGCATCCTCAGGGACGGGAGGCTGCTGGTGCTTGAACGCCAGATTCGTATTCCGCGGCTCAGGCTTGGTGCTTCCACAGTCATCCGCATCTACGAGGTGACGCTGACGGACGAGCCCATCCTGCAGAAGAGGCTTCTTCGGGAGTTTCGCACACGCCTTACCCTGACAAGCCGACGGTTCGGCAACTACGAAGGCATGTGCCAAGCCACGACCCACCAGCTTCTGCTGATAGCCGACTCACAGAACCGGTACAAGGGTTTCTTGCGCGACTGGTTCCTGATGCTTGGGATGTAGGACGTGTAGGAGCTTCTGCCGGTCCTGCACAAAGGCGCGGGGCTCAGATGCTCAGCTCGTCGAGCACCGTAATGAGGCGCTTGTCGAAGCGCTTGTCGGTACGAATGCACTCCGTGAAGGGCACATAGACGATTTCATTGTTGCGATAACCCACCATGATGTTGCGCTGGCCCTGCTTGATGGCTTCGATGGCACCGGCTCCCATGCAGCTGGCCATGATGCGGTCGCGAGCCGACGGGCTGCCGCCTCGCTGCAGATGGCCCAGAATGGAGACACGGACGTCGAAGTTCGGGAATTCATTCTTCACGCGCTCTGCATAGTAGAGGGCACCGCACTTGGGGCTTTCCGACACGATGACGATGCACGACTTCTTGGACTTACGTATTCCGCGGCCCATGAAGGCAGCCAGCTGATCGACGTCGGTCGTTTCTTCGGGCACGATGGCAGCCTCGGCGCCACAGGCGATGGCGCAATTCTGAGCCAGGAAGCCCGCATCGCGTCCCATAACCTCGACGAAGAAGATACGCTCGTGGGAGTTCGCCGTGTCGCGGATTCTATCTACACACTCCATGATGGTGTTCATCGTCGTGTCGTAGCCAATAGTTGCATCCGTGCCGTAGAGGTCGTTGTCGATGGTGCCGGGCAAGCCGATGACGGGGAAGTTGAATTCTGTACCGAAGTTCCAGGCACCGGTCAGCGAGCCGTTGCCGCCAATGACTATCAGGGCGTCGATTTCCTCCATGCGGCAGGTCTCGTAGGCCTTTTGCCTGCCCTCCACGGTCATAAAGTCCTTGCAGCGGGCCGTCTTCAGTATGGTACCGCCACGGGTAATGATGCCGCTCACGTCTTCGGTGGTGAACTCCTTCACCTCGCCTCGGATGAGTCCTTCATAGCCTCGATAGATGCCTTTAATCCTAAAACCATTGTAGATGCCTGCACGTGTCACGGCGCGGATGGCAGCATTCATGCCGGGAGCATCGCCGCCTGAAGTCAGAATTCCTATTGTCATAATGTTACTGTGAATTGTAATTCTTCTGCAAAGGTAGCGCAAATGGGTGAAAACACAAAGACATTGGACATTTAATCTACAAAGTTGTTCCTTTATTTGTATTTGTACGTGACTTTTTCGTATCTTTGTAGCGTCATTATCTTGTTCATCATGAAGAAAACATCATTCAAAAACATTCTTTTGCTGACGGCATTCCTCTTCCTTCCGTCGGTTGCCTGCGGACAAGTGCAGGAGAACGTATCGTCCATCCGCTCCGGAGAAGTCTGGCCCGACCAGGACGGTCAGCACATCAACGCCCACGGCGGCGGCATACTGAAGCACGACGGCACCTTCTACTGGTTCGGCGAACACAAGTCGGAGCACACCAGCAGCGCCTTGGTCGGCGTGACCTGCTACGCATCGGAGGACCTGCTCCACTGGCGTAACTGCGGCGTGGCGCTCAGCGTGACGGACGAGCGCGGACACGACATCGAGAGGGGCTGCACCCTGGAGCGGCCAAAGGTGATATATAATAATGTGACGGGAAAGTTCTGCATGTGGTTCCACCTCGAGCTGAAGGGCCGAGGCTACGATGCAGCCCGCTACGGGGTGGCCGTGGCAGACCGTCCGGAAGGCCCCTACAAGTTCCTCTACTCGCAGCGGGCCGATGCCGGCACATGGCCCGTCGAGTTCGGGGAGCAGGAACTGGCCGTCGTTGACACCCTCAACGCTGACCACTTCAAACAAGCCTGGACTCCCGACTGGCTCAAGGCTGTGGCACAGGGACTCTTCGTGAAGCGCGACTTCGGCACGGGCCAGATGTCGCGCGACATGACGCTCTACGTTGACGACGACGGGAAGGCTTACCACATCTTCTCGTCGGAGGACAACCTGACCCTGCATATCGCCGAGCTGACAGCCGACTACCTGCACCATACCGGACGCTACACGCGCATCGCCCCCGCAGGCCACAACGAGGCACCGGCCATCTTCAAGCACGAAGGCACCTACTGGATGATCACCTCCGGCTGCACAGGCTGGGAACCCAACGAGGCCCGCATGTTCTCGGCACCCAGCATCTGGGGGCCTTGGACTCAGCACCCCAACCCGTGTCGAGGCCCGAAAGCTGAGAAGACCTTCGGCGGACAGAGCACCTATGTCCTGACGCTCGACTCGCCGCTCCCCGCCTTCAACTCACGCTTCATCTTCATGGCCGACGTCTGGCGCCCGCGCCATCCGATTGATGCACGCTACATCTGGCTCCCCATTGAGTTCGAGGACGGGAAGCCCGTCGTCCGCTGGCGCAACGAATGGAGCCCTACGCAGGTGAGCGCGCAGTGAGACACAGAGAGAAACAATGACTATGACAACTAAAACCTTTCAGACACATGATGAACCTTAAATCCCTTGCATTGGCTATTGCCACATGCAGTTTCTTCGCTACGTCGGCCCATGCCGCTTCTGCCGATGGCACTCCCGACGAGAACTTCTACATCTTCCTCTGCTTCGGGCAGTCCAACATGGAGGGTGCCGCCCAGCCCGAGGCAGCGGACATTGCCAGCCCCGGACCGCGTTTCCTGCTCATGCCCGCCGTGGATGACCCGGGACGCGGACGCAAGAAGGGCGAATGGTGCGAGGCATCTGCCCCACTCTGCCGCCCGACTACGGGCCTGACGCCTGCCGACTGGTTCGGACGGACGCTCGTGGCTTCCCTGCCGGAGAAGATAAAGGTGGGCGTGGTCCACGTTGCTATCGGCGGCATCGGCATC
The DNA here is from genome assembly GCA_902763865.1 of uncultured Bacteroidales bacterium. Classification (GTDB taxonomy): domain Bacteria; phylum Bacteroidota; class Bacteroidia; order Bacteroidales; family Bacteroidaceae; genus Physcousia. Next base: position 43,906 of record CACWTR010000002.1, on the reverse strand, counting down.
GAGGGTTTCATGCCCGACAGCATCGAGAACTACGTCAAGCGTGCACCGGCCTGGATGTCGAACATACTCTCCAACTACGACAACAACCCCTACCGGGCACTCGTCTCCTTGGGCCGCAAGGCACAAAAGGACGGCATCATCAAGGGCATCCTGATGCATCAGGGCGAGACGAACACCGGCGACCCCACATGGGCCGGAAAGGTGCAGAACGTCTATGACCACCTGCTGGGCGACCTGGGACTGAAGCCCGAAGAGGTGCCGCTCTATGTGGGCAACATCGTCCAGGCCGACGGCAAGGGCGTCTGCATCGGCTGCAAGAAGCAGATTGACGAGCTGCCGCAGACCATCCACACCTGTCAGGTCATCTCGTCCGACGGCTGCACCAACGGCCCGGACCGCGTGCACTTCGATGCCGCTGGCTATCGCGAGCTGGGGTGCCGCTACGGTGAGGCCGTTGCCCGCTTCCTCGGCTATGAGCCCCGAAGACCGCAGATGCCGGTTGCCGCAACAATAGAAGTGCCATCCGATGCCGTCACAGCCGAGACGACCATCCCGGGCAATGAGTTCCCCAAAGTCGATAAGGAACGGCGGGCTTACTTCTACATCCATGCCCCACAAGCCCGTAAGGTCGTGGTCGATATATGCAACCGGAAGTACGAGATGCAGCCCGACGGCAAGGGAGGCTTCATGGCCGTCACGGACCCGCTGGTCGTGGGCTTCCACTACTACTTCCTGAGCATCGACGGCGTGAACTTCGTGGATCCCGCCACCGAGACGTTCTTCGGCTGCTGCCGCGAGTCGGGAGGCATAGAGATTCCCGAAGGGCCCGAAGGCGACTACTACCGTCCGCAGCAAGGCATCCCCCACGGCCAAGTGCGCAGCATACACTACTACGCCAATGCCACCCACGAGTGGCGCCACGCTATGGTCTATACTCCAGCTGAGTACGAAAAAGGCAAGAAGAGGTACCCCGTCCTCTACCTGCAGCACGGCATGGGCGAGGGGGAAACCAGCTGGACCATACAGGGACGCATGCAGCACATCATGGACAACCTGACAGCCAGCGGAGAGGCCGTACCGATGATTGTCGTGATGGAGAGCGGCGACGTGAAGGCTCCCTTCCGCGGCGGCAGCAACCAGGCAGGTCGCTCACAGTACGGCGCATCGTTCTACCAGGTAATGACCGAGGACCTGATTCCCTACATCGACGCGCATTTCCGCACCAAGGCCGACCGCGAGAACCGCGCCATGGCCGGACTCTCGTGGGGCGGACATCAGACCTTCGACCTCGTCATGAACAACATGGACACGTTTGCATGGATGGGCGGCTTCAGCGGCGCCATCTTCGGCCTCGACATCCAGAAGACCTACGACGGAGCCTTCGCACGCAGCGAGGAATTCAACCGCCGCATCCACTACCTGTTCCTCAGCTGCGGCTCGGAGGAGAACTTCGGCACGGGAAAACTCGTCGATGATTTGCGCAACGCCGGTGTCAAGGTCGATTACTACGTCTCGCCCGGCACTCACCATGAGTGGCTCACCTGGCGGCGAAGCCTCAAGGAGTTCGTGCCGCACCTCTTCAAGAAAGGCGAGCGGAACCGGAGCTGGTGACACAGAGATGCCGTGATTCCAACGTCCGGCCCGTGAACATACCCCAGTACTCCCGCGAGAAAACTCCAGTACCACCGCGGGAGTACTGCAGTTTTCCCGCGTGAGTACTGGCTTCGTCTCAGTAGTTGACCATCTCCTCGGCTGTTTTCACCTGGCTCTTGTACTCGCCGTCTTGCAGGCTTCTCTTGGCCGGGGCAGGCGTGCTGCCATGACTGAAGGAACGTGCGCTGCCGCGGTACTGGCTCCAACGCTCCATGACGAGGCGGACATAGGCCTCCGTCTCGCTGCCGCGCATATAGCCGTAGAGGACATCGGGGTCGCGATAGTACCGGGGCTCGGAAAGCAACAGGATGAAGGGAGCCACGTCCTGCCACAGGTGCGGGTTCTTCCCCGCCTTGCGGGCCAGCAGCTGTGCATCCTGCACGTGACCGGCCCCGCCGTTGTAGGCAGCCAGGGTGAAACGGATTCGCTCCTCGCCGTCCTGAATGTCGGCAAAGGACTGACTGACCTTCCTGATGTATCGGGCAGCGGCAGAAATGTTGTGCTCCGGGTCGAAACGCTTGTCCTCGGGGACACCCAGGGCGTCAGCCGTGGCGGGCATGAGCTGCATGAGGCCCATCGCGCCCATCGACGACACGGCCTGCGGGTCGAAGCCCGACTCCTGATAGCACTGAGCGGCAAGCAGGCGCCAGTCCCACCCCGCCGCGCTGCTGTAACGGCGGAAGAGGTCGTCGTAGGCAGAGATGATGCCGTGCGCAGCATCCTGCATGACCGGACGCATGCGACGGCGGACCGTATATGTCGGTTTGTGTTCGGAGTCCTTTATCTGCCGGACGCGCTCAGGGTCCCACCACTCGGCAATGGCCGCACGCAGCAGGGTCTCGTCCTTGCGCGTCTTCCATTCAGGCATTTCAAGGGCAATGAAGTCGATGTCACCCCGCTCCAGCTTCTGCAGCAGGCTGGCCGTGTCGGGAGAAATCTCCATCTGGAGCCTCACGCCGATACTTCCCGCAAAGGCTTCGGCAAGCTCGAACTGCACGCCCATCTCCTTGCCGTGGTACTCGTAGTAGGTGTCCGGTCCGCTCAGGGTGCCGGCAATAATCGTACCGCTGCTCTGAATCTCGTGCAGGTCGTAGAACTGCAAGGTATCGGCGGATTCACCAAAGAGGCTCCGCTGTTCCTCTGCCGGGGAGCTCTTCCTGCCGGAACAGGCAGAAAACAAAACAAAGAAGCTGACGAGCCCAATCAGCCTCAGCGGGCTCATGGCTTAATCCTGTGAATAATGTATGTGCGCATTATCTCGATGGCCTGCCGGTTAGCCCCGCCCTGCGGAATGATGAGGTCGGCGTAGCGCTTCGTAGGCTCGATGAACTCCTCGTGCATAGGTTTCAGGACATCGAGATAGCGGTCGAGCACCATCTGCGTGGTACGTCCGCGCTCCACGGTGTCGCGCTGAATGACGCGGATAAGGCGCTCGTCGGAGTCTGCATCGACGAATATCTTCAGGTCCATGAGGTCGCGAAGCTGCTTCTTCCACAAAGCCATGATGCCCTCGATGATGATGACCTCGCAAGGCTCCACGTGCACCGTCTCGGGCAGGCGGTTGCTGATGAGATAGCTGTAGGTGGGCTGCTCGATACTCTCCCCCCGCCGCAAGGCCTGTATCTGCTGCGTGAGCAGTTTCCAGTCGAAAGCATCGGGATGGTCAAAGTTGATGCGCTTGCGCTCTTCCACCGTGAGATGGGTTGTGTCGTTGTAGTAGGAGTCTTGCGGAATGAGTGCAACGCGGTCTATGGGAAGCGTCTCCAGAATCTTCTTCACGACTGTTGTCTTGCCGGAACCGGTGCCGCCGGCTATGCCGATGATGTACATCTTCGTTATTTACGATTTGACTATTTACTATTTACTATTTCTCTCGCCCCTGCTCCTTGCTCCTCGTCCCTGCTCCTTGCTCCTCGTCCCTGCTCCATGCTCCTCGCCCCTGCTCCTTGCCCCTTGCTCCTTCATTGCAAGGCAGCCGTCAGGATGCAGTCCACAGTGTCGGGATGCTTGGGCAGGAAGATGCGGTAGCCCTCCCCCTCGCGCTGGAACTGCAGAGCAGAGCCGTCGCTGCGCAGGACGACCTTCGAGAGGCTGTGTTGGCTCAGGGGCAGGAAGAAGGAAAGCGGGCCGCCGTTGATACGTTCCAGGCCCTCGTTGAGCACCTTGCCGTCTTTCTCTTTGTTCAGGATATGAATGTAGAGTGTCTTCCCCTTTTGTGTCGTGACGCCCCAAGGCTGCGGGGGAACGCAGCCGCCGCGTGTGCCGTAGATGCTCGAACCGTTGGCATTCATGAAGGCTCCGATGTGCTTCAGCCTCTCGACAGCCTCGTCTGGCAGCTGACCGTCGGGACGTGGTCCTATGTTCAGCAGGAAGTTGGCATTCATGCCTGCTGCCTGCACGAGGCGGCGGATGAGTTCGTCGCCGCTCTTGTAGTTCTTGTCCGTAATGCTGTAGCCCCATGTGTTGTTCATCGTCATGCAGGTCTCAAGGGGGAGCTGTGCCACCTTCTGCTCTCCGCTGAAGCCTGCCGTGTTCTGTCCCGGCAGGTCCTGCTCGAAGAGCTGAAAGTCCTCGACGCCGATAGGAGCTCCATGATGGTTGTTACCTATCATGCACTTGGGCTGCAGACGCTTGATGAGGGCGTATTGCTCGTCGAGTCGCCAGTCGAACTCCTTCTCCTTGTGGTCCCACATGCCATCGAACCAGATGGCTCCTATCGGCCCGTAGTTAGTCAGCAGTTCTGTAAGCTGCATGTTCATGAAGGCATAATAACTGTCCCAGTTGCTTGTGGTGGGGTCGTGCGGACAGTTGCGGCAGCTGCCTGTCGGGTAGTCAAGGCGCTGCCAGTCCATGTGGCTGTAGTAGAAGTGAAGCTTCAGTCCGTACTCTCTGCACGCCTCGGCCAGGGACTTCACCACGTCGCGTCCGTAAGGCGTGGCCTCGACGATGTTGTAGGGGCTTGCCTTGGTCTCCCACATGGAGAAGCCGTCGTGGTGGCGGCTGGTGAAGGTGACGTACTGTGCTCCGGCCTCCTTGAAGAGCTGCACCCATTCGCGTGCATTGAACCAGGAGGGACAGAAGCCTCCGGCGAGCTTGGCGTACTCGTCGCGGTTGATGCTGCGGTTGTGCATCACCCACTCTCCGTCGGCCAGCATGGAATAGATGCCCCAATGGATGAAGATGCCAAACTTGCGGTCCTGGAAGTCCTCGCGTATGCGGCGCGTCTCGTCGCTGATGACAAGGTCCTGTGCTGCCGACATAAGCGTCAGCAGAAAGGTAAGGAAGAGGAAAGCGAAGCGTTTCATATCAAACTGCTATAATCAATAAAACCACGAATTACACGAATTGCACGAGAAAAAAAGATGAAGTTACCAGTTATCATGCATTCCTTGATTCGTGCAATTCGTGTAATTCGTGGTTGAAGTGGAAGGTTTAGAACATCTTGTCAGGGTACTGACCTGCCTTGTGCAGGGCAGCGAGCTTGGCAACAACCTCCGGACGGTCCTCGGGATAGGTGACGCCGAACCACTTGCTGGTCGTGTCGAGAACCTCGCAGGTTGCCTTGCCGGTCTTGATGAGGTGATCGACCATCAAGGGGATGAAGAACTCGCTCTTCAGGTTTGCCTGGTTCTTCGGGTCGGAGAGGAACTGCTTGAAGTAAGCCTCGCTGTACTCGAAGTAGTCGGGTGTGAAGCCCCAGAAGTTCATGCTGACAGGTGTCGTGTCGGGGATGCTGACCCACTGGTCGTTCTCGTCGAGGTACTGCACCACGCCGTCCCTGCGTTCAATCTTTGTGCGCTCCACGACGCCAGTCAGGAGGTGAGTCTTCTCGTCGTTCTCGCAGATGCCGCGGCTCACGGTGCCGCTCTCGCTCAAGGTGTTATCCACGCGGAAGCCGACCATTGCATACTTGCCGGTGCTTCCTTCGGGCAGTTCGCTCAGGAACTTCCCCATTACGCGGAAGGCGTCGCGGTCGTAGAAGTCGTCGCAGTTGAGCACGGCGAATGGTTCCTTGATGATGTCCTTACCCATGAGGACAGCGTGGTTGGTACCCCAGGGTTTCTGTCGGCCTTCGGGAACGGTGAAGCCTTCGGGCAGTGCGTCGAGGCTCTGGAAGCAGAGTTCGCAGGGAACGTGTCCCTCGTACTTGGCGAGGATTTGTGTGCGGAACTGCTCTTCAAAGTCGCGACGGATGACCCATACGATCTTGCCGAAGCCGGCCTGGACTGCGTCGTAAATGCTGTAGTCCATAATGCTCTGACCTTGCGGGCCGAGCGTGTCGAGCTGCTTGAGGCCGCCATAGCGGCTGCCCATTCCTGCAGCAAGGAGGAATAATGTTGGTTTCATGTTGTTTTTTTGTTTTAGTGGTTTGTGTTTCTTACAGTGCCTGAGCGGTCAGGATGAGCACGAGCAGGCCGAGGATGGCATAGAGCTCGGGGAACACGGCGAGCACCATTGTGGTACCGAAGGCGTTGTGACCTGCGCCGATGGCACTGATGCCGTTGGCACAAACCTTGGCCTGACGGATGGCGCTGACGAGTGCCACGAGGCCGAGAGCCAGACCTACGCCGAAGATGGCGCATGCAGCGGGCAGGGCGATGTCAGTCGTCACTTTGCCATTGAGCATGAAGAAGCCGACGAAGCCGTACAGGCCCTGAGACGAGGGCAGTGCAGCGAGGCCCATGTAGGAGCCGCTGGCTGTGGGGTTCTTCTTGAAGGCACCGATGGCAGCGTTGCCGCAGATGGTTACGCCGTAGGCACTACCGATTCCTGAGAGGGCCACGCAGAGTGCGATGCCCAGGTAAGCTAAAAACAATTCCATAATGTTTTGTTTGTTTTAGTTCATAATCCACAATTCGTGGTTCTCAATTCGACGGGCGACGTTGGGCTTTGCAACCTTATACCTTATTATATATATAATATGTAGCTTGCTGTTTTAGACTTCGCCTGTTTTCGTCGTGAACGGAAGAAGTGTGTCTTATGAGGGATTAATGATTATTTAATTAAACTTCTTTTTCAGATTTCAATCTTCTTGTGGTTAGTGGTGAGGAGTTAGAGGTTAGAGGATAGTTTGGGAAGCTGAGGGGCCAAAGGTATTCTAACCTCTGACCAGCCTCTCTTTCACCTTTTAGCCTTTCACTGCCTTGAAGGGAGTATATTCCTTGCCTCCGCCGCTGAAGTCTGCGTTCTTGAAGAACTCCACGAAGGTGAGTCGCATGGGATGTACGAAGGCGCTTATCATGCTCAGGGCGAAGGTGATGCCGTGGCCTGCAAGCAGGATGATCACCATCGGGAGCCAGCGGACGAACCAAGGCAGGCTGGAGGTGAGGTCGAAGGCCAGCGAGTTGAACACGCCGCCCAGCACGCCGCCCGTCAGTCCGAGGGCGAAGAGGCGGATGTAGCTGAGCAGGTCGCCCAGCAGTCCTGTTGACATTCCGTAGGTTGCCCAGATGCCTCCGCCGATGTTCAGGAGCGGACCGGTAATAGGATTCTTGTAGGCCGACGGGTTGTTGTAGAGGAAGATGCCTATGGTGCTGATGAGGATGATGGCGTAGGGAATGTATCTGAGGTACTCAGGCATACTTCCGTCGGAGGGCATACACATGAGGGCGACGACAGACAGCAGGAACACTACCCACGAGAACGTGCCGATGGAATAGGCGAAGCCGTAGTTCTTCCATGCCTTGCAAGCCTTCAGCACCATGCCGAGCAGCACTTGTACGAAGCCGATGATGACGGAGATGACCATCATGGGGGAGTAGCCGAAGAGGAGTCCCATGCCGTTAGGGTTGATGAAGTAGGGCTTGACGGGTGCCAGCACGGCCCAGTCCTGCTGTGTCAGGTCGATGCCGAAGACGGTGCCCGTGAGCAGTCCGCAGACGACTGTTGCCAGTCCGAGCCAGATGCCCAGGCGTCCGTAGCTCTTCATCTTCTCGTTGCTGCCTTTCAGGGCAAGCCAGATGCCGCCCAGCAGTACGAGAAGTCCGTAGCCGCCGTCGCCGAGGCAGAGTCCGAAGAAGAGCATGAAGAAGGGTGCGAAGAAGATGCTGGGGTCGATGTCGCGATAGTTAGGCAGGGAGTACATCCTGAGGATGGGTTCGAAGAGGCTCGAGTAGCTGTCGTTGGTTATCTTGACGGGCACGTCGTCCTCGAAGGCAGGGTCCTCCAGTTCGTAATAGACTTGCTTCTCGTCGAGCCAGCGTGTGAGCTCGCCTGCTTTGTCGGCCAGGGTCCATCCCACCATGAGGCGGACGGCTCCGTCGGCTATCGCCTCATCCGAGAGCTCCACTTGCCTGAGTTGTATCTCGCCCTGAGCCTGCTGCAAGCCCCGCTCAAGGGTGTCGCGGCACTGGCGGGCGATGGTGCAGATGGCATCGTGGTTCTCCTGGAGAGCCTTCCTTGCCTCTGCTGCCTGCTGGCGGTACTGGCTGAGCGAGCCTTCGGGCAGTTCCAGGCGCTCGGCCTTGATGTCAGGTTCCTCATCGGAGAAGGCGAGGAAGTAGGTACGCTTGCGGTAGTCGTCGATGGGTATGGCAAAGTACTTCTCGGCCCAATCCGGCTGGAAGGACTTGGCGGCGCAGGCGTAGAACCATACCTTCATGCCGGTCTCCTGCTGCACGCGGTGGATGCTTTCCCACTCGAAGTTGCCCCAGGGCTCCATCCTCTCGGCGTTCTTCTCTGCTTCGTCTATCTCGTGGCGCAGGCTGACTTCCTCGGCCTTGAGCTGCTCGACATAATCGAGCAGAACAGTGCCTTGCTGCTTTGTCTTGCTGTTCTCTTGCTCCTTGCTCCCTGCTCCCTGCTCCTCTTTCTCCCACGCCTTGAGCGATATATCGAGGTAGCTGAGTGCCTGCTGATAGCGCGTCCGCAGGTCGAGTGCCTGCTGCAGGGCGGGGCTGGTACGGCCTGCACGCAACTGCTGCACGTGCACCACGCCCTGTTCCCTCAGGCCGGCGATGAAGCCGTCGTATTCTTTCTCGGTCACCAGGAAGGTGAGCTTCTTCATTTTCTCAATCATGCTGCGTCATCCTCCTTTCTTTTCTCCTGAAGTGACTTCAGTATCTTCTGCGACGACTTGGAGAGGTTCTCCTCGTCTTCCATGAAACGTTTTATCTTCCTGACGGCTTCCTGATAGCCGGGTATCTGCACTTTCTCGAAGAGGTTCACCTTTTGAGTGGTCTTCTTGCGGGCGTGCTCCAGCAGGTGGAGCTTTGCGAAGACGAACTCGCGCTCCACGGCGGTCTTGGCGAGGCCCTGCAGGAGCTTGATGCCGTCGAAGTACCACTTCGGTGCGCTGAACAGGCCGAAGGGCTTCACCTTCAGCGTAATGTTACTGAGCACGGGGACGCGCACGCCGGCAATCTTCTTGACGCCGAGCTCCACGTCGTCGAGGCTGACGAGCGAGGCATCGAACTCTCCCCACAGGGCATACATGCGCTCGTAGCCTTCTATCTGACTTTGCAGCTTGCGCTCCAGCTCGTCGGCCTCCACCTTGCATTTCTTCACCTCCAGCCTGAGGGCAGTCTCCTTGCTCTTGATGATGGGCAGTGTGCGCTGCCGCATCTTCAGGGCTTTCTCGATCTGTTGCAGCGAGGTCTTGTTATATTGAAACTTTATTGCCATTGTTTATGTACCGTTTCTGCGATGGTCAATTTGCGGGTACAAAGATACAAAAAAAAGAGGAATAAGCCGTAAAGAATGCAGAATTATTTGGCCTTTTATGGCGAAACGTCCTCCAGAGAGCCTTTTCCTCCGGTCTGCGCAGCCGGTAGCGGCAGCCGGAAGTCTTCGGCACGAAACTGCTGCCCTCTTTTTCCATAACCGATGGGGGCGAAAGACAAAACCTCGCACGACGCGTCATAAAAGTTATTTTCAAAGCGTGAAAAGTGTTATTATTTGAAGAAAACTACATCTTCTGGATTACTTCTTTAAGTTCTTTTATTTCCTTGCAAATTCGTTCTATAATCTCGTTATCGTTATTGCCAAACTGAGAAAATGTTTTTTCCCCTATCCAAGCATTTTCAGAAGTATTGTATTTCCGTCCTTTCAACATATCCTTAATAGCAAGTACTTCTTTATCTTGAGTGTTGGCATAACCTTTATAATCATATTTAATATGTCTTATTGCTATATAACCTTTTCGTGTATCGGTTATCGTTATGCCGTATATTTCATTCAGTTTATACCTATGGTTCTTTTCTTCATAGGCCTCAAGATAGCCTGATGATATAACTTGTTGTACAATATTCGTTTTATCTATTCTTGGAATCACAGATTGATTCTTCTCTTGAGAATTAAGGAACAGATTCTTAGTTGCAACGATGTTCTCTATTTTATCACCCTTTGACAAATCGTTAATGATACGTACAATTGCAGGTAACGAACCGAATATGCCATGAGCACCACTTGGGTGTGGAATTCCTAAAATAATAGTCCCATTATATTGTGTTAATGCACAAATGTGTTTGATATTATAAGGTTTGAATCGATGAACAGTTAGTTTATTTTCGCTTTTTCTATTTATCGTTTTGATAAGTTTATCGAACACATCACTTACAGAGAAGCAAACAAGAATCTTGGGATAAAGAATGTCAAATATCAATTCATTCGTATAATCTAAGCATTTCCATTCGACACTCGTACCAATTTGATCTAATACTAACTTTATATTGTCTCCAGTGAAGAAAACAGCATTAGTAAAGACCATATGTTTTGTGTCATCCATAAGCGAAGATTCCCCATAAACACTTATAAAATTATCACGTAGATTTTTCCAGATAGGCCATTTGGCATTTCTGTCCCCCCAACAAGGATTTCCTGTCTCAAAACGTTCTTTAATATAATCTCCATCTTCAAATTTATAGTCTTCCTTCGGTACTTCATGCGGGTCATGGCCAAGGAACATGATATTAATATCATTCTCTATTGCTTCAGAAATGTCTGATTGCATCGCTCCAACAGGAAGATTTAATTGAGGACCAATTTGACTTATGAAGTCACAAACTCTTTTTACCCAGTTGGCATACTTTTCTCTCTTCTCTGTAATCACCTTACTCATAGATTTAATTAGTAATTTTATAAGAATTCCTGCAATTCACATTTGTTTTTTTAATTATTCCTCTGATTAATCAGGTTCACCACAACCTTTACCATCACGTCCTTTTCTTCTGTCTTGCTCTCGGCAATCATCAGGGTCAGGGCTACAAGGGTGTTGTCGGCGAGACGTTTTGAGCCGTCTTTGCGATAGAGAATGCCGTTGTTGTTGAGGAACCAGAGGAACAAGGTGGCTGCGATGCGTTTGTTTCCGTCGCTGAAGGAGTGGTTCTTGGTGACGAGATACAAGAGCATGGCGGCTTTCTCCTCTACGCTGGGATAGAGTTCTTCGCCGCCGAAGGTCTGGTATATCTGTCCGATGCTGCTCTTGAAAGAGTCGTCCTTCTCGTTGCCGAACAAGACTGAGCCCCCAAACTTCTCGCGAAGGCGACGAATCTCTTTCATAGCATTTTCGTAGGTGGCATGAAAGGGTTCTTCCTTCGTGGTCTTCTCGATGGTCAGGCGCTCGTAGTCGTAGTTGTCGAGCGTGTCGAGGGCATAAGTGTAGTCCGTCACCACTTCGAAGAGGGCATTCGTTTCATCGCTGGAGAGCAGAGGCTGGCTTTGTACGGCACGCCCAAGCATTCCGACCAGCTGACGAAGCTCACCTATCTGCTCTTTGCGAATACGCTCGTTCATGGCATAGCCTTTGATGAGGTAGTCTTTCAGAATCTTACGAGCCCAGATGCGGAAAGCTGTGCCGCGCTTGCTCTTTACACGATAGCCAACGGAAATGACAACATCAAGGTTGTATAGAACAGTCTCTTGCATTTGTGTTTTACCCGTCAAAGCTCCATGTCGAGTGGTGTGTGCAAATTTTGCACATACCTCTTCTTTCTCCAATTCTCCTTCCTTAAATACATTGTTAATATGACGAGTTATCACTGTTCTGTCCTTCTGAAACAGTTCAGCCATCTGAGCTTGCGTAAGCCATACAGTCTCATTCTCCAGCCTGACATCAATCTGCGTCTGTCCGTCCTCTGTCTGATAGATTATTATCTTATTTTCCTCCATAGTTCATGAACTTTTTGCAAAGTTACGACATTTTCCCTTACATCCAAGCCATCTGTAAATAATTTGCAATCAGAACCCAATTCTACGTGTTTCCTTCGATTGCAATTTCTCGCTGTCGCAATAAGCAGAGAGTTCCTTCACGATATCATCGGAGCATCCGTGCAAGATGTTGCCGATGACATAATGCCTGGCGATGTTCTCTATCTGACCGCCGCTGAAGTCGTACTTCAAAGCCAAAGCCCGCGAGTCTTCCTCTCCGAGGGCAGGAATCATTTCGTGCCACATGCTCATGCGGGCTTCTATGGTCGGCTTCTCGAACTTTATCTTGTAGAGGAAGCGGCGCTCGAAGGCTTTGTCCATGTTCTGAGCGAGGTTCGTTGTGGCGATGAGGATGCCGTCGAGCGTTTCCATCTCCTGGAGGATGATGTTCTGAATGGAGTTCTCCATCTTATCAACGGCTCTCTCGGCTCCTTCCCGACGTTTGTTGATGATGGCATCGGCCTCGTTGAAGAGCAGGATGGGCGTAAGCTCGCTTTCCATAGCCCTTGCCCGATAGTCGTCGAAGAGCTGCTTGATGTTCTTCTCGCTTTCGCCAACCCACATGCTCTTGATCTGCGAGATGTTCACCTGCATGATGTCTCGGCAAGTCTGCTTTGCCAACTGAAGCACGGTCTCTGTCTTGCCCGTTCCTGGCTCACCATAGAAAAGGCAAGTGAAGCCGCAACGGAAGCCAGTCTCCTTCATGCGTGTACGAATCCCGTTGTAGGTTTCTTCCTCCAGTAGTTTCTCTAATTCCGCAATTTGTTCGCCGACTTTCTCGCCATAGAAGAGTTTCTTCGGAGCGATTTTCTCCGACTTGATGATGTCTCTTCGCTGGGCGTTCTTCCTTAAAGCAGCCAAGCCGAGCTCGCTGAAAAGCTCCCGTTTTGCCTGATTAGTCATTCGGAAGGACACCCTGTCAGAGAAGCCATCACTGTTATTGTTCTCTATGAGATGCTCTTCCAGAAGAATGTGGTCACCTTTTTCAAAGCTAGCTTTTTCTAACCTCCAATGCCTTTTGCTATCAAAGAGGAAGTCGATGTCGTGAAATCCGATGTTATCATCGCAGTTGTTGACGAACAGATGTGAAAAGAGAATCAGCATCATCTCGTCATCTTTGCAGAAATTATAGCTTTTCACCTTCTGAACATACAGAAGTTGCTTGTTGCTGTCAAACAGATGATTCATCTTTTCCACCAGAGCCACGTACGTTATATCCTTTTCATCCCTTCTCTCAAAAAGACTTTCTATCTCACCGAAAAGCTCCGAACACGAAAGCCCGGAGCAGTCTTTCGCCACAAACTTCTCGTTGTTCTTGAAGGCCTCAATCACTTCCATGGGAACTTTGTAGCTGATGCCACGGTTTCGGTTGCATCTGACATATTCACGTTTCTCCAGAACATCAATCTCAGCCATGTACTTGATGAGTCGGGTTGTGCGGCACTCAAGGAACTTACCCAATTCGCTGATTAGGATAGTGTCGTCGTGGCTATTGTCGATAAACAAAGCCATCATGACGCATTGTTCCTTTGTCATATCTAACCTTTCTGACACATATTTAATGTATTTGTCAGCCTTGCGATAGAACTCGCTGCTGAGTCCCGAACCCTTTGCTTTGTCCACAATCTGCTCCACAGCCGTGAGCAAGTCCATCTTCTTTTTCGTAGCCATCTTACTTTGTCTTTTGAGATTAAACGAATCTGAGTGCGAAGTAAGCAAAGACCTCTGCCGTTTAGGGGCAGAGGTCGAAAGGAAGTGAACTTTTATCGAAAAGATTTATGCGATTGGGTCAAGGCAGAAGTCTCTTCGTTTGCAGATCTTGCAATGTTTCCCTATCCATACTTCGTCGAACTGGTTCATGGCCTGCTCCACGATTTCCGGGTCATCGGTCAGGATGCCAGCCTCGAAGTTTCGCTTGTTGTCTGTCTTCATTCCGATGCCGGCACCAGTAAGGTTCGCGCTACCCACATACACCTCCTTGCAGTCAAAGACTTGCATTTTGAAGTGGACTCGTGGACAAAGCACACGCTCCAAGCGATCATATAGAACAGGGTACTTGTCGAAGTCTTCCCTGAAGTTCGGCCCAGGCTCCTTTGCATGAATCAGCCGCACCTCCACACCCTTCCGAATGAGCTGGGCAATGAGAGCCAAGAAAGGTTTTGTTTCCTTGCCCATCTCAACGTAAAGGTCTTTAATGTCGGCAGTCCCAATCCAAAGCGTGTGCTTCACGGCCTTCACCCGCGACAGCACCTCTTTGTAGTGGTCGGAGTTGGAGATGAAGGTGGTCATAATTTAAATTCGACGTTAATTATCATAATTCAAAAACTCAAAAGAGATATTTGAATATTCCTCGGTTAAATTTTGACGCCATCCTTTTGGAAGTACAATTTCTTGATAATTAGAACCAAAATATCGTTTAAGACTCCATAATTTTATTTGACTCCTATACAGATATTGTTTTTTTGATATATCCTCTTCTGTAATATTATCACTAAATGCCAAAGAGTCGTTATTCCAAACCTGCGTAAAATTTGAGTTATTTGACAATATAGCATCATAAACGATAACTATATGTTTCATCGAGGGGACTTGCACTTCATCGAAATTGAAAACACGAAATTCTGAGAAGAATATATTTCTTTTCTCAACCAGCATCATATCGAGATTCTTTTTTTCTCTATATTCTCTATAAAAATTCAGAAATGCCTGACATCTTACGATTCTTTTTTTGAACTGCATTCATAATTACTATAATAGTATGGAGATTGTCGCTGCCAGAACGGATCTCCATTATCGTCGCAATAAAATAGTAATAAGCTTTTCACTTTGTTGAAGTTCTCGGCATTATCAAAAAGTGATTTGAAGTCTGAATATAAAGTATCCATATCCTGGATAGCTTTTTGTTCATTATCTATGGCAATATAATTAAGAAACTCATTAATAGTATTCCCTCCGACTTTCTTGCCGTCCTTTAAATAAGGTAAATCTTGCAATTTCCAGCATGATGCTTCTAAAGCAAAAGGACTGGTTGGATTCAAATTGAATATTTTTGAAAGAACTATTTCTTCATTGCTAAACAATCTTGAGTCAGTTTCACCTTCCTTGTCTTCATCATCAATTACTTCATTATTGCCGTTAAGTTGTTTAAACACACAAAAGCCGTTTTTTGCCACATCCTCAACAATAGAGAAGAGCGGTCTTGCGGATCTTTTATAGCAATGATACCTGACATAGTAGAAATGCATCAGCCTTAACATTTCTGATGAATCAATGGTGTTATCACGTTTCAATTTATAATAATACATCCACGACCAGAACAGCATAGCTTTATTCTTCGCTATGGCATCGTTATTATAGGTAGATTTAGAAACATACCAACTGCTTTCGTTTTTATTCAGCTCCGTCCATATGTCAGCCATAAATGAATCATACCATTCTTGATAGGAATAAGAATCAAGTTTGAAATTCTTTTTGTCGCATATAAAACGCAAGGCATCCATGTAAATATCTATGTCTTTAATGTCTGCATGAAAATTACCAAGGTATTCTTCAGATACTGTGTCTTTTGTTGATAATTCATATCTAAATCTTTCTAGAGAATCGATACAACTTAAATACTGATTGAGACCCTTGTCAGCATTAATGTTTACCGCTTCTTTATTACGATTCCTCCAGAAAAATGTTTGCCACTCTTCCCATTTCCTGCCCCAAATAATTTGATCTTTTGGGGGCAGGGATGCAGCTTTTTGTGTTTCATTACTGGATAGTTGTTCTCCACGAGAATTCATACTGATATAGAGTTCTTCTCCTTGGGAAGTAGCTTCGGTTTTAAAATGCCAAAAATGAACGCTTTCAAGTAAATAGTCGAAATAGTATTCATTAGATGGGAATATCTTCAACATAGAACTAATTGCACTCGCCATAGCAGCGATGGTTGGATCTTCATTATATTCTGCCAAAAACCAAAAGGGATACTCCTTTGTAAGGAAGAAATTTAGCGTTTCTTTGTATGGGTGTTCTATTATATGGCGAATCAGCATTAATAGGAAGTCTTGGGTTAGGTTGCGGACTTTGTAGCTAAAACTCATATGTTTACCTGCTTCGTCATATCTAATAATGTTGCAGAAATCCTCTACTCTGTTTTCAACCACAGCACGGGTTAGAAGCAAAAGAAAGATTGTAGTAATTCGTTGTTGTCCATCAATAAGAAATTCATCAAGATATCTATCATTTTCTAGTTTGACGTATGGTGGTTTATATGAGTACAAGAATCCTATATTGATATTATTATTCCCATGCACATGATGGCATGTATCGCATACATCAGCACTCTCTTTGAGGTCGTTTAAGAATTTTTCAAGAACATTTGTGTTTCTTCCCCAAACATATTCACGTTGAATCTCTGGAATAATTAAATTATTCAAAGAGAAAAGAGTTAATATATTTTCATCCTTTAGGAATGCATTATTGGTCTGTTTCATTCTTTTTATCTTTAAGTTGAATATTTAAAAAATCACATATTGTTCTAACCATATATTCTCTGCGTGCCAAGATGTCTTCTTTCTCCCAACATTTCATTCTAGAAAAGTCATCGTCTAAATCGGACCTTTCTAAAAACTGTTTGTTAAATGCATCCATAACATGCGGCCTAATGTATCCCCCTACTCGATAAGCCTTCATCACATCAATTCTTTTCTCAGTAAAGAAATCGTTACCGTAGCCTCTATTCACAGATTCATTTAGAAGAGCCATGTTTCCTAAAGAATTAATCGGCATGTATTTAAGGATTATTTCATTGTAACGTTTTCGCTGTTCTTCTCGCCATTTTTCATCATCCCAATGAGTATCAGCCTCATCAAATTCAATTGGGGATTCATTGGCTTTCTGTATGTAATCGTTTACTATATCAATGTATTTCCTTAGTTTATTTGTTTGACGGGTGTATTCGGATTGATTGATTTTCTCTATAGGAGTTTGAGGGAAAATGTGTTCTTCGTCTTCTTTGAAAGCTACAAAAAACAATGGAGGCAATTTATCCTTGGATTCAGACTTACAAATGGCTATGATATCCAAAAGAACTAGAACCGGCTCCAAATAAGAACTCTCATACCAATTCTCGGTACTTGCAAGTTTTTCATTGTCTTCTGCCAACGAGAGAGTCGCATTATCACTAATCATAGTCTCGTTTGGATTTTCTGTACTAGATAGTTCTTTACTATAAAGCCTTTGTTCTTTCATAGATTCAATCCATTCCCGAATTACCTCTTTCAACCTCTCTTCGAATGTTTTTCTAGTGGATTCCTTCCATGTATCTACCATCCAGAAAAAAGTCTTTTTACAATATATAATGCAGAAGGGAATAAGATGATAAAGAACTTTATCATCATACCAAGACTCAATTAGACGCTGCAACCACACCAGTTTTTCATACAAAACAGAAAAAGAGTTATCTGGATAAGGATGCTCAAACTTTTCAAGACTTATGGTAAGGTTTTTCTGAGTATAGTTCTGGGTAGCAATGTAAAGCTTGTAAAGGCGATTAATTGCATTATCATTTTCATCAAATTTCAAGACCTCCCCCTCTGCCGATTTAATGCCTTTAATAAATGGCTTGTAATAGTCAACATGATCTTTAATTGTCCACCATCTAGTAATATTATCAAGTGTCATGCCTATTCTTACCCGACGCTCGTTAAGCATTACAAGCAATTTGTCCTCATCCCTAATCTCATCGGACTCTTCTTTTGCTACATGTGTAACAATCATTGCTCGAACGATGTCGGCACCATCTAGGGAAACTTTGTCGCCGTTCAAGTTGGCAAATAGTTTTGTCTCATCCTTAGTCTTTGGTTGGTTAACTATGATATCAACATTGTGAAGAAGCTTTTCTAGGAACCCATTGACATCATGGTTCGAGAACCATTTTGCAATAGTATTATATGCTGTAAATATATAAAAAATATCCTGAAAATCACATTCTGGTTTTAACTGTATAAATGAATTCCAGTCTGAATTCCATGACTTCCATTCTTCTTTCCGATTCTTGTAGATATATTCTTCAAGAAAAGTACGAGTGTCTTCTCGAATAGAATAACGTAATTTGTTTTTTATCAAGTCGTAGCAATCAAAATAGGATAGAAGTATTGTAAGCGTTGTTAGTCGCTGTTGACCATCCACAACATTATATTC
Organism: uncultured Bacteroidales bacterium; assembly: GCA_902763865.1. Lineage (GTDB taxonomy): Bacteria > Bacteroidota > Bacteroidia > Bacteroidales > Bacteroidaceae > Physcousia. Next base: position 25,918 of record CACWTR010000002.1, on the reverse strand, counting down.
TCCTTTATTCTCATTGTAAACAATCGTTATGTTCTGAAGACAATAAAATTTCTCAGAATCCCCATTGGTCTCAAAGGAGCTTATATCATCCAAAAGTTTTGTGATATTTTGTGCCGACCATTTGTAGCCACGCTGATATTCCGGAATATTGAAATACTCTCCTTCATTTAAGAATCCTCCTTCTTTAGAGAAAAGATTCTTGATACTATATAAAATATTGTTTTTTACCATTTTTCGGCTGATTAATTTAAGTACATATATTTCTTTTGGATTTTGGCTTCCCCGTTATAAAACAGGGTAGTTGGTGTATGATTCTGTGTTGAATGTGATTGTCATTGTCAGCACCGTTCCCATTTGCCCGCTTAATGCGTTTGGGTGTAATGCGAAATACTTTACTCATAGTGTTTGTTGTTTAGTTTTCCTTTGCAAAGATACAACTTATTATAATTCTTCCAAACATTTTTGATAATAACTCATCGTTTCATCCTTGCTTCCATGCACATGCTTCTGCATCGGCAAGGATTTCTCAATCGCGTCCTATACAATCATGTCCTACATGGCATATGTATATCCATAATGGCAGAGCAACATTAGGGATATTGTACTCATACCAATCATAGAACGTCATAGCGAATGCATGTTCAATCCTTTTGGTTATTCCGAGTTGCTTTCTGAAATCGCAGAACACATATCTTTTGTCAGGGTTAAAATGAGCTGTCAATAAGAAATCATTAATCAGCTCCTTCCAACTCTTCAGTTCCCATTTATCTTCTGGCAAATGGAGTGTAAGTTCTTTCCCCTTGAATGATTCAGGTATATAATCAGCAAGAATCTCATTGTACACGCCATACTCTTCATCTTCCACCTCATCGCCTATAAAGTAAACAAGAATATCATCTTGTGTCAAAGTCTCGGCGATATTTTCATATACATTGCGTTTCCATCGTTTCAACTTTGGCAATTCATCTGCGAAATGCGGTTTTTTGTATGATTTCTGCGCTCTTGCAATCATTTCATCAATACTGATTCCTTGAGGAACAAAACGTTCTAATGGCCATTGGAAAAAATTATAATCAAAGCCTCGAGGTAGCGAGATGGGTATATCTGAAAAGACAGTCCCTATCTTATGAATTGGTTCTAAATCTTCAAAAAGTATTTCACAATTATCCCCTGCTAATCCAGGCCTTGTATAATCACCAAAAAATCTAACCATTGATGTCCATCCTTTATATGTCACCACATCACCTGTAAAAATCATGTTATTATTTTCATCTCTAAATTTGGTCTCAACGCCTGCATAAAACACAGGAATAGTTGACCATAGAGTATTAGATAGCTCATCAGGTTCATGAAACTGTGCGTACTTTTTCTCGCGTGTGACAAGCATCATTGTACCCATGCTACCGTTATAGAAATCACCAAAGTCTGCATAGCAGAATTCGCCAAGTGGATCAATGAAACGCACTTTTCTACCATCAATAACAGACTTTAAATTCTTGCGTTGCAAGATTTCTCTGTAATGAGTACGGCATAAATCTTGAATGCCCCAAAAGCTAAACTTGTTGAAATGGAAATCCATAGTTTCTTTATTTTTCTTTTTATTCCACATTCTATTCAATTTCTCCTTGCGAAGTCCAAGAGAGAGTTCCTCTTGCTATCTTTATCGTGTATATTTTGCACGTTATTCACAATATCTACTTTGTATTCTTTCTGTAAAATTGCTCATTTGGATGAGCGCTTTTGCTAATTTCTGCTCTTTTCGATGAGCACTTTGTTTGTCGTTACAGTATCTCCCTTGCTATCCAGGCACATGCCTCGGCGTCGGCGAGGGCGTGGTGGTGGTTCTTCATGCAGAAGCCGCAGGCCTGGGCGACGGTCTGCAACTGGTGGTTCGGCAGGGAAGGGAACTTGCGACGGGAGACACAAAGTGTGTCGAGGAACTCATAGTCGGGATAGTCCATCCGATAGACGCGGAAGACGGCTTTGAGGCAACTCTCGTCGAAGGGCCTGTTGTGGGCCACAAGGGGCAGACCCTCTATCAGCGGCTCTATCTGTGCCCAGACATCAGGGAAGATGGGGGCATCTTCTGTGTCTTCCCGGCAAAGGCCATGAACCTGTGAACACCAATAGTTGTAGTAGTTCGGCTCGGGCTGAATGAGGGAGTAGAACGAATCGACTATCTCGCCGTTACGAACGATAACCACCCCAACAGAGCAAACCGAACTGCGCTCATTATTGGCGGTCTCAAAATCTATTGCTGCAAATTCCTTCTTATCTCCGTTTACATCAATATAGTAAACCTATTATTTTCTCCCACTTGTTCTCTGATGTTTGACACAACGTACTCTTATACTCAGAATGTTGTTTCTTAGCATTTGGCTTTGAAGCTACAGAAGGTTTTGCTTCCAGCCAATCCACCTCAACACCGATTAATGGTTTATTTTTCAACTGGCGGTTCCATTCATTTGCATACCAATCGCAGCTTGTTTTAATAAGTTCTATGGTTTCTTCTCTAGTCAGCACATAAAACTTCATGCCATAATCATGCTTATTCATAAAAACAAACACCCATGGCCCTATCACTTTTTCTTCTAATTTAGGAACTGTGCCATCCAATTCTGATGTAAAACCTACCAAAATATTATGAGATGTACCCGTCTTGACTTGTATCATCACACTCTTTCCTGTACCATGATTCATACAAATTAAATCTGCATTCTTGTAATTCTGATAGGAATTATTGATGTTGATAACGTCAAAACCCTTCTTGAGAAGTTCCAATACTACAGCTGTTTCTCCAATTTGTCCGATGTTAATTTTTTCTGTTTTCATAGTTATAATTATTTTATTTCCAGTCAAATTCTACTCCCAGTATTTCAAGTCCTCTATATCTCCAGAATTCCTGGTCGAAGTTGGGTGTGTATTTTGCCATTAAGACTTTTTGCAGCCTGTCTTCTTCTGTATCTCTCCATCTATTAAAGTTCATGACACGATGGTTGACCCGAATTGAATCACTCGCGTCCAACTGATAAAACACTGTGCCCACACGTGTCATCTGATAATGCTGCCTCTGACAATCTTCCAACGACCAATTGTGGTTGTCGAGGATGAAGCAATACTCTCCTTTGCCATCTTCATAACTCCAGGCTCCAACAGCAAAATATCTTGTGTATTCGTCCTTCATTTCTACCTTTATAACATCACCAGTGTATATTCCTTCTCCATTGTCGTCGGTAAAATCCGTCAAAACACCGGCAAATATGACTCTGCGGGCATAGCCACGCCCTTTGCATTCATCGCCAAATACTTCCTCAACGATGTCCTGATTATGGTCTGCTGCATATTTGTCGTCTTTCTCCCAAACATAAAAGTCATCGCCAAAGAAGAAAAAATCTCCGAAATAGGCATAGCCGAAATGTTTGTTTGCTGCTACATAGCGGATTTTTATACCAGGAAGGAATTTGTTTGTACCCAATCCAATGTCATGGCGATACTTTTGACAAAGATATTTTAGGGTTACGTCGCTGATTGTCATGTACATAAATGAAATTTTTACTTGTTATATTTGTTCCACATTCTGTTTATCATTCCTGCTATCTCCTTACGGAGCCAGATTGGTTCGAGCACTTCGACATCTTCGCCATTCGACAGAATCTCCTGATAGAAGTCGAATTCGGGACAGATGCGAAGGGTGAAGATGCTGAAAGCTTCGTTCCTTTCCGTTTCCTCTTGGGTGTCGTGGAGCGGCAGGGAGCGGAGGTAGTTTGCTTGGCTTGCGGAAACCTTCAGTCTGACCTTTTCAGGCTTACGCTTGGTGCCGGCGATGATGCCGTAGTAGTTGTAGAAGAAGTCCTCGGGGTAGAAGTCGTCGGGCATCGTGAAGGTCACGCCGTCGAGCTTGGCGATGTCGAAGATGCGGTCGAGGGCATAAATCATGATGCGGTTGAGGTGCGGGCTGAGTGCAACCAGATACCAGCGTTGCTTGAAGAGCTTCACGCAATAGGGATGGACGTTGAATGTGTAACTCTCTTCGCGCCAATAGCTTTGGTAGGTGATGCGAAGCTGGGTGTTCGTCTTCATCGCTTCGAGGATGAGCGCCAAATCGTCCTGCCCTGAAGGAACATCCTCGAGGAGGATGCGGTCCTTGATGGACTGGCTGTCCAGCAGCAGGTTGCTGACGGAGATGGTCTTGAGCAGCCAGCTGCGAAGCCCTCCGCGCCTGACTTCCTCCACATTATCTATATAATAATGGTAGCCGCCTTTGCGCTCACACTCGATGACGAGGTTGAACATGTCCTCGGCCGCAATCTTCCATTTGTGGAAGGTGCGGATGGGTATGGGCTTCGTGTCCATCTCCTGGTCGAGCCACTTCTGGTTGATTTCCTCGAAGGTGATTCGTCGGGCCCTATAGATGGTGTCCACCAGCCAAACATATTTGTTGATAAGGTTCTTCGCTTCGCTCAGGCGCAGGCGGTTCTTTGCCATAGCAAAATTCGTTAATTTGGTGCAAAGTTACAAAAGACATGTGAAAAATCAAGGCACAAGTTAGAATTATTTATTCATTGACTGATTATCGCGTACCTGCGTAAATCAGGCAGTCCCCAGGGTATAATTGTGCATTGAACGCATTAAGTCATTAAACTCCAAGTGGTATCGATTAATGTTTCCTTCACGAAACTTTTTGTTTCCACAGAGGAAACAAATTGTTTCACATGCGAAACAACCCGTTTTGACGTGTCGTGAGATGATGAACCGCATTTCAGGGGGCTGTGTCAGAACGAATGGCACAGCCCCCTTTTTTGCTTTAACCACGAATTGCACGAATTACACGAATTATTCAACTGCTGTTTGCCAGCTAATTATAAATTCGTGTAATTCGTGCAATTCGTGGTTTGGAAACTTCTTCATTGTTTTGACACATCCTCTTGTGGAAGGGTTCGTTCTCCTGGCCAGGTCGGAACAGCCTCTGCTCGATGCAGAAGTGGCAAAATTATTGAAAGCACCGCACTTGCTCTCAAAAAGCCACGAATTAAACTGAAAAATTTTGGGGATTGGTGTTTTTTTCGTAACTTTACACCCGAAAACATCTAAAACTATGGTAAACAGATTTATTCTTAACGAAGTATCGTACTTCGGTCCTGGCGCCCGGAAGGAGCTGCCTGGAGTAGTGAAAAGATTCGGATTCCGCAAGGCCCTCGTAGTCACAGACAAAGGTCTGATGCAGTTTGGCGTGGCCCGGAAGGTGCTCGATGTGATGGATGAGGCCGGTATCGCCTACGAGATATTCGACGATGTGAAGCCCAATCCCACCGTGACCAACGTGAAGAACGGCATCGAGGCCTGCAAGCGCGCACAGGCCGACTTCATCGTGGCTATCGGCGGCGGCTCGTCGATGGACACGGCCAAGGGCATCGGCATCGTGGTGAACAACCCCGAGTTCGACGACATCGTCTCGCTGGAGGGCGTGGCAGACACGAAGAAGAAGTCGCTGCCCATCATCGCCCTGCCCACCACAGCCGGCACAGCAGCCGAGACGACCATCAACTACGTCATCATCGATGAGTCGCGCCAGGCTAAGATGGTCTGCGTCGATCCGAACGACATCCCCTGCGTGGCCATTATCGATGCCGAACTGATGTATTCTCTGCCCAAGAGCCTCACGGCAGCCACCGGCATGGATGCCATGACACATGCCATCGAGGGACTCATCACGAAGGCTGCCTGGGAGCTGAGCGACATGTTCGAGGTGAAGGCCATCGAGATGATACACAAGTACCTGCCCGTGGCTGTCAATGAGCCCACGAACCCTGTGGGGCGCGACGGAATGGCTGTGGCCCAGTACGTGGCCGGCATGGCCTTCTCGAATGTAGGTCTGGGCGTGGATCATGGTATGGCGCATCCGCTGAGTGCCCTCTTCGACGTGCCCCATGGCGTGGCCTGTGCCATGCTGCTGCCCACCGTGATGCGCTTCAACATGCCAGCCGCCAAGCAGAAATATGTGGAGATAGCCAAGGCCTGTGGCGTCTATCAGCCCACGATGACCACCGACGAGGCTGCCGAAGCCGCATGCAAGGCCATCGAAGAGCTGAGTGCAATGGTCGGCACCAACAAACGGCTCAGCGACCTCGGTATTGCCGAGAAGGACATAGAGGCGCTGGCCGAGCAAGCCATCAACGATGTCTGCACACCAGGCAATCCGCGTCCCGTCAGCAAACAGGACATCATCGACCTGTATCATCAGATTCTGTAGCAAAGAGCATCTGCGAAACGAATGACTGCGGCGGACAGTTTCAGCTTCTTCCGTTTCTTTGGCTCTGCCGAAGTTACTTGTACCCGGAAAAGCTCAAATGTAATTGGCCCTTCTCTCGTTCTTTCGTGACTTTTGCAGGGCAATGGAAGAGAATTCTCTGAAAGAAAGGACAGCGAAAGGCATACTCTGGGGCGGAATGTCCAACGGCCTTATGCAGCTGATGGGCGCCGTGTTCGGGCTGGTCCTGCTGCGTTACCTGACGCCGGCGGACCAGGGCAAGGTGGCGATGCTGAACATCTTTGCAGCCCTGGCCAGTGCCTTGCAGGAGAGCGGCTTCATTGCAGCCCTCTGCAACAGGAAAGAGCCGACCCACGAGGAGTACAACTCCGTCTTCTGGTTCAACATCCTGGTCAGCCTTACGCTCTACGCCGTCCTCTGGTTCTGTGCGCCCCTGATTGCCGACTTCTACGGGGACAGCGACCTGACGCCGCTTGCGCGGGTGCTCTTCCTCGGCTTCCTGCTCTCCGGACTCGGCACGGTGCAGCGCGCCTACCTCTTCGGCCACCTGATGGTGCGGCAGACAAGCATCTGCTCGCTCTCCGCCATGTTCGTCTCCGGCATTGTCGGCGTGACGATGGCCGTGCAGGGCTTTGCCCATTGGGCCATCGTGGCGCAGGCCGTCTGCTTCGTCCTCGTCACGCAACTGGCGGCCTGGCACTTCTCTCCGTGGAGGCCGACAGCACCGCGGACCCTTGCCCCCGCATGGAAGATGTTCGGCTTCAGCAGCAAGCTGATGCTCACCAACATTGTGAACATCTGCAACCTGCACGCCTTCTCCGTCCTGCTGGGCAAGTTCTTCGGCGACCACACCGCCGGCGTCTATTCCACGGCACGCAAATGGAGCGACATGGCCTCCGGCACGATAAACTCGATGGTGACGGGCGTGGCACAGCCCACACTGGCTCAGGTGGCAGACGAGACGGGACGCTACCGCCAGGTCTTCCGCAAGATGCTGCGCTTCGTCAGCTTCGTCAGCTTCCCCGCCATGCTCGGCCTGGGGCTGGTGGCGCAGGAGTTCATCCTGCTGGCCGGAGGCGAGAAGTGGCGCGAGAGCGGTATGCTGCTCTCCCTGCTCTGCATCCACGGAGCCTTCGTCCCCATCACGACCCTCTACAGCAACCTGACCATCAGCCGGGGCCGAAGCGGCATCAACATGGGGTGCACCATTGCACAGTGCCTGGCCGTCTGGGCCGGACTGCTGCTGCTCTACCCTTATGGACTGCTGCCGATGGTCATCTACTTCGTCACGCTCAACATAGCCTGGCTACTGATTTGGCAGTGGTGGGCACGGCGACTGACGGGCCTCACCTTCGCGGAAGCCCTGAAGGACACGATGCCGTTCCTCGGCTTCACCCTCCTTGTGCTCGGAGCTACATGGTGGCTCACCCGAGGCATCGGAAGCCTGTGGCTGTTGCTCCTGAGCCGCATCCTCATCGCCTCGGTGCTCTACGCCGGCATCATGTGGGTGAGCGGCGCAAAAATCATGCGCGAAACCATACATTATATATTTAACAGGCACAGATGACCGTCTATTTCTATCATACGCAGGACACGGAGCGCATCGTCAGGGAATGGAGGCAAGGGACCTTTCCCTCGCATTTCCTCTACGGGGCTCTGCAACTGGCCGACAGCGGTATCGACGTCGTTTGGCACCACCAGAAGCATACCTACCGACGGCTGCGCGACATGCTCCGAGCCACATGGAAAATCCTCACCTGCCGCAAGCACTACGACGTCCTCTACGCCACCCACACCTACGGCATCGAGCCTATCATCCTGCTGCGGGCCATGAAGCTCTACCGCCACCCCATCGTCGTATGGCACCACCAGCCCATCGTCCGCGCCCGCAATCCTCTGCGCGAGGCACTGGCACGCTGCTTCTACCGGGGCATGGACCACATGATCTTCTTCTCCCGGAAACTCATGCAGGACAGCCTTCTCTCCAAGAAGGCCGACCCGCGGCGCATGAGCATGGTGCACTGGGGAGCCGACCTGGAGTACTACGACAGAATGAAGGAGCAAACAAGAAGCAAGGAGCAAGGGACAAGAGAACACAATTCCCCTCAGCAATCCTCATGCCCCTTGCCCCCTGCCCCCTGCCCCTTCATCTCCACCGGCAAAGAGCTGCGCGACTATGAAACACTGCTCCAAGCGTTCCACGAGACGGGACTGTCCCTGACGCTCTTCGCCGAGAAGCGGCGGCAAGCCTACTTCGAAGGACTCCGACTCATCGGTCCCAACATCGACCTCCACTACGGCGACCGCCCCATCCCCCACGAGATAGCGCAGCTGGTGGCACGAAGCCGCTGCGTCTGCATCTGCTGCCAGAAGAGCAACTACACCGTAGGGCTGACCACCGTAGTCGAAGCCTTGGCCCTGGGACTGCCCATCCTGTGCACGCGCAACCCGCAGATGCCGATGGACATCGAGGCAGAGGGCTGCGGCTTCTGGCTTGAACCGGGCGACGTGGAGGGCTGGAAGGACAGGCTCCGCCACATAGCCGCACACCCCGAAGAAGCCGAGGCGATGGGCAGACGTGGCCGCAGACTGGCGGAACAATACTATAACATAAACCTATGTGGCAAAGAAGTTGCAAATATCATCAAACGCTATGAAACATAATCACCTGTTCCTCATCGTCACCGTCCTCCTCAGCCTTGGCATCCTCTCTGCCGAAGCCAAGCCCAAGGAGAAACGTCACGTCGTCCGCATCGAAACGAACATGGGCAAAATCCGTGTCGCCCTCTCCGACGACACTCCCCTGCACAGCAAGAACTTCCTCAAGCTTGCACGACAGGGATTCTACGACGGCACACTCTTCCATCGCTGCATCAAGGACTTCATGATACAGGGCGGCGACCCCGACAGCCGCGGAGCCGAACCCGGCAAGCTGCTGGGCGAAGGCGACATAGGCTACACGATTCCTGCCGAAATCTGCCTGCCCTACTGGTATCACTGGCGGGGAGCACTGGCTGCGGCACGCGAGCCCGACGATGTCAATCCGGAAATGAGGAGCAGCGGCTGCCAGTTCTACATCGTCTATGGAAAGAAGCAGGCTCCCGCCGACATACGAAAAGTACGGCCCATCCTCGAAGAGAGAGGCGTGGAGCTTACGCCCTACATGGTCGATGACTATGTCATGCGCGGAGGCACACCTCACCTCGACGGCACCTACACCGTCTTTGGCGAAGTCATCGAGGGCATGAAAGTGGTCAAGAAGATACAAGAGGTTGAGACGGACAAGAACGACCGTCCACTTTCCGACGTCGTCATCATCCGCATGGTCGTTGAGCAGTAAGACCTGTCCTGCCCTTGCTGCTACGGGCTGAAGCCAAGGCGACCAACGGCGCAATCTGCCGATTCGGGACTGTCAATGCCCTCTGCCGCCGCCGAAGCCACCGCCTCCGAAGCCGCCGCGGGGCCCGTCTCCGCCACGGGAGCCTCGGCTTTCGCCGCCGCGGTCTCCGTCATCTCCGCCGCGATTGCCACCTCTCTGTCCGCGTCCGCCGAAGCGTCCGAAGTGCCAGTTGGCTGAGAGGAGGACGTAGCTGCGAACCATCTCGTTCCGCGTGTCGGTGCGGCTTGTGGCGCTGATGCTGCGGTTCACGTCGTCGCGCTCGTCGAGAATATCCACGGCCCGCAAGCTGATGGTCAGCTGTCTGCGAGGCAAGAAGCGCTGGCTGATGCTGCCGTTCCAGATGAGGTGGTTGGTGTTCATGGCCTCATCGGAATACCCTCTTCTGCTCTGCTGGCTGATGTCGCTGCTGATGGTCATACCCCAGGGAGTGGTGATGACAAAGCTTCCGCCGTAGTTGAAGTTGTAGTTGTCGAGGTTCGAGGCTGTGGCGTTTGTACTCCGGTTGAGGTTATACCGGAAGTAGCCGTTGACGTTTGCCTCGACCTGCCAGCCGCTTTCCCAGTCCTTCCGGAACGTGAGGCGTGCCCATTGGCTAAAGTTGCCGCTGCGCGTTTGGTTCTCTACCGTCATCTTGTCCTTGCTCCTGTAGAGGTAGCCGACTGCGTTGGAGAAGCTGGCCCGGGTGTTTGTGTTGATGTGCCAGTGCTTGTTCCGGTCGAGTGCCGTATTGAAGTTGAAGGAGGTGGAGGCGTTCCAGTTGCCGTTGACGTTGACGGGCATGGTGATGCGCCCACCCGTCACTTCGTTGTACTCGGTGCGGTTGGTTGTGCCGTTGCGTGTCGTGTGGAACTGCAGGTTGACGGCCATTGTGCGCTGCAGGTCAGGGATGGACTTGCGGTAGTCGAAGCTGATGTGCTGTGTGAAGCTGGGTTTGAGTCCGGCGTTGCCTATGCGGATGTTGAGGGGGTTGGCGTCGGAGAGCGTGTCGGGAATCATGTCGGTGATGTTGGGCCATCCCGTGTCGGCATTGTAGCGGAACTCGAGCTGCTCCTGGCGGCTGAACTTGTACTGGAAGTTGACGACGGGGGATGCGTTGACGACGGTGCGGCGCAGGAGCGTGTCGATGCGCCCCTTCTGGTAATCGACCCTGCTGACTTGCGGCTGCACGTTGGCTCCGACGGTCAGCCTGTAGCGCGTCTTGTTCATGCGCAGCTGGAGGCGGACGTCGTGGTTCTGCCCGATGTTGCGGGTATAGCTGCACTGCTGCCTGTCGGGGAGGGCGTAGGGGCTGTCGCGGAACTGGTCGTAGTTGTCGGCACTGACGCCCAGCATGTCGTTGTAGGGGTCGAAGATGGAGCGGACGTCGCGGTTGTTGTCGCGGAAGGAGTATCGGTAGTTGTAGGTCAGCTGCAGGAAGGTCTGGTAGGCGATGGGCTCGCTGTAGCTGACGCGGGCACTGAAGTTGTAGTTGTACTGGTCCCCCTGGTTGAACTGTGCCTTATGGTAGATGGAGTCGCCGCCGTTGAGTGCCTGGATGAGGTAGTAGTCGGTCTGCGAGTAGTTGTTGCTGCTGTTGTCGGAGTCGCCGTAGCCGCCGCCCAGGTTGAGGGTGACGTTGCGTCCGGGCTTCCCGAGCCGTTTGTTGACCTGCAGGGAGGCGGATGCGTTGATGTCGCGCGAGCGGCTCGAGTTGGCGCTCACGCGATGGTTCACGCCGATGCTGCTGGCCAGTCGGCGGTAGTCGTCCAGGGGTGTGGCGGAGAACTGGAAGGGGTCGTCGTTCCAGGTGGCCGACTCGTTGCCGCCGGAGCCGCTGTTCTTGCCGTAGCTGAATTCGGGGCGGAAGAGGATGTTCCACGTCGAGTCGGGCTTCCATTCCACTTTGTACTGGAAGTCGAAACTGCCGGAACGGTTGCTGTTGTAGTTTTTGCTGGCCGAATAGGCCGAGTTCCTGAGCTCGAAGTTCTGGGTGTTGGACTGCGAGGCGCTGCTGCTTTGCTGGAAGTTGCCGCTGGCGCTGCCGTTCAGTTCCAGCTCGCTTGTGGTGCCGTCGGCCTTCTCGTTGCGCTTCTCCCAATTCATTGTGGCGCCTATGGTCTGGCGGTCCGTCAGGCCGTTGCCCTGCGTGTTGTTGGCATTGCCCACGACGCTGAACTTCTGGTCCCCGCGGAACGTGTTGGCGTTCAGACGTCCGTTGTAGCGGTCGCGGGTGCCGTACGAGCCGTCGGCATTGCCGAAGAAGCCTTTCTTCTTGTCTTTCTTGATGGCGAGGTCGAGCACTGTCCTTTCGTTGCCGTCATCAATGCCGGTGATGCGTGCCATGTCGCTCTTGCGGTCGTAGGCCTTCACCTTATCGACGATTTCAGCGGGCAGGTTCTGCAGCACCATGTTGCGGTTGCCTCCGAAGAACTCCTTGCCATCGACCAGAATCTGGCTGATGCTCTTGCCGTTGAAGGTGAAGCCTCCGTTCTCGTCCTGCACGATGCCGGGCAGCTTCTTGATGAGGTCCTCCACCATCGACCCTTCGGGCAGCTTGAAGGCATCGGCGTTGTAGGCCACCGTGTCATCTACGACGGTCATTTCCGGCAGTTTGCCTTCGACGACGGCTTCGGCCATCACCGTGGCATCCTCGCGCATCATGACGTCGGCCACCTTGAAATTACCCGACTTCTGCGGCAGCGTCAGCTTGAACTTCTGCGTCTTGAAGCCCATGAAGGACACCTGCAGCGTGTAGGTGGCAGCGGGGATGCCGGGCAGCAGGAACTGGCCGTTCTGCTTCGTCGTGACGCCGGCTATCATCGAGTCGCGCTCGCCCAGCAGCTTCACGGCAGCACCTTCCATCGGCTGCAGCGACTGGTTCTCGAAGACGGTGCCGCGGATGTTGAGCAGCGCCGTCTGCGGTCTCTGTGCCTGTGCGCTCATCATGAAGGCCGTAGCCATCAGGAGCAACAACAGGACGATGTAGCGGACAATCCTTCCCATACCACTAATTATGACGCCCGGCAAGGCAAAAGGTTTAATCGCGTGGCACGGAAAAAGCGGTCAGAAGGCGATGCCGCTGTCCTGCTTGACTACGCTCATGACGAAGGTGCTCTCTATGGAGGCAAGGTTCTCGATCTCGCCCAGCTTGTGGAGAATAAACTCCTGATAGTGCTTCATGTCGCGCGCGCGTACCTTTAACAAATAGTCGTATGCACCGCTCGTGTTGTAGCACTCCGCCACTTCGGGCAGGTGCTGAATCTGCCTGACGAAGCTGTCGGCTATCTCGTGGTTGATTTGCTTGAGCTTCACCTTGCAGAAGACGAGCAGCCCCAGCCCGAGCCGCTCGGGGTCGAGGACCGCCACGTACTTGCGGATATAGCCGCGGCGTTCCAGGCGCTTCTGCCTTTCAAAGACCGGAGTGGGCGTCAAATTCACGGCATCGGCAAGCTCTTTGGTGGTCAATTTGGCGTTTTTCTGCAGCGTTTTCAGTATCTGCCGGTCGGTTTCGTCCAGTGTTTCTGCCATAATTTGGAATGTTATTCTGTCGGAGCCTCTTCACGAAGCTCCGATTGGATAGATATTCTTCTGACGACGCAAAATTAGTGATATTTTCCGAAATAAACAAGAAATTTGGAGGATATTTCCTAATTGTCGTACCTTTGCAGCAGAAAACTTAAACGAACCAATGCATGGTGCCAACCTTGCAGCAAGACAATGGAAAAACTGAAAGAACAAGAGAACAAACCCGAAGGGACAGGAAGGAAAACTATTTTCACGACGTGAAAATTAATTTTCAAAGCGTGAAAATATATTTTCATGACGTGAAAATTGATTTTCAAACCATGAAAATAGTTTTATAACGTGACGATGCAACTTTTACAAGACAGAGATAAACCATTTCATACGTGGGAAGTTAAAGAAGTTAAGGGAAGTTATAGAAGTTAAGGGACAATACCATCTGGATGTGGAATGCTTTTCCGCCATGAAATTCGCCGAGAAAGCTATTGTCCCTTAACTTCCCCAAAGCGAGCGCAGCGAGCTAACTTCATTAACTCCATTAACTTCCCCAAAAGACAACATTCGAAACCTGAATAAACCATTAAATAATAAAAGAAAGGAAAAGACTATGAGCACAAAGAAGAACTACCGCTTTGAGACCCTCCAACTCCACGTAGGTCAGGAACAGGCCGACCCCGCAACAGACGCACGCGCCGTGCCCATCTATCAGACCACGTCGTACGTGTTCCACAACTCGCAGCACGCCGCCGACCGCTTCGGACTGCGCGACGCCGGCAACATCTACGGACGTCTGACCAACTCCACGCAAGGCGTGCTGGAGGACCGCGTGGCAGCCCTCGAAGGCGGCGTGGCCGGCCTGGCAGTCGCCTCGGGTGCCGCCGCCATCACGTATGCCCTGCAGAACATAGCACAGGCAGGAGACCACATCGTGGCTGCCGACAACCTCTACGGCGGCTCCTACAACCTCATCACCCATACGCTCGCCACTCAGGGCATCGACAACACCATCGTCAACGTGAACGACCTCGCAGCGCTCGAAGCTGCCATCAGGCCCAACACCAAGGTCATCTACGCCGAGACCTTCGGCAACCCCAACTCCGACGTGCTCGACCTGGAGGGCGTAGCAGCCGTAGCCCACAGACACGGCATCCCCTTCATCGTCGATAACACCTTCGGCACGCCCTACCTCATCCGTCCCCTCGAGCACGGAGCAGACATCGTGGTGCACTCCGCCACGAAGTTCCTGGGCGGACACGGCAGCTCACTGGGCGGCATCATCGTCGATGGCGGCAAGTTCGACTGGAAAGCCCGCCCGGACCGCTTCCCTACCCTCGCCAAGCCCGACCCCTCCTACCACGGCATCGTCTTTGCCGACGCCGTAGGCGCCGCAGCCTTCGTCACACGCATCCGTGCCGTCATCCTGCGCGACACCGGCGCAACCATCTCACCCTTCAACGCCTTCATCCTGCTGCAGGGAGTGGAGACACTGAGCCTGCGCGTAGAGCGCCACGTGGAGAATGCACTGAAAGTTGTGGATTTCCTGAAGAACCACCCCAAGGTGGCAGCCGTACATCACCCGGCACTCGAGAGCCATCCAGACCACAAACTCTACCAGAAGTACTTCCCCCAAGGCGGCAGCAGCATCTTCACCTTCGAGATTAAGGGCGGACAGGAAGAAGCCTGGCGATTCATCGACTCGCTGCAGATATTCTCCCTCCTGGCAAACGTGGCCGACGTGAAGAGCCTCGTCATCCATCCCTACACGACAACCCACTCGCAGCTCTCGCCGCAGGAACTCGCCGAACAGCACATCACACCCTCTACCGTACGCCTCTCCATAGGCACAGAACACATCGACGACATCATCGACGACCTAAAACAGGCGCTCGAGCGCGTATGATTCAATTAATTTTCGTAACTTTGCACTGCAATACACAAAAAGCAAAATCAGAACAATATGAGCAAAATTGCAAAACAGCTGACAGAGCTCGTCGGCAACACCCCACTCCTTGAGCTCAACAAGTATTCCAAGGCAAAGGGCCTGGAGACCCCCGTCATTGCCAAGGTAGAGTTCTTCAACCCCGGCGGAAGCGTCAAGGACCGCATCGCACTCGCCATGATTGAGGATGCCGAACAAAAAGGCATCCTCCGGCCCGGAGCCACCATCATCGAACCCACCAGCGGCAATACAGGCGTAGGACTGGCACTCGTCTCTGCCGTCAAAGGCTACCACCTCATCCTGACCATGCCCGAGACGATGAGCGTGGAACGTCGCAACCTGGTGAAAGCCTACGGAGCAGAAGTGCGCCTCACCTCCGGCAAGGACGGAATGCCCGGAGCCATACGCGCCGCAGAAGCACTGCGCGATGAAATACCCGGCAGCGTCATCCTGCAGCAGTTCGAGAACAAAGCCAACCCCGCCAAGCACTACGCCACCACCGGACCCGAGATATGGCGCGACACCGACGGACAGGTCGATATCTTCGTAGGCGGTGTAGGCACCGGCGGCACCATCTCAGGAACAGGCAAGTACCTGAAAGAGCAGAACCCGGGCGTGAAAATCATCGCCGTAGAGCCCAAGTCCTCGCCCGTATTGAACGGCGGGCAGAGCGGCCCACACAAGATACAGGGCATCGGAGCCGGATTCGTGCCCAAGACCTACGACGCAAGCGTCATCGACGAAGTGTTCGACGTAGAGAACGACGACGCCATCCGCACGGGCCGCGAAGTGGCACAGCAGGAGGGCCTGCTCGTCGGCATCAGCGCCGGCGCAGCACTCTATGCCGCCATCCAGGTGGCAAAACGTCCAGAAAACAAAGGCAAGAAAGTCGTCGCCCTCCTGCCCGACACCGGCGAGCGCTACCTCTCCACCGTCCTCTACGCCTTCGAGGACTATCCCCTCTAAGGCCCCCCACGACGCCGCAAGCAAGTCCCCCGTGAACCTGCGAACCGGGAACAAAAGTCCGGGCATGCAGGTTACGGAAACAAAAAAAGCCGCTCCATCCTTCACGGACGAAGCGGCTTTTCATTATTGCAATTTAGAATTATTCGGCTTTTGTTTCCTCAGCAGCTGCATTCTCTGCGGCTTCTGTGGCAGGAGCCTCGGCTGCCTCTGCAGGAGCAGATGCCTTCTTCGAAGAGCGACGTGTGCGCTTTGCCTTCTTAGCTGTCTTAGCCATGTTCTCGTCGAAATCAACGAGCTCGATAAAGCACATGGGGGCAGCGTCGCTGGCACGGAAACCGGTCTTGATGATGCGGGTGTAGCCACCGGGACGGTCTGCAACGGCCTTCGAAATGGTGGTGAACAGTTCCGTGATTGCGTGCTTGTCCTGCAGGTAGCTGAAGACGACGCGACGAGAGTTGGTAGTGTCCTCCTTCGACTTGGTGATGAGGGGCTCTACGTACTTCTTCAGGGCTTTTGCCTTGGCCAGGGTCGTAGTGATTCTTTTGTGCATGATCAGGGAGATGGCCATGTTGCTCAACATAGCGGCCCTGTGGGATGCAGTACGACCCAGATGGTTGAATTTCTTATTATGTCTCATTTTCTTTATTCTTTATCTAATTTATACTTAGAAATATCAGTTCCAAACGACAGATTCAGACTCTCGAGCAAATCATCAAGCTCCGTGAGCGATTTCTTGCCGAAGTTCCTAAACTTGAGCAGGTCGGTCTTGTTGTACTGCACAAGGTCGCCAAGTGTCTCCACGTCGGCTGCCTTGAGGCAATTCAATGCGCGTACGGACAAGTCCATATCAACCAGCTTGGTCTTCAGGAGCTGACGCATGTGCAGAACCTCCTCGTCGAACTCCTCGTTCACATCGATGTCATTGTTCTCGAGAGTAATCTTCTCGTCGGAGAACAGCATGAAGTGATGGATGAGGATGCGGGCAGCTTCCTTGAGCGCGTCCTTCGGGTGAATGGAACCATCAGTGGTAATGTCAAGCACAAGCTTCTCGTAGTCGGTCTTCTGCTCCACGCGGAAGTTCTCTACGGCATACTTGACATTCCTGATAGGGGTGTAGATTGAATCGATGGGGATAACATTCACATCGGTGCAGAAGGAACGGTTCTCGTCGGCGGGAACGTAGCCTCTCCCCTTGTTGATACTGATTTCCATGCGCATGGATGCCTTGGCATCTAAATGGCATATAACCAGTTCGGGGTTCAACACCTCGAAACCGACAAGCTGCTTGTTGAAGTCACCGGCCTTGAGTTCTGTGGCGTTCTCGACCGTGATGGTGACCTTCTCCGTTTCGAAGTCTTCTACGACCTGTTTGAATCTTACCTGCTTAAGGTTCAATATAATGTTGGTGACATCTTCCTTAACTCCGGGCACGGTGGCAAACTCGTGTTCAACACCGGAGATGGATACCGTGTTGATGGCAAAGCCATCGAGCGAAGAGAGAAGGATGCGGCGCAAAGCATTACCAATGGTAGTACCGAAACCACCTTCCAAGGGACGGAATTCGAACTTTCCATGCTTGTCATCCGCCTCCAACATTATAACCTTATCGGGTTTTTGAAATGCTAATATCGCCATTCTTATATTTTATTTAGAGTACAACTCAACAATCAATTGTTCCTTAATGGTCTCGGGTATGTCAGCGCGGTCGGGCTTGTGGAGATACTTGCCTGCCTTCTGGCTCTCGTCCCACTCTATCCAAGGATACTTGGAATGGTTGAAGCCTGCCAGGGCATTCTCCACTACCTCAAGGCTCTTGCTGCGCTCGCGCACACCTACTATCTGGCCGGGCTTGACGCTGTAGGAAGGAATACCTACAACCTTGCCGTCAACCACGATGTGCTTGTGGTTAACCAGCTGGCGGGCAGCACGACGAGTGGGAGCTATGCCCAGACGGTAAACAATGTTGTCAAGACGACTCTCGAGATTCTGAAGAAGAATCTCACCGGTGATGCCGCTGGTGCGGGCAGCCTTCTCGAACATATTGCGGAACTGCTTCTCCAGCACTCCGTAGGTATATTTGGCCTTCTGCTTCTCTGCCAGCATGATGCCGTACTCGGAAGTCTTACGACGACGATTGTTACCATGCTGGCCTGGGGGGAAGTTACGCTTAGCCTGTACTTTGGGATTACCCAGGATAGCCTCGCCGAAACGACGGTCAATCCTTGACTTAGGTCCTGTATATCTTGCCATAATCTATAATATAATTTTCTGTTGTTTTTAATTACAGGTCTTATAAATCACTTATAAGCCTCACAAGTCATGTGTGTTATACGCGGCGACGCTTCGGAGGACGACATCCGTTGTGAGGAAGCGGAGTAACATCGACAATCTCGGTGACCTCGATGCCAGCACCATGCACGGTGCGGATGGCGGACTCGCGGCCATTGCCGGGACCTTTAACGTATGCCTTCACCTTGCGCAGACCCAAGTCGAATGCTGTCTTTGCACAATCCTGAGCAGCCATCTGAGCAGCATAGGGAGTGTTCTTCTTCGAGCCGCGGAAACCCATCTTACCGGCTGAAGACCAAGAAATCACCTGACCCTCGCTGTTTGCCAGAGAGACAATGATATTATTGAACGAGCTGTGCACGTGGAGCTGACCCATTGCGTCAACCTTCACCACTCTCTTCTTTGTAGCAACTGTTTTCTTTGCCATATCGTCAATTATTATTTAGTAGCCTTTTTCTTGTTTGCAACAGTCTTCTTCTTACCCTTGCGCGTACGGGCATTGTTCTTCGTGCTCTGACCGCGCACAGGAAGACCATTACGGTGACGAATTCCACGATAGCAGCCGATATCCATCAGACGCTTGATGTTCATCGTAATCTCAGAGCGGAGGTCACCCTCGACCTTGTACTCGGCAGCAATAATCTCACGAATCTTGCCTGCCTCGTCGTCGGTCCAGTCCGTAACCTTCTTGTCTTTATCCACGCCAGCCTTTTCAAGGATCTTGGCAGAGCTACTGCGACCTATACCGAATATATAGGTCAACGCGATTTCACCTCGTTTGTTCTGAGGTAAATCTACACCAACAATTCTAATTGCCATATACTATTCTTTTCTTATTTTGCAATAATGACTAACCCTGACGCATCTTGTACTTGGGGTTTTTCTTGTTAATAACATACAAACGGCCCTTACGACGAACTATCTTGCAGTCAGGGGTACGTTTTTTCAAAGAAGCTCTTGTTTTCATATTGATGTTTTTATTTATATCTGAATACGATACGTCCCTTTGTCAGGTCATACGGACTCATTTCGACCTTGACCTTGTCGCCAGGTAGTATCTTGATGTAATGCATCCTCATCTTGCCGGAGATGTTGCAGATGATCTTCTGACCTATCTCAAGCTCGACGCGGAACATCGCATTGGAAAGCGACTCTACAATCACACCGTCTTGTTCTATAACAGCCTGTTTTGCCATATTCTATTTTAATTTGCCTTTTCTATATCTTCGAAGGAAGAGAGAATCTCAACTTTACCCTTGTGTATTGCAATGGTATGCTCGAAGTGAGCTGCAGGTTTCCCGTCGCGTGTCTTGATGGTCCAGTTGTCATCCATCATGTAGATTTTAGGACTGCCCATTGATATCATGGGTTCAATGGCAATGCAGAGACCACTCTTTATCATCGGGCCGTTGCCCTTCTTCCCATAGTTGGGAACCTGAGGGTCTTCATGCATTTTGCGTCCTATGCCATGACCTACGAATTCGCGGACGACTCCGTACCCATGAGACTCGCAAAGCGTCTGTACTGCGTAGCCGATGTCGCCGATGCGACGGCCCTGTTGGGCACTGGCGATGCCCTCATAGAGAGCTTTCTTGGTGACATCTAACAACTGAGCGACTTCCTCTGTCACTTCCCCCACACGGAATGTGTAGCAGGAATCGCCATTGAAACCATCCAGAAGTGTTCCGCAGTCAACCGACACGATATCTCCGTCCACTAACGGCGTGTCGTTTGGGACACCATGCACCACAACGTCATTGACCGAGGTGCAGATTGACGCGGGAAACGGTGAGCCCCCACAAGGATTGGGGAAGTCTTTGAAGGTGGGTACACCACCGTTGTCGCGTATGTATTCTTCCGCTACCTTATCCAGCTCTTTTGTCGTGACACCGGGCCTGACATGTCTCCCCACTTCGGCCAGGGTCTGGGCAACGAGCCGGTTGGCAGCCCTCATCAATTCTATCTCGTCTTCCGTCTTAAGGAATATCATTTGCCAATGACTTTTTCCTAACGTGAAGATATACCGGAACGGCCATGTATGCGGCCCGAGCTGAGCAAGCCGTCATAGTGCCTCATGAGCAGGTGACTTTCAATCTGCTGGAGAGTATCAAGTACTACGCCAACAAGAATGAGCAGGGACGTACCGCCGAAGAACTGAGCGAACTCAGGCTGAACGTTCAGCAATCCTGCGAAGGCAGGCATACAGGCAATGGCAGCCAGGAACAGAGAACCGGGCAGCGTAATGCGATCCATAATCCTATCTATGAACTCTGCCGTTTCCTTACCGGGGCGAACACCGGGAATGAAACCATTGTTGCGCTTCATATCCTCTGCCATCTGAACGGGGTTCAAAGTAATGGCAGTATAGAAATATGTGAAGGCAATAATCAGCAGCGCAAATACAATGTTGTATGCCCAGCTGGTGTGGTCTGACAGAGCCAGGAGTACGGGAGATGCAGCCTGACCGTCGGCAACGAGTCCGAGCAGGGTGATTGGGATGAACATGATGGCCTGGGCAAAGATGATAGGCATCACGTTAGCAGCAAACACCTTGAGGGGAATGTACTGACGGACGCCACCAACCTGCTGACCTGCAACCATCCTCTTAGCATACTGTACGGGTACTTTGCGGACACCCTGAACGAGCATGATAGCTGCAAGGATAACAGCGAAGAGGAGCAGGAACTCCAGTATGAACATCACCAAGCCGCCACCTGCCAGATTATTCACGCGGGACAGCAGCTCCTGGCCGAAGGCCTGAGGCAGGCGGGCAATGATACCCAGCATAATGATGAGGGATACACCATTGCCGATACCCTTGTCTGTGATACGCTCACCAATCCACAGGATGAACATGCTACCTGCAGCAAGGATAACCGTACTGGCAATGTAGAACAATGTCTGATCGATGTTGGGATTAATCGCACCCTGTGCCTGCATCCTTAAGTTGACCAGATAGAACGGAGCCTGAACAAACAGGATAGCCATGGTCAGCCAACGAGTATATTGGTTCATCTTACGACGTCCGCTTTCGCCCTCGCGCTGCATCTTCTGGAAGTAAGGCACAACGAAGGCAAAGAGCTGAATGACGATGGACGCAGAGATGTAGGGCATGATACCCAGTGCGAAGATGGATGCATTGGAGAATGCACCTCCGGAGAACATGTTCAGCAGTGACATCAGACCCGTATTAGTCTGTTCCCTCAGCGCTGTCAGAGCCTCCGGATTGATACCGGGCAGGACTATGAAGGACCCGAACCGATACATCGCAGCAAAGGCCAGCGTGATGAGGATCCTGGTGCGCAGGTCCTCAACATGCCAGATGTTCTTTAATGTTTCAATAAACTTCTTCATCAGAATTAAAGTTTAGTTGCAGTACCACCTACGTTCTGGATAGCTTCTTCTGCAGACTTGGAGAAGGCATTGGCAACAACCTCGACCTTTGCGGTCAGTTTTCCGTTGCCGAGGACCTTGACCAGTCCTTTGGCAGAAACCAATCCTGCGACAACCATATCGTCAACGGTAATCTTCTCGAGATTCGTCTTCTCGGCAAGCTTCTGAATCGTAGAGAGGTTAACCACCTGATACTCGACACGGTTGATATTCTTGAAGCCGAACTTAGGCAGACGACGCTGGAGAGGCATCTGACCACCCTCGAAACCGACTTTCTTCTTGTAACCGGAACGCGCCTTGGCTCCCTTGTGTCCACGAGTAGAAGTACCACCCAAGCCAGAACCAGGACCACGACCAAGTCTTCTACGACTGTGAGTTGAACCGGCAGCAGGTTTCAAATTATTCAATTTCATATTCTAATCAACATTAATTGTTCTTAATACTATCAGCCAATCACCTTTACCAAGTGATGAACTGCATTTATCAAACCACGGTTAGAGGCATTGTCTTCAACCTCAACAACCTGATTCAGCTTTCTCAGGCCCAGTGTATCCAGAGTGGCCTTCTGAGTGCGGGGAGCGTGAATGCGGCTCCTTACTTGCTGTACTTTGATAGTTGCCATACTTTACCTCCTTTATCCTCTAAATACTTTTTCCATGCTGACGCCACGATTTGCGGCTACGGTCTTTGCATCGCGCATCTCCGAGAGGGCAGCGATGGTTGCCTTGACCAGGTTGTGGGGGTTGGAAGAACCCTTAGACTTAGCCAGGCAGTCGGTGATGCCGACGCTGTCGAGGACAGCACGCATGGCACCGCCGGCCACAACGCCAGTACCGGTAGAGGCGGGCATGATGAGCACTCTGGCACCACCGAACTTTGCGGCAGCCTCATGGGGGACTGTACCGTTCAGGACGGGAACACGTACAAGGTTCTTCTTGGCCGACTCCACGCCCTTAGCGATGGCTGCGGTGACTTCACCAGCCTTACCCAGGCCCCAGCCAATGATACCATTCTCGTTACCAACAACAACAATAGCGGCGAAGGTGAATGTGCGACCACCCTTTGTAACCTTTGTTACGCGGTTGATTGCTACAAGTCTGTCCTTCAGCTCCATTTCGCTGCTTATCTTAACTTTATTTGCCATAGTTCATTAGAATTTAAGTCCACCGTTACGTGCTGCATCAGCAACTTCCTTCACTCTGCCATGATAGAGGTAACCGTTGCGGTCAAAAACGACAGTGGTGATTCCGGCCTCGAGAGCCTTCTTGGCAGCCACTGCGCCTACCTTTGCGGCCTGCTCCTTCTTGGGGCATGCTTCCATGCCGAGAGAGGATGCGCTAACCAGTGTGGTTCCTGTCATATCATTAATTATCTGAACATATATCTGCTTGTTGCTTCTGAAGACAGACATACGGGGACGCTCTGCTGTACCAGAAATCTTATTGCGAACTCTGTACTTAATCTTGATTCGTCTTTCTACTTTTGTTGTCATAATCTTACAGTTTTAGAGGTTACTTGGCACCAGCCGACTTACCGGACTTTCTGCGGATCTGCTCGCCTACGAACAGAATACCTTTGCCCTTGTAAGGCTCGGGCTTACGGAAAGAGCGAATCTTAGCACATACCTGACCGAGGAGCTGCTTGTCGCAGGACTCAAGGATGATCAGAGGGTTCTGGTTTCTCTCAGACTTTGTCTCTACCTTGATTTCAGAGGGGAGCTGAAGAAGGATGGGGTGTGTGTAGCCGAGCGCGAACTCCAGAAGATTGCCTTGATTGGATACGCGATAGCCTACACCTACGAGTTCAAGCTGCTTCTTGTAACCCTCAGAAACACCGACAACCATATTGTTGATAAGAGCACGATAGAGGCCATGGAAAGCCTGCTTCTGCTTTGTCTCAACAGTGTCGTTTTCTTCTACAATCTCGAATGTTACATGGCCGTCGGCGAGGTTGACCTTGATAGAGGGATCAACTACCTGGGACATTTCACCCTTCGGGCCTTTCACGGTAACTTTGTTGTCATCACTGATGTTTACAGTCACTCCGGCAGGAATGCTTATGGGCAATTTACCTATTCTTGACATAATTTATTCCTCCTTCAATTAGTAAACGTAGCAAAGGACTTCGCCGCCAATCTTGAGGTCGGCAGCCTCCTTGTTCGTCATGACACCTCTGGATGTGGAAAGGATAGCGATACCCAGTCCGTTGATAACTCTCGGCATATCCTTGTAACCGGTATATTTACGCATACCGGGCTTGGATATTCTGATTAGCTTCTTGATAGCATTCACCTTGTTGACGGTATCATACTTCAAGGCAATCTTGATTGAACCCTGAGGGCCGTCGTCCACGAACTTATAGTTCAGGATGTAGCCCTTCTCGAAGAGGATCTTCGTAATCTCCTTCTTAAGGTTTGACGCAGGCACTTCCACAACTCTGTGTTTGGCCTGAATTGCATTACGCAATCTTGTCAAATAGTCTGCAATTGGATCTGTCATATAATTTAGAATTTAATTAATCGGGACTCTCCCGACAATATTAAAATAATACTTACCAGCTCGCTTTCTTCACGCCGGGGATGAGTCCGCTTGAGGCCATCTCACGGAACTGAATACGCGAAAGGCCGAACAGACGGATATAACCCTTTGGACGACCTGTGAGCTTGCAGCGGTTGTGAAGACGGATAGGATTGGCGTTGCGGGGGATAGCCTGCAGCTTCTGTGCTGCCTCGAATGCCTCCACAGGATCACCGCTGTTCACAATCTTCTTCAATGCTGCACGCTTCTCTGCATACTTAGCCACGAGCTTTGCTCTCTTGACCTCGCGGGCCTTCATTGATTCTTTTGCCATATCGTTTAGTCGTTTTTAGCGTTCTTAAAGGGAAGTCCGAACTCCTTGAGCAGAGCGTAACCCTCCTCATCGGTTTTTGCTGTGGTGACGAACGTGATGTTCATACCAAGGATACGGTCGATTGTATCGATGTTGATTTCCGGGAAGATAATCTGCTCCTGGATGCCGAGGGTGTAGTTTCCGCGGCCATCTAACTTACTCTCGATACCCTTGAAGTCACGGATACGGGGCAGGGCGACGCGGACGAGCTTCTCGAGGAACTCGAACATCCTCTCACGGCGCAGTGTAACCATAACACCGATAGGCATTCTCTTACGTAACTTGAAGTTAGCGACGTCCTTCTTGGAGACTGTAGCTACGGCCTTCTGACCGGTGATAGCTGTGAGCTCATTGATTGCAACGTCTATAATCTTCTTATCAGCTGTAGCCATTCCCAGACCCTGATTGATCACAATCTTCTTCAATACGGGAATCTGCATCGGTGAAGAGTAGTTGAACTGCTTCATCAGTGCAGGAGCAATGCGCTCGGCATATTCTTTCTTAAGGCTTGCAGTATTTGCCATTATTCACATCTCCTATTATTTAATAGTTACATTCCTAGCCTTACCATTGGAACGGACAGGCTTGCCGTCCACAACGGGATTGAGCTTTGAAACCTGAATGGGAGCTTCCTGCTTGATGATACCTCCCTGAGGGTACTTGGCGCTGGGCTTCTGGCTTTTGCTGACCATATTGATTCCCTCTACGATGGCGCGCTGCTCCTTGACGAGCACCTTTAACACTTTACCGGTCTGACCCTTGCAGTTGCCAGAGTTGACGTAAACTGTATCGCCTTTCTTTACGTGTAACTTACTCATTACTGAAATCATTAATTGATTAAAGAACTTCGGGTGCCAATGAAACCACCTTCATGTTGGCTGCACGCAACTCGCGGGCAACAGGACCGAAAATACGACTACCGCGCAACTCGCCTGCATTGTTCAGGAGAACACAGGCGTTATCATCAAATCGAATGTAGGAACCGTCAGCACGACGGACTTCCTTCTTAGTACGTACAATCAAGGCCTTTGATACTGCACCCTTCTTAACATCACTGGTGGGGATTGCACTCTTCACAGACACGACAATCACGTCACCAACAGATGCATAGCGACGGCGAGTTCCACCCAGGACACGGATGCACATAGCTTCCTTTGCGCCGCTATTATCTGCTACTACTAATCTAGATTCTGCTTGTATCATAATTACTTAGCTCTTTCTACGATTTCTACTACTCTCCATCTCTTGGTCTTGCTCAAGGGACGGGTTTCCA
>CACWTR010000001.1 GCA_902763865.1 uncultured Bacteroidales bacterium | reverse complement strand
CACGAATTATTCAACTGCTGTTTGTCAGCTAATTATAAATTCGTGTAATTCGTGCAATTCGTGGTTTGGAAACTTTTTCATTGTTTTGACACATCCTCGTCTTGGCCGGAAGCTCACGAGGTTTTGGCCGGAAGCTCACGAGGTATTGGCCGGAAGCTCACGAGGTTTTGGCCGATGACTCACGAGCTTCTGGCCAAAAGCTCGTGTGCCTATGTCCAGGTCCTCGCGACCGGGTGGGGATGGCGTCTTATGGGTTCAATGGTGTCAGCGGATAGACAAGGTTGACGATAAGGATGTTGGCGGCAAGGATGATGATGTTCATGGGCAGGCCGATGCGCATGAAGTCGCTGAAGCGGTAGCCGCCGGGACCATAGACGAGCATGTGGGTGGGCGAGCCGATGGGCGTGGCGAAGCTGCTGCTTACGCTAATCATCAGGGCAATGAGGAACGGAAAGGGTTCGTAGCCTAACTGTTGGGCTGCCTGGAACATGATGGGGAAGAACATGGCTCCCGCAGCAGTGTTCGAGATAAACTCCGTGATGAATGTGCCGACGAGACAGATGGCCGTCATGACCACGATGGGGTTAGAACCGCAGACGTCGAGGATGCCGAAGGCCATCCGCTCGGCGATGCCCGTCTTCTGGATAGCCAAGCCAAGCACGACGCTGCCGGCAAACACCATGAGGATGTCCCAGTTGATGGACTTCATGGCCTGGTCTGGCGTGCAGCAACGCAGCAGCATCATGGCAGCGGCAGCGAGGAAGGCACACTGCAGCAGCGGCATGATGCCAAGAGCAGACACCACTACCATCGTAATCATGATGAGCGAGGAAATGAGGGTGCCGCGGCCCACGTTGACAACCTCGTCGCCAAGAATCAGTCCGTGGCTCTCGCACAGTTCCATGATGGCCTTGGGCTGTCCGGCAAAGACCAGATGGTCGCCGCCCATGATGAACTCGTTTTCCTCGATGGGGACAGCAACATTGTCGAAGTGACGCATCTTGATGAGCCGTCCTCCCTTCACGTTGAGCAGTCCGGCATAGCCCAGCGTCTCGCCGATATACTTGTTGTTCGACGGCACCAGCATCTCCACGGTGTAGTCCGTCGTATCCTCGGAACTCGATTCCGGTGCCTTGCGGTCTGGCAGCAGGCTGCGCATGGCGATGATGGAGAGCACACCGATGAAGAGGCAGAACAGACCGGGGACGGTCGTTGCCAGCACGTTCATCACGGTGCCGGTCTGGTCGGTGTAGAGGCCGGAGATAATCAGGTTGGGGGGCGTGCCTATCAGCGTACATACGCCGCCCATGCCTGAAGCATAACTCAGGGGAATCAACAGCTTGGAAGGCGAAATGCCTAACTTCTTCGACCACATCTTGACGATGCCCACGAAGAGCGCCACTACCGTCGTGTTGCTCAGGAACGAGCTGAGTGCCGCTACGGGCACCATCAGCCTCACCACAGCCTTGGAGTACGTGTCCGGTTGCCCCAACAGATTCTTTACTATCCATTGCAACACGCCGGTATGCGTCAGTCCTGCCACTACGACAAACAGCACGCCGATGACCACTACCGAGCCCGAGCTGAAGCCCGAGAAGGCTTCCTTGGCATCAAGCACACCCGTCACAAACAGGATGCCGATGGCCCCAAGAAACACCAGGTCGGCTCGCAGCTTCGTCAGCAGCAAGATGGTAAACATCGCCAACACCGTGACGATGGTAATCCATGCATGGAGGTTAAATCCCCAGAAAACTATTGAATCCATTCTGTTAAACTCTCAATCTGATAAAAAGGTTTGTTATTTAGGTACAAAGTTACGCTTTTTTTACGTTTGTTCCAACAATGTCACGCACAAAATGA
This sequence comes from uncultured Bacteroidales bacterium, assembly GCA_902763865.1. Lineage (GTDB taxonomy): Bacteria > Bacteroidota > Bacteroidia > Bacteroidales > Bacteroidaceae > Physcousia. Next base: position 117,860 of record CACWTR010000001.1, on the reverse strand, counting down.
CGCCGAGAGTCCTTTTTCCCCTTTCCCCTGCTGTCCGCCATAGGGCCCTTGCACATCGCCTACTTGTATAGGTAATACTTCTTGGAAAGGCGGCGGAAGGCATCCACATCCTTGTACCAGTAGTCGCGGATATCCTCCCAGCGGTGATGCTCGGCAAAGCGCAGGCGTATCTGCTTCGAGCCGCACACGATGTCGAACATGTGGAAACGTCCCGGGTCGGCCACCTTGAACATCGCCTGCTCGGGCCACAACGCTGCCACCTCCTGGGCTACGAGGAACTGGATGTCCGTGAGCGGTGCCTTGCGGTAGTCTGTGAAGTGCACCTGCACGCCCTGCACCTGTTCGCCCTGCATGGTGGCATAGAACGGTTTTGCGTAGATAGGGCGGAACACTACTCCCTCCAGACCCAGTGCGGTCAGGCGTGCGGTCAGGCGGTTGGCATCAATCCACGGCGCGGCAAACATCTGGAAAGGTATGGTGTACCCCACACCGATGTTCAGGTAGCTGAACTCTCCGATGATTCCGCTCATGGGGTAGGCGATGGCGGATGCCGGCTGCGGAATGTGCGGCGACGCCGGAATCCATTGCAGCCCCGTATCGGCATACGTCATGTCGCGATGCCAGCCCTTCATCGGCACCACGGTGAGCCGGCAGGCCTTGCCGCCCGACAACATCCGCTCGCCGTTGAGCAAACGTGCCAGCTCGCCACACGTCAGCCCATAGACATACGGGATGGGGAATTGGCTGACGAAGGAGGTGCAGTCGTCCTCGGTGAGGCAGCCCTCCACACGCCACCCTCCCAAAGGATTCGGGCGGTCCAGGACGATGAACTCCAGGTCCTGTTCGGCTGCAACCTCCATAGCCAGGCCCATCGTACTGATGTATGTGTAGGAACGGCAGCCGATGTCCTGAATGTCATAGACCAGTGCATCCAGTCCCCGAACCATCTCGGGCGTGGCTTTGCGAGTCTTGCCGTAGAGCGAATGGATGGGCAGGCCTGTGGCCTCGTCGCGTACGTCGGTGACGCTCTCGCCTGCATGCTGGTTGCCCCGCACGCCGTGCTCGGGGCCGTAGAGTGCCACCAGCTGCACGCCGGGAGCCTCATAGAGCAGGTCGATGGTGGAGCGCAGTGTGTTGTCCACTCCCGTGGGGTTTGTGATAAGGCCCACCCGCTTGCCTTGCAGGGAGCGGAAGTGTTGCGCCTTGAGCACCTCGATGCCCGTCTTCACGCGTATCTTATCGGTGCGTGTCCGCCTGGCCCATGCCTGTGTGGGCAGCAGGAAAAGGCTTGCCAGTAGCAGGAGCCTTCCTGCCTGAATGAGTGTCTTGCTGTGGTTCATTATATAGGAAGTGTTATGTATCGTCTATTGGAATTCCAGCAGGCCCACGTGGCCCTCGCTGTTCGAGAAGAGCAGGCGTCGCCTGCCAAGCGGGACAAGGGTGTTCATCAGCGAGTTGCCCGTCTTGTGACGCCATAGCAGTCGTCCCGTCTTGCCTTCGAGGGCAAAGCTCATGCCGTCGTTTGTGCTGCCGAAGACGATGCCGTCGCGCTCGGGCAGCATGCAGGGCGCATGCTCGTAGCCGATGCCGGCATCGGTGGCCCACAGCTGGCGCGGCGCATCGCCCTGTGCGGCATAGCACACGATGCTGTCCTGCATGGTCTTGGCATAGAGGCGCTGACCGTCGGCTGAGAGTCCCAGGCTCTCGCGCACCTTCGACTGGAATGTGCGCCACCGTGTCTTGCCCGTCTCAAGGTCGATGGCTGTCATGGCACGCTGCGGATCGACGATGAAGACGCAACCGTCCGAGGTGACGGGCCACACCTGAGCCGGCGAGAAGTGCATGCGGGTGAGTCCGCCCGTCCAGCGCCATAGCTCGTGGCCGTCGGCACGTCGCAGACAGTAGAGCGTATTGTCCCAAGCACCGAATATGACGCGGTCGCGGGTGACGAGTGGCTTTGTCATCACGTAGCCACGCAGCCCTCTGTAGGCCCAGAGGAGCCTGCCCGTCCTGATGTCGATGGCACGGAATGTGGAGTCGCTGGCGCCGACGTAGGCCGTGCCGTGATCGATGCTCACGGAGCCAAGCACGGGCTGCGATGCCTGAACCGTCCAAAGCAGGCGCCCGTCCGATGCCTTCAGACCATAAATTTTGCAGTCAGCCGAGCCGAACACCACGATGCCCTTGCTGGCAGCTGGTCCGCCCACTATGCGTGCACCGGCCTTGAACTCCCAGAGTTTCTGCCCGTCGCGTAGCGAGAAAGCCTGCACCCGCCCTTCGTCGTCGCCCACGAAGACGCGTTTCTTCTCCACGCCGGGCGAACCGTAGATGGCGGCTCCGGCCTGTGCTTTCCACACCTCCCTGACCTGCGGGAAACGCTCGTTGTCGCTGTAGTCGGGGTATTTCGCGGCTTTTCCCTGCGGGTCGTAGTCGGCTTGCAGCATGGTGTAGGCCTGTACGAACTTCTTCTCTTCGCCTATTCGCTGTGTGTAGGCACGGATTTCCTTCTCATCTACCTCGTAGATGCCGTAGCCGGGCTTCCCCTCCTCGTCGGGCAGGTTGCTGCGCATCAGTATGCCCGGCATGCCATCGTAGCGCAAGGTGCGCAGGGCATGGTAGTGTCCGCCGATGAAGAGCCGTATGTTGCCCGGACGCCGGAGGGCATCGGTGACGTCGTACCAGTTATCTACGTCGCCTTCCGTCAGGGGGTAGTGGGTCACGACGATGGCCGGCATGTCGCGATGGGCCTGCAGGTCACGCGCTGCCCACGTATAGACGTAGGGCGACACGTGACCGTAGGCCATCTTCAGCAGTGGACCTGTGTTGAAGAAGACGAAGTGTACGCCGCCGAAGTCCATGCTGAAGTATTCGGGGCCGAAGATGCGGCTATATCCCGTGCAGCCCGACTCGCTCCACGTGGTTTCGTGGTTGCCCATGCACACGTAATAGGGGCAGGTCAGCCTGTCCAGACATGCCTTCACCTGCTGCATCATCCGGGTGTCGCCCTGCTCGGTGAGGTCGCCGGTCACGAGCACGAAGTCGATGCTGTCCGTCTGGTTTATCTGTTCGATGCTTGTCAGCAGGGCCTTGGTGGGGCCGTCGCTGTTCGGGTTCAGGTGGACGTCGGTCAGCTGTGCGAAGCGGAAGGGTTTCACCTTCACGTTGTCTGCAAGGCCACCCTGCTGCACCTGTGCCGCAAGGCTGACGCAGATGGCCAGCACGATACATAGCAGTGTGTGTCGTCTCATCTCATCTGCTTTGGATCAGTCCCAGCCCTCCCTGTCGTCACCGAAGCTCAGACTGAAGGCCCGGACGGGCGATGCATTGTCTCCGGCGCTGATGCTTTTGAGCAGGAACAGGGTGGGCATAATCGAGATAAGTTGCTGTTAACGGAATTCAGACGGTTGCACTTATCGTCCCCAGGTGTTTTGGGGATTATCGCTGATGCTGACGGTGCCCTCTCCGTTGAGGTTGGTGTTGAGGGTAGTGGTCGGCATGGTGAGCCTTTTCCGGATATCAGCTTCCTGACTGGCATCGGCTTTGGCGAGTGTGCCGGAATAGCTGCCGTTGGTCATCGTCACCTGATTGTTGTCGAAGGTCAGGTTTGCGGTAGAGACATTGGTCAAGCCGTTGGCATAGCTGTCCGCGCTGCGGGTGAGCACGCTGGTCTCCCCGCTGACAGGGTCAGAGAGTTGCAGGTCGCCGTTGGGGAGCAATTGCCATCTGAAGCCGGCATCCTTCGGTCCGCCATAGACGGCCAATGGCAGGTTGTCCGTGTCGTCGAACAGTCCCAGGTAGATGCAACCGGTGTGGTCGGCATCGGCCTTCACGGCCAGCAGTACGCGAGTGAATGGTACTCCGGTCTCTGTCACGTCGGCATATTTGTATTCGTCCCACCACACGCCGACAAGGTTCTTTTCGAGCTCCGCAGTGTTGATGTAGGGTGACTGCACGTCTTTGGAGCAGCCGGTCATGCCCAACAGGAGGGCTGCGGCTGCAAATGTTGCAAGAAATATCTGTTTCATAGTCTGTGGATGCTATTATTTAATCAATACTTTCCGACCATTGTTCACATATACGCCACTCGCCGTAGGCTTTCCGCCGAGTCGGCGACCGTCGATGGTGTACCATCCATTGGCACTGCTGCTGTCCTCTGTTGAGATGCTGATAATGCCTGTGGTGTTATCATCGCCGAAGCTGATGTCGAAGGCCGTAAGGGGGCGGACATTTGCTGCGCCTTCGTCGCCAATCTTGAGATAGGCTCGCTGTGCGCCGATGCCGGCACCCGAGGCGGGATAGTAGAGCGTGTTCTCGCCGCCCATGAGCAGGATGCTGTAGTCCTTGCTGCTGAACGCTTTGCTGTCGTATGTGCCGACGAAGCGGACGTGCTTGTCGCCACTCTCGCCGTTGTCATAGCTGCGGTCGGTGGCATCGATGGTCTTGGTGCCGAACACGGGGCTGACGATGTTATGCGCGTCGTCGTTCACGTAGTCGTTGGCTTTCGGCCACCTAATGATATAAGGTGTGCCAGCCACGAGCTCTGTCACGGCATCGCCAAATTCCAGGCTGATAGTGGTCTGGTCGTCGCTGATAGAGCCGCTGGTGAGCGGACGTGCTTCGGCACCGTTGAGCGGGCTGCCGCTGAGGGTAACGTTGAAGGGCAGGCACAGCGTGTTCCACGCACCGTCCTTGTAGAGCGTGCGGCCGTCGAGCATGACGGGGAGCTTCATGCCGTCGCAGGAGCTGATGAGCTCGCTGTTGTTACCGGTGTTGGTGGGTGCCAGCAGGGGTATGAGCGTTTCGCCATATATATTGTCCATTGTGCATACCGCATTCGTACGTTGAATTATGAACTTCCTGCCTTCGGCAAAGGCGAAACTTGCGACGTTGAGATTGTGTGAAGTAACGCTTTTGAGGCTGCAATCATGGATGTAGTCGTCCGGATTGGTCCAACCAAAGGTCAGTGTGCCGCTGGTGTAGTCGTTTTCTGTAATGGTGTTTGCGCTTGGCTGCATGCCCTGACCGAATCCGTAAGCGAAGGAACTGGCCTTGACCTGACCGCCATTGATGACAATGTCGCCGCATACGCCATAGTGACCCTCTTTGTCATCGTAGCCACCGCCTATGGCTGGAGCATAGGCAAGTCCTGTATGGCGAGCGATAACGACGCCGCCATTGATAGTAATGCTGCCGCCGGAGATGTTGTTCTTGTCGCCTCCGATGGCTGCCGCATACTGACCACTATTGACCTCAATGTAGCCGCTGTTGATGATGAGCGTACCCACCTCTACGGCGCCGATTCCTGACTTGTCGTCATCGCAGTTATCTATTACCAGTGTGCCCGGTCCGTTGATGGTCAGCTTGTTGCCCTTGCTCAGTTCGATGCCCTTCGGGGCAGTGAGCTTGGTACCTTCGCCGAGGTTCAGGACGACGTCGCCGTTGACCTTGATGCGCGAGGAAACGGTCACGTTTTCATATACGCTATGTACCCCACCGTTCAATTCGGTAGAGCTGCTTGTGACGGCCACATTGCCTGACACGGAGAAGGCAATCTCCTTTGTACCGGTGTAGCTGTTGCCACGGGCGGTGACGGTCAGGGTGTAGTTGCCCGCCTCTTTCACCGTGGCGGGGTTGGTAGCGTAGGTGAAGTCTGTCCCTGCCGTGAGCACGGTGCCGTCGGCAGCCGTGACGGTGGGGCTCAGGGTGATGGTTTCGCCACTCTTGGCATAGACGCTCTTCACGCCGCCGACGGTGCAGGACATGTAGTAGGTGCCTCCATCTACGGCCATCACGCGCTTGCTAATCTCGCCCTCGGCGGCGGTGGTGCTGACCAGATAAGCACCGTTGACGGCGCAGGCGTGGTCGGGCTGTCCCATCCGTGGGGTGAGGTAGTAGCATCTGCTGATTGTTCCGGCAGAGTGCTGCAAGCCTATGGGGTGCAGGGAGCCAACGTTGGTGTAGGTGCCTTTCTCCAGGCAGTCCTGGAGCGTGGGTGTGCCGCCCAGGCCCCAGATGCCGGCCATGTTGCTGCGGTTGCCGCCCACGCCGGCGATGGTGCCGGCGAAGATGCAGTTGCGAAGAGTGGTGGAAGATGACATGCCGTTGCCCACGAAGCCGGCGGCATAGTCGTTGGCGACGTTGAGCGTGGCCGTGACAACGCACTGCTCGATGACATTCGTGCCGTCGGCAAAGCCCACGAGACCACCCGTGTGGCAGCTGTCGGAGGCGATGGTGCCGGCGATGTTCACGTTCTGGATGGTGGCATCCTTGATGTAGCGGAACGGAGCAGCGCCCCGTGCGTCGGCGTTGGTGTTGCTGATGTTGGCCGTCAGCGTCTTGCCGTTGCCGAGGAAGATGCCGCTGAAACATCCGGCGGACGTACCGTCGGGAACAGAACCTACCGGCATGCTGATGGTGATGTCATCGTTCAGCTTCACATACTTGCCGCTGTAGTTCATGCCGCCGGCCACCTTGGTGGCAAACAGCGTCCAGTCATTCGTGCTGCGGATGAGGTAGGGACTTTCTGCTGTGCCGAGGCCTTCGAGTGCTGCCGAAACGACAAACATGAAGGTCTTCGAGCCGGAGTAGTTGTCGCCCTTGCCTGTGAGGACGAGTGTGTGGTCGCCCTTCTCGGTGACGCTGATGGGGAGCGACGCTACGTCGGTGCCGTCCAGCGTGGCCGTGAAGTCGGTGCCGAAGGTGAGGGCCGCATTGTCCAGGCCCGTCACTGTGGGCGTGATGCTGACATCCTCCTCCTGAGCATAAGCGGCCACGATGCCGCCGATGGTGCAGGGCAGGTAGTACATCTTATTATCTGCAGCCTTCGCCTGCATGCAGAGCTCACCCTCGGGACGGGTGGCATAGACCATCGTACCCTGTGCGTTGCCCAACGGCGTGGTGTAGTAGCAGTAGTTGCCTACGTTGCCGCCAAGCACGAAGGTGGCGCCGACGGTGATGGGGGTCTCGCCGTCAGCAACGGTGAGCGCCGTGTTGGGGGCATAGAGCGAGCTGGTGACGTCCACGGTCTGGTTGTTGGTCAAACCGACAAAGCCGCCACACTGCGTGGTGCCGTTCGTGGTGAGCAGACAGCCGTCGTAGATGCAGTCCTTGACGGTCAGTCCTCCGGAGAGCACGGCCGCAAAACCGCCGTGGGTGCCCTTGCCGGAGACGCTGCTGTGGATGGCGGTGCTCACACGACAAGCCGTGAAGGTCGTCGAGCCGTAGCTGGCGGCCACCAGACCGGCAGCATACTTCCGGGAGGTGTAGATGTCGCCAACCACCTTCAGGTTCTGGATGTCGGCGCCGTTCACATAGCGGAACGGGGCGCAGTACTCCTCGCCAAAGGGTGCTTCAGCCGAGCCGCATGTGAAGGTCAGCGTGTAGTCGTCACTGCCGAGGAAGGTTCCCGAGAAGGAGTTGGTGGAGCTGGTACCTACCATTGTCGATACGCTGATGTTGGCGTTCAACTTCAGGAACTTACCTGCGTAGTTCTGGCCCTCGGCAACGCTGGTTGCGAGGAGATTCCAGTCGGCTTCGCTGCCGATGAGCAAGGGACTCTCTGCTGTTCCTGCGCCATCGAAAGGCTTGCTCACAGCGAACCCGACGATCTTCGAGCCGGAGTAGGTATCAGAGCCCTCGACGGCGGTGAGCACAAGCGTGTAGTCGCCCGCAGCGGTGATGTTGAGGGGGAAGGAAGTGGCGCTGCCATTCAGCGTGGCCGTGAAGTCGGTGGTGATGGCAGGGTTCGTTTCGCCATAGCCCGCGATAGTCGGGGTGATGCTGAGTGAGGCGCCTTCCATAATGTAGGAGTTTTTAATGTCGCTGACCGTGACGGGCAGATAGTACCAGTTGCCGTCGGCGGCCTGAGCCTTCATGCAGAGCTCACCGGCGAGAACCTCGGTATAGACGCGCGTGCCCTGAGGGGCATCCAGCTGCTGGGTATAGAAGCAGTCGGTACCTACGCCTGTTCCGCGCACGAAGGTGGCGCCCACGGTGATGTCTTTCTCGCCATCAGAAACGGCGAGCGCCGTGTTGGGAGCGTAGAGCGAGCTGGTGATGCTGATGGATTGGCCGTTGTGCCAGCCCACGAAGCCGCCGCAATGCATGGTGCCGTTGGTGGTGACCAGTCGGCCAGAGTAGATGCAGTTCGTCATGTTCAGCGGACCAGTAGGCATGCCCACGATGCCGCCGTGGCTGCCGTCACCGCCCGTGCTGCTGTGGATGACGGTGCTGACCTGACAGTCGGCGATGGTCGTCGTGCCGGCAGTGCGGCCCACCAGACCTGCGGCGCGCATCCTGTTGGTGTAGATGTTGCCGGCCACCTTCAGCTCCTTGATGGTGGCACCATCGACAAAGCGGAACGGGGCGCAGAAATCCTCGCCGAAGGGTGCGGAGTCGCTGCAGATGTTGAAGGTCAGCGTCTTGCCGTCGCCAATGAAGGTGCCCTTGAAGGGAGTGTTGGCGCTCGCGCCCACCATGGTCGTGACGGTCAAGTCAGTTCCGAGCTTCACGTACTGACCACTGAAGTTATTGGTACCTCTGTTGACCAGCAGGACAAAGAGTTTCCACTCGTCAGCGTTGCGGATGAGGTAGGGCTTCTCGGCTGTGCCATCTCCTTCAATCGGGGCAATCACTTCGAAGTTGAAAGTTTTCGAGCCGCTGCAGCTGCCCGTGCCGTTGATGACGAGCGTGTGCCTGCCCTGAGAGGTGACGCTGGCAGAGGAAGCTGCCACGCTGGCACCGTCCAGGGTGATTGTGTAGTCGGTGCCGGAGCTGAGTTGCGTGCCATCGGACGATTTCACGACTGGCGAGATGCTGAGCGTGCCGCCTTGAGCCAGTTCATAGAACTCTTCTATATTGCTGACGGCACAAGGAACATAGTATGTCTTGCCGTCTAAGAGCTGCAGCTGCTTGGAGATTTCGCCCTCGGCGGGTTCGTTGCTCACCTGGTAGGTACCGCTGATGGTGGCGGTGATGCCGCGCACTGGGTTCAGGTAGTAGCATCGGCTGATGGTACCCTTGTCGCCCTGCAGGCATATCGGGTGCATAGAGCTGATGCGGGTGAAGGTGCCGCGCTCTATACAGTTATCTAAGGTGTAAGTGCCGTTGCCACACCAGCCCCAGATGCCGGCGACGTTGCCACGATTCGCGTCGAGGCCGGCGATGGTGCCGGCGAAGATGCAGTCCTTGATGGTGGTGTTCGACTCGCGGCCATGGCCCACGATGCCACCGGCGTAGTCGCTGCGGATGTTGAGCTGGGCCGTGACGGTGCAGCCCTCAATGAGGTTGGTGCCGTCGGCAAAGCCTACGATGCCAGCGGTGTGGGCTTGGCTGGCGGTAATGGTGCCTGCCACGGTGAGGTTCTTGATAGTGGCGCCGTTGATGTAGCTGAAGAGGGCTGTGCCTTGGTTGCCCCAGTCGCTGATGTTCATCGTGATGGTATGGCCACCGCCGAGGAAAGTGCCGCTGAAGGCTCTGGTCGGTGTGTTTCCCGTCACGTAGCCGCACTTCTGCGTCACGCTAATGTCGGCCCTAAGCTCTACGAACTTGCCGCTGTAGTTGTAGCTGTTACCTATATTTTTCGTGAAGACCTCCCATTCGGCTGCAGAGCTGATGGTATAGGGATCAGACTGCGTGCCGCTGCCGGGGAGTGAGCCCACCGGGATGTAGGGCACGATTTTCTGATTGCCTGCGTTTGAGGCCGTGGCGATGGTCGTGGTGCCTTCGAGGACGAACTGCTTGCCAGCAGCAAAGGAGACGCTATTAACGCCGAATCCGGCGTCTTGAGTATGGAGGTAATCGCTGGGGTTGGTCCAGCCGAGCGTCAGCGTACCGCTGTTGGGGCTTCTGGAGCCATGACCAATGGAGGCAGAATTCGACCCGGCTATGACAGTCACCTGACCGCCGTTGATGACGACGTCGCCGCAGTAGCTGTCGGGAGAACCGTTCCACGTCTTGTCGCCGCCGCCGATGCCGGCGGCGCCCGGACCACCGGTGACCCTCACCACACCGCCATTGATGACGACGTGGCCGCCGTAGCTATTGTCCATGTTGCCGCCGATGCCGGCTGCTGCCATTCCACCCGTGACATCGATGTTGCCGCCGTTGATGATGAGCGTGCCCATCCTTGATGAGCCAATGCCGGCCATCTCGTATGCGCCTTTCACCACCAGGTTGCCGGGACCCTCGATGGTGAGCGTATTTCCCTCGCTCAGTTCGATGCCTTTGGTTAATTTGAACGTGATACCCTCAGACAGGATAAGCGTGACATTGCCATGGATTTTGATGCGGACATCGTATTCCTTGTCACATACCACTTCGTACGACATACCGTCAGTCAGGTCGAGGTTGGGACGGTTCCAGTCCCACCATGCGTCGATGTATTCGACATTACCGATGGTGAACGCCTCGCTGTCCTGACCACCATAATTGCCATGGCCTGTAAAGGTTACCGAGGCCCGGCCACTTTTTGTGTTGTTGGCATAGCTCACCGTGTAGTCAACGTCTCTGACGAGGGCGACGCCTTTGCACGTCACCACCACGTCGGGTTCTACGCCTCTGCCTGTATAGAAGTATCTCTTCTGGAGGCCCGACAGTTCACAGGGCAGGTAGCACGTCGTGCCGTCGGCAGCCTGGACCATATAATAGACCTTGTTCTGTGGGACAGAGGCCTGCACCTGGTAGGCTCCAGGCATGACGCATACCAAATCTGGCGTGCCAATCTGCGCGTTCTGGTAGTAGCAGTCGTAGATGCGAGCCTTACTGCCGCACAAGCCCACGGGGTGCATGGACGAGATGTTGTTGTAGGTACCCTTTTCTATGCAGTTTTGGAACAAGGGGGAGCCGCTGTCGCTCCAGCCCCAGATACCGCCCACGTTGGCGCGCTCGCCGCCCACGCCGTTGATGGTGCCGGCGAAGACGCAGTCCTTGAAGGTGGTGTTTGAGATCTCGCCATGACCGATGATGCCGCCGGCGTAGTTGCTGTTGATGTTGAGCGTGGCGGTGACGATACATTTCTCCAGGAGGTTTTCGCCGTATGCAAAGCCTACGAGGCCCGCCGTGTGGTGGCTGGAGGAGCTGATGGTGCCGGCCACGGTGAGGTCCTTGATGGTGGCATCGGAGATGCAGTGGAAGGGGGCTACGCCCTGCTCGTTGGGGCTCGTGCCGGTGGCCGTACTGTTGAGGTTGGCCGTCAGCGTGTGGCCCTCGCCGAGGAAGGTGCCGCTGAAAGGACGCCTGCCGTATTCGTTCTGCTCTCGGAGTCCCACCGTCGTGGTGGCGGTGACGTCGCGGCCCAGCTTCACCACCTTGCCGCTGAAGTCGTTACCCTGACCGACATAGTAGGCGAATGCAGCCCACTCGTCCGTGCTGTTGATAACGTAGGGGTCGCTCTGCGTGCCGGCATGGGCGGACAGCCAGTCGCTGCCGCTGAACTTGGCCCGTACGTCGACGCCGCCCCGAGGCATGGTGAAGGTGTAGCCGTCGGTCTCGTTGCCGCTGAGGGCTATAGCATTGCCATTAACATTGGTGACGGAGATGCTCTGCAGCGAGCCGAATGCCTTGGTCAGTCGCATGGTCTTTCCCTCGTGAGTGCCAAGGGAAGCAGGCGTTATGACACCGAAGCCTTCGTTGCTAACGACTGCGCGGTTCGGGAATCGGATGGCGCTGCGATACATTTCACAGCGATCAACGGAGCTGAAGCTGTTCAGGTAGTTGGCGAGCGTGGCATCATCATAAAGGTCGCGCCCGTGCGCATTCCATAGATTTTCACTTTGGTCGCCCACGAACTCATTGTCTTGGCTGTGGTTGCTTGTGCGGGTGCCATAGAACGTGCAGTGGTTGATGTTGCCGTTATTATAGCCTACGATTCCGCCCACGTCGGCATCGTGGTTCAGCACATCGCCCGTCATGCAGCAATATTCGACTCCACCCTGGTTCTCGCCACAGATGCCGCCCACCTTGGCTGTATTGCTGGACCCGCGCCAATAGGAGATAACATCAGCACTCACCCAACAGTTGGAAATGAGGCCGTTGTTCTGGCCGGCGATGCCGCCCACCATGCGCGAACTGGAACACTCGATGCGGCCGCTTACATGCAGGTTCTCCACAGAGCCCGTCTTTGCGATTTCGGAAAACAGGCCCTGATAGTTATCCGCGGCAGCTATAATGGCGAGCTTGATGGTGTGGCCGTTGCCAAAGAAAATGCCCGTGTACGGCTTGCCGGTATTGAATCCCAGGGGCTGCCACGAGTAAGCGCTCAAGTCGAGGTCGGCTTCCAGCATGTAGTTGTGCTCGTAGTAATCCTTATCGACACCGTCGCCGGAGTCATCATCCCAGTGTTGCTGGGCGTAGGCCAGCTCGGCCGCAGTCCTGATGATTATAACCTTACGACCTGGGAGGTATTCCGGCCTCTTTGTCGAGCCGTCCCATACATCTATGGCCCACGATGTCTGCACGACTGTGCAGAGCAGAACCAATAAAGTTAAAATTCTACTTTTCATATTATTATGCGTGATGTTTTATTGTTCTTACCATGTCTCATCCCAAATGCTCACGTTGCTTTTTTGTCTCCGCTGTTGAAATCATTGGATATGCTGGGAGCTGCTGCAGGTAGGTTTGGCTGCCCCGGGGGGATGACGTTGCTGCCATAGAGCAACTGTTGCTGAAGTTGTAGCTCTGCCACGTACATCGCGGGTTTCCGATACGTGTGTTTCATTATTGTGTTTCGTTTCATTTGTTTCGTCTCTCACTTCATCACGACTTTGAGCTTCGCTCGAGCTCGTTCATGTTCGGACGAGCTCGAGCAAGCTCTGTTCGTCTCTTACTTAATCACGACCTTCTTACCATTATATATATATACGCCTGCGCGCGAGGGCTTGCCGTCGAGCTTGCGACCGTCGAGTGTGTACCAGATGCCTGATTGACCATCGACCATTGACCATTGGGCATTTTTGATGTCCGTTGTCTCGTCGTTCTCTCCGTCGAAGAAGCTTATCGTGCGGGTGTAAGCCGCATTCGACGATTTGCCGAACTTGCTCTCCACACGCATAATCCAGCGGAAGGCACCCACGGTCACCGTGCCGTTGTTACCGAGGCTCAGGCTACCGCTGGTGTTGACATAGTAGAACGGATCCTGGGCCGTTGCCGTCGTGGGCTCGTAGGTGCCGTAGAGCGTGTAGGTATCCTCCATGGTCTGCATGGTGGCTATTTCATCTGTCTGCTTCGCCTTCATCACAGTATTCTCGGTGGTAAACGCATAGTCCGTCACAGCCTCCTTCGGCTTATAGACGTAAGGCATGTTGGCGTGGAACACGGTGCCTGCGTCCACCTTCTTCAGGAACACCCAGATGTCGTCGCCGGCATTCTGGCTCGGGTTGGGAGCATTGGCTATCATATTGATCTTGTAGAAGTCGAACTTCTCCGTGTCCTCAGCCTTGATGGTATAGTCGAAGGGCACGAACCATGCCTGGTGCTTGCCCATGCGGTCCTCGCCGAGCGTCTTCCGGTAGGTAGCGAAGTTGACTGCGAAACTCGACGTAAAGGTGTAGGATTCACCGTCGGTCAGCGTCACGGCATCCCCAACATAGGGTACGATTTTCTGACCTCCGATATTGCTACTGGTAGCCTTAGTGTCAGTGCCACTGAGCAGGAAGTCCTTGACAAAGGTAATGCTGTTCAACGCGTAGTCGCTGCTATAGACGAAGTCCGTGGGGTTGGTCCAGTCGAGCGTCAGCGTACCGCTGGCTGTTCCATTACAGCCAGGCCCGATACCAGGGGCATCTGAGCCACCCGTGACAGTCACCTGGCCTCCATTGATGGTGATGTCGCCACATTTTCCATAATCACCATCCCCATATTTAGTTCCACCACCGATGCCAGCAGCCCGGCTACCGCCGGTGACATTCACCACGCCACCGTTAATGATAATGGTGCCACCGATGTTATTATTTGTGTAACCACCGATACCTGCGGCTTGAAGCCCACCAGTAACGTTGATGGTACCGCCGTTGATGACGAGTGTTCCCACACTACTGGCTCCGATGCCAGACTTGTTCCATTCGCAGCCGTTAATGGTCAGCGCACCAGGTCCGTTGATGGTCAGGTTGGCGTTGTTGCCGCTGCTCAGTTCGATGCCTTTCGGGGCGGTGAGCGTGGTGCCCTCGCCAAGATTCAGCACGACATCGCCTGTGATGATGATGCGCGACGGGATGGTCGTGTGGAAATAAACCTTATACGTTCCTGATGTCATCGTGGTCGTTTCGCTGGTGACGTTATGAGGGTCTCCGTCGCCTAATACTACAAAGCGGATGACTTTCTCGCCGACGTAGTCACCTGTACCCGTCAGCGTCAGCGTGTGATAGCCATTCGCATTGATGCTGATGGGGAACGCGGTTACGGCTGCATCATTCAGCTTAGCCGTATATTGCGTGCCTAAGGCCAGGGTGTTGTCGCCGTCCTTCACGGTGGGCGTGATGCTGACTCCGGCTCCCAACGTGTAATAGGTATCAACGCCGCTGACGGGGCAGCTCCTGCCATAGACTGCCGTACCGCGAATCGTTGCTAATAAGCCTGTGCAGATTTCACCACCGTAGGCAACGTAGGCCTGCGTACCGTATGAACCCGCACTGGTGGTCTTGTAGCAACGCTCCACAGCCAGGGTGCCGTTGTTATTTACCATATCGAGATTACCGGTATTCTGACCGTCGGCCATGACGTAGAGACAGTCGGTGACAGTCCAGTTGCCGCTATCTCCCCAGCCAACAAACACACCCTTGAAACTGTCGCCGCCCGTCATCAAGCCGCTGAACACGCAGTCCGTGATGCTGATGTTGCTGTCAAGGGCATGACCCGCGATGCCACCGATATGCGAGCCGCCGCTCACGTTGGCCGTCACGGTGCAGTCCTGTATTTTGTTGTCCACACCTTTCGAGAAGCCCACCAAGGCGGCTGTGTGCATATTGCCGGTAATGGTACCTGCCAGGGTGAGGTTCTTGATGGTAGCGTTGTTGATGTAGCAGAAGAGGGCTGTGCCGCCGTTGCTGTTGTCGGTAATCGTTGCGGTGATGGTATGGCCGTTGCCGTCGAACGTACCGCTGAAGGGGTTCACCTGTGTGCCGTCCGACACCAAGCCTACCTTCTGGCTGACGCTGATGTCGGCCATCAGCTTCACCGTCTGTCCGGCGAAAGTGCTGGTGCCGTTGTTCACGGTTTCGGCGAATGCGTTCCATTCTGCTTCATTGCCGATGTAAGTGGTGCTGTTCGCCGGGTCGCCGGTAGCAGTGATGTTGATGGTCTTCGTGCCGGTGTAGTTGCCCGTGCCGGTGAGCACCAATGTGTGGCTGCCCGCCGTGCTGATGTTGACGGGAAGATACTGCGCAGCGTTTCCGTCCAGCGTGACTGTGAAGTCAGTGCCGAAGGTGAGGGCTGCGGCCAGAGGGTCTGTCGGCACTGGGGTGATGAATACGGAACCATTATCCAAATTGTATGATGCGTCCACGCCACTGACAGTGCAGGCATCCGTATAGACCGTAGTGCCGTTAATCGTTATCGGCCTGTAGATTTCACTTTCAGGAGCTGTGGCAATCACCTTCATACCCTGATTCGTGGGCAGGTTGTCGGTGGCTACAAAGTAGCAGTTTTCGATGGTGACGGTGCCATCGATGGTGCCTGTGAAAGTGTTGCTAATCATGCCAGCAGACACGCTGCTGGGCATCATGAGCGAGCTCGTGATGTTTGTCGTCGAGCTTTCGTTAGTCTTTCCCACGAATCCGCCACAATATGTAGTCTGGTTGCTATGTGCTGCATTGGCGGCAAAGGAACCGTCGAATATGCATCTGTTGGCGAACACCGTTCCATTGTTTTCAGCAACCAGTCCGCCATGATAGTCATTCTCCGCTCTGTAGCTGGTGATATATACCGAACTGCGACAGTCTATAAGGTCCAGCAAGCCGTATGACTTGGCCACGATGCCGGCGGCATATTTCCCGTTGGTGTAGAGGAAACCGTTGACCCTCAGGTTCTTGATTCTGGCATTCTTGACGTGGCGGAACGGTGCGCAATAGTCGTAGCTGATTGGGCCGGCAGTACCCTGATTATTTGTTATCGTATTGCCATTTCCGTCGAAAATGCCTTGGAATGAGTTGGTCTCGTCCGTTCCCGCCGTTGCTTCCAATGCGGAAATCCAGTTGTCCGTCAGTTTCACATACTTGTCGCTGAAGGTATCACCATTGTTCACTGCGGCGCAAAATGCATTCCAATCACTCTGGCTGCCAATCTCATAGACCGTAAGCAAGTTGAATGCAAGACAAGCACGAACCATACATTGAGCATCGGTACCATGGTCTGCCCAATCTCCATTAGGAATACCGCATTTCCATGCATATCCTGGCGTGCCAGGTGTACTCGACCAATGATCACTGCCACTTATATTTGTACCGCCAACGTTGCTGAACTGCCAAAGCAGTCGCTCGTTGTTGCCTATAGTAGCAAAAAGCATGCTGTCCCATTCGTCTCGTCTGGCCAGTTTCCAAGTGGCGCCTAAGACGGGCATGCTTGTGTTCTTGGCGTTGCAAACTTCTATACCACGTAGCTGGTTCATATGCCCCTCATCTTCCAGTGCCAGAGCGAGGCCCTTCTTGTTCACCTCGTCCACGACAAATATCATGGCCACAGCCGTCTTGCCGTCAGCCGTTGCTGCCGCCACGTTGTCATAGATGGTGCCGTCGGTGCATACCACGCGCCCTTTGTCGCTGGCCGTACACAGGATGCCGTCCACTGCCCAAGCCCCCTGCACCACGGCGCACAGCAGGGCGAGTAATAGGATGTTCTTATTTTTCACTGTCTTTCCGTTTGATGTTTTCTTTCGTTGTGACCGGTGTGGGAGTCGAACCCGCACCGGCCTGTGGGATGATTAGTCCAGCGGTATCTCGGGGTGCTGCACGGCCAGGGGCAGACCTTTCTGCGAGAGGTAGAACATGTAGAGGATGACGGGCTTCGAGCCGCGGTTCTCGCCGTGGTGGATGGTGCCGACCATCTCAACGACGGGCTCGCCCTCGTGCACAACCTTCTCCTGTCCGTTCTGTCCGATGATGGTCAGCTCGCCCTGCACGAGCACGCCGTAGTTCATCACGGGATGGTGATGCCAGCCCAGCTTCTTTCCGGCAGGGAAGACGTACTTCACGGCCACCAGTTCGGGGCGGCCCTGCAGGTAGTCGGGCAGCTCCACGCCGTCCCAGCTCTGCGAGGTGCGAATCAGCTCGGTTGACACGACCTGCTCCTCGGGAGCTTCCTCCTGGGCATGAGCCTCCTTGTAGGAGGTAAGTGAATAGCACACTGCTGCCACACCGAAAACGAGGGTGGCAGATACTAACCAAAATGTTGTCTTTTTCATAATGTTGTGTTTTTATTTGACAGTTCTTTAGTTTCAATTGGCAGGAAACGTGAAGTCGGTCTTGACTACGCCGTCGCCATAGATGGTCTTGAAGTCGTTGCGCATGGAGATGATGTGGTAGCCGGCTTCTCGCCATTTTGCTTCTCGCCTGGCAGCCTCATTGAGGTCTGCATGGTCGCGGGCATCGTCGTCGGCAACGAGCATGAAGGCTGCCGACTTGTGAAGCTTGTTGCCCAGACAATAGTTGTGCATGGCCTGGTCTCCGCTGCTGTTGCCGAAGGACAGCACGGGCACCTTGCCTATCTCCTGCGAGATTTGCAGCACCTTGTTTGTCTTCAGGTTCTTGATGATGAGTTCGTCGGTGCGCACGAGGTCATCCTCGCGTCCCATCGTGAAGTTGACACCTGCCTCCGTGCCTTGGCTGGAGGAAATGAGCTTCACGTCCATACCGATGACGCGGTTAGGCTGGATGCCGATGGCCTCTACCAGTGCGCGGCAGATGAAACGGTCGGAGCCGCTGACAACATAGGATGTGAAGCCGTTGTCCTTCAGGTAGTCGAACACCTGAAGCATGGGTTTGTAGAAGCTCTGTCCGTATGTCATGCCGCTGAAGCCGTTGGCGGACTTCCGGGCATAGGCCTTGACGTAGGCATCGAACTGTGCGATTGTCATTCCGCTGTATGCCTTGGCTGCTGCGTAGGCATGCTTCATGTCGAATTGGTTCGGCAGTTTCTTCCCGTGGCGTACGAAGTCGCGTATTTCCTGAGCCGTCTCCTTTACGTCTGCCGGAGCCTCGTAGGTGGCATCGTCCAGGGCGCGGTATTCCAAGAGGTTGTATTCGAAGTACGATGGATAGAGTTCACCGACGAAAGTGCCGTCCATGTCGAAGGTGGCGATGCGGTCCTCTTCCTTGATGTAGTTTGCCGATGTGGGGTCGGTTACGTCCTTGACGTAGTCTTGCAGGGCGGTCAGCGCCTCGCACTTGTTCCACAGCGTGAAGTACTCCTTTGCTGGCGGAACGATGGTGCTGTCGTTGTCCTTGCTGCATGATGTCAGCGCCGTCAGTCCGCAAACGAGGGTGGCGGCCATCATCCAAAGTCTTGTCTTTTTCATTGTCCTGTTAGTGTTGTGTCTTATCATATTTATATGTTGCGTGTAGGTTCTGTTGTCACCGTCGCGGGGGGCGGTGGTGACAACAGATTTTTGAGGGTCACTTCAGGTAGTCGCCGAGCCAGTCGCGAAGCTGTTCCTCGTAGCGGATGGCGGGTGTGGCGCTGCTGTCGAAGGCGTTGATGAGGCGTGCAGCCCGTCTTGCCGGTGTCGCCGTGCTGTCGTCGTCGCTACCGGCAGGCTGTTCGATGAAGTAGGTGATCAGGTCGGCTATGAACTTGGTTAAGTCAATGCCTGAGTCCTCAGCCATCTCCAGCAGTTCCTGTTCACTGATGCCGAGCTTTTGCAGCTGTTCGTGAATCGACATGTAGATTGTCAGCGGGTTGAGCTCTGTGTCTTCACCGCCTTCATTGCCGGCCATGAGGGAGGCGATGCGACGGATGAGTGCGCGGCAGTCGAAGCCCATAGCATCTAGCTGACGCATGAGCATGACGATGTCAACTTCCTGGCTGACCAGTGCCTTGTAGATGGGGTTGAGCTGGTTGTCGGTGTACATCATGGGCCATGCTTTGATGGCTGCCAGGGTCTGGAGGTAATAGATGAGGGTGGCCGAAAGATGCCCTTTGTTGCGCACTACGAAGTTGGTCTGCAGGTTGGTGCGTCCGGGGATGATGCTGGGCTGGAAGCCCCTGTCCTTGAGGAAACGTATCATGGGGCGTGCGCTCTGGATGGGTACATAGTCATCGCCGCGGGAGTGGAAGAGGTAGATGCGCTGTGTGGTGTCGGGAGTCCAGTCGTCGTTGGTCATGCTGAAGCTGTCAAACATTTTCTGTATGGCCTGGCTTTCGGGCGACTCCAGGTCGCAGTAGGCGTCGGAAAGAATCTGGTGGATTTTCTTGTCGCGTCCTATGCTGTCGCAGACGGGCCAGGAGGAGTAGGACTTCGAGAGGATGAGTTCGTCGATGCGGCTTGCGATGTCGGGCTGGAACACGTTGTTATAGTCCATGTTCAGTTTCTGCGTCTCGTTGGTGCACACCATGAGCAGCAGTGGCACGGCGTTGTAGGCCGTGGAGTCCGTGAGCACGTACTGGCGATATGCCTCGCGCACGTCGGAGGGGCTGCCGCCGGAGAAGGTCTTGTCGAAGCTGATGCGGTCGGCATACTCCATGTCGCGCAGCTTCTGCGAGGCCAGGGCATCGAAGCCGCCGCTGGAATAGCCGATGTTGAAGCAGAGCGGTCCGTAGTCGATTCCCATGCCGCTGAGCAGCTCGCGGGCTGAGAGCAGTCCGTCGAGCGATGCGCGGGCGTTGACCGTGCCTTGCAGGAAAGCCTGCGGGAATCGCTCGGTAGCGCCGAAGCCGTAGAGGTCACTTTCGACGATGATGTACTGCGGGTATATCGGGTTGGCCAGCAGGATGTTCTCCAGCTCGCCGTTGCTGCGGGTGGGGGCCTCGTTGCGATGGAACTTGGTGTAGTGGTTCAGCATCAGGATGCCCTCGCTGCAGCACTGTCCCGTCCATATCTCTTCGGGGATGAGCATGGTGCCGCTCAGGGTGATGGGTTCGCCGGAGGGGTCGGTGCTGGGATAGACGTAGTTCACCTTCATGATGGCGCGGTTGGTGGGGAGGCTGACGGGAGTGCCGTCCGCGTCGATGTTGAAGCTCAGGGTGTCGGGGTATATCTCGCTGACGACGGCTTCCTCGCTGATGGTCAGCTCGTCGAAGTCGGTGTCGAGTGCCGGCAGTTGCTGGCCGTCGGAGGTGGTGATAAGGATTGTTCCGTCGGCGTTGAAGTCGATGGCTGCCAGTTCGGAAGTGGTGAATACCTTGGCGGTGCCGTCCGTGAGTGTCACCTTGACGACTTTGGCCTCTGTGACAACGCAGGCCAGAAGGAAGAACAGGGAGGAAAGTAGTATCTTCTTCATGGCTGCTTACTTTTTGACGGTTTTCTTTACGTTGTTCTGCCCTCTCATGATGTAGAGTCCCTTCTGTCGGGGTTCGCCTTGCAGGGAACGGCCATCGATGGTGTACCACCGGGAATCGGACTGCTTTCCGGCAGACTTGATTGCCTTGATTCCGGTAATGGTTTCCTTACGCTTTATGGTGACGTCATTTGCCACGTCTTCGCGCGTGCCGTCGGCGTACTCGATGTTTACTTTCTCACGGTCGAAGGTGATGCGTTTTACCTTGTTGCCGTCGGTGGCTTGCTGTGCCTGGACTCCCACGGCGAAGGCAAGCAGGATGGCAAATGCGGAAACGAACCTTTTCTTCATAGATGCAGTTTTTAACAGTTTAACAGTGTTTGTTCTTTTTCGTTCAAATTCTTCAGGCCGAAAATAAATAATAGAATTTATTTATAGCAGCTGCAAAGTTACTGCTTTTTTCCCACGCAGCCAAGTCCATCCGAAGCTTCTGCGGAATGTTTTGTGAATTTTGAAACAATTTTTGTTAATTGAGAGAGTCCGCATTCCAAAATTGTAAATTTTGAAAGTCCGATTGTAAATTTTGAAAGTCCCGAAAGGCATGGGAACCTTCTTCCGCTGCTGTGAAAAACTGCCAGGCTCGTTCATGCAAAAGTCAAAAGGACGCGTTAAAAAGTTATTTTCAAAGCTTGAAAATCTATTTTCATGGTTTGAAAATTAATTTTCACGTCATGAAAATCTATTTTCACGTCATGAAAATAAGTTTTGCACCCTGTCGCGCGAACTTTTGTGTGTTGTAATGGAGCACAAAGACGCGAAGACACGAAGTGTTTCCCCTCCGGTGTAGAAAAAAAAACCGCCGAGGCATCCTGCTGCGGACGACTCGGCGGAGCGGTCATGCTATATGGAGGCGTAGAGATGTGCGCCTCGAGGGGATTTACAGTTTCACCGCATCGGGGATGGTGTAGAGCTTCCCGGCGGTGGCATCATAGTACTTGAGCGTCACCTGCTCGCCTGCCGTGTAGCCGTAGATGACCATCGGCGTGTTGCCTATCGGTGAGAGTGTGGCCGTGCCGCGGCACTCGTCGCCCACGAAGGCAGCGACCTTGTTGTCTGCGGCGGGTTTGATGCCGGCTCCGGCCAGGAGAGCTTCCACGTTCACGGCCTTCATGACGGGGTACTTGGCCGAACCGTATGTGAACCCGGGGATGAAGTCGTCGTCGATTCCTATGTTCACGTCGGAGTCATAGCTGATGTCGGCTGACTGCGTGAAGATGTGCCTGAGCTTCTGGTTGTAGTACTTCAGCGAGATTTTTATCGCTTCCGAGCTTGTCTCGTTGCCGTAGGCCTTCATCAGGAACGTGGCGGGGAAGGCCAGCTGTCCGTCTTCGCCGACGGCGGGCCTTGCCAGTCCGTGCAGCTCGCCGTTAGCGAACAGTGCCATCATGTCACCATCGGAGACGTAGGGCTGCAAGGCCTCTTCTATCTTAATCATCAGGATGGTCCAGTTCTCGTAGAGGCTTGCGTCGGGTTCCTTCCAGTCAGGACGCTCCTGATTGTAGGTCCAGTCCATCTGCCACTGAGGAGCCTCGCTTAGCGTGGTCTCCGTGTAGGCAACACTGGCGTTGCCATCGCTTTTGCTTTCGTCGTCGCTGCCGCGGCAGGCCCCCAGGACGAGGCCTGCCAGCAGCAGAGCGAACATTAACTTTGTCTTATTCATAATTATTCGGTATTTCGTTGTTGCAGTATTGCGTCGTCACGAACTCACTTCATCATAACCTTCTTGCCGTTGAAGATGTAGATACCCCTCTGCGTCGGCTTCTTCTGCAGCAGCATGCCGCTTATGGAGTACCACTTGCCGTCCTCGTACTGTGTCTGCACGAAGCTGATGGGCGTCGGCTCGTCGGGGGTGCCGATTACGGCATTCGCGTTGAAGGTCATTGCCTCACCGGTGGAAGCCACTATCTCGCCGTCGCGCTCGATGGTGAACCAGATGGACTGTCGGCCATCGCCGGCAATGCTGAGGTAGAGCACGTTGGCTGCATCGGCTTCGTCGGACTCATGGACTACCCGTGCTTCGCCGACAATCTCGCCGTTGGAGTAGGCCACCAGTCGGTCGCCCTCTTCGGTGTCGAAACCTTCGGCCACGGCGCTTACGCTCATCGTGCTGCGGTGCTGCGGTGCTGCGGTGCGCCGTGTCGTTGCCGTCCAGTCCTCACGGAAGTTGCTGCTCATCTCGTAGAACGGATAGGTGAACGAGGCTTCTTCGGTGCCCTTGCGCAGCATCATGTAGCCTTCGCCGGGCTTCATGTACTGCAGGCTGCCGCGCCAGCGCCCGGTGTTGCCCGACTTGGTGAAGTAGGCAAATTCGGTGTGGCTCTTGATGACGTCGCCTTGCTGGGCATTGTCGAAGTAGTCGCTCAGTGCCGTCTCTACGGTCAGGTTGGTCATCGGCGTGTAGCCAATGGCGTTCCATCCGGTCTTCAGGCTGATGGTGCGCGTGGAGTCGTTCTTGATGATGGTGCCGCCGATGGGGATGTTGCAATCCTTCTGCACCCTGATGGCATACGACTTCTTCGGCGAGAGAACCATGTTCTTCACGCTGCCGGATGCCAGCCACTGCTTGTTCTGATAGACGAGCGTCGTGTCGCTGCCCATGTTGGTCAGGATGTCGCCTTCGCTCCAGCACTTGTTGTTGAGCAGTTTGTTGACATCGGCCAGCTGCGGACTGTCGATGTTGAACGATACCCAGTTCCAGCCCTGTTTCAGCTTGAACTGCTGCACGAAGTTCTCGCCGGCACTGAAGCGTACGGGCGTGTCGGTGCCGAGCACGGCGCCATCCTCGAACCTAATGGAGTCAGCGGGCGTGAGTACCAGCTCGTGGCCGGTGCTGTACTGCCAGAGGCGGAAGTTCAGGTCGCGGCCCTTGGCCAGGTTGTCATAGACGGTCAGGTAGATGCCGTTCTCGCCGCTCTGTGCATCGTGGCTAATGTTGGCAAAGCCGTGGCAGACGTTTTCGTCGTCGAAGGCGCCCACGATGTCGCGTGTGTCGGTGTCCAGGTTGTCGTAAACGAATACCTGTCCGCTGATGCTCATCGAGTGGCGCAAGAGTTCGCCGCTGACGCTCTTTGCCCATTCGGGCTGCTCGCCCTCGACTGTCAGGTTGAGGTAGAACGGTTCGGTGATGCCTTGCTCGTCGGTCAGGTAGATGATTTCGCTGTACGTGCCGACGTTCAGGTCCTTGCTGACCATTGCTGTGGCCGACCTCAGGTTCTGCGGCGCTATCACGTCGCTGTAGTGGTCGAGCGTGAGCCAGCGCGGGCAGTTCTCTATCTTATAGCTGTGGCTGACCACATCGTTGTTGAAGAAGGGCATCTCGAATGTCTCGTTGACACCGTACTTCATGGTGTAGTCCAGTCTGTTCACCAACCATTCCAGACTGTTGTTGCTCACGTTGAAGCATGCCGTCTGGGGCGAGGCCATCGTGTTGCCGTTCTTGTCTTCCACGTCGCGCACCGTCACGTAGATGCGGCGGCGGTGCAGCTTGGCGGCAGGCTCGTCGAGCTCTACCAGCAGCTGGTTGTCCTTGCCGATGAAGGAGAACTTCAGGTTCTGTATCTCCTCGTAAGGCACTACGGGAGCAGCCTCTTTCTGGTCGATGTGCGGCTGGACAACGTCGAGGGTATCGACGAACAGGTAGTCGCGTACGGGAATGTTCGTCGGTGTCTGCGTCTCCGGGTCGAGCTCGTAGCGTACCTCGCGCTTGTCGTCCAGATAAATCTTCCGGCTGTAGAGGTAGGGCACCGTCTCGATGTCGTTGTTCTTCTGACGCTCCTGGCGGTCGAAGCTCAGGTAGGTCAGCAGGCCATACTCGTCGCCCTTCGGACTCTTCGTGGCGTAGGTGTTGAGGAGCGCCTGCGGCAGTGCCTGTGCGAAGAAGAGTAGTTCATCGACGTTACCCTTCAGCGGAGTGTCACCTTCCTTCGCCTCCGTCGTGCCCGGGAGGATGTAGCGGCTGGCACCGATGAGCGGATAGCCGCCGCTGATACCGCCCAGGCTATCGGCGCCGAAGCTGGTGCGCAGTTCCTTGTCAACATAGATGTTAGCCACGTTGCGCCCGCGGTTCACCGTCATGGCGTAGTGGTGCCATTGGTTGTCGCTCCAGTTGCCCGGTATCTTAGCGGCAAAACCATTTGAGCGGTACGTCAGTGTGTCGCCTTCGAAGCCGATGTGGAACTGGTTGTCAGCGCCGTCGTCTTCCTTCAGGCCGCGTCCGTTGCTCAGCAGCGTGCCGCGACCGTCGGCATCGGTGCGGAACCAGAACATCAGCGTGTAGTCCTGGTCGTTGGTGCGGTTCAGGGCACTCTGCTTCAGCAGTACGCCCTTGTCCTCCTTCTTCAGGCTCAGCGACATGCCGCGTGGAATAGCCCAGCTGGTACCTATCAGGCGGGCGTTGGCTCCCTGCGTGCGGTCGGTGACATAGTTGCCCGAACCTTCGTTCATCGGGTAGTAATCGACGAGGTTCCTCTCGTAGCCTGTCAGCCGTCGGCTGCCGTAGGTCGTGCCGATGAGTCCGCCGTCCATGGCGCTGTACCAGAGACGAGCCTCCATCATGCGGCCCTCGTAGTACTGGCTCTTGTTGCGGTTCGTCTCGTTAGTGCGGCCAAAGATGAGCGTGCCCGTGCCATTATACGTGGCTTTCAGCTTGTTGCGTCCTATTTCTACTCCGCCGTTGAAGAAGGTCAGCGTGCTGTCCTGCTGGTTGATGGAGACAGCCACCTGCGTGAAGGTGTTCTTTAGGATAGCGGAGCTGCTGACGAAGGTCTGGTCGTTCACAACGGCCTTCAGCTTGAAGTCGGCAGTCAGCCACAGCTGAAGCTTGTGGCCGTTGGTGCCGTGTGAGAACAGTGGCATCTCGCGGCCCGTGGAGTCGGGCTTCACCATCAGGTCGATGGTCAGGTCCTTGCCGCTGAAGTTGCGCTTGGCTTCACTCTCCGCACTGGCTTGGCCCTTGAACTGAAGGCTCACCGTCTCGGAGAGGTCGTTGTTGTTCACCTCGCCCCTCACCTCAAAGTTGGTGATAGCGCTCAGGTGGTTGTAGTCGATGTCCTCGGAGAAGTTGAAGATGATGTCGTTGCCTAGGTAGAGCAGTCCGCCCTTCGGCTCGGGCGAACCGAACAGTTGCGGACGGCGCGTGTCCTTGATGCCGCTGATGACCCTCGACGGAGTGGTGAGGTACGAGTTGCCGTTGCGACAGAAGAGCACGGCACGCAGGTCGTAGGACTTCTCCATCACGAAGCCTTCACCGTAGAAGTTGGTGACGATGTTGGCGTTAGGCTGCATCAGTTCGCGCACGCCATTGGCATTCGCCATCAGCGTGGAATCGGCATAGTAGGAGCAAAGATTCACCCAGCTGTCATCGCCCCGCTGCGATTCCTTGTACTGGAACTCGATGTGGTCGAAGTTATGCTGGTGACGGTCGAAGCCGTTGATGGTGACGGGTATGTACCAGCCGCGCTTCTTGTCCTCCTGTGCATTGGTGTTCAGCACCCACTTGTCGCCCGGCGTGGCGATATTCACCATGCCGGCTTCGCGCAGGAAGTGAACGTCGAACCTCGTGGTAGCCAGGGCATGTTCAGCATCGCCCGGCGACATGACACCGATGGTCAGGCCCTCATAGTCGAAACCGTCGCCAGCACGTACCTCGATGGTCTTCTGAGTCACTATGCCGGGCACGACGGTAACGGTGGTGCCGCCCGTAGAGAGAGGCTCGCCGTCAATGAATATCTTGGCGCCGTTAGGATTCGACTGGCCCATAAAGAACAGCTGATAGACACTCAGGCCATCCGTGGCCTCGGGTTTCTCGCTCTCGTTGGCAATGAAGACCTTGAAGCGGGCGGCGTCGTTGATGGACACACCGCTCACGCTCTGCTTGTCGAGCCATATCTTCGGGTTGTCAATCTTCAGCGTGCGCTCGTCAAGAACAGTGCCTGCCTCGTAGAAGTGCGTCCGGCGCTCACCCTCCCAGGGGTCGGCAGTGGCACCGCCACGGGTGCGGAACACGAAGCTGCGCGAACCGCCCAGCTCCAGTATCTCGCCGTCGTTGTTCAGGTCCATCTTGCTCTCCTTGTTCAGGTAGGTGTTTACCAGGTTCGAGAAGCTGTTGAAGTTGTTGTTCGTATAGATATCCCTGGGGTCCACCTTCTCCTTGCTGTCGCTGGAGGCAGACTTCACGCGATAGACATCCACGTTCAGGTGGTTGTTTGCTCCCGTGATGATGGTGAAGCTCTCCGTGCGGTTATAGGACTTGGCAGAGACGTCGGCACCTATTACCTGTGAGTACATGATGGGGATGACCAGCCATTCAAAGAGCTTTCCGACGAAGGAAATCTCCGACTTCATGCCACTCAGCTGGTTGTACTTGGCCGGGTCAATGCCTACTCCAGGATAGCTGTATGTGGTGGATTCCACGACAGCCAGGATAGCGGTGACGAGGGTCTCCGTTGCCAGCTGTGCAACCGACATGCCGATGCCGCTGCCCGGTCCCTTGAAGTAGTCCGGCTGCTTGCCGAAGGGGAAGTGCGTCGATGTCATGTTCGACGTGTTGCAGTCGAAGGTCTCGCTGTAGTTCACAGCCTCGGCACCGGCAATGTCGTAGTTGGCTACAAAGTCGGTGGCTTCCAGCTTCTCCTTCTCGTTGCGGTTAATCATCTTCGCCCAGGCATAGATGATCTTGCTCTTTGCAGCGATTTCGTCGTTGAAGTCGGTCTCCTTCTTGCTGTCGGGCAGCACTACAAGGTAGTTGACGCCTTCTTCTGCCTTCTTGATGGTCGTGTTGTAGATATGGTCGGGAATGACCTTGGTGTTGACTACGCCGAACAGAGAGTCGGTAGGCTCGCGCAGGGACAGATAGACGGGGAACTGTGTCCTGTTGGCCAGCTTCTTGGCATCAGCTTCTGTGCCTACATATACCATGTCGAGAATTTCCTTTGCCAGTTGCGGAATAATCTGCTTGAGAATCTGCTTCTGCGAGTACATGAACTGCGACTGCAGCTTCGGACCGTAGCCAATCGTCTGGTCGCGCACCAAGTGGAATTTCTTGCCCTCTGCATCGGTGCCCTCTGCAATGTGCACCAGCGAACCGTACTGAATCTGCTTTGCCAGTTCGCTTGTAGGACTGTCGGGAAGGCCCTGACCCTGATTGGCGGTGATGTTCTTGTACATCTCGTCGGAGATGGCACGAATGCTGGACATAGGCATCACCACAACATTCTGCACCGCACCGATGTAGAGGTCGGCATCGGCACCCACCATGCTCGGGTCGCTGCTGGTGCTGATGGTGTGGCCTATGTTCATCGTGTAGGAGTAGCCCTTGTTGCCGGCCATCGTGAAGATGAGGTCAGAGACTGTGATGTCGCCTGCGTCCGATGAATTGATGAGGCCCATCGAGGAACCTACACCTGCGGGTGCAGACACGGTGCCTGCAAAGTTCTGCAACTTGGAGCCTATTGTGAAGTTCAGCAGCAGGCCGGCCATCAGGGTCATGTCCATCGAGTAGGAGTAGTTCAGCGTTGTTCCCTTAGCCAGTGAGTTCGAGCTGCTGCCGCCTGGCGGGTCGCGCAGGATGTCGAAGAGGATGGGTTGTCCGTCGGTCAGGATTTCCTTGCCTGCGCCGGTGGCGAACATGTTGAGCACGTAGCCGTACAGGGGTTCTGCCTCATAGAAGGTGCCGTCCTGCATGACGCTGAAGTTCACGCGCTTCAATGCGCTCTCCCTTGTCAGCAGTTGTGGCGTCTGGTCCACGGTCAGCTCGAATATGGCTCGTCCGAGGCTGTCCAGGTCAGCTTCCTTCTTGTATTCCAAGGCTGAGACGGCCTTCATGCCGTTGTACATGGTGGCTTTGCCGCCGCCTACCTTCACGTAGTCAATCTTTCCGCTTGACTTGTCATTGTTGTAGGGGTAGCTTTCTGCCACTTGCACCTGAATGTAGTACTTGCGCTCCAGGCTGAATACGGGATAGCCGAAGGTGTAGGCAGCCTGCCTTGACTTTTTGTCATTTTTGTCCTTCTTGTAGGCCAGCGGCACGTCTGTCTTGTTGCCGAGCAGGTCGGCGGCGGTGTAGGTCTTGTCGCCGAGGTAGTCGAAGTCATCGTAGCCCAGCTGCTTGTAGGTCACTTCCTTTGGACTGTGATAGATGCGGTTGTAGATGGCGTTGTACGTCAGCTTGGGTTTGGCAACCGTGATGGTGTCAGCGTCCTTGTAGGTGCCGCTGTAGGTTGTGTCCTTGCTGGCGAGGCAGTCTGTCAGGTCGATGACTTCGCTCACCTGTCCTTCCTGGAACAGGGTGGGGTAGCCTTCGCAATATACCTGCTGCACCTTCCAGCGCACGGGCGGCAGCATCAGCTCGTACTCGCCGGTGATGGAGTCGGGCGACACTTCCATGCGTTTGCGCGTGGTCTTCACCGTCGTCTTGTGGCCGTTGCCACGCGGATGCCGGTAGGTGGCTTCGCGCTCGGTGCGGTTGGGGTTCAGGTTGTCATAGACGAGCCATGACGTGTTGTCGCCTTCCAGTGTGAGCACCATCTTGAGCTTGTCGCCCAGGTTGTTGTGCGAGAGGTTGTTGCCCAGTGGCAGCTTGCCCTGGTCGTCGCCACCCACGATGCGGCCTGTCAGCTTCACCTTCGTGGCGTCGTAGAAGTAGGTCTGTGCCACGTCGGAGGTGAAGTCATGGCCTGCTTTGCTCTTATAGTAGCCGTCATCTACGAAGGTGTGGCCGTCCATGACTACCTGGATGGTGTCGCGACCCGGATTGACGCGGAAGGAGAAGCTGCCGTCATATTCTGTTTCCAGCAGGTCGCCCCTTCTGTTGTAGAGGTAGCGTCCGTTCACCTTGAAGTGTGCACCCTTCACGGGGATGCTTGTGCCGTCGAACATGACGAAGCCGGAGAAGAGCTTTCCGCTGTTGATGACGAACTCGCGCAGCGTCTCGTTGTTGCTCTTGGCATCGAAGGTCACGTTGACCCTGAAGGGCTCGTCGAACTGTATCTTGCTGTTGGCTGCAACGGGTGTCACCACGTAGGTGACGGTAGTCTTGCCGTTGTAGGACAGCTCGTCGGCCACGAAGTATCCGCTGTCGTCGGTGAATGTACTTGTGACCGTTTTGTCGCCGAGTTTGATAGCCACTTCGATGCCGGCGGCGCTAGTGCCGTCGTTGTAGCGCACATAGCCTTCCACGCGGCCCGTATGCTTACATTCGCCCACCTTTACCTCGGTATCGGTGAAGGTGACGCCTTCGCAGTCGTTGGTCGCGCGTACCTTATATTCATAGGTCTCCAGTGGCGACACGCTGGTGTCCTCGTAGCTCATCTGGTCGAGGTTGGTGGCGACCACCTTCCAGGCGCTCTCGGCTGTCTCGCCCTTCACGCGGCGCAGCACGGTGAAGTAGTCGATGGGGTTGCCGTCGGTGTCCCACGTCAGCAGAACGCTGCTCTGGCGGGTCTGTGTTATCAGCGTATTCTCAATCTTGCCGTTGCTTGCGTGGTAGAAGTCGGGCAGGTCGGGATTGGTGTTGATGTCGGCCATGGTGGGTTCGGGTGTCGTGGTAGTGACAGGTACAAGGACGTTGTTCTCCTTTTTCCATCCGTCGGTGAAATAGCCTTCTATCTCTCCGATGGGCCTTGTCTTAATCAGCTGGAGGACGCGCATCTTGGGAACGACTTTGCCATCGACAAGTTGCCAGTTTTCACTGCCCAAGTACTTTACCATCGTTTCTGATGATTCGCCTGTAATCTTGCTGGCTCCTTCCAAATCGCCATAGCTCCAGTTATTTTTTATCCACTGGCTGTTAGCGTAACCATTACCCCAGCCGAATGGGGGGCCGTCGGGGTTGCCGGAGATGTTCAGCGCACGATGGTTGATGTTGTTAAATGTTGCGTTTGACAGGCAGTTCTCCACTCCCATAGCTATGCCGCCATCGACGAAGCCCATGAACACACCAGCCCAAGGGTCGCCGGAGGGACACGCCAGTTGACCGTCGAACAGGCAGTTGTGAATGTCAACGCGGTTTCCGCGACCCACAAAGCCGCCAAATATATAGTTTGAGCAGTTTATGGTTGCCGACACGCGGCAGTTGTCGATGTGGTTGCGGTTATCGTCGTTGGACACGTTGCTGATACCCACGAGGCCTGCCACATGGTTTGCTCCTGAGACGGAACCGGTAAGATGCAGGTTCTTGATGGTGAAGTCTCTGCCATTCTTGAATAGGGCGATAGCCTCTGTACCACCTCCATTGATGTTGACGTTCAGCGTATGGCCGTTACCGTCGAAGATGCCGGAGAAGTTATCCGCAGCGGTGACAATTCCGAAGTCGGCATCCATGATGGCGTTTGTGGCGGAATTTGTCTTCAGCGCGTCCAGGAACTTGCCCCAGTCGTCATTGTTTCGCAGTACCATGAAGGTTTTGCCGTCGATGTCTATGGTTTTGGGCTCACCATACTCTGTTGTGGCATAGCTGTTCTTGAGTGTCAGGGTGAAGTCACTTCCGCGTGCCCACGTTTCGCAACCTGCGATGCGGGTACCGATGTGGTCGGGCGCAAAGAGGCAGTTGTCGATGGTTGCCGAGCTCTTGTCCTGGCAATAGCCGATGAATCCGCCGTTATTGCGGCTTTCTTCACCCTCGAAGCTGCCGTCGAACTTACAGTTACGTATGACGACCGCAGCGTTGTTGCCCAAGCGGGAAATCAGGCCGCCATTATCTGTCTCACCCTTGTAGGTGCTGCCGTAGCCGAAACCCTTAAAGGTACTGTTGATGGTGACCGACGAGCGGCAGTTCTCGATGGTGACCGTCGAGCCAGCCTTCACCTCTCCGACGATACCGGATATGTACCGTTCGTTGGTTAGGATGGTGCCTGCCGTGTGCAGGTTCATGATGGTGGCATTGCCTACATAGCGGAAGGGAGCCATGAGAGGCTCGTTGTTGGGGGCCTTGACGTTCAGCGTGTGGCCGTTGCCGTCGAAAGTGCCACGGTAGGCAGTGTTCGAATCCCAGCCAGTGAATACGTCGGTCTCCGGGATGTCGGCATAGAGGCGGGCATTCACGTCGCGCTCTCCCTTGGCAGCAGCTACCATGTCGCGGAACGCCGCCCAGTCGCTGACCGTGCGGATGGGGAAGAACTCTGGCTGCACATTCTCCAGATAGTTGATGGGCGACTGGTTGCGCTCTACAAACAGTTTGATGTCGTACTTCACGCAGGGGCGTGTGCAGCTCACCACCTTGTAGCACTGCTGGCGCTCGATGGGGTTCACCTGATACTCGGTAGTGTCGATGACTCCTCCGTTGCGGTTCTTCATGATGAGGCGCATCTTCATCTTGGCCCGGTTGTCCCATACGCCTCCATTCTCTTCGGCATACTTCCAGGTGACGCGCACGGTGTAGGCCCGCTCGTCCTCCCACTTGGCCGAGTAGTCGGCAATGCGCAGCAGGTGCAGGTTCTCGAGCATACACTTTGTGCTGGCGGCGCAGTTGTTGTCCGTGCCCCATCCCCAGTCCTTGGTGATGGCGCGGCGCACGCGGTAGGTCAGGTTCTCCAGCGTTCCGCCATCCTTGAGCATGCCCTCGGCAATGTCATCCACCAGGGTGCTGTCGATGAAGGTATAGGTGCCTATCTTGACTGCCTGGCTGAAAACTTCCTGTCCGATGCCGATGAAGTCTTCCTCCTTGCCGGTCAGCGAGCGCTGAATCTCGAAGAAGTCGGTGATGGCCAGGTCGTCGTCGTCAAGGTACGGCACGGTCCACGACAGCTCTACCTTGGCCTTCTGACCGCCCAGGGAGCGTGCCTTCAGGTTTGTCGGAGCGTGAATCAAGGCAACGTTCCTGGCCTCGGTCTTCACGTTCTCGATGTGGTATTTGCCCTTGTCTCCTTCCTGATAGTAGCTGGCAACAATCTGGAAGCCTCGGTGAGGCTCTACGGCGTTGAGCTGAATGGTGCTGCTGTTCACGGTATTGGACATGGGCACTTCTTTGCGGACGCCACTGGCATCGGTGTATTCGTACCTGATGGAGGAAATCTCCTTGGCTCCCAGGAACCAGGGCAGCTCCAGCACGCCCTTGCTGTTGGGGTTCAGCGTGGCGAGGGAGACGATGGGCGTAGCAACCTCGGCGGCCTGGGGCACGGTGATTACCTCGGCCTTGGGTGTCACATTCTTCCTGGCGGCGGCGCCGGAGATGTTGCGCTCTATCTCCCAACTGAACGTCAGCTTCTTGCCCAGTAGGCTATAGGGCAGAATCCAGTCGGCAGTGAAGGAGAAGAGGTTTTCGCCTTCGCGCTTGATTTGCTTGGTTACTTCTCCATTGGATTTGTACAGGCTGAACCTGTTGGAGGAGTTGCCCTGCTTGATGTCGAGGTAGCCTTCGGCAGCTGTGCTGAAGACGACCGGTATCTCCGTCCAGCTATTGCTATAGCCGTCCCAGGGCACATCCTTGCAGTAGAAGTGCAGGAGCTCGGTCTTCGCCACTCCCTCTCCCTCGAAATATACCTTGCCTTTGGAGACCCAGGTGTCGGTACCCTCGAAGTCGCAGAGGGGAGCAAAGACGGTGATGACGTTGGAACCCGTCAGCGCTACGGTGTAGTTGCTGGGTTCCTCCACGTAGGTGACGCGGGCTGCTGCCTGTCGGGGCGTCAGCCATGCGAAGAGCGCCAGCAGCACGAGCCAAGGTCGCCCTCGCAAAATGTTTGTTGGTTTGTACTTCATAGGAGTTGATTATAAGTTGTAATTAAAATAGTTGTCGTTGTCGCCGTTGCTTCCGGCCTTTGCGTGCAAAGGGCATTCTGCTTTTAACATGTAATTGCCATGTAATGGTTCATATAATAATTATAAATCGGCACAAAGATACTGAATTATTCTCAATAGGCCAAGGCCAAAACAGCTGTCAGGAAAAGTTTTGCGAATTTTGAAACATTTTTGTTAATTCTGAAAGAATTCCCTCGTGAAATTGTAAATTTTGAAAGTCGGATTGTAAATTTTGAGAGTCCGATTGTGGTTTTGCGTGCCCCGAAGCAGTATCACAATCGTGGGTGCGACAAGTGAAAAAAGTATTCCGAAACCATTGCAAAAGTCTCCGCGACGCGACACAAAACTTATTTTCATGACGTGAAAATTAATTTTCACGTCATGAAAATAGATTTTCAAAGTTTGAAAATAGATTTTCACGTCGTGAAAATAACTTTTATCTCCCGTTCCTTGAGGTTTTATATTATAGTATCCGAGGAAATGCACCGAACCAAAGGTCAACGAATGTCAAGGTTCGATAGAACACAGACGGGGGGACTCCGCCTGCGCCTGAGCGAAGCGAAGACCCCCCGGATAGGGCCATTTCGGGCACAAAACCCTGAAATGCGTGACAGAACACAATTTTCCCCGGACAGCAAAATAAATAAATAATGGTTCCAGGGAAAGAAGAAAATGCTGTGTCACATTATACAACCAATAGCTTTTAACCACGAACCAGCACGAATTGCACGAATTATTTAACTGTTGTTTGTTAGTTAATTATAAATTCGTGCAATTCGTGCTGGTTCGTGGTTAAATCATAAAAAGAGAGTATGTCCGTTAATTATGACACAGCCTTGGGAATGTCTTGGCTGAGGGGGAGTGGCCGGTGCTGCTCCCTCGCGGTTATTCTGAGCCGCCGCCCAGGGCGATGTAGAGGGCGATGACGGCCTCGGCAGCATCATACATGTTCATGGCCTGGCTGAGTTGTGCACTGAGCAGCCTCTCCTGGGCCGTGAGCACTTCGATGTAGCTGGCCTTGCCGTTGTCCATGAGCTCATGGGTGCCGTTGTAGGCCTCGTGGAGCACCTCCACCTGTCGCTGGAAGTAGCTGTGCTTCTCGCGGGCAGCCATGCAGTCGGCCATAGCCTCGTTGACCTGGTTGCCGGCATTGATGACCGTCTGGACGTACTTCTTCTGCAGGTCCTTCTCGGCGAGCTGGGCTATCTTCTTGTTGGCAATGAGCTGTCCGCGGGCGAAGATGGGCTGTGCCAGCTGCGCTACGGCGTTCAGCAGCAGCTTGCCGGGATCGGTGACGACGCCTCCGCCGTTGTTGGTCCATCCGAGGGTGCCGCTGAGCGTGATGGTGGGGTAGAAGGCAGAGCGGGCTGCCGCCGTGTTGTAGAATGCCTCCTCCATAGCGTAGTTTGCCATGCGGATGTCGGGACGGTTCTCCAGCATCATGGCAGGCACGCCGAGATGCAGATACTTGGTGTCGAACATGCGCTGCTGCTCGTCGCCCGATGCCTCGGCATGGTGCAGGACGGAGCTGCCCCACTTCTGGCGGTCAATGTGGCGGGGCGCCCAGCCCAGCAGCAGGCAGATGTCGTTCTCGACGGCGCGGATGGCGCGGCGCGTGTCAACAATCTGTGTCTTCACGTCCAGGTTGGATGCCTCCATCTGGTTGACAGCGGTGCTGAAGGCTTTGCCGTTCTCCCAGAGGGCCTGTTCCGTCTTCAGCGACTCGTTCCAGAGGCTGTCGGTCTGCAGGAGAATCTCCAACTGACGGTCGAGCACCTGTAGCAGGAAGTACTGTTGGGCCGTGACGGAAATGAGGTTGGAGCGGACGGCCTCCTGCTGCATCTGGGCCTGTAGGAGCACGGCCTTCGTGGCACGCTTCTTGTTGGTGATGGAGCCGAACACGTCGATATCCCACGACAGCTGCAGCGGCAGGTTGTAGGCTTTGACAGCCTTGCTGTTATCGAAGCTGGAGATAGAGCCCTGCGGTGCGAAGTAGAGCGAGGGCAGGTAGGCCAGCTTTGCAGCCTTGAGCGATGCCTCGCCTTGTTCCACGGCGATGCGGGCTGAGTTCAGGTCTGTATTGTTAGCCAGCACCTGCTCGATGAGCTGCTGGAGCAGAGGGTCGGTGAAGAACTCGCGCCACGACATCTGGGCCATGGACTGCTGACCGGTGGCCTGCTTGATGTCCTGGCTGGTACCGAAGACGTCAGCCGGCGTCGGGGTCTTCTGTTCATACTTTTTATATAAACCGCAGCCCGTGAGCACCAGGCTCACGGCTGCAGCGGTAACCATGTTCTTTATTCTCATACTAATCATATATCTGTGCGGTAGCAAATTATTCACTTTTCACTATTCACTTTTCCCCTTAACCGCTCCCTGGAACCTCTCATGCAGTTTCTGGAACACGATGAAGAAGGCCGGCACCACGAAGAGCAGGGCAATCGTGCCGATGCTCATGCCGCCGATGACGCCCAGGGCGAGGGCACGGTTGCCGTTGGCACCGGCACCGCCTTCAATCACGAGGGGTATCATGCCGATAATCATCGTGAGCACCGTCATCAGGATGGGACGCAGACGTTCCTTGCAGGCCTCGAATGCTGCCTCGGCGATGCCCATGCCCTGAGCGCGGCGCTCGGTGGCGAACTCGGTAATCAGGATGGCTGTCTTAGCCAGCAGGCCAATCAGCATGATGACACCCGTCTGCAAATAGATGTTGTTGTCCATGCCTGGTATTTGCTTGACATAGCCGAAATAGGCGAACACGAAGGCACCCATGAGTCCGAAAGGTACGCTGAACAGCACGGCCCACGGCGTGAACCAAGAGTTGTAGAGCGAAGCCAGGATGAGGTAGATGAGGATGGCGCAGATGACGTAGATGAGGGCCGTAGCATTGGAGCCGGCAGCCTCCTCTACTTCGCGCGACATGCCGCTATACTCGAAGGTGGCGCTGCCGGGCATCTCCTCCTGGAACACCTCGGCGATGACCTTGTGGGCGTCGCCCTCGGTGTAGCCGGTATTGGGCGTCACGTAGCAGGTGATGCTCTGGAGCAGGTTGAAGTGCTCGATGTTGGCCGGGCCGACAATCTCCTTCAGGCTGACGAACTGCGAGATAGGGGTCATCCTGCCGCCCTTCACCTGCATGAAGATGTTCTGCAGTGCCTGCGGGTCAAGGCGGTATTCGGGCGATGAGGAGGCCATGATGCGATATACCTTACCAAACTGGTTGAAGTTGCCGATGTATGCACCGCCGCAGAAAGCGCCGAGCGTGTTGAGCACATCGGCAGGCGACACACCGGCGCGGTCGCACTGGGCTGCATCAACATCCACCTGATACTTCGGGAAACGCTCTGAGTAGGTTGACATGGCAGAGGCAATTTCCGGACGCTCAGACAACTTGGCCAAGAAGTGTTCAGTATGCTTGGCGAACTCCGACAGGTTGCCGTCGGTGGGGTCCTCTACAACCAGCGTAATGTCGTTACTCGTACCATAGCCGGGAATCTGCGGCATTTGGAACGGTAGCACACGCACGTTCTTGATATCTTGGCAGTCAAAGAAGAAACGGTACTTGATGAATTCGATATAGTGGTTCATTCCGGAACGTTCATTCCAGTTCTTCATTCGCAGAACCATCGTGGCGTAGTTGGAGCCGGCACCGGAATACATACCGTAGCCGCAGCATACGGCGAAGCTCTCCAGTTCGGGAATCTGCTTAGCCTTCTCCTCCACCTTCTTCACCATTTCACGCGTCTGCTGCAGCGTGGCACCTTCTGGGCATTGCACTTCAACCAGCAGCACGCCCTGGTCCTCCTGCGGCACGAGGCCGGAGGGCAGACTCTTCATGAAGAGCACCAGCAGCACGGCAGCCACGGCCAGCAAGCCCCAAGAGAAGACGGGGTGCTTGATGAACTTCTGCACGGCTTTACTATACTTATTATATATAGCGTTGTAGCTGGCTTCGTAGGCTTTCCTGGTGTAGTAGTTCAGGTTCTTGCCTT
Source organism: uncultured Bacteroidales bacterium (assembly GCA_902763865.1). Classification (GTDB taxonomy): domain Bacteria; phylum Bacteroidota; class Bacteroidia; order Bacteroidales; family Bacteroidaceae; genus Physcousia. The sequence goes on along the minus strand of CACWTR010000001.1, from coordinate 80,656 downwards.
CCTTCTTGCCTTCCGTGATGCGCATCATGATAGCGCAGAGGGCAGGACAGAGCGTCAGGGCTGAGATACAAGACAGGCCGACACTGGAGGCAATCGTCACACCAAACTGTGTGAAGAAGGTGCCCGACGTGCCCGGCATGAACATCACGGGGATGAACACTGCCATGAAGACCAATGTACACGAAACGACGGCTACCGACACTTCGTTCATGGCCTGGCGGGTGGCTTCGCGGGCATCGCTGATGCCGTTCTCCATCTTCGCCATGACAGCCTCGACCACCACAATGGCATCATCCACCACCGTGCCGATAGCCAGCACAAGGGCAAACAGCGTCAGGATGTTGAGCGAGAAACCTGCCATCTTGACGACGGCGAAGGTGCCAAGCAGCGACACGATAATCGAGATGGAGGGAATGACGGTGGCCTTGAAGTTCTGAAGGAAGAAATAGACCACGAGCACCACGAGGATGATGGCAATGACGAGTGTCTCCACCACGTTGTGGAAGGCAGCGTGGAGGAAGTCGTCGCTGGTCATCAGGGTCACGAACTCCAGTCCGGCAGGCATCGTCTTCTTTGCTTCCTTAAACGTCTTGTTGATGTTGGCGTTCACCTCTGTGGCATTGGCACCCGGCGCTGCAAAGACCATGAACATGGCACCCGGACGGTCCTGGATGTTCGACGTGAAGTTGTAGCTCATGGCACCAATCTCTACCTCGGCCACGTCGCTCAGGTGCAGTATGCCGCCCCCACTGGTGCGCAGCACAATATCGTTGAATTCTTCAACACTCTTGAGCGTGCCCTTGTACTGCATGGAGTACTGATAGGAGTTCGCTGACAGCTCACCCAGTGTGCCTACAGCTGCCACGAAGCTCTGTCCGCCGATAGCTGCAAAGACATCGTTGGGGGTCAGGCCGTACTGGGCCATTACGTCGGGCTTCAGCCAGATGCGCAGGGCGTAGGTGTTGCCCAGGCTCTGCACGTTGCCCACGCCGGTGATACGCATCAGGCGCGGCTTGATGTTGATATCGACATAGTTCGAGACGAAGTCCTCGTCGTACTTGCCGTCGGCACTCTTCACGGCGAAGATCTGCAGGATGTTGTTCTGACGCTTCTCTACCTTCACGCCGATTTTTGTCACTTCGGCAGGCAACAGCGCCTGGGCACGTGTCACGCGGTTTTGCACGTTCACAGCCGCCATGTCGGGGTCGGTGCCCTGTTTGAAATAGACGTTGATTTCCACCTCACCGTTTGACGAAGCCTTGGAGGTCATGTAGGTCATGTCGTTCACACCGTTGATGGCCTCTTCGAGAGGCTGGATGACCGACTTCATCACCGTGTTCTCGTCGGCACCGGTATAGCTTGTCGTGATATTCACCGTTGGCGGTGCAATGTCAGGATACTGTTCCACTGGCAGCGTGCTCATCGAGATGTAGCCGACCAGCGCAATCACAATCGAGATGGCACACGCCATCACGTACTTATTGATAAATATGTTGTTCTTCATATAGCGGAAGCAAATTATTCACTTTTCACTATTCCCTTTTCCCTATTCACTATTCCTTATTCCCTTCTTCCGGGAACAGCACCTTCTGGCCCTCCGTCACGTTGTTTGCGCCGGTGGCAACGATAACGTCGCCTTCGTTCAGGCCGCTGGTCACGATGAATTCCTTGCCGTTGCCGACATCCTTTGTTGTCACTTCAACAGCCGTTGCCGTGCTGTCGGCCTGTACCTTATACACCTGCGACCTGTCCTGCAGGCGCACTACTGCGTACTGAGGAACCACAATCACGTTCTTCTCGGCAAAAGACATGACGATGGTGCCCTGTATGCCCGAGTAAAGATGGCCGTCGGGGTTGGGGAACGAAACCTTGCTGGTCAGTGACCCTGTCTCTGCATTCACCACGCCTGTCATGCTGATGACGTGACCCTTGTGGGGATACTCCGTGCCGTTCTTCATGACAAACGTTGCCGGGGGCAGGTTGGCGATGTATTCATCTACATCCGCTGCCTTTATGCCCTCCTGCACCATTCCCTCGACAACGGATTCCGTCACGGAGAACTCAGCGTACATCGTCGTGTTGCCGCTCAGCATGGTCAGTTCGGTCAGGGGCGATACCTGGTCGCCGGCACGGACAGGAATCTCGCCGATCACTCCCGGCACTGTAGCCGAGATGGTGCAGAAGCCGAGGTTCACCTTCGCACGGTTCACTGCTGCCTTGGCTTGTGACACTGCTGCCTGAGCCTGCTTATACTGGTTCTCCGAGTTGTTGAGCATGTAGCTGCTCACAATTTTCTTGTCGAACAGGTTCTTGTTCGATTCATATTCCAGCTTGGCTGAATTCTCCTGAGCCAGGGCAGCCTGCAGATTCGCCTCGGCTGCCTCTAGCTCTAACTGTGCATTGCGCGAGTCGATGATGAAGAGCGTCTGTCCTTTCTTCACCTGCTGACCCTCGGTCACACATATCTTCATCAGCTGTCCGCTGACCTGCGGGCTGACCGTCACGTCGTTTTGTCCTTTCATCCTGGCACTGAACTTATAGGGAAGTTCAATGTCCGACTTCTTTATTGTCATTGTCTCGAATGACGAGTCCTTTTGTTGGGGTTCATCCACCCCGCACGATGCCAGACCAATGCTGAGCATCAATGTCCATTTCAGATTCTTCATTATTTCTTTTTGGTTTTTTTAATGATATATTTGTCTTTTCAAATTTCCGTTCTGTTACTTCTTTATTTTCTCTCTTGCGCTCAGGTTGTCGGTAAAGTTGCGTGCCATAGCATTGCCCTGCTTCTCCAGGATGGACGAGTAGTAGATGATGAAGAGAATGCTCACAATAGCAAAGATGCCCAACAGGATGCTCCAAGGTATAGCATAATCGACGAAACAACTTACGAAGAATGCCGAGATAATGATGCGCAGCAGGCCGCAGGCCGTGATTCTCACGCGCCAGTGTGTACCGCTTTCCCAGAGTTTGTTGACTTCCGGGCTGTCGGTCCCTGCCCGCATAAGCATCCACAGGAAGGGAGCACACAGGATGAGGGCGATGAGGGCCGTGACGGGGTGAAGCCATTGGGCAGGTACGATGTTGGCAATAATCGGTTCGCCATAATAGACCATGATGGACATGATGGCGATGCACATTACGCTGTTAATCAGCATAATGAAGACGAAACGCTTGAAGGCCGTGTTCCACATTCGTTTCAGTTCATTGGGTGCCTGTTCGTCCTGCTCGTCGGTATTGCGTTCCAACTTTTCCCGCAACTTGGCAGGCAGCATGCGCGACACCAGGTTGTAGGCAGGCTCTGCCATGCGAATCATGTAGGGCGTGGTGAAGGTTGTGAAGACGGAGACGGCTACGACGATGGGGTAGAGGAAGTCGCTGGTGACGTGGAGCGACGTGCCGAGCGTGGCGAGGATAAAGGCGAACTCGCCAATTTGCGTCAGCGAGAAGGAGCACTGCATCGAGGTTTTCAGCGACTGGCCGGAAAGCAGGAATCCGCAGGTGCTCAGGATGGTCTGTCCCAGCATGACGGCTGCGATGATGCTAATGATGGGCACGATGTACTCGATGATGAGTGCCACATCGACCATCATGCCGACGGACACGAAGAAGATGGCTCCGAAAAGGTTCTTGACGGGAGCAATGAGGTGCTCTATCTGCTCGGCCTCTACGGTTTCTGCCAGAATGCTGCCCATGACGAAGGCTCCGAAGGCGGCGGAGAATCCGGCTGATGAGGCTGCCACCACCATGCCGAAGCAGAGGGCAAGGGCGGTGATGAGAAGGGTCTCGTCATTCATCAGTGGCTTGAGCTTGCGCAGTACCCAAGGGATGAAATAGAGTCCCACCGTGAACCAGAGTACGAGGTAGAGCCCCAGCGTCAGGATGGAGTTGAGCATCTGTGTGCCTTCGAACTCCTTGCTCACGGCCATTGTGGAGAGCATCACCATGAGCACGATAGCCAGGATGTCCTCGATGATGAGCACGCTGAGCACCAGGCCGGCAAAGCGCTGCTGGCGCAGGCCCATGTCGTCGAAGGCTTTGAAGATGATGGTCGTGGAGGACATGGCCAGCATGCCGCCGAGGAAGATGCAGTCCATCTGGCTCCAGCCGAAGAGCTCACCCGTGCAGGTACCAACGTACATCATGCACAGGATGATGGCAAGCGCTGCTATGATTGGAGCGGCTCCCATCTTCAGTATTTTCTTGAACGAGAACTCCAGTCCGAGGGAGAATAGCAGGAAGATGACACCGATTTCGCTCCAGACATGTATGCCGTGCCCGTCGGTCACGCTGGGCATGTAGGGCATGTTGGGCGAGGCGAGGAAGCCGGCTACGATATAGCCGAGCACGATGGGTTGTTTCAGACTCTTGAAAAGGAGTGTCATGAATCCTGCACAAATCAGGATGAGCGCAAGGTCGGCAATCAGGGGTTCAAGTTGTGACATGGATTCTTAGATTTAAGAACATTTCATCGCGCAAAGTTAAACAAAATCTCCGAAACGACCAAACCCTGAAGAGCTTCGAGGATAAGTTTTGTTAATTTTGAAGCAGTTTTTGTAAATTTTGAAACTGAAGCTCCGGAAATTGTAAATTTTGAAACTGCGGATGTGGATTATAAGAGTCCTGCAACGTCAGGGACAAGTCAAATAACGCTCCTGTTTTTATTCGCTTCCCTCTGTTTGGCGCATCCAGGCGGTCACGCTTTGTCCGGTGCGTTGCTTGAAGGCGAGGCTGAAGGTGCTGTAGCTGCGGTAGCCGCTTTCCTTGGCCAGCTGCTGGGCTGTGACGGGCTGGTTGCTGCTGAGGACTTCGCGGTAGCGACTGATGAAGTGGCGGATGCGCAGGTCGTTGATGTAGGCATTGTAGGTGGTGCCCTGGCTGGAGAAGTACTGACTGAGGTAGGTGCGGTTGCTGCCGAGGGCCTTAGCCAGCTGCAGCAGGGTCAGGTCGTGCTGCAGGTAGAGCTGTGTGGCTACGCAGCGCTTGTCCAGCATCTGTTCTACGGCGGAGAAGTCGATGCCGGAGGCGGGGACGGCGGACGGTGCCGGCTCTTCCTGCTGCACTTCGCCGGTGTCGTCGGTGTCTTCCGCGACGGGTGGGTCGCAGGTTTGTGTCGTCGGCGGGTCGCTCAGCTGCGGCAGTGTCTCCACCCGCCAAAGCAGGAGGCCGAAGAGTATGAGTTCGATGGTGGTCATGATGTATCTGACGGTCATGAGTCTGTCGTCGAAGGTATAGAGGATGAACAGCAGCATGATGCCGATAATCAGTACCTGGCTCAGCCACACCCTTTTGTTCTCCAGGTCGGCATAGTTGTCGCAGAGCCAGCGTCCGTATTGCCTGACGGCATATATCATGTATATCGTGAAGAGCAGGTAGGCCGTCAGTAAGTAGGCGATGGCGATGCGCATGAGTTGTGTGCTCTGGAAGACGATGATAGCCACTCCGAGTGCCGCGAAGGGTATCATGCCGACCGGGACGGGCCAGACGGGGCGCTTGCGGTCCTGCAGCATGGCAAGCAGTGTGCCGGCTATGGTGGTCATGAGCGTCGTGCAGTCGATCACCGCTGTCACTATATGGGCCACGGAGAGTACTTCGCCGGAGATGTTGTAGAAGAGCAGCCACCACAGATGGCTCAGCATTGCCGCTACGAAGAACGATGCGGCCCAGCGGCGCAGACGCACCGGCGGCGTGACATCGGCTGCGAAGGCGTTGCCCCGGCGCAGCAACATATAGGCGGCAGCGATGAAGGATGCCGTTCCCGTCACACCGTAGAGGATGTAGTACAGCATCACTTCGGCTGTTATATTCTCGAAAAACATCGTTGCAAACGACTGTTAAGTTCTTTTTCCGGGTGCAAATTTACGTAAATTCTTGAAAATATCTTCCTGTTTTTGGAAAAAAGTGACTGAAGATGACGTTATGTCCCTGCTGCCATCTGTTGTGCGGGCCTCCGTGCAGTGCCGACACATGGGTTTGTTCTTCCGGAATGTCAGAACGTCAGCGATTCCGGGACTCCGCTTTCTTTTTGACATCTCGGAAAATGTCGTTCCGGGCCTCGAAACAGGTTGATTCTGGTCCCGGAACACGGGCCGGCATCGAAAAGTACGCGAGCTTATGACCAACGACTCACGTCCTTCAGACCAAGTCGTCGCGACGTGTTGAGCGATTCGACACGATGTTTTTGCAGAAAAATCCAGCTGAAGAAGGCTCAAAAACGGGTCTAAAGGCGCTGTTTTGCTATATGCGGATGGCAAAACAACGTGGTCCTGTGGGGATAGTTTTGCGCTAAGATGCTCTGTTCGAGGCGGAAACGGATTTTCCAAAAAAGAGGCAACGAAATGGTCCGACGTGTGGCTTCGGCTATTCCAAGCGCTCTTTTTGAGCTTTACAAAAAGCAGGAAGTAAGCAAAAATCCCGTTTTGCTTACTTCCTGTCATGGTTCGGTGTGCTGTTTTTCCAGCCTGTTGCCGACGTTCAGCTCTTGATGTTGGGCTGTTCCAGTCCGAGGCCCTTCTTCTTATCGACCACCTTCAGCACAAAGCCCAGCAGCAGGGCTGCCACGCCGAGGCAGGCCAGCATGACCAGCGGAGCCGTGTAGTTGAACTTGGTGGGGTCGGTGACACCGGGGTTCGTGGCGTCCAGCACCTTGCCGATGAGCAACGGGAAAAGCCACAGGCCGATGTTCTGAATCCAGAAGATGAGTGCATAGGCTGAGCCGATGACCTTGGCATCCACCAGCTTGGGCACGCTGGGCCACAGCGATGCAGGTACCAGCGAGAAACTGCTGCCCAGAACAAGGATGGTGACGTAGGCAATGACGATGCCGCCCACGGCTGAATCCTTGAACAGCGGCAGCACGAAAGCAAACGTCAGGTGGCAGAAGATGAGCAGCAGCGAACCCAGGATGAGCATGGAGGCTGCCTTGCCCTTATGATCGACATAGCTGCCCAGGATAGGCGTGATGAGCACGGCCAGCAAGGGGAAGACGGCAAAGATGCTCTCGGCACTCTGCCGCATATAGCCCATGTAGCAGTAGCAGACGAGGGCAAGGATGCTGACGCAGAGCAGGCATAACCGGCTGGCGTTCTTCTTCTGGAAGTTGCTGGCGAAGCCCGTTGCTGCCACGAAGAGCATGATGACGTACTGCACGATGGTCACATCGGGCTGTGCCCAGAAGGAATCGGCATCGGGAGGCGTCAGCGTCAGGTTGCACTGCAGCATGTTCACCGCATATTTCTGGAAGGGGAAGATGGCGCTGTAGTAGAGCACGCAGAGCAAAGCTACGAGCCAGAAGCCGCTCGAGGTGAGTATCTGCCCCAGGTCGCTCACCTTGAAGGGGTCGTCCTTCTCCTCGGCCTCGCCGGTCTGCGAGTCGAGCTTGCTGTCCATGAAGAAATAGACCACGCTCATGATGAGGGCAATGCACATCAGCACGACGCCGAAGGCAACGGAACGCGAGACGCTGACCTGACCGCCCAGGCGGGCAAAGAAGGGCGAGAAGATCATGCAGGTAGCCACGCCCAGGCGGGCCAGTGCCATCTCGCTGCCCATAGCCAGTGCCATCTCGCGGCCTTTGAACCACTTGACGATACCGCGGCTGACGGTAATGCCAGCCATCTCCACGCCACAGCCGAATATCATAAATCCGCAGGCAGCAAACTTGGCGGAGGCTGGCATCCCCTCGTAGAAGGGCGACACGCCCAGCTCGTCGAAGACGGGAATGTAGTTCAGGTGGTCCGTGAACCAAGCCTCCAGGCTGCTGCCCGCAAAGCCGTCGGCAACGGCATACCACTTGATGCAGGCACCGACGAGCATCACCACCGTGGAGAGAACCATCGTGAAGCGGACACCCATCTTGTCGAGGATGATGCCTGCGAAGATGAGGAAGAAGGCAAAGACGTTGAGGAAGACCTCGGAACCCTGCATCGTGCCGAAGGCTGTACTGTCCCATCCCCTTGTCTCTTGCATCAGGTCTTTAATGGGGGAAAGGATGTCCATGAAGATGTAGCTGCAGAACATGGCAAGCGCCAAGAGCAGCAAAGCCGTCCAGCGCATGCCAGCGCTGTCGCGGAGAGTCTTTTGAATTGCTGTCATAATTTATCGAAAAGATGTTAAAATTTAGAATTAAGACGTATTTCTACCTTACTCGGAAACTGTAGTCAATATATATTCTCACGCTCCCATAGCATAAGGCCTTGTCCGACAAGCTGACGGTTTATCTTCCTGGCAAGAACATCGCGAGCGTCAAAGAAGCGCATGAAAACGGGAATGTCCTCCTTTGGAACAACATAACGTATAGAGCTACGGCTGAAGCCATGCGTCCCTTTAGCCGTCCTGACACGAGTCATGCGACGGTCATTCCGTTTGCTCACCTCTTGATAGCCGGCTGAACTCTTACCCATGATGGCATTCGTTATGTCGTAGAAGCTGTCGTTCCAGTCTTTGTCCCGGTATGTGTCGTTGCGGTGATAGAACAAGAATATGTCGAGAGCGGCATTATACAGTTCGAGTGCCTCCTGCGAGAATTTGTACTGACGAATCCATTTGCGGAAGTCGAAAGCGTCTTCCCACAGGTTTTCATTGTCCAATGGCAGCTCACCTGAGAATCGCTCTGCGTAATAGTCCTCGGGAAAAAGTACATTGAGATCGTTGGGGGAACAATGCAGCTCGTCTGCTGTGAATGGCACGATGTAATTGCGGACACCTTCTTTGTTGGAGAAGTCACATCCCTTGTAGAAGAGGGAAAACATGATGGAATCGGAATACAGGTCCCCAACGATATCCTCCGTTACTCCCTTGTAGATTAAGTTGCTTGTCTCATAGTACTTGGCATGTGTGTTGAAGTTCAGTCCCTTCAGCAGCATGGTATAGCCAAGGTTGCGTGTGGTCACCGACTGTGCATGGGTATGCCTGTTGCTGACGACTACACAGTAATGGTCGTTAGCCCATTGCCCAAGTCTCATGCCGCTGGCGTTTTTCTTGATATTCTTCTCCAAATCCTTCAAGAGATTCGGACGTACATTGTCGTAAGTATATGTCTGTTTATAGTCGAGTTGATGGGTGCGACGATTGTACTCATAGCGGTCTGCTTTGATGTACTCGCCAGTCAAAGCCTCTCCTCGCTCCTTGTCGAAGACAACTTGACTAACAGGCCATTCGGACAGTTTGAATGTCTTTTGGGCATTGCTGAAGATGTGCGATACGACCTTATAGCTTGAGCGCACATAGTGCTGGACGGTATCACGCAAGAAGAACTCCGTCTTACAATAATATACTATTACGTCCGGTTGAAGCCGCACTACCTTGTTGAAGAACTCAATGGCCATGTCGTTCTTGAAGCCCTTGCGTCTGACGTATGGCGGATTCATTACCACCATGAGCTTCCGTCCTTCGCGTCTGGCAATCTCCCGGATGTCAAGTTCTTCTCCGCGATATTTCCACTTGGGCTGTGCGTCTATGTCAGCAAAGTAATCAAACTGGATGGCATTGTCAAAGCCCTTCATCCTGCATGTGTCCACATCCATGTGAACCAACGTTGAGAGATAACAATGCTGCTTGAAGTCCTTGCCGAACTCATTTTCCAGATTGCCGACTCCGGCGCAAGGGTCGCATACAATGAACTCGTCCATGTTGTAATGCTCACGCAAAATATCGTTTTGCTTTTCTACGAAGCATGACGGAGTATATTCGCCGCCTGTATCGCGGCGATATCTTTCAGAGTATAGCATATTGCTGTACTCCTTTATTTTCATAAAGTCTTCCTGCCGTGGTGGACGCTTGAATTTGCTCCAGAAAGCATCATAGCGAGCCTTGTCTTCTATCGTATAATAGAATGATAGGGGATAGCCTTTGTACTTGATGCCGTCAATCTCACCGTTATCAAACATTATGCGGTAGTTGAGGAGGTTCGTCCCTTCATGTATCAGCTCGGTATTCGACTTGGCGTATGTCTCGCGGTTGAGCAGGTCAACCAAGAAAAGGTTGATGTAATCTTGCTCATCATCGATTCGCTCATAGAACTTTATCTCTTGCCTCCATTGATTGTAAATAACGATAAAGTTCCGTTCCGTTATGTTGATGATAGCTTCTTTGCCTTTCTTTATCTGTACGTATGCAGCCTTGATATCATCCTCGCCCGTGAAAGCCCTTATCATTCCCGCCACCCGGTCGTTGATGCGGTTGATGGCATCTTTCGAGGGCTCGCTTGCCTTTTCTTTCTCCCAGTTGATGTCATTGTTGTACATCACGCTGTTGTCCGAGCAGTCTATCCATTCCAGCACATCCTCTTCCCGCGCATTTCGATAGATAAGGGCAACATGCGACAGAATAGCATCTTGTTTGTGGTTAGTAAGGATAATTTGAGCAATGGCTTTGCGATGGTCTGCCTCATTTGTGATGGATGTCTTCGATTCGATATACAGCAAGGCATGACCCTTTTTGTCCGTCAGAAGCACATCCACTTTGTTCAGCACATCAAGCTGCCAACACCCTTCGTCAAAGTAATGCAGGCAGAAATCCTTCTTGTAATTAACCTCACTGCTCATAAGTTATCTTTTATATTATTTAGCCTTCAGCCACTTGTCGAGCCAGGCGAAGAATGTGCGCTGCCAGAGGATGCCGTTCTGAGGCTTGAGCACCCAGTGGTTCTCGTCGGGGAAGATGAGCAGCTGCGCCTCGATGCCCCGCATGCGGGCGGCGTTGAAGGCCGACATGCCCTGCGTGGCATTGATGCGGTAGTCCTTCTCGCCGTGAATGCAGAGGATGGGCGTGTCCCACTTATCGACGAAGCGGTGCGGCGAGTTCTCGTAGGTGCGGCGGGCGCGTTCCGTCTGGTCCTTGTTCCAGTAGGCATCGTCGTACTCCCAGTTGCTGAACCAGTTCTCCTCCGTCTCGGTGTACATCGCCTCGAGGTTGAAGGCACCGTCGTGCGCGATGAAGCACTTGAAGCGGCCTTCGTGGTGCCCTGCCAGATAATAGACCGAGAAGCCACCAAACGAGGCTCCGACAGCGCCGAGACGGTCCTTATCGACGTAGGGAAGGTTCTCCACGGCATCGTCGATGGCGGAGAGGTAGTCCTGCATGCACTGTCCGGTCCAGTCGCCGCTGATTTCCTCGAGCCATTCCTGCCCGAAGCCCGGCACACCGCGACGGTTCGGGGCAACGACTACGTAGCCCTGCGAGGCCATAATCATAAAGTTCCAGCGGTAGCTCCAGAACTGCGAGACGGCACTCTGCGGACCGCCCTCGCAGAAGAGCAGCGTGGGGTACTTCTTCGTGGGGTCGAAGTGAGGCGGCAGGACAATCCATGTCAGCATCTCCTTTCCGTCGGTCGTCTTGACCCAACGCATGTCGATGCCAGGCTGAGCAAGCTGATTGAGGATGTCTTTGTTGACCTCGGTCAGCTGGTTTATACGTGTGTCGTTGCCACTCTCGCTCGGCGTGACGACATAGAGGTCAGCAGGAGCAAAGAAACTGTGGCGCTCTGCAAGGATTTCTTCTTCATTCAGCATCTGGAGAGAGCCGAAGTCGCCAAAGAACTGTGCAGAGGCATGACCATCGGTGAGCTGTGCCACTTCACCCTTCAGGTTTGTGCGGTAAAGGTGCTCCATAGCGTGCCAAACCGCTATATAATATAATGTATAGGAATCAGGCGCCCAGCAGAAGTCATCGACGCTGGAGTCGAGGCTCTCCGTGACGTAGGTCTTGGTGCCTTCCTTCAGGTCGCAGATGCAGAGGCGCTGGCGGTCGCTCTCATAGCCGTTGCGCTCCATCGAGAGCCAAGCCACGTAGCGTCCGTCGGGAGAGAACTTCGGGTTCGTGTCGTAGCCGACGTTGAAGTCCCCTTCCTGCATATTGACGGTCTGACCTTTCATCGTCTTGGTGGGGTCGATGGCAGGTTCCTGATAGTCTGCAGGCTTGCAGAGGTTGGTGGTTTGCTTGGTTTCTGTGTCGTAAAGGAATATGTCGCTGTCGGTCGAGATGCTGTAGCTGAGGCCGGTCTTGCAGCGACAGGTGAAGGCGATGGACTTCGAGTCGGGGCTCCAGGCCAGTTGCTCAATGCCGCCGAAGGGCTCCATCGGGCACTCGAAGGGCTGGCCGTCGAGGAGGTCCTGACCGTCGGTGGCAACGGCGGAACCGTTGTCCACGGTGAAGAGGAAGGGATGCTGGATGCTCTCTACATAGTGGTCCCAATGGCGATACATCAGGTCGTTGACGACGCGGCCCGTCGCTTTGGGAAGATCGTCGGGACGCTTCTCGATAATTTCGTTGAAGTCGATGCTCTTCAGGAGGATGACCTTCTTGCCGTCGGGTGCAAAGGAGAAGCCTTCGACAGTCCCGTCGGTCTGGCTCATCTGCTTGCGTCCGGAGCCGTCGAGGTTCATCTTCCAGACTTCGCCTTCGCGGAGGAAGGCGATGGTCCCGTCGTCGAGCCACTGCACGTCGGTCTCGTTCTCGGCATCGGCGGTCAGCTGCTTCTGCTCGCTGCCATCGGCGTTCATCATCCAAAGGACCTGGTGGCTCTTGTTTTCCTTTACGCTGTAATAGCCCATTTGGAAGGCAATGTGCTTGCCGTCGGGCGAGGCTTGGTAGCCTCCGATGCGGCTCATGGCCCAAAGAGCCTCGGGTGTCATGAGGTCGCCCTCGAGCTGAATAGTCTGCTTCTCAATGTTGACTTTTTCGCTTTCTTTCTGTGTGCCGCATGCCGCACACAATAAAGCCGCTGCCATAATCGTCGTTATCTTTTTCATGTTTTTTCCTTTTTCCATTTTTCACCTTTTCCCTTTTTGTTGTTCCTGCATCTTCTGCAGAGCCTCGAGGCGAGCCTGCAGGCCGGAGGTCTTCTTGGGATCGTTCTTGTGCAGTGCATGGTAAGCTTCAAGGCCGGCAAGAAGCTTCTTGTCGTCCGTTGACCAACGCAGGTACCACATCGTGATGATGCTGAGCAGGCCGGATACGAAGTAGTAGTAGCTCAGGCCGCTGCTGTAACCGTTGAAGATGAAGAAGAACATGAGCGGCATGAGGTACATCATCCACTGCATCATCTTCATCTGCTGCGCCTGCTCGCCTGTGAACTGGTTCTGCTGCTGGCGCATCGAGATCCATGTGTTGATGAGGTTCGTGGCAGAGAAGAGCACGCAGAAGATGCTCAGGTGGTTGCCGATGAGCGGGAGGTCTGCGTTCCAGCGGATGAGGTCGTCGTAGGCACTGAGGTCGTCGGCCCAGAGGAAGCTCTCGCCGCGAAGGTCGATGGCATTGGGGATGAAGTTGAAGAGGGCCAACCAGATGGGAGCCTGGATGAGCATCGGCAGACAGCCTCCCATCGGGCTGACGCCGTACTGGCTGTAGAGCTGCATCATGGCCTGTTGCTTCTGCATGGCCTGGTCGGGGTTGGGGTACTGCTTGTTGAGCTCGTCAAGCTTCGGCTTGAGCACGCGCATCTTGGCACTGCTTAGGTAGCTCTTCTTCTGTGTGGGATAGACGGCTATCTTGACGATGACCGTGAGCAGGAGCAGCACGATGCCCATAGGCAGGCCGAGTGCCTTGAGCCAGTCGAAGATGTAGAGGATGGACCAGCGGTTGATGAAGCGGAATATCCACCAACCGAGATAGACCAGCTCGTCGAGGTCGGCCTTGGAGCCGTAGGCCGTCATCTCGCTGTGCTCCTTGAGGATGTGGAAGTCATTCGGGCCAAGGTACATTTGCAGGTGTGTCGGCTTGCTGGCATCGAAGGCAATCTCTGCCGTGGCTTCGTACTCCTTGAGCCAGCCTTCGTAGCCGTCGCCGGGCTGCGTCGTGGTGAGCGTAGCCTTGGTCATGGGCTTTTCGGCAATAAGGACGGCACTGAAGAACTGGTTCTTGAAGGCAATCCATTCGAGGGGCTCCTCGGGTGTCTTCGTCTCGTTGCTTGTCTCGGCAAGATGCTTCACGCCCTTGTCCTGCCGCTTGTAGGTGAGAGAGCTGTAGCGGTTCTCGAAGTCGGCACCTTTCTCCTGCTGCAGGATGGTGGCCTTCCAGTCCAGGAGCAGGGCGGACTGTCCGGGCATCGTCATGCCTTCCAAGCCCTTCGTCGTGATTTCCATGTCGAGCATGTAGGCATCGGGGCGAAGCGTGTAGCGCACTTGCAGCTGCTTGCCTTCCTGCTCTACGGTAAAGGTAACGTTGTTGTCTGTCTGCTCTGTAATGTCGAAGCAAAGGTCGCTTAGGCAAATGTTCTCTTCCTTGAGGGGCAGCGTCAGTTTCATGTTGGCATCTTCCTTGCCAAGGATGACAACGTCGCCATCCCTGCGGCGGCTCTTGTAACCGATAATCTCGGCATCTTCCACGACGGCGCCCTTGCTGTTGAGGCCAATTTTGACCTTTTCGTTTTGAAGGACGATGCGTTGTCCCTCGCCTGCTTGCTGCATGAAGAAGAGTGCGCTGCTGTCCGCAATTGCCTTCTTGATTTCTGTCTTGGCTGTTTGGGCTTTGGCAGCAGCCTCCTGTTTCTGTCTTTCCACCGCAGCGATGCTGTCCCGCTGTGCCATTGCCTCCAGTTCTTCGCGGCTCGGCTGGCTGTACCAACTGAATCCAATGACAACAAGTGCAATAAGCACAAATCCTGTAATTGTGTTTTTATCCATTTTGTTTTGTGTTTTGCTGTTTGATTGCTTATTTTGGAGTGTCCTTTCCTGTGTCCTTTCTCCAACAAGGCGCAAAGTTACGAAAAAATATGGACTGTGGACTATGAACTATGAACATATTTTCCTATCTTTGCACAAATTTAGAACAAATGAAGCGTCTGACACTACTTTTTTGCATCCTCTTTGTCGCTCTGGGGGCAAGCAAGGCCCAAAGGAGAGAGGGTGCGATTCCTCCTGCGACGATGCAAGGCGGGGGACAGGCAGATACCAGTCAGGTGGTGAAACGATACCTGTCGGCCCTTGAGTCGCTGGTCAAGGAACGTGACTCGCTGAACAATGTCACTCCCCAGACTACTCCCAACGCATATTATTTCCAGATTCTTACTCAGCCAACACTCTATGAATCGCCCTTGCACCAGATGATGAGCAGGGCAGACTCTAC
Organism: uncultured Bacteroidales bacterium; assembly: GCA_902763865.1. Classification (GTDB taxonomy): domain Bacteria; phylum Bacteroidota; class Bacteroidia; order Bacteroidales; family Bacteroidaceae; genus Physcousia. Next base: position 65,593 of record CACWTR010000001.1, on the reverse strand, counting down.
AACTGCTGACCCGCAGCTGCAGCGCCTCTTTTCAACCAGGAAAATGCTCTCGTCGCTCTACACGCGGACTCCCTGGCTGGTGACGCAGACAGAGTCCGACCTGAGGGAACAGTCTGCAATCCGCAGCGACGTGAACGACAAACTGAATTCCCACGATAAGCTGGCCGAGAAAATCAATGATGCGACACTGACACCGACGATGGACGAGCCGGTAGAGGTTATCACGCGTCGCCCCAACTTCTGGAGGTTCTCAGGCAGCACATCAGTGCAATTCAGCCAAAACTACTTCTCGAGCAACTGGTACAAGGGCGGTGAGTCCAACCAGTCCGGTTTCGTCACGCTTACGCTCAATGCCAAATACAATGACCAGCGCAAGATAAGTTGGGACAATACACTGGATGCCCAGCTCGGTTTCCAGACAACGGAGAGCGACAAGGTCCATTCCTTCCGCCCCACCAACAACCTGCTCCGCTACACCACCAACGCCGGCTACAGAGCATGGAAGAGCCTGTACTATTCATTGCAGGTCATCCTTCAGACTCAGATTGTGCCCAACTATCAGAGCAACAAGGATGTGATGATCTCCAAGATATTCTCTCCCCTCGAGGTGACCATAGCACCCGGTATGAAGTACGAGATTGCCTGGGGCAAGAAGAAGCAGTTCACTGGCACGCTCAACGTGGCTCCCCTTGCCATGAAGATTCTGTATGTGGGGGCTGACACCCTTGTCACGAACTTTGGCCTCGAGAAAGGTCACCACTCCAGGACAACCTTCGGTCCTAACATTACGCTGAACACGCGCTGGCAAATCTGCAAGCAGATAGCGTGGTCAAGCCGCGTCTATTGGATGACCAACTTCGACTACAACATCTGGGAATGGGAGAACACAATCGAGTTCAGCGTCACAAAGCTCATTACGGCAAGGATGTACCTCTACCCACGCTTTGACAACAGCAATGAAAGATACCGTTCCGGCGAGAACCACGACGGCACATACATGATGTTCAAGGAGTGGCTCAGCCTCGGACTGACGTATAACTTCTGAGCCAGGTGAGCCTCATGAGGTCAATTAGCCTCTAATGAGCCCCATAATAACCTCCAAGCCATGACTATCAAATCAGCCGAATACGTAATTAGCAGTGCCCGCGTGGAACAGTGCCCTGCTGGAGAGTTGCCTGAGTTTGCCTTTATCGGGCGAAGCAATGTGGGCAAGTCCAGCCTTATCAACATGCTTACGGGCAGGGCTGGCCTTGCCAAGACGTCTGCCACTCCGGGGAAGACCATCCTCATCAACCATTTCCTGATAAACGGCCAGTGGTACCTTGTCGATCTGCCCGGCTACGGCTATGCCAAGCGCGGCATGGGGCAGCGCGAAGAGCTGCAACGTATGATAGCGGGATACATCCTCCGACGCGAGCAGATGGTGAACCTCTTTCTGCTCATCGACTCGCGTCACGAGCCGCAACGCATCGACCTGGAGTTCATTACGTGGCTCGGCGAGAACGGCATCCCCTTCAGCATTGTCTTCACCAAGGCCGACAAGTTGGCGAAGGGAAAGCTGACCGCCAACATCAAGGGTTACCTCAACGAACTGTCAGAGCAATGGGAGGAACTGCCGCCGTATTTCATTACGAGCAGCGAGACCAGACAAGGCCGCGACGAGCTGCTCGACTATATCGACAACATCATGTAGGGTTGCCTCTCCCTCAGTACCACTCGACGTTGCTGCTGTAGGAGCTTTGCTTCTTCCAGCGGAGAGCGTCGGCCAGGGTGCCTGCCTTGGCAGCGAAGAGGAAGTTGAAACTGGTGTATGGTTTGATGACCATGCTGCAGGACATGGCAAAGCAGTGCAGGTCGCGAGCCAGCGAGACGGTGGTCATGCTCAATTGGTTGTAGTTGAAGTCGTAGCCGGAAGAGAAGTTGATGTTCCAGCCTTCAGCAATTCCGATGTTTCCCGAGAAGTTGAGCGTGTGGGTGAACTTGTATGGATAGCGCATACGGTCGGGGTTGATAGGGGCACTGGTATCCTCACGCATGTTTACGCCATAGCTGACGGAAAGGCTCCAGGGTATCTGGAACTTGAGGTAGCCGTCCTCGTCTATCTCGTCTTTTGTTTTTTTTCTCTTTGCACCGGTCATGCCCCTCTTTCTGTCCGGGTCGAGGTTCTGCATGCTGGGGTCAACCTCGTCGTCTTCGTACTCATCGTCGTCTTCGTCTTCGCTGCTGCTGCCGGAGAATCGGTTCGTGAGCTTGTCCCTCAGGCCCAACAGCTTTTTCAGCGTCTGGTTGTTGAAGGTGTAGGAGATGTTCTGGCTCATGCCCTGAAAGCGTCCGAAGCGTCCCTGGGAATACTCTGTTTGGTCGCCGACTACGACGTTGCCGTTCTTGTCGAACTCGTAGGCATAGGTGGCGAAGACTGCCGACATGGAGAAGGTGTAGTTCTTGGTGAGTCTGAGGCGGAGTCGTGTGTTGAGGTCGCTCCAGGGTTTTCTCTTGGCGGCCATGTTGTAGCTCATAGACATGCCAAGTTCGTCGATGAGGCTAATTTTCTTTTCGCCTGTCGAGTCGCGGCTGGTGCGCCATTTCATTTCCACATTATTGGAGATGTCGAACTGGATGCTTCCCGTCATGCCGTTTGGGGCAGTACCATATACTCCACTGCTGAAGGGCGAATAGGTGACGGTCGAGACATTGCCGTTGGCATCCGTGCGGACGTAGGAGTCGTAGAAGCCCCACATCGGCGTGCTGAAGTCCGGGGCGTAGCTGAAGGTCAGGGTGGGGGTCAGCATGTGGCGGATGGCCTTTATCTTCTTGCCTCCGAACCAGGGCATCGGCGTGTAGAAACCATAGATTTTTGTATTGGCTCCGATGCTCATGTTGAAGTTATAGACGTTGTAGAAGCCATAGACGGTGTCGCGCTTGACGGCATTCTTCTCTTGGTCCCACGACTGCATGACTTTGTTGGAGTACATGCGGTCGGTGAAGGTGAAGCTGGGGGTGATGTTGATGTACTTGAAAATTGGGAAGCTGGCGCTGATGGGTATCGAGTGTCGCATGGCGTTGCGCCAGTCCCTGATGAGGTTGCTCTTGAAGAGCTTGTCTTCCTTCGTGTTGATGCTGTTGGTGAGGGTGCCTGAGTAGCTCATGCCTATCTTCTCGTACCATCGTTCCTTGCCTGCCATCTTCTTCCGCTTGAAGGGGTAGAAGCGGTTGAGTTGGATGGTGAGGTTGGGCAGTGTGACGGCGATGCTGCTGTCGCGCATGTTCTGAGCCAGATTGAAGGTGCCGCTCAGGGTCAGGCCGATGTCGGGGAATGACTTGCTGTAGGAGATGCTGCTGGTGCGGGTGCTCTGCGTGTAGCTCTGCGGGTTGTACATGCTTGTCAGGTTGTTGCGCTCGTAGCTGCTTGTGGCAAAGTTGACGCTGGCCGAGAAGCTTTGTGTGGGGTTGGCCTTGGGGTCTTGTCTGTGCGTCCAGGTCACCTTGAAGCTCTTCGATGTGGTGAAGTCGGGCATGTTCTTCTCTCCCGTCTGTGTGTATTGGTAGCTGAGGTACAGGCTTCCGTTGTAGCGGTAGCGTTTCCTGTAGTTGGACTGCACGGAGAGCGCCCATGACCCTTTCGTGTAGATGTCGCCCAGCACTTTGGCATCTATGAAGTCGTTGAAGGCGAAGTAGTATCCGCCGTCGCGCAGATAGAAGCCTCGCGATGTCTCGTCGCCGTAGGTGGGCATGATGAAGCCGCTGCTGTACTTGCTCTTGAAGGGGAAGAAGCCGTAGGGAATGGCCAGTGGCAGCGGAACGTCGCAGACGACCAGGTATGTCGGTCCGAAGACGACATCCTTGCCCGGTCGCATCTTGGCGCGCGTCATGTTCAGGTAGAAGTGTGGATTCTGGGCATCGCAGGTCGAGTAGAAGGCTTTCTTCACGTACATCGTGCCTATGCTGTCGCGCTTACCGTCCATGCTCTTCATGAAGCCTTCTCCCTGCTGTGTATAGACGTTGGAGATGAAGGCCTTGCGTGTCTTGAAGTTGTAGCTGATGCTGTCGGGTTCGTACTCGTCTGCCCCTTGCCTAAAGAGGGGCTTTCCGGTGACGGTGCCCAGTGAGTCCTGCCGCCCCGTGGCATGCACCAGGCTGCTGTCGATGGCAATATGGATGAGGTCGGCCTCCAGCTCCAGGTTCTGGTACTGCACCTTGCTGCCGCCGTAGAGGTGGGCACGCGACCTCCCGTAGTCGAAGGTGATGGAGTCCTCAGCCGAATAGTTGACGGGCATGTCCAGGGCATTCTTGCTCCGCGGCGTGGTGTCGGGGGGCACGGTGTCCTGCGGCACGGTGTCGGGCTTGATGGTATAGGCGCGAAGGGGCAGCTCGGCCCTTACGGAATCAGCCAAGGTGTCGGCACGGAGTGAATCGGCATCTTCCTGCATGAAAGACATTCTCCCTGCAGGACGAGACGCCAGCGATGCCAGAACGTAGCAAACTGCCAATATCGATAATAATCTTGCCTTCAAATGCTATACAATAATTCCAATTTGCAAAGGTAAGACTATTTTCTGACACTTTGTGCCTTTTCCTCTTATTATTATGTTTTTTTCACTCAATGCTCACTCAAAGCGCTCCATCCAGGCCCGAAAAACGGCAAGTCCTTCGCTACCGAACTTCTCGAGGGTGCGCAGGGCCTGTTCCGGTGTCTTTTCTGCATCGAGGCATGTCTTGGAGTAGAACTTGTCGGCATAGCAGACGATTTGTTCCTCGATGCTCTCTGGCGTGAAGTCGCGAGGCGGCAGCGGCAAGCCTTGCTTCGTTATCTCGCTTGCCGTAAGTCCCGTTCCCGTGTGCCGTTCCGCCACGCGTGCATGTCGGGGCAGTCCCTCGCTGCGCAGTATCTCGGCTCCGAGAATGCCGTGGCGGATGTAGGGTTCCGTCCCGTAGCAAAAGATGGAGGGAGCATCGACGCGGCAGCAGCCGATGTCGTGCAGCATGGCCGCCTCCCAGAGGAACGTCTCGTCGGCCCCCAGCTCGGGGTGCATCCTGGCAATCTTCAGCGCCCGTTGCGCCACGTCGCTGCTGTGCCGCAGCAGCACCTGCTCCAATGGCTCGTTGCCCGAGCAGTACTTATGTATCAATTCGTTTACCATTTGTGTGTTGACAATTTCTTTGGCAAAATTACAAAATTATTCGCAATTCCTAACTCATTATTCTTAATTTCTTCGTACCTTTGCCGCCGAAATTGTTTTATTCTTGTTTTATTGACCTATGAAGTACGGATTCGACAACGACAAATACATTTCCATCCAGTCGCAACACATTCAGGAGCGCATCGCGCAGTTCTCGGGCAAGCTTTACCTGGAGCTGGGCGGAAAACTTTTCGACGACTACCACGCCTGCCGCGTGCTGCCGGGATTCCAGCCGGACAGCAAACTGCGCATGTTCCAACAACTGAGCGCCTCGACGGAGATAGTCATCGTCATCAGTGCTCTCGACATCGAGAAGAACAAGGTGCGACAGGACCTGGGCATCACCTACGACGAGGATGTCCTGCGCCTGCGCACGGAGTTCCAGAAGCGCGGTTTCATGGTGAACGGCGTCGTCATTACGCACTACAACGGACAGAGCAGTGCCGCCATCTACCGTCGCCGCCTGGAGCACCTCGGCATCCGTGCCTATTACCATTATAATATAGAGGGCTATCCCACCAACGTCCCGCTGATAAACTCCGACGAAGGCTTTGGCCGCAACGACTATGTGGAGACGACGCGGCCCCTCGTCATCGTCACCGCCCCGGGCCCCGGCAGCGGCAAGATGGCCGTCTGCCTGAGTCAGCTCTATGCGGAGCGCAAGCGCGGCATCGAGGCCGGCTATGCGAAGTTCGAGACCTTCCCCGTCTGGAACCTGCCCCTGAAGCATCCTGTCAACATTGCCTACGAAGCTGCCACAGCCGACCTGGGCGACGTGAACATGATCGACCCCTTCCACATGGATGCCTACAACAAGGTGGCCATCAACTATAACCGCGACGTGGAAATCTTCCCCGTCCTCAATGCGCTCTTCGAAGGCATCTACGGCGAGTGCCCCTACAAGTCGCCTACCGACATGGGAGTCAACATGGTGGGCTTCTGCATCTGCGACGACGAGGTCTGCCAGCAGGCCGGGAAGGACGAGGTGATTCGTCGTTACTATACAGCCCTGAACCAGATGGCAAACGGGGCTGTCAACGACGCAGAGGTCAACAAGATAGACCTGCTCATGAAGCAAGCCAAGATCAGCACCGACGACCGCCGCGTCACCGTCGAGGCGCGTCTGCGCAAGGAGGAGTCGGGCGTGCCGTCGTCGGCAATGGAGCTCGAGGACGGCACCATCATCACGGCAGCCTCCTCGCCGCTGCTCGGCACCGCGGCCTCGCTCCTGCTCAACGTCACCAAGCACCTGGCAGGCATCGACCACGGGCTGAAACTCATCTCGCAGGACTTCATCGAGCCTATCCAGCGCACCAAGATTGAATACCTGGGCGGCCACAATCCCCGTCTCCATACCGACGAGGTGCTCGTGGCTCTCTCGGTGCTGAGCCGTCAGGACGAGAATTGCCGCCGTGCCCTGGCGCAGCTGCCAAGCCTGGCCGGACTGCAGGCACACACTACCATCATGCTGGGCGAGGTGGATCGCAAGATATTCAAGAAGCTTGGCGTAGATCTGACGTGCGACCCGGTAAAGAAGAATTGACGTGAGACAAAACCTCAAGCAACGTGGTACAAAACTATTTTCACGACGTGAAAATCTATTTTCATGACGTGAAAATTAATTTTCATGGTTTGAAAATTAATTTTCAAACTTTGAAAATAGTTTTATGACGCGATGGACAGAGTTTATGGAAACGGAATTGCCCTTTTAGGAATGTGTCCTGTTACAAAAAATGAACCCCGAAGACATGAAAAATCTTCGGGGTTCACCATATAGGAAGAGGTTTTTTCTTGAGCGTATTTTCTGCAATGGGGGGGATAGAAGCTTATTCCTCCCAACCCAGGGCGCTGGCACCGAGCACGGCGGCGTTGGCGTTCATCAGGCCGGAGACGAGGAACTTGGCCTTGCCTTGGAAGATTTTGAGCACGGATTTGTTGTAGGCTTCCTCGATGGGCTTCATGATGAGGTCGCCAGCCTTGCACAGACCGCCGAAGAAGATGAATGCCTCGGGGCTGGAGAAGGCTGCGAAGTCGGCACAAGCCTCGCCCAGCATCTTGCCGGTGAACTGGAAGATTTCGTTGGCAACCTCGTCGCCCTTGCCGGCTGCGATGCTCACGTCGAGGCTCTCAATCTCCTCAAGCGGCTTCTCGCGCAGCAGCGAGGGGCGGTCCGTGGTGGAGAGAATCTCGCGGGCCGTGCGAGCCACGCCGGTAGCGGAACAATAGGCTTCAAGGCAGCCCGTCCTGCCGCAACCGCAGCTGCGACCTTTCGGCGTGCGGTCCATGATGACGTGACCCAGCTCGCCTGCGAAGCCGTCGCTGCCGTAGACAATCTGCCCGTTCACGACGATGCCACTGCCTACACCCGTGCCCAGAGTGATGACGATGAAGTTCTTCATGCCGCGTGCTGCGCCGTAGGCCATCTCGCCCATAGCGGCTGCGTTGGCGTCGTTGGTCAGCTTCACGGGAATGCCTGTTGCCTCGTTGAACATTTGGGCCAGGGGGATGATGCCGTCGTGAGCCCAGGGGAGGTTGGGAGCAAACTCGATGGTGCCGTTGTAGTAGTTGCCGTTGGGAGCGCCGATGCCGATGCCCTGCACCTGACTGGCACCGCCAATCTGGTCGAGCAGAGGCTTCATGCAAGCCACGCCTGCCTCTACGAAAGCCTCGGCGGTCTTGTAATGCTGTGTCTTGATACTGTTCTCTGCCACGACTTCGCCGCGAGCGTTGACTACTCCGAAAACGGTGTTGGTACCACCCAGGTCCACACCAATCACATAGGGTTTAACCTTGTCCATAATGCGATTCAATGATTTAATGATTTGAGAATTTTATGGTGCATTCTTGTATGTTTCCTGCACAAAGTTAGGAAATTTAAGTGAAAAGCCTGCAACGATGTGCGAAAAATTATCAGTCGGCACGCTATTTTTGTCCTTTACGGGTCGAAATGTCTTTAATTATGAATTGTGAATTATGATTTATGAATTAAATGTTGTACCTTTGCAACCGCAAAACAGTAAATCGTCAAATCGTAAACCAACCTTGTGGATAGAACCAGTCAATGCCATTGACCTCGCGGTGCGGGGCATGGTGGTCGGAATCGTGGCAAGTGCGCCGATGGGCCCCGTCGGGGTCCTTACGGTGCAGCGTACCCTCAACAAGGGGCGCTGGTACGGCTTTGCAACTGGCATCGGGGCTGCCCTGAGCGACCTCATCTATGCTCTGGTTACGGGCTTCGGCATGAGCTTCGTCATGGACTTCATCGAGCGCCCCACCACCATCCACTACCTTAAGCTGCTCGGCAGCATCCTGCTCTTCTGCTTCGGTGCATACACGTACTACTGCAAGCCGGCAGAGCCCCACAAGGCAAGCGGAAGGCGAGGTACGCTGTGGCACAACATGTTCACTGGGTTTGCCATTACGGTCAGCAATCCCCTCATCATCGTTCTCTTCCTGGCCCTCTTTGCCCGGTTCGGCTTTGTCGTACCGGAACATCCCGCCGAGCAGGCCTTCGGCTATGCGGGGGTCATGACGGGAGCCGTCGTCTGGTGGTTCAGCCTTACGACAGCCCTCAACAGGATAGGTTCCCGCTTCGAGATGGGAACCATCACCCTGCTCAACCGTCTGCTTGGCCTTCTGGTCATGGCAGCATCCGTAGTCGGACTGTTCTACACTCTGTTCAGATGAAACGGAGAATGAAGAGTGCAGAGTGAAGAAATTGCTACCGCGCTGTAAATGGTCCAATAGTTAAATTGCACACAAATAGTAAATAGTAAATCGTCAAATCGTAAATTAACAAGGTGTATATAGCACAGAAACTTCGCAGGCAAAGCGTCAGCGCTTACCTTATATATATGTATCAGGTAGAGGACCTGATACGAGCCTACAACCTGGATGCAGACCGTATCGCTGCCGAGTATCTGCCCCGCTTCGGCTATGACGCGGCACAGCTGGAACAGGCACGGGACTGGTATGCCACCCTGGCCCGGATGATGTTCGACGAAGGAAAGGAGGAGACGGGACATGTACGTGTCGTACAGAACACCCTCGACCTCCTTGAAGACCGTCATCAGGAACTCCTCGAGGACTCCGACGAGAAGGAATACAGGGCTGCCTACTACAAGGCTCTGCCCCACATCGTAGCCCTGCGTGCACAGGGCAACAATAAGTACAAGCACGAGATGGAGAACTGCATCGATGCCCTCTACGGCGCCACTTTGCTCAAAATGCAGGGCAAAGAGCTCTCCGCAAGCACCCAGGCTGCACTGAAGCCCATCAGCGAACTGCTCCGACTCGGAGAAGAAAGTAATTAATTGTAAATGGTAAATGAAATAACCCGTCGGCGCACCTTCGCCATCATCTCGCATCCCGATGCGGGCAAGACAACTCTCACCGAGAAACTGCTCCTCTTCGGCGGACAGATTCAAGTGGCTGGTGCCGTAAAGAGCAACAAGATACGCAAGACCGCCACGAGCGACTGGATGGAAATTGAGAAGCAACGTGGCATCTCGGTCACAACCTCCGTCATGGAGTTCGACTACAGTCCCTCGGGCAATCCCGACGAGGCTTACAAGGTCAACATCCTCGACACACCGGGCCACCAGGACTTTGCGGAGGACACCTTCCGCACGCTGACGGCTGTCGATAGCGCCATCATCGTCGTTGACAGCGCCAAGGGTGTCGAGGCCCAGACCCGGAAGCTGATGGAAGTCTGCCGCATGAGGAAGACACCCGTCATCATCTTCATCAACAAGATGGACCGCGAGGGCAAGGACCCCTTCGACCTGCTCGACGAGCTGGAGGAAGAGTTGCAAATCAGTGTCCGTCCGCTCTCATGGCCCATCAACCAGGGCGCCAAGTTCAAGGGCGTCTATAACATCTTCGAGCACAACCTCAACCTCTTCACGCCCGACAAGCAGAAGGTGACGGAGAAAGTGAGTGTGGAGCTCGGTTCTGCCGAGCTCGAAGAGCGAGTCGGCGAGCGCGACGCCGCCAAGCTCCGCGAGGACCTCGAGCTCGTCGATGGTGTCTATCCGGAGTTCGACGTGCAGACGTACCTCGATGCCGACGTTGCGCCCGTCTTCTTCGGTTCAGCCCTGAACAACTTCGGCGTGCAGGAACTGCTCGACTGCTTCGTGAAGATAGCGCCCTATCCGCGCCCCACGGTTGCCGAGGAACGCACCGTCACGCCCGACGAACCGAAGTTCACCGGATTCATCTTCAAGATAACAGCCAACATCGACCCCAACCATCGCTCCTGCATCGCCTTCTGCAAAGTATGCTCCGGCAAGTTCGTCCGCAACGCGCCATACCTGCACGTCCGTCAGGGCAAGACGCTCCGCTTCTCCAGCCCCACGCAGTTCATGGCGCAGCGAAAGGAGACCATCGACGAAGCCTGGCCGGGTGACATCGTCGGCCTGCCCGACAACGGCATCTTCAAGATTGGCGACACGCTCACGGAAGGCGAGCAGCTGCACTATCGCGGCCTGCCGTCCTTCTCGCCCGAAATGTTCAAGTACATCGAGAATGCCGACCCAATGAAGACCAAACAACTCGAGAAAGGCATCAACCAGCTCATGGACGAAGGCGTGGCACAGCTCTTCATCAATCAGTTCAACAACCGCAAGGTCATCGGTACGGTCGGACAGCTGCAGTTCGAAGTCATTCAGTACCGACTGGAGAACGAATACGGAGCCAAGTGCCGCTGGGAACCCATCAGCCTCTACAAAGCCTGCTGGGTCGAAGCCATGCCTGGCTACGAAGCCGAGCTCGAGGCCTTCAAGAAGCGCAAGCACCAGTACATGGCCCGCGACCGCGAAGGCCGCGACGTCTTCCTTGCCGACTCGAGCTACGTCCTGCAGATGGCGCAGCAAGACTTCGAGCACATCCGCTTCCACTTCACAAGCGAGTTCTGAAGACAACCACGAATTGCACGGATTACACGAATTGGCTACGCCTTTGTTAGCAGGGAATAATTCTCTGGCAAAGTTTCAGGCGTAGCCAATTCGTGTAATCCGTGGTCTTATAAAAGAAGGATAGTGCTTGTCAGTGCACGTCGATTCCGTCGAAGTATAGCTCGGCGATGACAGTGTCGTCGTAACGCGTGCCGGGATAGACATCGAGGATTTCGAAACTCAGCGTCCAGTCGGGCTTCGTACGGTCGTGGTAGCCGAGTGTGTCAACGTCGAAAGTCTGGAGCGTGCGGCTGTCCTGCAAGGAGAGTGTGGCAATGGGTTTGCTGTCAAAGTACATGCGCATCCTCTTCACTCGCGAGTTCGCTTGCCATATCCTTTCGTTCTTGACGTGACCGTTCAGAATCTTCACCTTCGTGATGCGCGGGCAGCTGCCTTCGAATGTGTACGTCAGGCTCTCGCCTATGCCTTTCCCCTTTGTAGCCCAAACCGTCTCGTGATTGAAATCGTGGGCGTTTTCGGCCTCGTAGGAGAACCTCCCGATGCGTGGCAGGTGGCTGGAAGCCGTCACACTCTTCACGCTGCCGCCGCAATACCAGCTGCACGCCCAGCCGTAGAGGTCCTTATAGACTGTCAGGTCGCCGTAACCGGTCGTGTCCGTCGGAGTCCCTGTTTCATCAAACAACTTTAGGTCCCTGTCCCATTCCGCCTTCGTTATGTTTGGCATGGCGTGAATGCTTTGCGGCTCGATGACGGTCTGTCCCGATGGTTTTGCATGATAGGCAGCAAGTGCGATGCCCGAAAGCATGAGAATGCCGGCAAGCGATGCGGCCACCTTGAAGAGTGAAGAGTGAGAAGTGAAAGATGAAGGCTTTTTCTCCTTACAACGAGCGACAGGGGAATACTTTGGGCGAAGCACTTCTGCTGCCGCTTGCATGTCCTCGTAGTATTTCCTGCACTCGCGACATTCGCTCATGTGTGTCCCGCACTTGGCTTTGATGCTTGGGTCGATGTTCTTGTCAAAGAGGTCGGCCACGATGTCTCGGAATTCTTTGCAGTCCATAGTTGAAATGTTCTTAGGTTTATACTGAGCGAGATGCCAGCATCCCGCGTCTCACTTTCTCCATGCCGTATGCGAAGCGCGACTTGACTGTGGTGAGCGGCAGGCCGAGGATGTCGGCTATCTCCCGGAAGCTTTTGTCGCCATAGAAACGGAGCCGGATGATTTCGGCCTGTTCCTCGGGAATGTCCAGCAGAAGCTGGTTGATGTGTCGATACTCCCATTCAAAGTCTTCTGGCTGAGGATTGGCAGGTTCAGGCTGACCGGTGAGGGGAACCGTCGCGAAGCGTCCAGCCTCGCGCTGACGACTGGTGCAAAGGTTAGCCAGCATACGAAAGAGGTAGGCCGATGGGTTCTTCACTTCGTTCAGGCGCAGGCGGTTCTTGATTTCTGTCCCTCCCTCGCTTTGCAGCTGGCAGAACCTGACGAACACGTCCTGCACGACATCTTCTGCATCGTCGAGATTCCCGAGCCGGTAACAAGCGTATTGCAGCATTCCCTGCCGCTCGGCTTTCATCAGCCGCTCAACCAGCCTGTCATCATGCCAGAATGTAAGTCGTCCCATTGCTTCGTTTTTACTAATACGACGCAAAAATAGCGAAAAAGACTTAAAGGATGAAGATTATTTTCAGGAAAACTCCAATTATCGTGATAAATGTGGCCTTATCTGGCAGTTTTGCCTTAACCCTTGTTCATCTTAGTTGGAAGAATATGGTCAGCAATAACAAAGCATTCTGCAATATGGAAAACGTACAGCCAACGATGGTTGTGTGACACCATCCTGCGTGCATCGGGATGAATAGCAAGCAAGGTCTTTGAGGTAGTGCGACCAAAACAATCAGCATAGACAGAAAGCTTCTTTATTTTTGTTCAGAATCCTATTTTGTACCATAGCGCAGTCCGCATAGTCCCCTTTTTATTTATTTCATCATTTTTTTGCCTCTTCTGCATCTCGTTTCACATAAAAGTGCTATATTTGCAACGGAAATGAGGCAAAAGTGCCCTTTTCTAAGTTTATTTGCTCAATTTCTCAGCCGAACTTGCACCTCGAAAGAGACTTTATGAGCGAAACCAAATCAGCATTGGAGCTGTGCAACATAGCGCAGCCTCCACCATATCTGATTTGGGGCAGTGCAAGGCCCGGCTGAGAATATGGACGAGCTCTGCGCTTTTCTTATGCCCATAAGTTAGTGCCGACATGAAAGATGAATATATTACCCCTCGAAGAGGAGGAGAAAGATGATGACAGACAACTCTATTTTGACTTCAAATACAATTAACATTTATTAAGAGACACTAGTGTGTGTACTATATTTATTTTTTTAATTTTGCAAAAAAAAATGGAGCCAATTAATTGACTCCATAAGGGCTTAAATACGTATTTTCCTTATCTTTGCAATAATGCCCCGTGAAAGAATAATCTCTCAAGGTTATATCGTATTCTGTCCCATCTCTTCACCATACGGTCCTGCAAAGTTACAATTTTTGTGATATTTAAACAAATAAATTTAATAAAAAAATGAATCTAGGTGTGATTATTGGATATTTTTATGGTAAAGGGCTTATTCTATGCCCTAATAACAAATTACGCTATTTTGATGTATCCGAAGAGGATAAAGAACAATTCAAAAAAATGGCGCATTATAATGGTGACCGTAATGGAAATGTTTTTGTAAGAGATTATATTGCTAAGTGTTCCATTGCATCTTATTCAATAGATAAGAAGGATAAATACAAGGTTGTGTTGGAAAAAGAATATGGTTTAGAAGACGAGTTAAAAGGGTCTTTCTCTAAAGAATTGTCATATGTGCTTAAAGATTCTCATAAGAAAATAGATTCTTTTGATGTCAAGTTTATTCTAGAAGAAGTCACAAAATACGTCCAAAGTATTGATATAGAGTCTATCCTCGCTACATATAAAATCGAAGAATATAAGTCTGTGAATCCAGGCAAAGGAAGAGATGGGACAACTGAATATGGAATTAGATATACTATTCAAACTGATGACACCTATATAAAAAGTATTCTTCCTCTCCATTCAAAATCCAATGTTGTATATTTTGTATCAGGAAGAGTTGAGGATTCATATTCAAAAAGATTATTTGATGAAGAAAAAATCAATATAGCTATCTTCAAGTCGAAATATTCTACTGCAGACCACATAATATTTTTAGCTAGTAATAAAATCAATAATGATATTAAATCATATATTGAGAAGGAAAAAGAATATATAAGTATTATTCGTTCATTGTCAGCTAATTATCCTGTTGAAATAATAGGCTATATAATAAACAAAAAATGGCCTCATATGTCACCTCGTATGTTATGCATAAAATATAATAACGTATTTGATGGTACAAATTTTGATATATTTGGGTATAAAGATAGTGCGAAAAAAAGATTTTTGGAGAAAAAAAACAGAATAGCATACAGTAATTGGTTAAATTATCGCAAAGATAGGCTTTTTAATACATGTGATTCTGAAAATGAAGTTATGAGAGCTTTAAGAAATGGTTGTGGAGATTATTTTGGATACTAAAGATTGTCCACTCGGCGAAAAGAACTTATGTTTAATCGGCTTTCCATAGAAACATATATTCCACAAGAATAAAGCCGGTGAGAAGTTGGCTGAGTCGGAAGAGGATCTCCTCGAACACCATACCGATGGCACAGATGCCTTCGATACCTTGTTCATCGGGTGTGAGAAATTCCCCCAAATTGAGTACACTGGAGGAATGGTGGATTCAGGAGGAATTATGTAGTTACACCTTAACTAATGGCTACCCAGCTTTCCCCTTTCCTTATCTAAAATATCTCTAATTCTTCGCTGCTGTTATTCGTTATATCTATGAAGTACAAACGATCACTATGGGCTAGTTCTTTGGAATAACAGTATGTTATTTGTTGTTCATCTATAAGCGAAAGAAACACTTCGTCATCCCATCTGTTTAAGGCTAACGAATGGACTCTTAAGAAGGGACAAGACCCTTCTATTATGCCTCTACCACTGATAACGGCCACCATTATTTTAGTGAGTGTGACATTCGTCCATTCTGTGCGTTGGCCTGGGGGGATTGTTATCAGTTCATAGATTCGCTTCTTTTTGGAATGCTCCCCTTCTGTTATGAGCCTTCTGATGATTAACTTGTTACCTTCGGGTGTGTCATACAGAAAAGGTTTTATAGCCTTTAAGTGTTTTACGAGTTCGTCTCTCTTCTTAATAATATAACGTGAGTTCGACGAAATTTGATTAGAACAATGTTAGTTGATTATCAGTGTATTTGACAACTTGTATTGCCGGTTTCTTTGGGAATCAGCAATATGCAGCCAATGTCGCCATGGCGTTGACGAAGAAATTGTCAAAGCATCTGTGTCTTGAATGCTCCACCTGTGCGATATTTTTCAGTTCGTCATTGATGGTTTCGATGATAGCCCTCTTTCTGAGCAGCACCCTGTCCGACACTGTCATCAGCGCCCCCTTCATGTTGCTCTTGAGTTTGGTAATGAGCTGTATCCCGTCCACAAAGAGTTTCCTGAAGAGCTCCTTGCTAATGTATCCTTTGTCGCCGACCAGCTTGCCGTATAGGAAATCTGTAAATGCCTTGTACTCCAGCGACTTTCTGTCATCCACATCCCCAGGCGTAATCATGAAGTTAAGCAATTCGCCCATCTCGTTGCAGATAAGATGGAGCTTGAAGCCGAAAAACCATCCCATGCAGCATTTCCAGCGCTGGGCGATGCCTTTGAATACCTTGTGAATGTAAATGCGCTGGTTTTTGCACACACGCAGCGGCGTGCTGTCCACGAAGCTGATGCCTGTGCATTTGCCTAAAAGAGGCTCAGCGGATTTATCCGGTTGGTAAAGCTTGAGCTAATCAAGAATAAAGTGTAGCCAGCCTGTACATGAAGAACCTGATATCTCCAACCCCTCTGAACTGTGTTCTGAAAGCCTTGATCTTAGCATTGAAGGACTCTGCAGATGCATTGGTGAGCCTGTCCTCGAAGTAGTTGATGATAGTAGCGTTGTGATTCTCAAACGTCTCAATGACCTTGTTGAAGCCGTCCTCTCCAAACGTCTCCACTTTATTGTACCATCTTGCCAGATTGAGCCTGGCCTCTGCCGGCTTTGACTTCCTGTTGAAGATGTCCACGAGTTCGAGATAGATGTTGTACGCCTCCTCCAGTATGGGGAACATTCTGAAGAGGATGGCGGCTCTTGTCTGCTGCTGGGCATTCTGCCTTAACCCTTGTTCATCTTAGTTGGAAGAATATGGTCAGCAATAACAAAGCATTCTACAATATCTTTGAATCTGGAAATAAACATTTCAGTTCAAATTAATTTTGGAACGTGAGAACTGTTTTTGTGGCTACACTGGAACGCCGGTGCGCATGACGTCGTCGTAAAGGGACGATTTGCTGGTTAAAGGAAAAAACTCATGGTGGCAAGATTGTCACTTGTCGTTGTAATGTTCCTCGGCCTGAATTATCAGCACGGAAACATGCTCGTCATAAATATCGTAGATGATGCGGTCATTGGCTGTGATGTGGCGCGAGTACGTCACGTCGTTTCCGCCGACTAATGCTTCCGGGTGCCCAAGCCCTGTGCGAGGATGCTCCATGATGTCGAGCAGAATCTTTGTTGCCTTTTTGAATAGTTGTGGATTTGATTTCTTCCATTTCCGCAGCGTCTTGTCCGCATCCTTGGAGTACTCTATCGTGTACCTCATAAGCTATCGAAGTATTGTTGCATCTCCTCGGGGGTACGGCATGAAATGGTTTCACCTTTGGCGTATTCCCTACGGGCTTTATTAATCTTCCGAGACAAAGCAGGCGAGATATGGTTGTCAGTTTTGACATTGGCTGTGTGTACTGAAGCCACGCCTCGCATCAGCCTCAAAGCTTTCTTGAGGTCGGCAACAATAGCATCTGGTTCCAGCGTGACAATTATCTGCTGGGGGTGTGAGATATGAGTCCTTGCTTCCATGATTGTCTTTTTATGTTTCTGAGGGCAAAGATACGACTTTTAAGTGAAAAGTGAAGAGTGAAGAGTGAAAAAATAAAAGGAAGGGATAACTTTCATCTATTTCTTCATCTTCTTGCTGACCCAGCGAACCCATTCGTCGATGTTGTCGGTGAGGCGTTTGGGGTAGGGCAGGGGGATGATGACGTCGGGCTTGTAGCCGGGACTTCGTTCCTTGCATGCTTCCTCGAAGATGTCATCTACGGTTATGGGGAAACTCAATGTCATGTCGCTGCCCGGCAGGCGGACGGTATTGACATTCCCGGTCTGTTCGCACCCGTTTGTCCGTTCCCGGCCATAAACTTTGACGTTACTCATGGGAAAGTTGCGCACCAGTCTGATTGGCGATTCTGCTGCGCTGGCTGTGTAGTTATCGACGATGATGGCTCCCCCCAGAACCAAGGGCGTGTATTCTTCTGTTCCTTTCTCTATGGTCAGCCAATTGATGAGGCTTCCCTCTGCCGTCGTGTCTGCTTCCGCAAGGACCCGACCAAAGTAGCCGTCGGGCTCTGCCTTTAGGAATTTCCTTAGCATCTTGTTGTTCGCCGTGCTGTTTCTGTAGAAGTAGTGCTGATCGTTTGCCGCACGGCCGTTACACATCATCCGCGCCCAGAAGTTCGAGAAGCTGTCACCGCCTCCCTGGTTCCCACGAAGGTCGAGAATCAGGTACTTGCAGCCTGACCGCTTGAACTCCTCCTCTTTCTTCAGCATCCAGTCCCATGTGGGTACGTCGCCCATGCAGGAGGGGAGACGCAGGAGGTATGTCTCGGCATCCACCTTGCACCCGACAGGCTCGGGAGCATACTTCGGGATGAGCTGGCTGTAATCCATCAGAACTTCCGACCTCTGCCTGCTAAAGAACTGCGAAGTGCAGCTCGTATGGCGGTCAAAGTCCTTGTAGAACCAAAAGACGTAGCGCCCAACGGCCTCGTCAATACCTATCTCGCTTCTCATCAGGCGCGACAGGAGCGAGTCTTTCATGGCTTTGTACTCCTCTTCGAAGCCCTGGCGCATCAGGATGGGGAAGATGGCATTGCTGCTTTCGTTGGCACTGACGGCGAAGTCGAAGGTCTCGTAGGCAAGGCGGACAGAGTCGGGCAGTGAGCCGTATCTCTTCTCGAATTCGTCGGCGAAGAAACGCGAGATGTCCTTTTGCACCAGCGGTGTGTCTGTGCCGAAGGTGTCCTGGATGTTCCGCGGGAGGCCTTGACGGTCCCAGACGGTCACGTTTGGCCTGCCAGTCTCGTCGAGGGACGTCAGGGAAACTGTCTCGTTGTCAAACCAGTGTACGATGAATGTGTTTTCGCCACACTCGAAGGCATTCTCGCTCAGATAAACGCAGGGCATGAAGTTGCATTGCATGTTCCCCTTCGGGAACCTTGCGTTGGCAAGGACCATCACGGCCTCCCGGCTGCCGAAGATTTGATAGACTTCTGCATCGCTTCGCTCTATCCAGTACTGCGAGGTGGCAGTGCTCGTCTGCTGCGTTCCGCGCAGCTTCCATGCTCCCTGCAAGCGGTGCTGCCTGTTCCCAAGCTTCATCTGCAACAGGTTCAGGGCTCGCAGGATGGCATCGGTTGAATCCTTTACCAGTTTGTATGTTTCGTCGATGTTCGTCTGATAGGGAAACAGATGCTCGTTGAAAGTGCCGCGGTCGTTGAACCAACGCAAGGTGAAGGTGCTGTCGGAAGTGCCGAACACCTGTATGCCTCGGTTCTCCGTCTTCGATAGTTCGCCTGTGAACAGCAGGGGCTTGCCGTCGGGATTGGATATGGTGAAGGAGAAAGGGTCGCCGGGAAAGTCTATTGCATCGTGGTTCAGCATGAGCGCGATGTCCTTCTGGCAGTATTTGTACTGCTTGAAACTTGCCTCCACATGTTTGCCGTCCTGATGAATGATTTCGGAGAGTTTGTAGAGTCCCACAGGGTCGGCGTTCTGTGCCTGCCCTATGGCAGCTGCGAGGACAAAGAAGCCGCTGACAATTTGCCTTATCATATCTCTTTACCTTTTATTATATAACGAATCTGCGAGCAATATATTGCGTGAGTATTCGCCTTTTTTGTCTCTTCTTTTCTTTTTTTCTTTGTTTTTCGTCCCTTAGCCTTCAATTCTTAACTCATAGCTCTTAACTCTTAATTATTTTTTGTACCTTTGCAGGCGAAAATCAAGACAGACACATGACACAGAAAGAGATTGCAGAGGACATCCGGACTGCGGTGCAGACGCTGCGGCAGGGCGGACTCATCCTTTACCCGACGGACACAATTTGGGGTATCGGGTGCGACGCAAGCAACGAGGAGGCCGTGAGGAGAATCTTCCAATTGAAGCGGCGCGAAGACTCGAAGGCGATGATTTGCCTGGTGGATAGTGCCAACAGGATGCAGCGCTACCTGCGGCAGGTGCCGGACGTGGCTTGGGACCTCGTGGAGTTTGCCGAGAAGCCGCTTACACTGATTCTGGACGGAGCGGTGAACCTTGCGCCGAGCCTCATTGCCGAGGACGGCAGCGTGGGGCTTCGCGTGACGCGGGAGAACATCAGCCACGAGTTGTGCTTTCGCTTCGAGCGGGCCATCGTGAGCACCAGCGCCAACATCAGCGGCGAGCCCTCGCCGGCTTGCTTCAATGAGATAACCGACGAGATAAAGCAGGGCGTGGATTACGTCATGCGTTCCCGACAGAACGACACAAGCAAGTCGAAGCCCAGCCAGATCATCAAGCTTTCCCTTGACGGTCGCATTCAAATAATTAGGAAATAAAGGCCTCACCCCCAACCCTCTCCCGTGGGAGAAGGGAAAGGCCTCACCCCAACCCTCTCCCGTGGGAGAGGGAGAAATGGCAGATGGTAAATGATTAAATGGTAAATGACGAAATGGTAAATGCGAGGGACTTCATAGCCTGGCTCATCCGCCTGCGCAGACGGCATTTCTCGGACAAGAACTTCGTTCTGCTGATCAGCTTCTTCGTGGGCATCTTCACGGCCCTTGCCGGTCTGTTGCTGAAGTGGCTCATTGCCCAGATTGAGGAATTGCTTACCCACGAGTTCTCCGTGACGGGTGCCAACTGGCTCTACCTGGTCTATCCCGTCGTAGGCATTTTGCTGACGATGCTCTTCATTAAGTATATCGTCAGGGACGACATCAGCCACGGCGTGACGAAGATACTCTTCGCCATTGCCCGCAAGCAGAGCCGCATCAAGCCCCACAACACGTGGAGCTCGGTTGTGGCCTCGGCCATCACCATCGGCTTTGGCGGTAGTGTGGGAGCCGAGGCACCTATCGTCCTGACGGGAAGCGCCATAGGCAGCAGCCTCGGACAGCTGTGCCGGCTGGAGGGCAAGTACATGATGCTGCTGGTGGGCTGCGGAGCCGCCGGAGCCGTGGCCGGCATCTTCAAGGCTCCTATTGCGGGCCTTGTCTTCGTGATAGAGGTCCTGATGATTGACCTGACGATGACCAGCCTGCTGCCTCTGCTCGTCTCCTGCGTCACGGCTGCCGGCCTCACCTTTGCCGTCTCCGGTACGAATCCGATCTTTGAATTCCATCTGCAGAACCCCTTCACGGTGAACCGCATCCCGGCCTACCTTGCGCTCGGCATTGTCTGCGGCCTTGCCAGTCTCTACTTCACCCGCACCATGAACTACCTGGAGGGCATCTTCCGCCGCTTGCAGGGACGGTTCAGGAAGTTCCTGCTCGGGGCTGCGATGCTGAGCCTGCTCATCTATCTCTTCCCCTCGCTCTATGGCGAAGGCTACGACCTCATTACGCTTCTGCTCAACGGCAACGGACAGTCCGATTGGGACACGGCGATGGACCGCTCCCTCTTCTACGGCAGCGACCACCTGCTCATCTATCTCTTCCTGATCGTCGTCTTCAAGGTTTTTGCCTCTACAGCCACCAATGGCGGCGGCGGTTGCGGCGGTATCTTTGCGCCCAGCCTGTTCCTGGGGTGCATCGTGGGCTTCATCTTCTGCCGGCTGTGGAACGAGTACGACGTCCTGGGCATCGATATTCCCGAGCGCAACTTCGCCATGCTGGGCATGTGCGGACTGATGAGCGGCGTGATGCATGCCCCGCTCACCGGCATCTTCCTCATTGCCGAGCTGACGGGCGGCTATGCCCTCTTTATGCCGCTGATGATTGTGTCCGTTGGTTCCTACCTTACCATCAAGAGTTTTGAACCCCACAGCATCTACGCCATGCGGCTGGCACAGCGCGGCGAGCTCCTTACCCACCACGCCGACCACTCCGTCCTCACCTTGATGAGCATGGACAGCGTCATCCAGCACTACGACCGCGTGCTCTATCCCGACATGAATCTTGGCGACGTTGCTTCGCAGGTCTCGGACAGCAAGAACCACGTCTTCCCCGTCGTCAACCGCCAGATGCAGTTCATAGGCGCTGTCTATCTCGACGACATCCGCCACCTCATCTTCCGCACGGAGCTGTACCGCAGCTTCACCGTCTCGCAGCTCATGAAGCAGCCCGAGGCCCTGCTCTCCACGGGCGATGCGATGGATGTGGTGGTCGGCGTCTTCGACCGCACCGGTGCCTGGACATTGCCTGTTGTCGATGCCGACGGCGTCTTCGTCGGCTTCATACGCAAGAGCACCATCCTGACCGTCTATCGTCAGGTGCTCGCCGACTTCTCAAACGACTGACCGAAGCCGGAAATCCCGTCGGCCCACGACTCACGAGCCGATGGCCCGCGACTCACGTCCTTTTGGCCTCCGACTCACGAGCCGTTGGCCTCCGACTCACGTGCCGTTGTGCAAGGCTATGCTTTATGCTACGTCGGGGTTAGTCCTGAGACGGACAATGGCAACGAGCATCACGCCATAGATGAAGGCTACGGTAAGGGCGCTGGGACGGATGTCGCCGAGCGATGCACAGGGCAGGCTGCCGGCTGTGTCGATGATGTCCTGCTGCACGGCTTCAAGCGAGTTCAGCAGCCGGCCCAAGGGCTCGACGGGCAGCAGCATGGCTGCAAGCGAGAGGTAGATGATGAGGCTCGTCAGCGGGATAAGTGCGATGCTCAGCAGCGGACCAACCAGCGAGACACTGTGGAAGTAATAGGCAGAGAGGGGCATCGTGCCGAGACACGCCACGCACGACACGGCCAGCAGGCTAACGGTCCAGTGCAGGGCGGGGAGCCTGTCCTGGAGCGGCCTCCACAGCGCAAGCAGGAAGAAGACGGCAGAGAAGGAAAGCTGGAAGCTGATGCTCAGCAGGTCCGATGGCGCAGCAAGCATCATGATGACGGCGCTCAGGGCAAGCAGGTGCAAGGGGTCCGTGCGGTACTGCATCAGCGAAAGAACGGTGAAGCCCGAAAGCATGAGTGCAGCCCTCAGCAGCGAAACAGGCATCCCCGCCACCAGAACATAGCCCCACAGCAGAAGCAGGATAGGTGGCAGGGCATGCCACCGCCACTTGCTCTGCCGCACCCGGCGGATGAGGACAGAGTAGAGAAAGCCGTAGATGATGCCGAGATGCATACCGCTCAGGGCCAGCAGGTGTCCCGCTCCGACGCGGTTGTAGGCCCGTCGCGTCTCGCGCTTCAGGCCGTCCTTCTGCCCTACGGTCAGCGCCGAGCAGAGGGCCAGGGTGCGCGGCGAGAGGCCGGCAGTGCGAAGCCGCTCCACCAGAAACGTCCGGGCGTGTCTCGCCTCACGGTCCAGCGTCTGCTGCCATTCGGGTCGGACCTCGAAGACAGGGCCGATGGCTGCCCTGCTGCTGCCAAGCAGGAACCAGACGACAAGCACCAGGACATCGTGGAGATGCCCGCTCCTGTTGCGCAGCACGGTGCAGCAGACTACAGCCACGGCCAGCAGCGGCAGCCAGAGACGCAGGGGAAACTGAAGGCCGACGGCTATGCCCGCCATCAGGAAAGCGGCACACCAGAGCATCGGATGCTGGACAATCATGGATAAAGAAAAATAACTCTGCAAAAGTACACATAAATCCATAATAATTTTGTAATTTTGCACAAAATTTGTGAAACCATACAATAAAACCAAAGTTTTAGTAACGACAGCATACATGAAAACAGTCAGAACACTATTCATCGCCGCCCTCGCCATGCTTGCAGCAGCGTGCGGCACCACAAACGTTGTCCCCATCACGGGGCGCAAGACACATCTACTGGTCGATGATGCACAAATCCTCGGCCTCAGCACCCAGCAGTATCAGGAGTACATGAGGAGCGCCACTCTCTCTTCAAACCAGACGAACACTGCCCTCGTCAAACGCGTCGGCCAGCGCCTCGCCACAGCCGTAGAGACCTATCTCCGCAACAATGGCTACGCCAGCGAGTTGCAGAACTTCCAGTGGGAGTTCAACCTGGTCAGCAGCAACGAAGTCAACGCCTTCTGCATGCCCGGAGGCAAAATCGTGGTCTATGAAGGCATCCTCCCCGTCACTCAGGACGAAGCCGGCCTGGCCATCGTACTCGGACACGAGATAGCCCACTCCGTGGCCAAGCACTCTGCCGAACAGCTCTCCAAGCAGATGCGCCAGCAGTACGCCTCGCAGATAGGCGGCTCCATCCTCTCGCGGGTGGCACAGGCCAAGGGCATCAATTCCAGCACCATTGCACTGGTCGATATGCTCGCACAGACAGGCTTCAACTTTGCCAACCTCAAGTATTCGCGCGACAACGAGACGGAAGCCGACCACCTCGGACTCATCTTCGCAGCAATGGCAGGCTACGACCCGCACCTGGCAATCCCCTTCTGGCAACGCATGAGTCAGCTGGGCGGCAGCTCGAAAAGTGAAATCTTCAGCGACCATCCCTCCGACGAGAAGCGCATAGCAGCCCTGCAGAACCTCATGCCCGAGGCACTCAAGTACTACACACCTGCCGCCGAGCCTGCCCCCGCCGCAAAGCCTAATACCACCAAGACGACAAAGACAACCAAGTCAACCACCACAAAGACTTCGACTACCAAAAAGACAACTACCAAGACGACAAAGAAATAAGGCAAGAGGACGAGTAAAGTACCGATGATGTTATCAGACCACGAATTACACGAATTACACGAAAGATTCCAAACGAATCATCAGCCAGTTATAAATTCGTGTAATTGGTGAAATTCGTGGTTAAAACAATCATAGGGGCTGTGTCTTTCATTTGTGACACAGCCCCTTGTCCATTAAAGTCCCGAAAGCAGTTCGCAGGCTCGCGACGGGTCCGGAGCTGAGAATATGTAGCTGCCCGCCACGAGCACGTCGGCACCGGCAGCCTTCAGTTGGCGGCCCGTCTCAAGGTTCACGCCGCCATCCACCTCGATGAGGGCGCGGCTCCCTGTGCGGTCCAGCAGGCGACGCAACTCCTTCACCTTCTCCAAAGTGTGAGGGATGAACTTCTGTCCGCCAAAACCCGGATTGACACTCATCAGGAGCACCAGGTCAACGTCCGCTGCAATGTCCTCCAGCACACAGACGGGCGTGGCCGGATTCAACGTCACGCCAGCCTTCATGCCCGCCTCGTGTATCTGTCCGACAACGCGGTGCAGGTGCGTGCAGGCCTCGTAGTGGACATTCATCAGATAAGCTCCCAGGGCCTTCACCTCGTTCACGAACTTCTCGGGCTGCACAATCATCAGGTGAACGTCGAGAGGTTTCCGGCAAATGCGTGCCACGTGCTTCAGGACAGGAAAACCGAAGGAAATGTTCGGCACGAAGACACCGTCCATGACATCGATGTGCAGCCAGTCGGCACAGCTCTGGTTGAACCACTTCATCTCCGCCTCGAGATTGGCGAAGTTAGCTGAAAGCAGGGAAGGGGAAATCATATCAGTGTTCGATTAGCAGCACGTATGGCTGCGGGCGGAATGTGCGGGCAAACTGGCGTAACTTTGCCAAAACAGTAGTACTTGGCTGAAAATAGGGGAGGGGTAGAGCTTGTTCCATAGGCAAGGGTGATTAGTATGAAGAAAAGTTTGAGTCGCTTTTATATTCAAAACGTAGAAGGGAGGCAAATTATTGTGGGAGGCGATAAGTTTTTTTATGAATCACGGTCCGTTGCTCCTATTTAGATTTTCGTGAAATAACAGTCACGCGTCCTGCTCTTCCCCGCCTCCATAGTAACCTTATAGAATTTCGAGGGTTAGTCAATGGGCTTTGCTGTTTTTAACTGTGTGTTGGACGGGTTGAAGGCGTTGAAAACTACGGTGTTGTATATATGCAAGAGCCCGAAAAGATACTTTTTCAAACCCGATTTAACGCGGGTTGAAAAACAGGACGTTAACCGATAGAACACTTTCCGGACCTGAAAGATTCGTTTGGTGATTTGGATAAAATGTAGTACCTTTGCATTCGATTTCGCGTTCCCAAAAACATCGCAAACGGAGGCGGCGAATATCGGTCCGAAAAGCACATATATATATAATGTGTAAAGACAGGAAAAGAGAAGAATGACAGAAGACGTCCAGATATTGTGGCAGCGGTGCATGGAAATGTTCCATAGCAACGTGAGCGAACAGCAGTTCCAGACTTGGCTCTCCCCCATGAAGGTCAAGTCCTACGATGCTGTCCAGAAGGAACTGACGGTCTATATCCCGTCTCAGTTCTTCTTCGAGTATCTGGAAGAGCATTTCCGTCGCCTCATCCACATCACCATCAGCCGCTTCTTTGGCGAGGATGTGAACCTCTCCTACGAAGTCGAAGTTGCCGGCGATGTGACCGTCAACCAGGAAAGCGACAACACCCCCGTGACTCAGGCGCCGTCGTCGAGCTTTACGGCAAACCGCTCGCCGCAGCTGGCGCAGGCTGTTGGTCTGGCATCGGACCTCGACTCGCAGCTGAACGTCCACCAGAGCTTCAGCAACTTCATTGAGGGCACAAGCAACAAACTGCCCCGCAGCGTCGGCCAGGCAATAGCCGAGCATCCGGAGCAGCAGACATTTAATCCCCTCTTCATCTACGGCCCGAGCGGTGTGGGCAAGACGCATCTGGTGAATGCCATCGGCATGAGGACCAAGGAACTGCATCCCGAGAAGCGCGTGCTATACTTGAGTGCCCACCTCTTTATGGTACAGTTCACCGATGCCCGCAAGAACAATGTCTTCAACGACTTCATGCACTTCTACCAGAGCATCGACATGCTTATCGTGGATGACGTACAGGAGTTGGCAGGCATGACGGCTACGCAGAACGCCTTCTTCCACATCTTTAATCATCTGCGGCAGAACGGCAAGCAGATCATCATGACCTGCGACCGTCCGCCCGTATCGTTGCAAGGCATGGAGGAGCGACTCATTACGCGCTTCAAGAGCGGACTGATGGCAGAGATGGAAAAACCGGAAGAGACGCTTCGCCGCAGCATCTTGCACAGCATCGTGAAACACGACGGCCTGACCATCCCCGACGAAGTGCTGAACTACATCTCCCGCAACGTCACGGGCAGTGTTCGCGAGCTGGAAGGCATCATCCACAGTCTCTTGGCCTACTCCGTTGTCTATAGCAAGGACATTGACCTGGAGTTTGCCCAGCGCATCCTGGCAGGTCGCATCAAGGTGGAGAAGAAGGAAGTGACCATCGACCAGATTATCACATGCACCTGCGAACTCTACAATGTCAAGGAAGAAGAGGTGTTCGGCAAGAGCCGTAAGGCAAAGATCGTCACGGTTCGGCAGGTGAGTATGTACCTCGCACACAAGCATACGAAGCTGACGACCAGCAAAATCGGCATCTATGTCGGCAACCGCGACCACGCCACCGTGCTGCATGGCATCAAGACCATCGACGGACGACTGAAGGTGGATAAGGAACTTCAGAAGGCCCTTGAAGAACTCGAGAGCAGACTAATCGGCAAGACACTATGAATATCAAACTGAGAAGGACCATCCGCAAATACACCCAGCAGCCTGTCAGCGACGAGTTGCTGAACCGTCTGACTGAGGAGGCCATGCGCACCCAGACGATGGGCAACCTGCAGCTGTACAGCGTCGTGGTGACAAGGTCTGCGGAGAAGAAGGAGCTCCTCTCCCCGGCCCACTTCGGTCAGCCAATGGTCAAGGAGGCCCCCGTGGTGCTGACCATCTGTGCCGACTTCCGTCGCACGACCGACTGGTGCCTGCAGCGTCAGGCAAACCCCGGCTATGACAACTTTCTGAGCTTTATCAATGCTGCCACCGACGCTCTGCTGTTCACGCAGACTTTCTGCTGCCTGGCAGAAGAGGAAGGGCTGGGCATCTGTTTCCTCGGCACAACCGTCTATCAGCCTCAGGCCATCATTGCCGCCTTGGAGCTTCCCGACCTGGTCTTCCCCGTAGCGACGCTGACCGTGGGCTGGCCTGCAGAGACTCCCGAGCTGAGCGACCGTCTGCCGCTGGAAGCCGTCTTGCATCAGGAGACGTACAGTGCTTTCACGCCGGAGCGCATCGACGCCTGTTATGCAAAGCGCGAGGCCCTGCCGGTGAACAGGCACTTTGTTGAAATCAACGGAAAGGAGACGTTGGCCCAGATATTCACCGACATTCGCTATACCCGCAAAGACAACGAGTCGATGTCCGAGGGCCTGCTTGCTGCGCTCGTCCACCAGAAGTTCCTGCGACCAGACAGCCTGCCGGGTGCGGTGCCCAACGTCGTGGAGCGTCGTCCGGACGTGCTGGAGTGCGACGTGGTCCGCTTCCAGAACAAGAAGGAGAAGTGGGTGGCCTTCGTGGGTCTGCTCGATGGTGTTCCCTACGAGATATTCACTGGCCTTCAGGACGACGAGGAGGGCATTGCCATCCCGAAGAGCGTGCAGAAGGGCTTTGTCATAAAACATTACGACCGCGACGGACAGAAGCGCTACGACTTCCAATTCGTCAACAAGCGCGGTTACAAGACAACCATCGAGGGACTGAGCGAGCGCTTCAACCCCAAGTATTGGGACTATGCGAAGCTCATCAGCGGTGTGCTCCGCTACCAGATGCCTATCGACCATGTCATCAAGCTCATCACGTCCCTTCAGCTGGAAAACGATACAATCAATTCGTGGACAACGGGCGTGGCCCGTGTCCTGAAGAAATACCTCCCCGACTCGCAGCAGATGCCGGAGGAAGAGGAGGAAACCAACTGATTCCCTTTCGCGAGGGGGAGTGACGTCCGTCCCGTGGGAAGAGAGAAAAAATAGAAGTCCGATGTGTAGTGTTCAAAGTGAAATAAGTGTCAACCGCATCAAGGTTCGTGCCCTTCATGGCGTCTCTCCTCAGGAGCGCACGGTGGGGACGGACTTCTATGTCACTGTCTCAGCCCTGGTCGATGTGGAGGCTTCTGCCTGGAAGGACGACCAGTTGGAGGGGACGGCAGACTATTCCCGCTTTGTCAGCATCGTGCGCAGGGAGATGTCCGTGCCGTCCAGTCTTCTGGAGCACGTGGCGTCCCGGATTGCGTCCGCCATTCTTGCGGAGTGCCCGCTTGCCCGTAAGGTCAGCGTCTGCATCGAGAAGGTGAACCCGCCCCTCGGCGTGCTTTGCGACGGTGTCAGCGTCAGGATGGAGCTGTCCAGGGCGTGACGTTTCGGGGGATTTCAGGAAAATCCGGACGCATATTGACGAATTAAGAATAATTCTTCATTCATCGTTCCTCCTTCTTCTATTTTTTTTGTATCTTTGCGGCCAATAAAGTTTAACGCAGGTATTTTCAAGATAACATAATGAAAAAGAAAGTTCGTTTCAGCCTCGTGTATAGAGACATGTGGCAGAGCAGCGGCAAGTTCCAGCCGCGCAAAGATCAGTTGGCCCGCATAGCCCCCGTAATCATCGAGATGGGATGCTTTGACCGTGTGGAGACTAATGGCGGTGCATTCGAGCAGGTGAACCTGTTGGCAGGCGAGAACCCCAACGAGGCCGTCCGTGCCTTCTGCAAACCCTTCAATGAGGTAGGCATCAAGACGCACATGTTGGACCGCGGCCTGAATGCCCTGCGCATGTATCCTGTGCCCGACGATGTGCGGCAGCTCATGTACAAGGTGAAGAAGAAGCAGGGCACCGACATTACCCGCATCTTCTGCGGCCTGAACGATGTCCGCAACATCATTCCCAGCATCCGCTGGGCCAAGGAGGGCGGCATGATTCCGCAGGCCACGCTTTGCATCACGACCAGTCCCATCCATACAGCCGAGTACTACTCCGCTATTGCCGACCAGCTGATAGAGGCCGGTGCTGCCGAGATATGCCTGAAGGACATGGCCGGCATCGGTCAGCCAGCCATGCTCGGCAAGTTGACGGGCATGATAAAGAAGAATCATCCCGACATCATCATCCAGTACCACGGTCACAGCGGCCCCGGCCTCTCGATGGCAAGCATCCTCGAGGTGTGCAACAACGGTGCCGACATCATCGATACGGCCATCGAGCCCCTCTCCTGGGGCAAGGTGCACCCGGATGTCATCTCCGTGCAGTCCATGCTGAAGAACGAAGGCTTCGACGTGCCCGAAATCAACATGAACGCCTACATGAAGGCCCGTTCCCTCACCCAGGAGTTCATCGACGACTGGCTCGGCTACTTCATCAACCCCGCCAACAAGCACATGTCCAGCCTCCTGCTCGGCAGCGGTCTGCCCGGCGGCATGATGGGGTCCATGATGGCCGACCTGGGCGGCATACAGGCTGCCATCAACAACCTGCGCAAGCAGAAGGGCGAACCCGAACTGAACACCGACGACATGCTCGTGGCCCTGTTCAACGAGGTGGAGTACGTATGGCCGATGGTCGGCTATCCTCCACTGGTGACACCTTTCAGCCAATACACCAAGAACATCGCCCTGATGAACCTGCTCACGATGGCACAGGGCAAGGGCCGCTTCGTCATGATGGACGATGCTATGTGGGGCATGATACTGGGCAAGAGCGGCAAGGTGCCCGGCACGATAGCTCCCGAACTGGTGGCTCTCGCCAAGGAAAAGGGCAAGGAGTTCACCGACACCGACCCGCACACCCTCTATCCCAATGCGCTCGACGAGTTCCGCAAGGAGATGGACCAGAACGGATGGGACTACGGACAGGACGACGAAGAGCTCTTCGAGCTGGCTATGCATCCCGAGCAGTACCGCAACTTCAAGAGCGGACAGGCCAAGAAGAACTTCCTCAGCGACTTGCAGAAGGCCAAGGAAGCCAAGCTCGGTGCCACGCTCAAGCCCGAGGAGCTGACTGCCTTCAAGCATGCCAAGGCCGACGCTGTGGTCAGCCCCGTCGATGGTCAGGTGTTCTACGAGTTCAAGGGCGACGCCGAGTGTGTTCCCTGTCTGGAACCCGCTATCGGACAGCAGTATAAGGATGGCGACACGTTCTGCTACGTGCAGGCCAAGTGGGGCGAGTTCATCCCCATTCCAGCCGGCATCGGCGGACGCCTGGTGGACATTGCCGCCAAGAAAGCATCCTATGTGCACCGTGGCGACACCCTGGCCTGGATAGAACGCGAAGCATAGGCTTCCACACGCACAGCGCTGATAATACAGTCATTTGACACAAAGGTGGTTGTATCAAAATACTCTTATTACATATAATAAAACAACGGATTTAACGGATTTAACGGATTTATGCTACGCTGATAATCATCAAATAGGATAATCCGTTAAATCCGTTAAATCCGTTGTCGTTAATTCCGACACGGTTCCTTGTTTTGTTCGCCGGGCGAGTCAACCCGTGAGTCAAGTACAGCAGAGCACCAGAAGACCGACTCGCGAGTCATCGGCCATAAGCTCGCGAGTCGTTGGCCATAAGCTCGTGAGTCGTTGGCCATAAGCTCGCGAGTCGTTGGCCATAAGCTCGCGAGTCGTTGGCAGCATGCTGAAAGGGCAGCAAAAAGCATGAAAGGAAAAAGTGCCTTGAAGAGCGCATTAATATGCCTTCAATCTTTCATTTTGGAAGGCAAAATGTTAAATCCGAGCATGTATTAACATTTTTCTTGCAAAAAAGAGTGTTTTTTGGAAGAATTTAACTACCTTTGCGGCCAAATACGCAAAAGTGTGTACTTTTCCCTCCCAGAAAGGAGCTGTTTTTGCCATACAAATACATATATTATATATAATGTGTATGTGCAGAAACCGATGGGGGCGGCAGGAGCATCGGCGTAGGAACAAAGAGTATAACAAATTAGTGTATATAGAGAGAAATGTATTTATGTAAAAGAATGAGCCTTGTCCTTGCGGCACTGTATCTGTATGTCGGGATGGCAATGGCTCAGACAACTATTTCAGGAACAGTATTCTCTGCAGACGACAACGAGCCCCTGATGGGCGCGAACATTCTGGTAGAGGGTACGCAGAAGAGAGCCATAACGGACCTCGACGGTAAGTTCACATTGTCGGACGTGAAGTCGAATGCCGTTCTGGTAGTGTCAATGATAGGTATGCGCACCGAGAAGGTAAAGGCCAAGAATGGCATGCGCATCATGTTGCAAGGCGAGTACACACAGATGACCGAGGTCGTTGCCACGGGTCAGCAGCAGATTGACAAGCGCCTGTTCACCGGTGCAGCCACCAAGGTAGATGCCGACAAGATCAAGCTTTCGGGTATGGCCGACGTGAGCCGTTCACTGGAAGGGCGCGTGGCCGGTGTGCAGGTGACGAATGTGACGGGCACTTTCGGTGCCTCGCCCAAAATCCGTGTGCGCGGCGCAACCTCCATCTACGGTAACTCCAAGCCCCTGTGGGTAGTGGATGGCGTCATCTACGAGGATAATGTCGATGTCAGTGCCGACGACCTGGCTTCCGGCGACGCCAAGACCCTGATATCCTCTGCCGTGGCAGGTCTGAACTCCGACGATATCGAGTCGTTCACCATCCTGAAGGACGGTTCCGCCACCTCCATCTACGGTGCCAGGGCAATGGGCGGCGTGATCGTCGTCACCACCAAGAGGGGCTCGAAGGGACACGCCAGCGTGAACTACACGGGCGAGTTCACAACCCGCTTCAAACCCTCCTACAACGACTACAACATCATGAACTCGCAGGAGATGATGGGCGTCTATAAGGAAATGTACGACAAAGGCTGGCTTCAGCTCGACAACATGGTCAACGCCCAGAACACCGGCGTCTAT
Source organism: uncultured Bacteroidales bacterium (assembly GCA_902763865.1). Taxonomy (GTDB): domain Bacteria; phylum Bacteroidota; class Bacteroidia; order Bacteroidales; family Bacteroidaceae; genus Physcousia. The sequence goes on along the minus strand of CACWTR010000001.1, from coordinate 33,401 downwards.
GGCTACATGTTCCAACAGCTCCGTGCCTACGACCCCATCAAGGGAAGCTTCGGACTGCAGAACACCGAGGCAGCACGCAATGCCTACCTCCAGGCTGCCGAGTTTCGCAACACGGACTGGTTCGACCTCTTGTTCTCCAGGAAGGTACAGCATAACCACTCCATCAGCATCTCCGGCGGCAACGAGCGCTCGCAGAACTACTTCTCGATGTCAATCCTGACCGACCCCGGACAGTTCGTGAAACGCAGCAGCGTGGATCGCTACACCTTCAACGGCAATACCTCCTACGACCTGCTAAAGGACAAGAACTGGTGCGACGTCCTCACCGTGAAGCTTGCCGCACAGGGAAGCTACCGCAAACAGGAGGCACCGGGCTCCCTGAACCGCACGACAGACGTCGTGACCGGCGAGGTGAAGCGCGACTTCGACATCAATCCCTTCAGCTACGCCATGAACACGAGCCGATGCCTCGACCCCAGAATCAACTATACCCGATTCTATACGGGCTTCAACATCTTCGACGAGCTCGAGTATAACTACAACGATATTCAAGTCACCGAGCTCATGTTCCGCGGTGAGCTGGAGTACAAGTTCAAGAAGGCATGGCGACTGAGCGGCCTCATCTCCTCCCGCCTCTCCCACACCAAGCGGCAGCATAACGTCATGGACAAGGCCAACCAAGCCAATGCCTACCGTGCCGGCGTGGATGAGCAGGACGACAACTCCACCGTGCGCGACAACAACAGCTTGCTCTACACCGACCCCGATAACGAACTGGCACAGCCGGAATCCATCCTGCCCAACGGCGGCATCAAGTATCAGTACGACGACAACATGCGCTCCAACACCTTCCGCCTCATGGCCGGCTACAACAACGTCTTCACCGACAAGCGCGGCGACGAGCACACCCTCAACGGCATGGTCGGAACCGAGTACTCATCCGTCCGCCGCACGGCAACGAACTGGACCGGATGGGGCTACCAGTACGAGAACGGCGGCATCACCTACACACCGTATCTCTGGCTCAAGCAGATGAACGAGGAGAACACCGAGTACTTCGGCGAATCGTACACCCTGACCAACACCCTGGCCTACTACGGACAGGTGAACTACAACTACGCCCAGCGCTACACCCTGAACGGAACACTGCGCTACGAAGGCACCAACCGCCTCGGCAAGAGCAACGGCAGCCGTTGGCTGCCCACGTGGAACGTGTCTGGCTCCTACGACCTCACCAACGAGAAGTTCATGCAGAGAACTTCCAAATGGCTCTCGCAGGTGAAGATTCGCGGCAGCTATTCGCTGACTGCCGACACCGGTCCCTCATGGGTCACCAACGCCGAACCCATCTTCATGACGCAGAACTCCTGGCGACCCTTCACCTCCGCTGCCGAGAGCCAGATTTACATCTCATCCCTCGGCAACTCAGAACTGACCTACGAGAAGAAACACGAATGGAACGTCGGCGTTGACCTGAGCTTCCTGAAGGACCGCATCGCCCTGACATTCGACATCTACGGACGTAACAACTACGACCTGATAGGCCGCACCTACACCCAGGGCGCCGGCGGCGAGATTGCCAAGTACGCCAACGTTGCCGACATGAAGTCCTCCGGCGTGGAGCTGGGCATCTCAACCATCAACATCGACAAGGCTGGATTCAAGTGGACCTCTGACCTCATCTTCTCGAAGGCAAAGAACGAGATTACCTCACTCGAGGTGGCAAGCCGTGCAGTCGATTTGGTGACCGGACAGGGCTATGCCATCGAAGGCTATCCTGTGCGCTCCATCTTCAGCTACCGCTTCGCAGGACTCAACTCCGAAGGTCTGCCGCAGGTCTATAACGAACGCGGCGAGAAAACCGTGGGCGACGTCAACTTCCAGGAGACAGAAGGACTGAAGGACTTCCTCGTCTATGAAGGACCCTCCGACCCGACATACTACGGCTCCTTCAACAACACCTTCAGCTATAAGAGCAAGTCCTGGGGTACCCTCTCCCTCGACGTCTTCATAACCTATGCCGGCGGCAATGTCGTCCGCCTCGACCCCGTCTTCTCATCTGCCTACAGCGACCTCTCTGCTCTGCCCCGCGAGTTCAAGAACCGCTGGATGGTTTCAGGCGACGAAGCCGTCACGACCATTCCCACCATTGCCTCCCGCAACCAGGTGGACCGCTACGGCTCCTACACAATGCGAACAGCCTACAACGCCTTCAACTATTCTACAGAGCGAATAGCCACCGGCGACTTCATCCGACTCAAGGAATTGGCCCTTACCTACACACTGCCCGAAAACTGGCTCAAGAAAGTGTTCATCGGACGCGCATCGATAAAGCTCGCCGCCACGAACCCCACACTGATCTATGCCGACAAGAAACTCAACGGTCAGGACCCCGAATTCATCAACTCCGGAGGTGTGGCCGCTCCTATTTCCAAACAGTTCACAGCTACAGTGCGCCTGGGCTTCTAAACGACCACAAAAAGAGAAGATACTTTCAACCCGTCTCAGGATAGACAATGAAAACAGATATTATGAAGCATATATATATATATAATGTATGGAAGCAGCAGACAGGCACGAGCCGGATGAGTCTGCTCGGAGCAGCACTCTTCATCCTCCACGCCTCGCTCTTCGTCTCCTGCACCGCACTCGACGAGGCTCCCGACAACCGCACCGAGATAACATCCTCGCCCGACAAGATACAGCAACTGCTCACGTCCGGATACCCGCTATCTACGCCCGCCATCATCTGCGAACTGGCAGGCGACAACATGGTCGATGACAACGTAGTGGTGCCCTCCACCCACAGCGACCCCTATTACAAGTTCCACGAGGAAGCCTACTACTGGCAGAACATCGTCGAATACTCCACCGGCGAGGACGACACACCGTATCAGGTCTGGGAATCCTACTATGCAGGCATCGCAGTATGTAACCACGCTATTCAGGCCATGAAGGAGATGAGCGACGACCCCGCCAGCAATCCCGAACTCTCACATTCGTGGGGCGAAGCACATATCCTCCGCGCCTATCTCCACTTCATACTCGTCAATGTCTTTGCCGAAGCATACAAGAACGATTCGCAAAGCTCGCAGGACCGCGGCATCCCCTACGTGACAAGGCCAGAAACAACCGTCAAGGTCAACTACAGCTCCTCCGAGTATCTCCACGACGTCAAGACAACATACGACCTGATCGAGAAGGACATCCTCGAGGGTATCGACTTGATTCAGGACGCGAAGTACAAGGTTCCGGCCTATCACTTCAACAAGAAAGCCGCCAATGCCTTTGCTGCACGCTTCTATCTCTTCAAACGCGACTACCAGAAGTGCCTGAAGTATGCCAACGATGCTCTCGGAGCAAACCCGCAGCTCCGCAACTGGAGAAACCTCAAGAAGAACACACTTACTGCAACCGTCAATGAGTACAACGACGAGAAGCTGTCATGCAACTACCTGATTCAGTCAACCTATTCACTCCAGTGGCGCATGCTGGTCAGGAGCACTCGCTTTGCCATCAACACCGGCACTAACTTCAAAGACGGCAACGGTAAGACTTGGCATGTGCCCTCCACGCTGGACGCAACCATTTGGGGCAGTGGACCTAACTGGTCCGGCACCTTGCCAGCCTTCTCCGGTATGGTCTATATCAACAGCGCAGGACAGCAGTACGGAGCCTGGCTTTTCCGCCTCTATGAGTATTTTGAATACACTGACAAAATTGCTGGTATCGGCTATGTGCATCAAATCTACCAACCCCTCTCGGCAGACGAGACGCTGCTGTGCCGTGCCGAGGCAAAGCTCTACTTAGGCGACCGCGACGGTGCCATCAGGGACTTGGACCTCTGGACATCTTCCCACCTGGTGACAACCACCCTGACCCTCGATGCCATCAAGAGAAAGTACAGCCGCACTTCTGCCAACAACGACTTCGTCAACAACCTGTATGAAGTCGTACCCAACACGAAGGACACCATCTGGTATGCGCAGATGATGGGATTCGAGAAGGTGCTGAAGGGCGACGACCTGAGCGTGCTCGACTGCATCCTCCACTTCCGCCGCATCGAAACCATCCACGAAGGACAGCGCTGGTACGACATCAAGCGCTACGGCATGAAGGTCTATCACTTCTATCGCGGCCCCCTGGAGGATGAGATACATGTTGACTCCCTGACGTGGAACGACCCACGCCGCGTATTTGAGATACCCGACAACGTCATACAGGCTGGTTATTCAAGCAACCGCGAGACCGGCTCCTATGGCACCTCAAGTGGCGAAGGCTTCAAGATGCCTGCCTCCACAGACATACAACCGCAGTTATATAAGTAATTAGATAAGGTTGAAACAATGATGAAAAAGATATTATATACTCTGAGCATAGCTGCTCTCGTCATCTCTTTCTGCTCATGCCGAGGGAAAGATGAATTCACCGACTCCATCTTCGACACATCGGTGGAAGCCGTTGACCAGAACTCTACGACGGCACCCTTCGACCAGTGGCTCTACGACAACTTCGTCGTACCCTACAACCTCGAGATTCAGTACAAGTTCAACCTGCTTGCATCGAAGCTGGAGTATCAGCTCACACCTGCTGCATACGACAAGTCGCAAATGCTGGCATACTTCATCAAGTACCTCTTCTATGATGTCTATACCAAGTATGCAGGAGAAGATTTCATGAAGAAGTACGGACCCAGAATCATCCACTTCATTGGCTCCTCTGCCTATTCTCCTACGACCGGAACAGAAGAGCTTGGTTATGCCTCGGCAGGCGTGAAGATTACCCTCATCAAGGTTAACGAGATGAAAATGTGGACTCCCACAACCCCTTACACGCCGGCTGACATGGACGACCTCAACGAACATCAGTTCCACACCATGCACCACGAGTTCTCCCACATCCTGCATCAAACCAAGACCTATCCCATCACCTTCGGACAGATCACTCCCAACGACTACGACGGGCGCGACTGGCAGAAGCGCGACTCGGTGAAGTCTCACAGCCTGGGCTTTGTCACTCAGTATGGTTCATCGGCTATCTACGAGGACTTCGTCGAGACCCTGTCCTGTACCATTACCGACACGGACTGCCGTTGGATGCATACCATCATCGATGCCTGTGCCAACGGGGGCGTGAAGGATGGCGACAAAGAACTCATCTACACGCTCATCGACTCTTTGGACATTCAGGGCCTCGACGACCCCTCGAAGCCCTGGAATAACTTCACGATAAAGAAAGAGACAGTTGTCAGCAGTGAGACAGGAGAGCAGACCGAGCGCTTCGTTCCTGATTTCCACGAAAGAGATGCCAAGTCACATTCCGAGGACACACCTATCTATGAGAACGTGCAGAGCTTTACATCTTTCCGCGACTACCTCGACAACTGGGTCAAGGCTGACAACAATGCTGCCACCAGCGGCATGAATGCCATCTTGAAGAAACTCGAGATTGCCACTAAGTGGTACACCGAGCAGTGGGGCCTGCACCTCTACGAGATTCGCAAGGAGGTAAAGGCTCGCCAAAGCAAGATAAACGACTATGTCAGGGACGAAGTCAAAATCTACGAACTCAAATAACATCAGGAAGACATTATGATGAAAAGAGAAATAAACAATATCATAGCAATTGTGGCTGTGGCAGCCCTTGCACTAGCCGGCTGCTCGCAGTTTCAGGAAGATGACTTCTTTGAGGAGAGCGCATCGCTGCGTGTCCAGCACTTCAACGAAGACTTGCGGTCACGCCTGATTTCCCAAAGCAGCGACGACAACAATGGCTGGGTTATCCAGTACTTCGTGTCCTCAAGTTTTGAAGGTTTCAATCTCTTCGGTCGCTTCCAGGACAACGGCAAGGTGACTCTTGCCAGCGACCATCGCTACCTTCGCAACGGCAATGCCAACAAATACACAGAGGCCAGCAGCTTCTACGAGTTCCTGGCTGAAGAAGGACCAGTGCTGGCCTTCAACACGTGGAACGACGTCCTGACCGTGTTCGTTGACCCTGTTGACCCTCAATATGCGCCGGCTACACTCATGAGTAATGGCGAGGGTATGTCCGGAGACCAGAATCTGGTGTTCCGTGGCTTCGAGGGGGATAACATCCTTTTTCAGGGGCAGCGTCACTCGTCGAAAGTACGTTTCGTCCCCTGCGACCGCTCCTGGCAGGACTATATCAATGACACGAAGGCTACCCGCGACTATATTTCAAACGGCACCATCTCGTCCTACTACGTGATTTGCGGCGCCGACACGCTGTTCTTCAAGAATCTTCGCAGTGGAGTGATTACCTATTGCGAGCGCATCAATGAGCCGTTGTTCCCCTCGTCCATCAATTGTGTGTTCACTCCCAACGGCTTCTACCTGCAGAACAAAAATGAGATAAAGGGCACTTCCTTCCAGGAGTTCTCCCTGACAGACGACAAGACTTGCCTGATGTCAGAGAACGACAGCGTAAAGGTCATGGCTACCTGGGACAGCTACATCGTCAATACGCGTACTACGACCTGGAACTTCGACCAGGAAGGCTTCTCTGACGAGCAGAAGAACCTGCTGTCTCAAATCAACACCGCACTGCAAGGTGCGTTCAACAGTACGTTTAACATCAACAGTGTTGGCATGGGTCGCGGCAAGAATGTTGCTTCCGCCATAGCTGCCCCCATTATGTACTTTAACTATTCCTACGTGAGCAAGGGAAAGACATCAAAGTCGTCGCTTGGCATTTCATGCTCTATGTCCGCTCCCTCATACGGCAAGGTAAAAATCGTGTTTGCTTCCGATGCTCCGATTGACTCCAATATGAAAAACTTCTTCGACAGGAGCAAGAATGTGGATGTCGAGGCACTGGTCCGTCAGTTTGCCGCAACCTTCCAGGGCACCTACGACATTGTTCCTGACGATTACTTCCTCCCCACGGGCTGCGAGCTGCGTGCCGTGGATGGAAGCCACAGCTATACCCTGAATTAACCGATACATTAATTTATAAATCCGACAAGTTATGAAGAAAATGTTACTCCTTTCTGTGATGGCATTAGCCGGGTTGACTGCAAGTGCACAATTCGGTTCCAAGCCGTCGGTCGTTCCGCAGACCAATTCGAAAGTGTTGAACAAAGCCCAGACGCAGCGTTCCTTCCGTGCTGTCGCTCCCAGGCAGGACCTGGGCATGAGGCTCTATGCTCCCGTGGGAGAAAGACTCACACTTGACCCTGCAAAGGTGAAACCTGTCACACTCGCCGAGCGCACCTCTTCCTCCGTGCTGCCCGCAGCTCTGAGCAATACCAAGGCTTTCGGCAAGGGCATGGCGAAGAATCGCAATATGCGCAACCTCCAGCCCATGCTGAACCTGAACACGAAGACCTCGACGCGTGCCAAGGCAGCTCGCAAGGCTCCCGCCTTTGCCGAGACTTACACCGGCAAGGCTACAAACTATTTCACAAAGGAGAGCGCGGAGTGGACCATGACTCCTTCCGTTGCAACGAATAGCGAGACAAACGAGGAGGTTAACGTGCTGGTCAACGTGATACCCGCTCCGGACTTCCTCTCCGGTCTCTATCCCGACGGTATTCCCGTGAAATATACTGTAGGTGACGACGATGTCATTACCATTGCACCTCAGGCTGTGGCAAGCTACCAGAACGAGGCCAAGGACACTACGTTCTACGTTACCCTCTTCTCTGCCAACAGCGACGATGAGGACGGCGTTGTCAACATGACGGTCAACGAAAGCGGCAAGCTCACCGTCACCAACGGCAACTGGATTTGCTTCGGCGAGTTCGCCAACGTTGAGTTCGACGTGGATATGTCCGACAGCGAAGCCTACCTGGGTATGGACGAGTTGTTTGTCAACGTGGCTTACTACTATCACGTAGAGAGCACCATCGACAAGGAATACAATGCCCACGGCACAGACTACTTCGCCAACGAAGCTGTCGATTGGGTCATGCAGCGCGGCACGACCAAGATGGACGACGAAGAGACTCACTTCTTCGTGAACATGACTCCGATGATTGACCTCTTCTCTGAGATTTATCCCGACGGTGTCGATGTGGCCTACGAGCAGAATGACAACGTCATCACCGTTAAGCCTCAGGTCATCGCCAGCACTACCGACAATGCCGGCAATCCCGAGTACATCATGATTTGCAGCGGCACTTCCGAGGACGGCAACATCCTGCTCACCGAGGGCGAGGACGGTGCCCTGACCATCAGCGACACGGAGAGTATCATCATCGGTGCCTGGAGCACTAACAAGTTCGACTCGAGCTTCGACACCTACCTTGGTTCCTATTCCTACATCGAGAACATCAAATACCGCCTGCCCGGTGCTCCCGCAGAGGCTCCGAAGGATGTTGCCTTCGAGCCCGAGGAGACTGTCCTCTTCGCTGGCATGGGCTATTCGGGCCACATCTACAACGATAACCTGGCTATGATTGCAGCCTATGCACCCACCAACTTCCGCAATGCAACGATGGACATCGCCACGAGCTTCGAATGGTCGGCCAAGGAGGTTGATGACGACGTAGAGACACCGATTACCGGCCAGAACCGTCACTTCACCCTCAACACCAAGGGCGGTGCCGTCTATGAGGACTTCTCGCTCATTGCTTACAACGAGGATGCTGCATCCGCACCTTACACATGGGGTGTGGGCCATGCACTGAACAGCGAGGAGACAGCTCCCCGCTATGAAGCTATCCACGTCTATGCAGGCGAGTCAGCCAACGATTTCCAGTTCTCCGACGGCACATACGCCGTGATGACCCGCCAGAATCCTGACTACGACCTGACGTTCTACATCAACTGGGCTACGAATGATATTCTCGAGCAGCACAACAGTTCGACAAGAGTTTCCACGATATACTCCTATCAGGGCAAGCCGGCTACGCCGCTCTACCTGACAGGTGTGTCTCTGCCTATGGTGTCCTTCACAGCTAACGAGGACTTCAACCTGCACATCAAGATTTGCAAGTGCACGCGTAGCGCAAGAGGAACCCTCACCGTGGGCGACGTGATTGCAGAAGGCGACGCTTCAACGGAGAATGTGGTTGACCAGTACGATGCCGGCATCAAGGCCGTAGAGTTCACTCAGCTCTACACCGAGGACGAGTTCGGCATGAGCGAGAATGTCGATCACCTGTTCATCGATGACGAATTCGTCATCATCATCGAAGGCTGGGACAACGGCACATTCAGCGGCGTGCTTGGCAGTCAGGAGCATAACTTCAACGAGATTACCTCGACATGGTTCCAGGCACCCGGCGAGACCAGACTGCGCTCCTACGGCGGCGGCTGGCCCCAGCTCTTCATCGGCCTGATTGATGCCACCTATGGCTATCTCCACACCGAGGACGATACCAACCTCATCTATGCCAAGGAAGGCGGCACCTCCACCATTCACGTCGATCCTATGCTCTACTCTACCGACGAGGAGACAGGCGAGCCCAGCTATCTGCTCAACGTAGAAAGCGTTTCCGTTGATGGCGAGGAAGTCGATGAGATTCCCGAGTGGATTACCATCGAGGTTGCTAACGAGGACTACACCAAGGCAAAGGGCGTGGATGACGAAGGCAACGAATACGAGTACTTCGTCAATGGCATCGACTATGACTTGGTGATTACCCTCGCCGCACTGCCCGAGGGCGTGGAGAACCGCACTGCCAAGATTGTCTTCTGGCAGACAGGTGCCAAGCTGACCGTCAACCTCACGCAGGACATTGACCCGGATGGCATCAGCACTGTCGTAGAGCAGACACCCATCAAGAACAGCCGCGCCTTCAACCTGGCCGGACAGCCCGTCGGCAACAGCTACAAGGGCGTTGTCGTGAAGGATGGCAAGAAAATCCTGGTCAAGTAAGGAGAACAGAATGAATAGAACATGTCCGGGCTCCTCCCCCGACGAGGAAGGGTCCGGACAATGTTCAAACATATTTTCGATTAAATGAGAAGACTATCAACTACTATAATGGCGATGCTGTTAGGCACCGCCATTTTCTTTGCCCGCCCTGCCTATCGCGGCACGACGCGTGTGCTGCAGCCCGACGGCACTTCTGTCAGCATTCGTCTGGTGGGCGACGAGTACCTGCATTACAACACGACATCCGATGGCTATTCCCTGGTACGTCGCGACGACGGTGCCTACGTCTATGCCCGGCTGAGTGCCGTGGGCGAGCTGGAGCCTACAACCATGCTGGCTCACGACGAATCCGCCCGCACCGCAGAGGAGCGCGGCTACCTGAAAAGGGTGGGGCGCCTGAGGCCGCAACCCACCACCGAGGCTGAGCAGATGCGCCGGCAGAACCGTGCACAGCGTGCCCGCCAGCTCAGTCAGAACAAGGCCAACCTCTACGACTACTCCAAGTTCCGCGGCCTTGTCCTGCTTGTGGAATACAACGACTGCTCCTTCCGCTACGATAACTATACCGAGCTCATGGAGGAGATGATCAACGCTGACAACTATACCGGCAACAGCCGAACCAATATCACCAGTGCCGGCATTCGCTGCACCGGCAGCATTCGCGACTACTACCGCGACAACTCCAACGGCCTGTTCGTCCCGACTTTCGACGTGGTTGGCCCCGTGAAGGTGAATCGCAGCCAGTACTACGTCAACAGCTCCCGCAATGCCACGCAGCTGATGATTGACGCCTGCACAGCTGCCGACTCCAAGGTGAACTTCAAGGACTACGATGTCGATGGCGACGGAATGGTCGATATGATATACTTCATCTTTGCCGGCCTCGGGTCCTACATCCAAGGCAACGACAGTCGGCTGCTCTGGCCCCACCAGTCCGACATCAGCTGGCGCGGCGTGCGCAAGGACGGTGTCTATCTGGGCCGCTATGCCTGCTCCAACGAGCTCTTCGGCTCTACGGACTGGAGTGTTCTTGAGGGCATCGGCACCATGTGCCACGAGTTCAGCCACGTGCTCGGCCTGCCCGACTTCTACGATACGGGAAACCTTTACAAGGAAGATGAGTGCGTGACCCCCGATTCCTGGTCGGTAATGGCAAACGGGGCTGACTACAACTATGGTCGCACCCCGTGCTGCTTCTCCCTCTTCGAGCGCTATGCCCTGGGCTTTGCCGCCCCGCAGGTCATCAGCGAGGCCGGTTCCTACAGAATCGAAGCCCTTCACGCGAGCAATGCCGGCTACCGTCTGAACACACCCGTGAAGAAGGAGTCCTTCTACATCGAGAACCGTCAGAAGGGCAAATGGGACTCCCAGCTGCCGGGCCACGGCATGCTCATCTTCCGCGTAGATTCCACCAACACAGATGTCTGGGAATACACAAACTCTGTCAACGACGATCCCGACCATCCCTACTACGAGCTGCTGCGCGCCGGCGGCGTGAGGTCGGATGGCTACAGCGTATCTATCGGCTCTGCCACTGATCCGTTCCCCGGCACGCGCCGCGTGACGACCATCAACAACGAGACCACGCCAAACCTGAAGACTTGGGCCGGCAAACCTAACAACCTGGGACTGCGAAGCATCAAGGAAAGCAGTGGCGTTATCACCTTCGAAGCCTACGACGTCGATGTGCTCACCTCCGTCAGCTTCTCCAGCGAGACCTACAAGCTCACCATTGGTACTCAGCTCCAGCTCGTCACGGTCCTCGACCCGGAGACGGCAACCTGCACCCTCACATTCGCCAGCGACAACGAGTCGGTAGCCACCGTCGATGCCGGCGGCTTGCTGTCGGCTCTGAGCGAAGGCACCGCCCACATCACCGTCACTGCCAACGACCGTCTGACAGCCACCTGTACCGTCGTTGTCAGCACCCTCAGCACAGTGCCGGACATTGCCTCGTTCCGCTCTATGGACGAGGGTGACGATGCACTGCTCACCCTGACCGGCGCACAGGTGCTCTACGTCCACGGCGACAATATCTATCTGCGCGATGCCAGCGGTAGCCTGCTCCTCAGCGGGACGAACCTCAAGGTCAGCCGCGGCGATGTCTTGAACGGCAGCATCCTCGGACGCTTGAGCCACGGCAACCGGATGCCGCAGCTCACCCCCACGGAGGGCGAGTCGGAAGTCGGAGGCGTCACTGTCAGCAGTGGCGAGACACCCCTTCCCACCGAAGTCTTCGGCTGGGACCTCACTGCCGACCGCTATGGCGACATGGTGCTGGTGAGGGGACTCACCCTTGTCCGCGACGGCGGAGTCTTTGCCGTCATCGGAGACCGGCGCGTGCGACTCTGGAATATGTTCCAGATTAAGTCGCCCAAGATCAGCCTGCCCACAAACATCAGCGGCAAGTTCTTCGACGTCACAGCCGTCTATGGCACCGACGTAGTCGATGGCCAGGTCATCGATGAACTCTACCTGCTCCAATCGCCCGTCGAAGGCGAAGACCCCGATGCCATTACCGCACCCCTGGCCGGGAAGCCCGCTCCGACAGGCATCTACAACCTGTCAGGTCAGCGTGTCGGCCCCCACTTCCGCGGCATCGTCGTGGAGGACGGCAGGAAAGTCCTTAGAAAGTAAATCGCGTTCCCTTGATTGCTTCATCGCGAACAAGCAATTGCTTCATCGCGATGAAGCAATCACTCCATCGCGATGAAGCAATCAAGACATCGTGTGTCGCACCGGAACACACCACGTCGCCCTCAGCCCTTCCTTTTTTTTGTTTTCCGATGCCATTTGCGCTCAGAAAACCTCCAATTAATTTGGTCAATCGCAAGTTTCTTCGTAACTTTGTGGCGGATTATGAATTTAATATCGGAATAAAACACGGTTATGAAGAAGATTTTCGCTGTTTTTGCAGTCATGGCATGTGCATTCAGTGCCAAGGCATACGACGTCGTAGCAGCCGTCAGCATCGAGGGAGATACAAAGTGGTACTTCGACATCGAGTTGGAGAACAACGACATAGACTTCACCGCCTTCCAGCTTGACATCACCCTCGACAGCAAGGATGTCGTGCTGAAGAGCAGCGACATGGAGCGCGACGCACTTCTGGCCGACCATTCGCTCCAGCTTTCCCCGCTCGACGGGCGCTATCGCATCGTCTGCTACAGCACCTCGAACAGCCTCCTGCGCAGCAAGACGGGACGGCTCTTCTGCCTCACCCTCGACGGCGACATTCAGGGCATCACCATCAACAAGATAATTTTTGCCAAGCCCGACGGAACAGAAGTCGAGGCCGACGTCTTCACCCGCACCTTCGACCGCTACGGCGACCCCGACGCCCTCCGCAGCGTCTCCGCAGCGCAGGAAGTCAACAAGGTCATCTACAACACCGACGGCAAACAGCGCTACCGCATCGACCGCCGCGGCATCTACATCCAGAACGGCAAGAAAATTGCAGTCAAGTAACAAGCCCGGCTTGCCCGAGCTGATGTGCTTGCCCCCAAATTTTTTCCTTTTCCTTTTGTCCGTATCGGATAATTTGCTAAATTTGCGGCAAGAATCATGGATACAATATATATAAGATCACTACATGAGCACAGCAAAGGTAATAGACAGCATCAAGCGGGTTGCCCGGGAAGTTCTTCCCGAGAACAGCAAGCTTTATCTTTTTGGCTCCCGCGCCAGAGGAGATGCTCTTGAGGGCAGCGACTGGGACTTGCTTATATTGCTGGACAAACCAAAGCTTGTGGCCGAAGACTTCGATGTGACTTATCCTTTCCGTGAGTTGGGATGGGAGATGAATGAAGAAATCAGTCCGCACATCTACACACAAAAACAGTGGAATGAATGGACCTTCCTGCCTTTTTATAAAAATGTGGAACGAGATAAAGTAGAACTGCAATGAGCCTGTCAAACGAAGAACGACAATCCATCGTGACACTGGAATTGAAGAAAGCTTATGAGACATACGACGAAATTGGTATTCTCACAGCTGCAGACCGATGGAATGGAGCGGCAAATCGCCTGTATTATGCTGTGTTCCATGCTGTCAATGCGTTACTCATTTATGATGGTTTCCAGGTGAATACGCATCAGGGCTCACATGCATTGTTTAACCTTCACTATATCAAAACCGGAGTTTTTCCTGCTGAATATGGTCGTCTTTACAATCAGTTGCAGACGATGCGCGAAGAGAGCGATTATAATTGTCTTTTCGACATAGAGCCCCAAGTGCTTCGTGATAGGATAGAACCTGCACACAACTTAATTGAGAGAATCGCAGAACGAGTCGGCCTAAGCGATATGAATACCTTTTTGTCAAAAGCCTGAATAGTCCAGAATTGTTAGAGAAGGGAGAGGCACTACACGAAATAAGGGTATATAGCGAAATACAGAAACGCCCCCTTGCCGGTCAATGGCAAGGGGGCGTTTCGTATCGGGTAAGATAAAATTTCTGCGCGACTTGCGTTTTAGAAGAAGATGTAGCGTCTGTCGCTGATGTTGGCTTTCTGGACGAGTTCGCTCATGTAGCTCGAGAGGCTGCGGCTGGCTGTCTGCTGCAGTCTCTGCTCTTCCTGCTTCTGGTCGTACTTCACGTCGTTCTTCTTCTGGCTGAGCACCTGATAGGCATAGACGGCAGCCTTGCCCTTGATGCCGGACTTGAATTCGCCCTTCTGGGCCTTGCTGACGGAGCCGCTCAGGGCGGGCTCGCTGGAGCCGACCTTCGAGATGAAGGCATTGCCGGTGAAGGTGATGTGCTTGACGGTATCCGTGACGGCACCTTCCATCTTGGCTACGTCGGCCACGCTCTTGGCAGCACTCATCTTTTCCAGAAGGAGGGCAGCCTTCTTGTCCTTCGTTACCTCGGCGGTCAGGTAGGTGTGTATCTGCTCGTCGTCGGCAGTGAGGTAGCCCTTCTGGTGAATGCCTTGGAGTATGATGACGAGCAGGTGGTCGTTGTCGCCGCATTCGTAGAGGGGCGATACGTCGCCGGTCTTCGTCTTCTCGTTGAAGAGCCAGCGCATAGCTTCGCGGGTGCTGCGCACGCCGGCAACGTTATGCTCGGTGCTACTCACGTTGTTGCGCGTCTGCACGGTATAGCCGGCCTGAGCTGCATTGGCTTCGATGTCCTCGGCCTTGGCATTGCCTGCCAGGAAGCTGCTGAAGTCGTTGAAGGCCTTGTTGTAGGTGTCCTTGCTGAAGTCTATGGTGCGCTTGATGACTGCCACGTCGTACTTGTTGACGATGTTGCGGCGGTCCGTAACCTGTGCGATGATGACGCCCTGACCGTCGAGCACAATCTTGTTGTAGGTGCCTACGGCTGCCGTGTTGATGGTGCTGAGGAACTTGCGGTTGTTCTCGTCGATGGTCTGGCCTTCATACTGGCTGCTGGTGATCCAGACCTTGGTGGCAGGCTGGTCGTACTTCTTGGCGATGGTGTCGAAGTTGGCACCGGCGTTGAGGGCGTTCATGATGCTGTCAGCTGTCTTCTCGATGGCAGCCATGTCGTTGCCGGGAGCGGCAATCTGGCGCAGCTCGACGGAGTCGGGAAGGCTGACCTTACCGAGAAGGCGCACGATGTTGATGGTGTTGTCGTGGTCATGCACGAAGGGACCTACCTGGGAGCCGACGGTCAGAGAGTCGAGCTGCTCGGCAATGTCGTGGGGCAGGGACTTGGCGCTGACGGGCAGCGGGCTGTATGCCACCAGGCTTGCTGCCTCGCGTACTGTCTTAGCGGGGTCAGCACCTTCGGCCAGAGCCTGAGCGTAGCCTTCCATCTCCTTCTGGAGGTTGGCCTTGTCGTCGTCGCTGGCTGTCACCTTGATGTCGATGTACTTGATGTCGCGAGTCTCCTGTTCGTTGCGGAACATCTCCTTCATCTCCTGGTACTTGGCATTGATGTCGCTCTCCTCTACCTTGACATCGTCGTCCTTCACGCTGGAGAAGGGCAGGGCTGCCATGTAGATGTCAGCCTCGCTGGTGCGACCGTCGAAGTTAGCCTGTGCGCTGACGGGATTGCTGACCAGCAGTCCGCTCAGCAGTGTCTGGTACTTCTGGTTCAGTGTCTGCTGGCGAATGGTCTTCTCGATGAACTTCCAATAGTTGTTCATCTGAGTATATTGCTCCTTGATTTCGCTGCCAATCTCCGGATTGTTCATAATCTCGTTGTACTGGTTCAGGAACTGCTTGAGGGCGTTCACGTCGAATGTGCCCTGCTGGGTGCGGAAAGGCGTCTGTGCGAGCATCGGGTTGCGACCTGTGTTGATGATGTTCTGCATCTCGGCATCGGTGACGGTGATGCCCAGCTTCTCGCATTCGTGCTGGATAACCTTCTCATTGACGATGGACTGCCAGACTTGATCGCGTATCATGGAGAGCTGGTCGTCGCTCAGGGTGTTGACGCCCTGGGTGAACTTGATGACATCGGTGTACTCTTCCACCTGTGCGTTGAAGTCCTGTACGTTGATTTTGTCTCCATAGATTTCGCCGACACGCTGGTGGCGCTCCGTTTGTGTGTAGGAGAGCGAACGCACAAACTCCTCGGCGATGAAGGCAAACAGGGCAATACCTACCGTGAAGATAAGAATCTTGCCTTTGTTGCGGATTTTTTGTAATGTTGCCATTTCTTTTATGTTTTATTTATTTATTATTATCGCTTTAAGCGCACAAAGGTACGCATTTTTTTCCATATAACGGACATTTAGGTGAAGAAAAAGTTATTATTAATTCATAATTCACGATTCACAGTTCAGAATCAGGCTCCGCCACGAAATGCGGGACAGGGTTTTGCCCTGAATGTGAGCGGGGAGATAACTGTGAATCATGAATCGGGAAATATGGAATGCTTCAGCTCTCCAGCAGTTGCTTGAGGAAGGCATCAAGGTCCTCCTCCAGTCCGTCGAGCAGTGTGCTGTCAAGCATCACCGTCTCTTCGCTGTCGATGATGACCAGGTCCTGCAGTGTCTCATGGTCCTCGTCGATAAGCACGAAGCTGAAGGGCTGCATGATGCTCATCTTGGCGATGCTGGGCCGCATGTCCTCAATGCAGCTGCGCAGGATGGGGACGATGTCCTCGTAGAACTGTTCGTCGCTGCTTTTTATCCATTCCTCCACGACGCAGCGGTCGAGTTCCTCGTCGTCGTCGTTGTAGGTGCGAATCTCGCCTGTGTAGTTGCTCACCAGGAGGTGGATGTCCGTCATGACAGGCTCTGCCTCGGGGGGGAACTTTGCAATGACCTTGCGCAACGTGCGCTCAATCTGTTGGATTGTCTGTTTGCTTGCTTCCATCTTGTTATTTACCATTTAACCATTTACGATTTACCGTTTTCTCCTTCCTCTTCAGGAAGTTGGCCGGGAGAGGCTTTTTTACAGGTTTCTGCCGTGGCACTGCTTGAACTTCTTGCCGCTGCCGCAGGGACAGGGGTCGTTGCGTCCCGGCAGGTTCTCGCGGCGGATGGGCTGTACGGGCTGCCGGTCGCGTGTGTCGCGTGCTGCGGCCTGTTGCTGTCCGGCATCGGTCAGCTCGCCTCGTGATTCCTGCAGGCGTGGACGTTCACGGCGTGGCGCTTCCTGTTGCTGCGGAGCGTCCTGCACTTGCAGCTCGGGTATCATGGCTCGCATGATGATGGAGACGGTGCGGTCGTTGATTTGGTTTATCATGTCGTCGAAGAGCTTGGCACTCTCCAGTTTGAAGATGAGCAGGGGGTCTTTCTGCTCGTAGCTGGCGTTGTGGACGCTGTGCTTCAGTTCGTCGAGCAGTCGGAGGTTCTCCTTCCATGCGTCGTCGATGATGTGGAGGATGATAGCCTTGTGAAATGCTGTCACGACGCTGCGCGACTGCGACTCGTAGGCTTCCTTCAGGTTGCATGGGATATTGTATTGGCGATTGCCTGCAAGGACTGGCACCATGAGGTTCTCGTACATGGAGCCTTGCGGGCTTTCATAGATGTGTGTCACTACCTTGTTGGCGTTGTTCATCATGATACTGGTCTTCTGTTGGAAGCGTTCCAGCACTTTTTGGTATGCCAGTTCAGCCACGTCATCAAGCTTCATTGTCTCCAGCTGTTCGGCGGTGAAGGGCACTTCCATTGCCATGATTTCGAGGAAGCGCAGTCGGCAGCCTTCGTACTTGTTGTTCTCGAGGATGTTGCAGACGCGGTCCCATATCATGTTGCTGATGTCCATGCCGAGACGCTCGCCGATGAGTGCATGGCGGCGCTTCTCATAGATGACGGTGCGCTGCTTGTTCATGACGTCGTCGTACTCGAGCAGGTTCTTGCGGACGCCGAAGTGGTTTTCCTCGACCTTCTTCTGGGCGTTCTCGATGCTTCGAGTGATCATGCTGTGCTCTATCATCTCGCCGTCTTTGAAGCCGAGGCTGTCCATGACGCGTGCTATTCGCTCGCTGGCAAAGAGTCGCATGAGTTTGTCTTCGATGCTGACGAAGAAGACGCTGCTGCCCGGGTCGCCCTGACGACCGGAACGTCCGCGCAGCTGTCTATCGACGCGTCGGCTTTCGTGGCGTTCTGTGCCGACGATAGCCAGTCCTCCAGCTGCCTTCACTTCCGGCGAGAGCTTGATGTCGGTGCCGCGTCCTGCCATGTTGGTGGCGATGGTGACGGTGCCGAGCAGTCGCTCTTCTGTCTTCAGGAGGTCGGCAGCTTCGTGCGGCTCGCGCTTTTCTTTCTTGGCTGTTTCTGCCTCGATGCGTGTCTGGTAGTTGATGGCTGTGCCTTTTTCGCTGAAGGCTCGTCCGTCGGTTGCCACATAGACAGTGCCCATAGAGCTTTGTCCGGCCAGGGCTACGATGTCGGCTTCCTTCTGGTGGAGCTTGGCATTGAGCACCTGATGGGGTATCTTGCGCATCTGGAGCATCTTTGAAAGCATTTCGGAGATTTCGACGCTGGTGGTGCCGACGAGTACGGGTCTGCCGTTGGTGCGCATGAGTTCGACTTCCTCGATGACGGCCTTGTACTTTTCTCGCTGTGTGCGATAGACGCGGTCGTTCATGTCGATGCGGACTACGGGACGGTTCGTGGGTACTTCCACCACGTCGAGCTTGTAGATGTCCCAGAACTCGCCGGCTTCGGTGACGGCTGTGCCTGTCATGCCTGCCAGCTTGTGGTACATGCGGAAGTAGTTCTGCAGTGTGATGGTGGCATAGGTCTGTGTGGCAGCCTGCACCTGTACGTGTTCCTTTGCTTCGACGGCTTGGTGGAGTCCATCGCTCCAGCGGCGCCCTTCCATGATGCGGCCAGTCTGTTCATCGACAATCTTTACCTCGCCGTCCTGGATGACGTATTCGTCGTTAAGGTTGAACATGGTGTAGGCTTTCAGGAGCTGCTGTATGGTGTGTACGCGCTCGCTCTTCGTGGCGTAGTCGTTGAAGATTTGGTCCTTCTCTTCTATCTTTTCTTCATCGGTCTTGCCGGAGTGGTCGATTTGCGAGAGGATGGTGGTGATGTCGGGCAGGATGAAGAGCTCGGGGTCGTTCACCTGGGATGCCAGCCATTCGTTGCCTTTGTCGGTGAGTTCAACGCTGTTGAGCTTCTCATCGACCACGAAGTAGAGTGGGTTGGTGGCTTCGGGCATGCGACGGTTGTTGTTCTCCATGTAGATTTCCTCGGTGGAGAGCATACCGGCTTTTATGCCTGGCTCGGAGAGGAACTTGATGAGTGGTTTGTTCTTTGGCAGGGCCTTGTGGCTGCGGAAGAGTGCGAGGAAGCCATCGGCGGTCTTCTGCTTGTCGCCGCTCTCGGTGCCTTCTGCGATTAGTTTCTTGGCTTCGGCCAGGTATTGCGTGGCGAGCTGGCGTTGTACGCCGACGAGTCGCTCTACCAGGGGCTGGTACTGTTCGAACTGCTGGTCGTCGCCCTTAGGCACGGGTCCTGAGATGATGAGGGGGGTGCGGGCATCGTCGATGAGAACGGAATCGACCTCATCGACGATGGCATAGTTGTGTGAGCGCTGCACGAGGTCTTTGGGGTCCTGTGCCATGTTGTCGCGCAGGTAGTCGAAGCCGAACTCGTTGTTCGTTCCGAAGGTGATGTCGGCCATGTATGCTTTGCGGCGTGCCTCGCTGTTGGGCTGATGCTTGTCGATGCAATCGACGCTGAGGCCGTGGAACATGTAGATGGGTCCCATCCATTCGGAGTCGCGCTTGGCGAGGTAGTCGTTGACGGTGACGACGTGCACGCCGTTGCCTGTCAGTGCGTTGAGGAAGACGGGGAGGGTGGCGGTGAGTGTCTTTCCTTCGCCGGTGAACATCTCGGCTATCTTGCCTTGGTGGAGCACTGTGCCGCCGAAGAGCTGCACGTCGAAGTGCACCATGTCCCATTTCAGGTCGTTGCCGCCTGCCACCCAGTGGTTGTGGTAGATGGCCTTGTCGCCTTCTATGTCAACGAAGTCGTGCTTGGCGGCGAGGTCGCGGTCGAAGTCGTTGGCGGTGACTTCCACCGTCTCGTTTGTTGCGAACAGTTCCGCTGTCCGCTTGACGATGGCGAACACTTCGGCACGTTCCTTGTCGAGAGCTTTCTCGAAGGTCTCAAGGACATCCTTCTCCAACTTGTCTATTTGCTGGAAGATGGGTGCACGGTCCTGGATGTCGGTCGAGGGAATCTTGTCCTTCAGTGCCTGTATCTGTCCTCGCAGGTCGGCTGCGGAGTCCTGTATGCGCTGCTTGATTTGGCAGGTGCGGGCTCGGAGCTCGTCGTTGGAGAGGGCTTGAATCTCGGGATAAACCTTGAGCACATCCTCCACCAGGGGGCGGTATGCTTTCAGGTCGCGGCTTTTCTTGTCGCCGAATATCTTAACTAAAAACTTGGAAAAGTCCATATATTATATATAAAATGTGTTAGAAGCTTCCCTCCCTCCCCCCTAAAGGAGGGGTGAAGGGTGCGGCTATGTGTTTATATTATTCTGTTATTCTCATTTGTTGATTCATCTATTTTGTTTACCCCTCTTTGGAGGAGCTGGGGGAGGCTATTCCTTAGTAGTTGAGCGGGGCCTGCGGACAAGCGTTGGGTGCGCGGATGCGCAGGGTCTGTGCGATGGTCGGTGCCACCTGGTCGATGCTGACGGGTATGCGCACCTTCTCGGGCACGATGCCTGCTCCCATGAAGAAGAGCGGGAAGCTGAGGTACGACTCGCGGCAGAGCGACTGTTCGTGCGTCTCTTCGTTGTTGAGGAGCCAACCGGGAGAGACCTGTATGAGTATGTCGCCCGAGCATTTCGGGTTGTAGGCATTGCGCAGCTTGCTGATGCCCGGAGTCCATGCACCCAAGGCAAGCCGCTGGCTGGTATAGACGTCCTTTACGCCGCTCAGCTGAATGAGGAAGGCGCTGCAGCGGTCTAGTACTTCGGCCAGGTTGAGGCTGCGGTTCTCGATGAGCTTGAGGTTGAGGTATATCTGATTGTCGATGGCTGTCTCGACGTAGTCGCCCGGTCCATAGACGGCGATGAGGTACATGCTCAGCAGGGCCTTTGCCTTCGTGATGGAGAACACGCCGGTGGGGATGCGGTACTTGCTCAGGTCCATCATCTCTTCCGAGTCGAAGTAGCCGGTGCTGGTGACTACGAAGAGTGCCTTGTCCATGCCCACCTTCTCGGCGACGAAGTCGAAGAGCTCCTCCAGTTGCCTGTCCAGGCGGGCGTAGGTGTCCTGCATCTCCATGCCGTACTGCATGGCCGACTGATGGTCGTAGGCACCGGCGTAGTAGGTCAGGGTCAGCATGTCGGTCACGGCATCCGTGCCGAGTCCGGCCTTCTCGATAGCTTCTTTGGCAAAGCGGTTGACTTCGTCGTTGACGCAGGCCGTGGCCTTGAACTCGCGGAACTTGCGGTTGCTGTCGAACTTATGGCTGAAGGGCTTCACCCTTTTCCCTCCGGAGGGCACAAAGTACTGGAAGGCGGCCACCTGGTCGTTGAGTGGCTCCCAGCGGATGCTTGCGATGCGGCTCTCGAGCGAGGAGCGGACGTCGTACTCCGTTGCCCAGTCCGGATAGTCGTCGTAGTAGCAGGTTGCGGCCCATTTTCCTGTCCAGTCGTCGAGCCAGAAGGCTTCGTTTCCGGCGTGTCCGGTGGCAAGGATGGCGGCTTCGCGTGTCGGGGCGATGGAGTAGATGATGCTTTTTCCCTCGGAGGAAACCTTGAGCTCGTCGCCGATGGTGGAGACGGCAAGGGCCTTGGGCGAGGACTTCTCGCTGGTGTGGATGCCGGGGTAGGTCTCGTCGTCAACGCAGAAGACGGGCAGAAGCGTCTGTCGGTCGAGCCAATGGTTGCCCACGATGCCGTTGACGTATGGGCTCGTGCCGGTCATCAGGCAAGCCATTGCCGAGGCACGGTCGGGCGAGCTGAACGGGTATTCAGCTTGCGAGTAGTAGCGTCCCTGCTCTTTGAGGCGCTGGAAACCTCCCTGTCCGTAGAGCGGCGAGAAGGCATCCAGATAGTCGCTACGCAGTTGGTCGATGACGATGTTCACGACCAGCGACGGCACTCCCGGCGCTTCCTGAGCGCTGGAGCCGGTCACTGCAAGCAGTATGATGAGCGACGAGAGCAGCTTATACTTATTTGCGGTCATGTTTCTTCTTTCTGCGGCTTACGTAATAGTAACTTATCGGTCTTGTGAGCAAACACAATGCCAAAGGTACGGTTATTTTTGCAAATACTTGAGGTATCCACGGAGAAAATAACAAGAATAGTGCCAAAACTGCAAAATAAAGCGCAAACCAGAGAGTCGGCCTGTGCCGGATGGCAGCTTTTATGACAAAGGGGATGCCGACGAGGGCAAGAGGGTTCAGCACCCAAATCTGCCAGTTGGAGCCGACGGCGGGATGCTGCGAGAACAGGAGCATGAAGGCGAGCAGCAATCCGGCTGCACCTTGCGCCAGCAGGAGCAGAACGTCCCAAAGCCAGAAGGAGTGGCGGGTCCATACTTCCAGAAGCATGATGAGCAGGCAAACGGCTCCCAGGGCGAGCATCGCGGCAAGGGGGCTGGAGGTGACTAACTCAATGGGGAGAGCCCCCGAAAGCTTCTTTTCGGAGGGAATGGACTGGACGGGTGAGGCTTCTACGAGAATGGCCTTGCTCCTTACCAACGGTCGCATGTCGCCCCGAGGCGTGCGGATGAAAGCGCCGTCGAAGGCATGCATCATGTTTTCCGGCACGAACATGGCGGCACGTGCCGACAGGATGGTATCCACCTCGCTGCCAAGCAGCAGGTCGTTGCCCTCCTGCGCCCAGGGATGCCCTGCCGTGTAGTGGTGCAGTATCTCGCGGTAAGTCTGGTGGGGTAGGGTGCCGGGGTAGTGAATTTCTCCCATGACGACCTGCTCCACCATGTCGCGCACCATAGTCGTGCAGTTCTTGTAGAGATAATTGTAGCGGTACGTGCGGTTCTCCGGGCGGCAGTTCTCCACGAGCCGCTCAGTCAGCCGTCTTGCTTCCACCGGAGTCAGGTTCAGCTCCTGCTCCGTAATGCTCGAGCCGCGTTTACGGTACTCAGCGGCGAAGTGTTCCCAAGGCACGGGGCAGACCATGTAGTCGGTATGCCCGAGCACGAAGTTCCAGACGAAGTAGGGCTTCGACATGTCGAAGACGCCATAGTTGAAGACGGTTGAGCCGGAGGGGGCCTGGCAGCGGATGGCAGTGTGACCGTAAAGTTCATAGACCTCAGGCCCAGGCGAGCATGTCAGCAACGTCACGCGAATGCTGTCGCCAAGGGGGGCCACCGGCTGCGCTACAGCAGTCGCCGACCACGTCAAAAGGCAGAAAATTATGGCAAATATCCTAAACACGGGTGCAAAGGTACGAAAAAAAGTGAAAAGCGGAAAGTGTTCCGTACAAAAAAAGTGTGCCTTGGCAACAAAGCATCGAGGAAAGGAAGTACGGAAGGGCTGGCCGGCAAACCCGTAGGGACGCTTCACAAAACCTCAAGGGACACGTCATAAAACTATTTTCATGACGTGAAAATTAATTTTCAAACCGTGAAAATATATTTTCATGACGTGAAAATTGATTTTCAAAGTTTGAAAATAACTTTTTAGCGCGTTCCGTGAGGTTTTGCAAACCGCATGCCGGAAATTGTTCCCCTGCCCCTCGGCACTTCTGTTTCTTCGGAAAAACAGGCTGAAGCGTGCTTTTCGGGACTTAATTCTTCACCTTTAACCATAATTATGAATTGTGAATTGCGAATTATGAATTAAAAGTTGTACCTTTGCACCCGTGAAACTGATTATAGACATAGGGAACACCGTTGTCAAGATGGTTGCTTTCCGTGGCGATGAGCCTGTCGATGAGATTCGGGCCGAGAGCGGCGAGCTTGCCGGCTTGTGCGACTTTGTGAAGAAGTATGACTTCCGTAGGGGCATAGTCGGGACCGTGCGCAACCTTCTGGACAGCGAAGAGGAGGCTCTGTCCCGGTTGCCGTTCCCCCTTCTGCGACTGTCGCCCGACACCCCCGTCCCCATTACGAACCGTTACCGTACGCCTCAGACGCTTGGCAGCGACCGCCTGGCAGCCGTCATCGGAGCCAGCTCGCTCAAGCCGGGCCATGACCTGCTCATCATCGATGCCGGCACCTGCATCACCTACGAGGTCATTGATGCCCGGGGCAACTACTGGGGCGGCAACATCGCTCCCGGCATGCAGATGCGGCTCAGGGCCCTGCACGAATTCACGGGCCGCCTGCCGCTCGTCGAGGCAGAAGGCGACGTGCCCGGCATGGGCTACAGCACCGAGACCGCCATCCGCAGCGGCGTACTGCGCGGCATGAAGTACGAGATAGAGGGCTACATCAAGTCCATGAGGTCGAAGTTCCCCCACCTGCTCGTTTTCCTCACGGGCGGAGACCGCATCAATTTCGACACGAACATCAAGAACATCATATTCACCGACAAATACATCGTCCCCAGAGGACTCAACAAGATTCTGGACTTCAACGAAGAACTAATAATTGAGAATAAAGCATGAAGAATGACGTAAGATACAAGCTGGCTCTCCTTTTCCTGCTCCTTGCTCCCCCCCTGCTTCAGTCCCTCCGGGCTCAGTCGGTAGGAATGAGCTCCCCGTACTCGCGTTTCGGCATCGGACTGCTGAACGACCAGTCGCAAGGCTTCAACCGCTCTATGGCAGGCGTGGGCCTGGGCGTACGCTACGGCAACATCGTCAACACGATGAACCCAGCCTCCTATTCCGCCATCGACTCCATCAGCCTTATCCTCGACGTGGGCATGAGTGCATCCTTCGGGAAGATGGTGCAAGGCACGAAGCGTGTTGCCGTGAACAACGCCGCTTTCGACTATGCCCACATCGGTTTGCGCCTGGCCCGAAGGCTCGGCCTGGCAGTTGGCTACATGCCCTACAGCAGTATCGGTTATGAGTTCGCCTCGCCCGAGGAAGTCATCGGCAAGTCTCTGACCACCATGCAGCCCAACACTCAGGAGGTGGGCTATTCCGGCAGCGGCGGCTTGAGCCAGGCATACATCGGCCTGGGCTGGAGGGTATATAAGAACCTTTCCGTCGGCGTCAATGCCAGCTTCCTCTGGGGAAGCTACTACCACGCCGTCCTGCCTGTCTATTCAGACGGGGGTGTCGTCGTCGATTCCTACGACAGCTCCGGCAAGGTGTACGATGCTTCGCCCAAGACATACAAGATAGACCTCGGCGTGCAATACCCCGTCCGCCTGACGCATCAGGACTGGCTGAACCTGGGCCTGACCGCCGGCTTGGGACACGGGATTCCCCAGGACTTGGAGATAACCGAAGGCTACAACACGGACACCATCTCTTCGCCCTTCAGCCTGCCTTATAGTGTTGCTTTCGGCGTTGCCTGGCAGCACAAGAACTCGCTTCTGGTAGCAGCCGACGTGCACCACGACTTCTGGTCGAAGTGTCGGCAGCCCATGGAAACCGGCAGCGGCTATGTCGGCATAGAGGGCGGCTACAGGGACCTGACCAAAATAGCCGTGGGTGCGCAGTGGACCCCAGACCCCCTCCAAAAGCAGTACTGGAAGCGCATCCGCTACAGGGCTGGTGTCAGCTACAAGACTCCCTACTTGAAGGTAAACGGGAATGACGGCCCCAGCGAACTGAGCCTGACAGCCGGCGTCGGCTTGCCTATCACGAACAGGACCAACAACCGCAGCTTCGTCAACTTCGGCCTGCAGTGGCTGAGACGCTCGGCCAGCGGCACAGGCATGATAAGCGAGAACTATCTGCTCCTCAATCTCGGCCTGACCTTCAACGAGCGCTGGTTCGTGAAGTACAAGATTGAGTGATTTTGGATTAGTGATTAGAGATGGATTAGGGATTAGGAATTAGGGATTAGAGATTAGGGATTCGGGAATAGGGTGAGACACTGTGCACTTTCCTTCATACTGCTTCTTGTGCTTTGCATCGGTTGCACTGCCGAGGTGGAACATCTGGCCGAGGCTGTCAGCGGGAAGGATTCCCTGCTGTTCATGCACTCGCGCGGCATCAACACCTTCATCAGCGACAGCGGTGTGATGCGCTATCACATGGTGGTGGAGGAATGGGACATCTACAACGGACAAGGCGGCGAACCGGCCACCTGGAAGTTCATGAAGGGGATGCTCATGGAGCGCTTCGACGAGAAGTTCCACGTTGATCTCTTCGTCCAGTCGGATACGGCCTACCTGCACCGTCAGCAGCTCTGGGAGCTGCGGGGGCGCGTAGTGGTGCGCAACGTGAACGGCGATGTATTCCGCACCGAGGAACTCTTCTGGGACCTGGACGCTCACGAGATGTGGAACCACCAGTACATTCACATCACCACGCCTGAACGTGAGCTGGAGGGCACGGAGTTCCGCAGCAACGAGCAGATGACGCGCTATGCGGTGCGCAACTCCATCGGCGTCTTCCCTGTCAAGGAGACGGAGGCTGGTGGCGCGGACTCCCTTTCGACTGCTCCGCGAAGAGCGGAGGGACAGCCCTGAGGCAGCCGCATTAAACTATGAGCTATGGACTATGAACTGATTATAGATACCGTCATCGTGCTTCTCTTCTCGGGATTCTTCTCGGGAATGGAGATAGCCTTTGTCTCGAGCAGCAAGTTGCGCTTTGAGATGGACCGGGAGCAGCAGGGCTTCTCGTCGCGCCTTATCGACACCTTCTATCGCCATCCCAACAGCTTCATCTCCACGCTTCTCGTGGGCAACAACATTGCCCTGGTCATCTATGGCATCCTCATGGCTAAGATAACGAATGCCCTCATCCTTATCCCCCTGGGCATCCATCAGCCTTGGGGCGACTGTCCCAACGAGGCGCTCTGCCTCCTGCTGCAGACGGTTCTTGCCACCCTCATCGTCCTTGTCACCGGCGAGTTCCTGCCCAAGACGCTCTTCCGCATCAACCCGAATCGCATGATGCGCCTTTTTGCGCTGCCGGCCTACATCTTTTATATTATATTATGGCCCGTCAGCAAGTTCACAAGCTCTCTCGGCAAATTTCTGCTGTGGCTCGTCGGCGAGAAGGTGCAGAAGGCCAAGCTCGAGAAAGTCTTTACGCGCGAAGACCTGGACTACCTCATCCAGAGCAACATCGACAAGGCTGCCGACGATGAGGACATCGAGGACGAGGTGAAAATTTTCCAGAACGCCCTCGACTTCAGCTCTGTCAAGGTGCGCGACTGCATCGTCCCCCGTACCGAGATAGTAGCCGTCTCGACCGAAACGTCCTTCCGCGAGCTGCAGACTCAGTTCGTGGAGAGCGGCCACAGCAAAATCATCGTCTATAAGGAGGACATCGACAACATCGTTGGTTACATCCATACCGCCGAGATGTTCCGCCTTTCCGAGGACGAGGACTGGACGAAGCATGTGCGCGAGGTGCCCATCGTGCCCGAGACGATGAACGCCCAGAAGCTGCTCGGCACCTTCATCAGCCAGAAGCGCTCGCTCGCGGTCATCGTCGATGAGTTCGGCGGCACGAGTGGCATCGTCACGATGGAGGACTTGGTGGAAGAGATATTCGGCGAGATAGAGGACGAGCACGACAGCAAGAACTATACGGCGCGGCAGACAGCTCCGGGCGAGTACCAGCTTTCCGGACGCCTGGAGATAGCTCAGGCCAACGAGCTGCTCGGCCTTGACCTGCCCGAGAGCGACGACTACCTGACCGTTGGCGGCCTTATCCTCCACGAGTTCCAGAACTTCCCCAAACTGAACGAACCTGTCCGCTTCGGGCATTGGGAGTTTAAGGTCACGAAGAAGACGGCCACCAAGATTGAGCTTGTTCAGCTTCGCGTGCTCGATGAGTAGTGCCGGGGGCTGCGGCGTTTATGCATGTCGGAAAGCAAACTTATGCAAGAATTTCTATAGAAATACACATTTTATGCGCGAATCCTTGTTGCGATTTGCATAAAATGTTGTACCTTTGCAGCCGTTATGGAAAAGTCAGACAAGAAGAAGAGGTTGCAGACGATTCGCAAGATTGTGAGCATGCACAGCCTGGAAAGTCAGGAAGAGCTGCTTGCCGAACTGCGCGAAGAGGGTTTCGTCAGCACGCAGACAACCCTGAGCCGCGACCTCAAGCAATTGCGTATAAGTAAGGTTCGCGTGCGTAACGGCCACAGCGTCTATGCCCTTCCCCGCGAGGGACAGTTTGAGCCGGTGCCGACTATTCAGGAAATCAATCAGGCGAAGTGGCGACTGAACTTCTCGGGCAATCTGATGGTGGTGCACACGCCCCCGGGTCACGCCGGCATGGTGGCCTACGATGTGGACAACCAGAAGTACTCCATCTTCCTCGGCACCGTGGCGGGCGACGATACCGTCATCGTCGTGCTGGCCGAAGGCACAGACAGGGAGGCGGCTGCAAAAATAATGCGCGAATTGTTTCCTAAACTGAATTAAGATGAAAGAAGACATAAAGGCAGATGACATACGGGTGCTGGTGGCCGACGCCGAGCATGAGGTGTATGTCGATACCATCATCGAAACCATCCGCGAGGCTGCCCGCAAGCGCGGAACGGGCATCGCCGAGCGCACCCACGAGTACGTGGCAATGAAGATGCGCGAGGGGAAGGCTGTGCTGGCCCTCCACGGAGACAGATTCGTCGGGTTCAGCTACATCGAGACGTGGGGCAACAAGCACTACGTCACTACCTCCGGGCTCATCGTCCACCCCGACTATCAGGGCCTGGGCGTAGCAAAGCGCATCAAGGACTACACCTTCACCCTGGCACGCCTGCGCTGGCCCCACGCCAAGATTTTCAGCCTCACGAGCGGCGATGCCGTCATGAAGATGAACACAGCCCTGGGCTATGTGCCCGTCAGCTTCAATCAGCTCACCGACGACGATGCCTTCTGGCACGGCTGTCTCGGCTGCATCAACCACAACATCCTCGAAGCCAAGAACCGCAAGTTCTGCGTCTGCACCGGCATGCTCTGGGACCCCGAGAAGCACCACGGCGAACCCACCTCGCTCGAAGTCATTAAGGACGTCATGCGGACGTTGGTTTTGAGAGGGATAGAATAAAGAGTCAAATAGTACAAAAAAAAGTAAATAGTTCAAGTTTCGGGAGTTAAAGAAGTTAAAGAAGTTAAAGAAGTTAAAGGACGATACCACTGGGATGTGGTGAACTATCAGCCTGGAATCGGACTACAAAACTATTGTCCTTTAACTTCCCCAAAGCGAGCACAGCGAGCTAACTCCATTAACTTCTTTAACTTCCCTCAAAAGCACAACAACCGAAACTTAAATAAATCGTAAATCGTAAATGAAGAAAGTAGTTGTCGCCTTCAGCGGCGGATTGGACACCAGCTACACCGTCATGTATCTGGCTAAGGAGAAAGGTTACGAAGTATATGCAGCCTGTGCCAACACGGGCGGCTTCAGTCCCGAACAGCTCAAGGCAAACGAAGAGAATGCCTACAAGCTGGGTGCAAAGGAGTATGTCACCCTCGACGTGACGCAGGAATACTACGAGAAGTCGCTCAAGTACATGGTCTTCGGCAATGTGCTCCGCAATAACTGCTACCCCATCTCGGTCAGCTCAGAGCGCATCTTCCAGGCACTCGCCATCGCACGCTACGCCAAGGAGATAGGTGCCACGGCCATCGCCCACGGCTCTACCGGCGCAGGCAACGACCAGATACGCTTCGACATGACCTTCCTCGTCATGTGCCCCGGCGTGGAAATCATCACGCTGACCCGCGACGGCAACCTGTCGCGTCAGGAGGAAGTCGATTACCTCAACCGGAACGGCTACTTTGCCGACTTCACCAAACTGAAGTACAGCTACAACGTCGGTCTCTGGGGCACCAGCATCTGCGGCGGCGAGTTACTCGACTCCCGGCAGGGACTGCCCGAGAGTGCCTACCTGAAGCACCCCTCTGCCACAGGCCCCGAGCTGCTCAGGATTGGCTTCGAGAAAGGCGAAATCTGCTCCG
The DNA here is from genome assembly GCA_902763865.1 of uncultured Bacteroidales bacterium. Classification (GTDB taxonomy): domain Bacteria; phylum Bacteroidota; class Bacteroidia; order Bacteroidales; family Bacteroidaceae; genus Physcousia. The sequence goes on along the minus strand of CACWTR010000001.1, from coordinate 3,144 downwards.
TCAACGGCGAACACTTCGACGATAAGATAAAGGCCATACAGAAGGTAGAGGAAATCGGTGCCCGCTACGGCATCGGACGCGACTGCCACGTCGGTGACACCATCATCGGCATCAAGGGCAGGGTCGGCTTCGAAGCCGCTGCCCCAATGCTCATCATCGGCGCACATCGCTTCCTCGAGAAGTTCACACTCTCCAAGTGGCAGCAGTACTGGAAGGAACAGGTGGCAAACTGGTACGGCATGTTCCTCCACGAAAGTCAGTACCTGGAACCCGTCATGCCCGACATCGAGGCCATGCTCCTGAGCAGCCAGCGCAACGTCACCGGCGAAGTGACCCTCGAGCTGCGTCCCCTCTGCTTCCAGACGGTCGGCGTTGACAGCCCCAACGACCTCGTCAAGAACAAACTCGGCGAGTACGGCGAGACAGCAAAGGCCTGGACCAGCGAGGACGCCAAAGGCTTCATCAAGGTAACCTCCACGGCTCTCAGGGCCTACTATCTGGCACACCCTGATGAGAGGGAAAATGAAAAGGGAAAAGTGAATAGTGAAAAGTGAATAATTTGCTTCCGCACTGAACTATGAATTATAAGGGAAAAGTGAATAGTGAAAAGTGAATAATTTGCTTCCGCACTAAGGATTAATTTGCCATGTCTTATCTTCAATATAACAGTTCGCCACTGACAAGGAAAAGCTATTTCTTCGGTGTTCGTATTGTTAACATGGTAAAGTATATCAAATGCAGCCCGAAGGAGTACGGCATGATAAACCAGGTATTTCGTTCCGGGACAGCCATCGGCGCGTTGGTAAGCGAATCCACTTATGCTCAAAGCCCCGCAGACTTCGTAAATAAACTTTCGATTGCACTAAAGGAATGCAACGAAACACTCTACTGGCTCAATATCCTCAAGGATACAGAATATCTGAAAGAACAAGAGTTTGAGAGCATAAGCAGTGACTGTCAGGAACTGCTGGCACTCCTAATCTCGTCAATAAAAACAAGTAAACAAAACATTGAAAAGAAATGAATAGCAAAAATGGCAGCAACCAGCCCCCCGGCGGTAGCAAATTGTTCACATTTCACTATTCCCCGGCGGTAGTAAATTGTTCACTATTCACTATTCCCCGGCGGTAGCAAATTGTTCACTTTTCACTATTCACTTTTACTTTAAACTATGGTAAACATTGGCATCCTCGGAGCAGCCGGCTACACGGGCGGCGAGCTGATTCGCATCCTGCTGAACCATCCGCAGGCGGAGATAGTCTTTGCCCACAGCGAAAGCAATGCCGGTAACCTCGTCAGCGACGTGCACGAGGGACTCATTGGCGACACAGAGTTGAGGTTCAGCCTCGACTGCCCCTTCGACCAGGTCGATGTCATCTTCCTCTGCTTCGGCCACGGCAAGAGCGAACAGTTCCTCCGCGAGCACGACATACCCTCCAACGTGAAGATAATCGACCTGGCCCAGGACTTCCGCATAGCAGGAGGGCACGACTTCATCTACGGCTTGCCCGAGACGCACCGCCAGCAGATACGCTCGGCCATGCACCTTGCCAACCCCGGCTGCTTCGCCACCTGCATACAGCTCGCCATGCTGCCCGCGCTGAAGGCCGGCATCATCAGCGGCGACATCCACGTGAGCGGCATCACGGGCAGCACCGGCGCAGGACAGAAGCCCGGCCCGACAACCCATTTCTCGTGGCGCAACGACAACATCTCCGTCTATAAGACCTTCACCCACCAGCACCTGCTGGAGATAAACCAGACGGTCCAGGAACTCTCCCCCGGCTACGAGGGACGCGTGCTCTTCATCCCGCAGCGCGGCTGCTTCGCCCGGGGCATCTTCGTCACGGCCTACGCGCGGTGCGACCTCCCCCTGGAGGAAGTGCAGCGCATCTATGCCGACTACTACAAGGACGCCCCCTTCACGCACCTTGTCCTGAAGAGCCCCGACATGAAGCAGGTCGTAGGCACCAACAAGGCCCTGGTCTATGTCGAGAAGTATCAGGACCAGCTCCTCATGATCTCCTGCATCGACAACCTCCTGAAGGGAGCCGTCGGCCAAGCCGTGCAGAACATGAACCTCATGTTCGGCCTCGACGAAACTGCCGGCCTCCGCCTCAAAGCAAACGCATTCTGAGGGGATTTACTTTTAACAACGAATTACACGAATTGCACGGATTATAAAAAGGGGCTGTGTCATTAGCTGACAAACAGCAGTTGAATAATTCGTGTAATTCGTGCTGGTTCGTGGTTAAAGCAAAAAAGGGGGCTGTGCCATTCATTCTGACACAGCCCCCTTGTTTGTGTCTCGGAATCGTTTGTTGCATTTGTTGCATTTGTTGCAAAAACGCGGCGTTTTATTCGATGAGCTTGCGGTAGAAGCTTTTGGACTTCTCCATTATCATCTCGCGTCCGAGCATGCGGCACAGGAGCATCCGGCAGCTGTCTTCCGACTTTCCTTCCTCCTTCAGAACCTTCATCATGTCTTCGCGACTAGCTGCAAAGTTACGGCGAAAAATCCCCCACGAAAAATAAAACACCTCTGCAAAAACTTGCAGGAAAAGAAATGCAGAGATAATGCAGGGGGCGAAACTGCAACAAATGCAACATTTGCAACAAAGCAAAAAGAGACACAAAGTGCTTATAACTATATAATTAAGATATGTAATTATTAATTATATAGTAATAGGCGACTCTCCCTCTCTCAAAAATAATTGTTGCAAATGTTGCAAATGTTGCAGAAAAGAGGAAACTGCAACAAATGCAACATTTGCAACAAAGCAAAAAGAGACACAAAGCGCTTATATATATAGTAATAGGCGACTCTCCCTCTCTCAAAAATAATTGTTGCAAATGTTGCAAATGTTGCAAATGTTGCAGAAGCAGAACGGAATCAGGTAATAGATATAGAAATTACCCCCCCACGGCGAAGAATGCACAGTAATCACCATTGACAGCGTCGCCCTTACCATCCGCATCCGCGAGCGCCCCGCCGCCACTTTTTCCGCCCTGCGCTCGGAATTCCCCGAAATAGGCGTACGCCCCAACTATGCATACTATCTGAGCCGCGCCGCAAACTATAGCCGCGAAATATCAGCCATAGCCAAGAACTTCTGAGCACGCACACCTATGCAATATCTATGC